>JBBQWN010000011.1:0-85989 GCA_038210595.1 Sphingomonadales bacterium | reverse complement strand
GCTCGCGGCGGGCCACAAGACGCTTATCCCTGAACTGATCGACGCGCTGAAAGACATGGACCGCGCCGACATTAAGGTCGTCGCGGGCGGGGTCATCCCGGCGCAGGATTACGCCATGCTTCGGGCGGCGGGGGTGCAGGCAATCTTCGGGCCGGGGACGAACTTGGCCGACGCGGCGGACGAGGTGCTGCGGCTGCTCGGGCATAACAAGCCGCCGGTTGGGGAGGGGGTGGAGTGATCGAGCTGCTGCGCCATCTCTTCGTTTGGATTGTATCGCCGACTGCCGTGATAGGCACCGCAGTCTATGCATTTATCAAACAAAAGTACTTTTTAGGTGCGCTGGCCTCGCTGGCAATTGTGATGACTTGTGGCCTAATCGCCAACGAGATGTTCGACCACCATCTTCTTTTTTACAATTTGATTTACAGCTTGTTACTCGCTGCACCAATCCTGCTTGGTGTCGTTGCCATATTGTCCGGCGCTCGGATGCTCCTGACAGCCTCTTGGCGACGTATTCGAAAAGACGTTGGATCCATTGATGTTTAATAAAATCCTGATCGCAAACCGGGGCGAAATTGCTTGCCGGGTGATCCGCACCGCCAAGGCGATGGGGATCAGGACCGTTGCGGTCTATTCCGACGCCGACGCGCGCGCGCCGCATGTGCGGTTGGCGGACGAGAGCGTGCGGCTGGGGGCGGCGCCGGCGGCGGAAAGCTATCTCAAAGCCGAGTTGATCATTGACGCGTGTAAGGCGACCGGGGCGGAAGCGGTGCATCCGGGCTATGGCTTCCTGTCCGAGCGGGAGAGTTTCGCGAAGGCGCTCGACAAGGCCGGGATCGTCTTCATCGGGCCGCCGCCCAAGGCGATCGCGGCGATGGGCGACAAGATTGAATCGAAGAAGCTCGCCAAGGCGGCGGGCGTGTCGGTCGTGCCGGGCTATCTCGGCGAGATTGCCGATACCGACGAGGCGGTGCGGATCGCGGGCGAGATCGGCTATCCGGTGATGATGAAAGCCTCGGCCGGCGGCGGCGGCAAGGGGATGCGGCTGGCCTATGGCGAGAAGGACGTCCGTGAGGGGTTCGAGGCGACCAAGCGCGAGGGGCTGGCCAGCTTCGGCGACGACCGCGTCTTCATCGAGAAATTCGTCGAGCAGCCGCGCCATATCGAGATCCAGCTGCTCGGCGACAGCCAAGGCAATATCGTCTACCTGAACGAGCGCGACTGCTCGATCCAGCGCCGCCACCAGAAGGTCGTCGAGGAGGCGCCCTCCCCGTTCGTCACGCCCGAAATGCGCCAGGCAATGGGCGAGCAGGCGGTCGCGCTGGCCCGCGGCGTCGGCTATTTCTCGGCCGGCACGGTGGAGTTCATCGCCGGTGCCGATCGCAGCTTCTACTTCCTGGAGATGAACACCCGGCTGCAGGTCGAGCATCCGGTGACCGAGCTGATCACCGGCCGCGACCTGGTCGAGGACATGATCCGGGTGGCGGCGGGCGAGCCGCTAGGCTTCACTCAGGCCGACGTGCAACTGAACGGCCACGCCATCGAGACGCGGGTCTATGCCGAGGACCCGTACCGCGGCTTCCTGCCGTCGACCGGGCGGCTGTCGCGCCTGTTGCCGCCCGAGGGCGCTAATGTCCGCGTCGACACCGGTGTCGTCGAGGGCAGCGAAATCAGCCGCTTTTACGATCCGATGATCGCCAAGCTGATCACCCACGGCCCAACCCGCGCCGCGGCGATCAAGGCGCAGGCTGCGGCGCTCGATGCCTATCTGGTGCGCGGCGTCGGCAACAACATCGACTTCCTTGGCGCGCTGATGCGCCACCCGCGGTTCACCGCTGGCGAGCAGGTCACCACCGCCTTCATCGCCGAGGAATATCCCAACGGCTTCCACGGCAGCCCGCTCGACGAGGCGACGCGGGCGAACATCGTCGCCGCCGCCGCGGTCATCCACGCGACCGTCGCCGAGCGCGCGCAGCTAATTGACGGCCAGCTCGACGGCAACGGCGCGCAATTCGGTACGGACTGGGTGGTGCAGCTGGACGGCACCGACCATGCGGTCACTGTCGACGACGCCGGGGAGGCGTTCATGCTGACCATCGACGGGACCGAGCACATGCTGTCGACCGCGTGGCGCGTCGGCACGCCGCGGTTCGAGGCGCGGCTGGACAAGCGCGGCTTCACGGTCGCGATCGACCGGCTGGCGGTTGGCTACCGCCTGACCACTGCGGGCGCGACGCACCCGGTGCGGGTGCTCAGCCCGCGCGCGGCGGAGCTGGCCCGGCACATGATCCCCAAGGTCGCGCCCGATCTGTCGCGCTTCCTCCTATGCCCGATGCCCGGCCTGATCGTGAAGCTGGACGTGGCGGCAGGTGACAAGGTCGAGGCCGGCCAGCCGCTCGCCACCGTCGAGGCGATGAAGATGGAGAATATCCTCCGCGCCGAGAAGTCCGCGACGATCAAGGAGGTCAAGGTCAGGCCCGGCGACAGCCTCGCGGTCGACGCGGTGATTTTGGAGTTTGAGGTCTAGCCCGCCGCCGCCCGCTCCAGTTCGGCGACGTCGAGCTTGATCATCGCCCCCATCGCGTCGAACGCGCGCTTCGCGCGTGCGCGGTCGGGGTCGGACAACAGGCGAAGCATCTGCTTCGGCACGATCTGCCAGGGCACGCCCCAGCGGTCGTTGAGCCAGCCGCACTGAACTTCCTTGCCGCCGTCGGCGGTCAACGCCGCCCACAGCCGGTCGACCTCGGCCTGATCCTCGCATTCGACCGAGATCGAGGCGGCGTTCGAATAAGGCTGCGCCTCGCCGCCGTTCAGCCCCTGCATGGCGTGGCCGGCTAGGGTGAATTCGACCAGCAGCGGGTCGCCCTGCTTGCCGCCGGGATAGTCGTTGGGCGCGTGGTGGACGTGATCGACGCGCGAATCGGGCAGCAACGAGACGTAGAAGTTGGCGGCGGCCTCGGCCTCGTTGGCGTACCAGAGGCAGGTGGCGAGCTTCGGCATCGGACGTTCCTCCCGCCGTGCTATCTAGCGCAGCGCGCCTTCGTGCTCCAGCAGCCAGCGCTTGCGCTCCACCCCGCCCGCATATCCGGTCAGCGCACCGCTGGCGCCGATGACACGGTGGCAGGGCACGACGATGCCGATCGGGTTGGAGCCGTTCGCCAGCCCGACCGCACGCGCCGCGCCGGGCTTGCCGAGCTTTGCCGCGAGCGCGCCATAGCCGGTGGTGGTGCCGGCCGGGATCGCGCGCAACGCCGCCCAGACGCCGCGCTGGAAATCGCTGCCCCCCGTCCGCACCGTCAGCGCGTCCAGCGCGTGCAGGTCGCCGCCGAAATAGGCGTCGAGCGCGTCGGCAATGGCGGAAGGTAGCGGCCCGTTGCCCAGCTCGAACGCGCCGTAGTGGCGGCCGAGCAGGGTCCGCATCCGCGCCTCGTAATCGGCGAAGTCGAGCGCCCTGAGCGCGCCGTCCGCGTCGCTGACGACCAACAGGTCGCCGACCGGTGCCGGATAGATGGAGAGGGTGAGGTGCATGACGGTTCCCTGGGCTGAGCGGCGGCGACGCGCCGCGGGGGTTTCGCCGTGGACGGCGGCAAAGACTTCGTTGAAGCGGCGGACGCTGCCGAAGCCGGCGGCAAGTGCCACCTCCGACATCTTGAGGCGGCCTTCGTCGATGAGTGTAGCGGCGGCGGCGAGGCGCTTGGCCTGCGCGACTGCAACCGGCGTCGCGCCGAGGTGACGTTTGAACAGGCGGCGCACCTGGCGCTCGCCTAGGCCCAGCTTGTCGCCTAGCACTTCGCCGCGGCCCTCGTTCTCGGCATCGAGCGCGCCGTCCTGGATCAGCTTGAGCGCCCGGCTGACGCTCGACGCGCTGCCGATCCACGCCGGGCTGGCGGGCGCGCTTTCCGGCCGGCAGCGCTTGCAGGCACGGAAGCCTGCCGCCGCCGCTTGCGCTGCGGTCGCGACGAAGACGCAGTTCTTCAGGTGCGGCGGGCGTGCTGGGCAGACGTTGCGGCAGAAGATGCCGGTGGTCTTCACGCAGGTGAAGAACCGGCCATCGGTCGCCGGGTCACGGGAGAGCATGGCGGCGTAGCAGGCTTGGGCGTCGGTGTGCATGGCGCCGGTCTAGGCCCGTTCGAACGCAATGTCTGGCGGTTTTCGGACAGGGTTGCCGGAGCGTTTGCTCAGAACAGCTCGTCGAGCATCAGGTGGAAGTCGAGCCTGCGCTGATCCAGTCGATCGATGCCGTATTGCGCCAGGAAGCGGGTCCGCAGCGCCGCGTCGAACTCGCCGAGGCAGTTCCACAGGATGGCGATATCCTGGTAGCGGTCGGCGACACCGGCGCGCCCGACGTCGATGCAGCCGGCGACCGCGCCGTCGTGCAACAGCAAATTATCGAGCGAGAAATCGCCGTGCGTGACGACCGGCTCGGGTGCGAAGGGCAGTAGGCGGTGCAGCGCCGCCCAGACCTGTTCGGCGGTCCAGCCGGCGCGCTCGTCGTCGAAGTCGTCCTCGTCGACAGCGCCCGTCTCGACGCGGTGCCGCGCTGCGGCGAGGCGGAGGACATGCCCGCTGTCGAACGGACATCCGGCGACTGGAATGGCGTGCAGCCGCCGCAGGAACGCCGAAAGCGAGTCGACGACCGCGCGCTGGCCTTGCCGGTCAGCGGCCAGCGCTTGCCAGGCGGTCCGGCCTGGCAGCGCGGTCATCAGCAGCCAGGCCTTGTGGCGGGTCGCGATGCACTGCTGCACGGCCGGCACCGGCACATGCCCGGCGAGCCAGCGCAGCCTGTCCGCCTCGGCAGCGACATCCCCGGCAACGGACCCGCTGCCCCCCTTCAGGTACAGCGCGGGGGCACCGGGCTTGCCGCCGAGCCGGTAGACCTTGCCGCCCGACTCGCCGACCGTGCTGCGGGCCCAGCGGTAACCGGCGACCGCATTGGCCATGGCGCGCGGTACCCGAGCCGGCGCGCAGGCTCGCTCCCGCTCTTCGTCCATGGTCGCTCCCGCCCTCCCCGTCAGCAGATCTTGTAGTGCTCGCAGACGATACGCCAGCCCTCTTCGGCCGTGTCGACGATGGTGAACAGGTCGAGATCGCCCTGGGCGATGACGCCTTCGTCGGCGAGCGCCTGCCAGTTGATGATGCGAGCCCAGAAGTCGCGGCCATAGAGCAGGATCGGCAGCGCCGCGACCTTGCCGGTCTGCACCAGCGTCAGCAACTCCAGGAACTCGTCGAGCGTGCCGAACCCGCCCGGGAACACCGCGACGGCGCGGGCGCGCATCAAGAAGTGCATCTTGCGCAGCGCGAAATAGTGGAACTGGAAGCTCAGGCCCGGCGTGACATAGGGATTGGGCACCTGCTCGAACGGCAGCACGATGTTGAGGCCGACGGACGGCGCGCCAACGTCGGCGGCACCGCGGTTCGCCGCCTCCATGATCGACGGGCCGCCGCCCGAGCAGACGGTGAACCAGCGCTCATCCATGCCCTCGCCTGACGCCAGCCGAGCCAGCTTGCGGGCCTCGTCATAATAGCGCGAGTTGGCCGCCAGCCGCTCGGCGATCGCCCGCGCATGAGGAGTCTTCGCGGCGTCGACCAGACCCTGCGCATCCTCGGGCGCCGGGATGCGCGCCGAGCCGTAGAACACGAAGGTTGACTTGATGCCCGCCTCGTTCAGCAGCAGGTCGGCCTTGGCCATCTCCAGCTGCAGCCGGACGGGGCGCAGCTCGTCGCGCAGCAGAAATTCGTTATCCTGGAAGGCCAGCGCATAGGCCGGGTGCTCGGTCTGCGGCACGGCGGTCGGGTGCGCGGCAGTCGCCGCCTCGGCGCGCGCGGTCGGAAACAGGCGATCGGGCAGGTTCGGATGCATGGCCGCGCTCATACTCCCGCACTAATGATTTGACACCCCGGCCCGCGCCTCTAGTGACGGCGGCGGGCCACGCCGTCCCAACGCGGCGCGTGCTCTCTGTGAGGAGAGACTGATGACTGAACGTCCGACCACGCGCCCTGCGCGTGCGCATTTTTCGTCCGGGCCGTGTGCCAAGAGACCGGGGTGGACCGCCGCCGGGCTCGCCACCGACAGCCTCGGCCGCTCGCACCGCTCCAAGATCGGTAAGGCTCGGCTCAAGCTGGCGATCGACTTGACCCGCGAGGTGCTCGGCGTGCCCGAGACGCACCGCATCGGCATCGTGCCGGGCTCCGACACCGGCGCCTATGAGATGGCGATGTGGACGATGCTGGGCGCCCGGCCGGTTACCATGCTGGCGTGGGAGAGCTTCGGCGAAGGCTGGGTCACCGACGCGCTCAAGCAACTGAAGCTCGACGCGCAGGTCGTCACTGCGCCCTACGGCGAGCTGCCCGACCTGACCCGCGTGCCGCAGGGCCACGACGTCTGCTTCACCGCCAACGGCACCACGTCGGGCGTCCGTATTCCGAACTACGACTGGGTCCGCGACGACCGCGAGGGGCTGATGCTGGTCGACGCGACCAGCGCGGTGTTCGCGCAAGATGTCGATTGGACCAAGGTCGATGTGCTGACCTTCAGCTGGCAGAAGGCGCTGGGCGGCGAAGGTGCGCACGGCGTGCTCATCCTCGGGCCCCGCGCCGTCGAACGGCTGGAGACCTACGCGCCGGCCTGGCCGCTGCCGAAGGTTTTCCGCCTGACCTCGAAGGGCAAGCTGGTCGAGGGCGTGTTCAGCGGCGAGACGATCAACACGCCGTCGATGCTGGCGGTCGAGGATTGTATCGACGCGCTGGAATGGGCGAAGTCGATCGGCGGCCTGACCGAGATGCAGGCCCGCGCCGATGCCAATGCCGCCGCGCTGAACCGCTGGGTCGAAGCGACGCCGTGGGTCGCGCACCTCGCCGCCGATCCACACACCCGCTCCAACACCAGCGTCTGCCTGACCCTGCCGGGCGCGTCGGAAGATGTGCCCAAGGCGATCGCAGCGCTGCTGGAGAAGGAGGGCGTCGCCTTCGACATCGGCGGCTACCGCGACGCGCCGCCGGGCCTCAGAATCTGGTGCGGCTCGACGGTCGATACCGCCGACATCGAGGCGTTGGGGCCGTGGCTCGACTGGGCGCACGCCCAGGTCACCGCCGCCTAAGCAATTCTTATTCGCGCCGCGCGCACGCCGCGCCGCGCTTCCTTTCCGGAGCAAAACCCATGCCCAAGGTCCTCATTTCCGACCAGATGTCCCCTAAAGCCGCCGAGATATTCCGCGCCCGCGGGGTCGAGGTCGACGAGATCACCGGCCTGTCGAAGGACGAGCTGATCAAGATCATCGGCAACTACGACGGCCTCGCCATCCGCTCCTCGACCAAGGCGGTGAAGGACGTCATCGCGGCGGCGACCAACCTGAAGGTCATCGGCCGCGCCGGCATCGGCGTCGACAACGTCGATATCCCGGCCGCGTCGGCTGCGGGTGTCGTCGTCATGAACACGCCGTTTGGCAACTCGATCACCACCGCCGAGCACGCCATCGCGCTGATGTTCGCGCTTGCCCGGCAGCTGCCCGAGGCGGATGCCTCGACCCAGGCCGGCAAGTGGGAGAAGAACCGCTTCATGGGGGTCGAGCTGACCGCCAAGACGCTCGGCCTGATCGGCGCCGGTAACATCGGCAGCATCGTCGCCGACCGCGCGCTCGGGCTGCGCATGAAGGTCATCGCCTATGACCCGTTCCTGACGCCCGAGCGTGCAGAGACGCTCGGCATCGAGAAGGTGACGCTCGACGAGCTGCTGGCCCGCGCCGAGTTCATTACGCTGCACACGCCGCTGACCGATTCCACCCGCAACATCCTGTCGGCGGAGAACCTCGCCAAAACCCGGCCGGGGGTGCGGATCATCAACTGCGCGCGCGGCGGCCTGATCGACGAGGCGGCGCTGAAGGCGGGCCTCGACTCCGGCCACATCGGCGGCGCTGCGCTCGACGTGTTCGTCGAGGAGCCGGCCAAGGCTTCGCCGCTGTTCGGCACTCCGAACTTCATCTCGACCCCGCACCTCGGCGCCTCGACCGACGAGGCGCAGGTCAACGTCGCGATCCAGGTCGCCGAGCAGATGAGCGACTTCCTGCTGACCGGCGGCGTCACCAACGCGCTGAACGTGCCGTCGCTGTCGGCCGAAGAAGCGCCGCGGTTGCGCCCCTATATGGCGCTGGCGGAAAAGCTTGGCCTGCTCATCGGCCAGCTCTCGGGCGAGGGCCTGAGCGCGGTCACGGTCGAGGTCGAGGGCGCGGCGGCGGAGCTCAACATCAAGCCGATCACGGCGGCCGTGCTCGCCGGCCTGATGCGGCCGCACAGCGACACGGTGAACATGGTCAACGCACCCTACCTCGCGCGCGAGCGCGGCATCGAGGTCGCCGAAGTGCGGCACGAGCGCGAGACCGATTACCACACGCTGGTCCGCGTCACGGTCAAGAACGCAGAGGGCGAGCGTTCGGTGGCCGGCACCCTGTTCGGCAATCGCGATCCGCGCCTGGTCGAGATCATCGGCATCAACATCGAGGCCGAGCTGAACGGCGCCATGCTGTTCATCGTCAACGAGGACAAGCCCGGCTTCATCGGCCGCCTCGGCTCGACGCTGGGCGAGGCCGGGGTCAACATCGGTACTTTCCACCTCGGCCGCCGCGATGCCGGGTCGGAGGCGGTGCTACTGCTCTCGGTCGACAGCGCGATCCCGGACCCGCTCCTGTGGTCGGTATGCCGCCTGCCGGGCGTGAAGACGGTCAAGGCGCTGTACTTCCAGTGACCCACGGGCTGCTTCCCGAGGGCATCCGCGACCGGCTGCCGCCGCAGGCCGAGGCGGCGGCGGCGCTGACCGCGACGTTGCTCGGTGTCGTCGGGAGCCACGGCTATGCCCGCGTCCAGCCGCCGCTGGTCGAATACGAGGAGACCCTGGCGGGGCGGCTTGGACCGACGACGCAGCGCCGCGACCTGATGCGCTTCGTCGATCCGGTGACGCAGCGCACGCTGGCCGTCCGGTCGGACATCACCGGCCAGGTCGGGCGTGTCGCGGCCACCCGCCTTGCCCACCAGCCGCGTCCACTGCGGCTCAGCTATGCCGGCCCGGTGCTCCGCGTAAAGGGCAGCCAGCTGACCCCCGAGCGTGAGATGCTGCAGGCCGGTGCGGAGCTGATCGGCAGCGACTCCGTTGCCGCCGTCAGCGAGATCCTGGGAGTCGCCATCGAGGCGCTGACCGCGGCGGGCGTCACCGGGCTATCGGTAGACCTGACGTTGCCCGATATCGTCGAAACCCTCGCCAGCCACATGCTGCCGCGCGCAAGGATCGAGGCGCTGCAGGCATTGCTCGATATGAAGGACGCTGGCGGCATGGCGGCGGCAGGGTTCGCCGACTGGCTGCCGCTGACGGCTGCCACCGGTCCCATCGATGCCGCCCTGCCCCGACTGCGCGCCTTCGATCATGCCGGGCTGCTTGCCAGCCGTATCGCGGGCATTGCGGAGGTCGCCGCCGCGCTGCCGGGCGTGCGCCTGACCCTAGACCCGACCGAGCGGCACGGCTTCGAGTATCAAAGCTGGATCGGCTTCTCGATCTTCGCCGACGGGGTGCGCGGCGAACTCGGCCGCGGCGGCAGCTACCGCGTGATCCACGATGGCGGCGACGAGGCGGCGGTCGGCGTGTCCCTATATCTTGACGGGCTGGTCGATGCTGGTCTCGGCCAGGCGAAGCGGCGCAGCGTCTGGCTACCGCGCGGCACCGCACCCGAGGTCGGGTCGCGCCTCCGGGCCGACGGCTGGACGACTGTTGCGGCACTGGACGATGGCCGCCCGCAGGGCTGCACACACCGCTGGAACGGTGTAGAGGCGGCGGCGCTCTAGTTAAGGAAACGGAATTGGCCAACGTCGTCGTCATCGGTGCGCAATGGGGCGACGAGGGCAAGGGAAAGATCGTCGACTGGCTGAGCGAGCGCGCTGACGTCGTGGTGCGCTTCCAGGGCGGGCATAACGCCGGCCACACGCTGGTCATTGGCAACCAGACCTACAAGCTCAGCCTGCTGCCGTCGGGCATCGTTCGCGGCGCGCTTTCGGTCATCGGCAACGGCGTCGTCTTCGACCCGTGGCACTTCAAGGCGGAAGTCGAGAAATTGCGCGGTCAGGGTGTCGAGATCACGCCCGCCAACCTGCAGGTCGCCGAGACCTGCCCGCTGATCCTGCCGCTGCATTCCGACCTAGACGGCGCGCGCGAGGATGCCAGCGGTGCCGGCAAGATCGGCACCACCCGGCGTGGCATCGGCCCGGCGTACGAGGATAAGGCCGGGCGGCGCGCGCTCAGGGTCTGCGACCTCGCGCATCTCGACAAGGCGGGACCGCAGCTCGACCGGCTGCTCGCGCATCACGACGCGCTGCGCACCGGCTTCGGCATGCCGCCGGTCGACCGCGAGGCGTTGGTCGCGGCACTCGCGGAGATCGCACCGTTCGTGCTGCCCTTCGCCGCGCCGGTCTGGGCGGCGCTGGGCGACGCGCGCCGCGCCGGCAAGCGCATCCTGTTCGAGGGCGCGCAGGGCGTGCTGCTCGATGTCGACCACGGCACCTATCCCTTCGTAACCTCGTCCAACGTCGTAGCGGGGACGGCAGCGGCCGGCAGCGGCATGGGGCCGGGGTCGGTCGGCTACGTCCTCGGCATCGTCAAGGCCTACACCACCCGGGTCGGCAGCGGGCCGTTCCCGACCGAGCTTGAGGACGCTGTCGGCCAGCGGCTCGGTGAGCGTGGGCACGAGTTCGGTACGGTCACCGGCCGCAAGCGGCGCTGCGGCTGGTTCGACGCGGTGCTGGTGCGCCAGTCGTGCCAGGTGTCGGGCGTCCGTGGCATGGCGCTGACCAAGCTGGATGTGCTCGACGGCTTCGAGGAACTGAAGATCTGCACCGGCTACCGGCTCGGCGGCAAGACGCTCGATCATTTCCCGGCGCACGCCGCCGACCAGGCCGCGGTCGAACCGATCTACGAAGTCTTCGAAGGCTGGAGCGAGTCGACCGCGGGCGCACGCAGCTGGGCGCAGCTGCCGGCACAGGCCATCAAGTATATCCGCCGCATCGAGGAACTGACCGATTGCCCGGTGGCGATGGTCAGCACCTCACCGGAGCGGCAGGACACCATCCTGGTGCGCGATCCGTTCGTCGACTAACGCGGCAGCCCCGCCCTCCACATGAATCCCGACCGGGTCGGCGCCACGGTGCCGACGCCGGGATAGGGGAAGTGCGGCGCAAACACCGTCTCGTGAGTGCGCGCCAGCCGGTCGAGCGTCGCAGTTCGGCTGGTCTTGCTGGCCGCCTTGTCGCTGTCGAAGCCCATCGTCCAGCCCGGCTGCGCTAGCGACACGACCGAGCTGTGCGCGGTGTCGCCGATGTCGAGCAGCTTCGCCTTGCCGCTGGTTAGCTCATAGCCGACATGACCGGGTGTGTGGCCGACAATGGCGACGGCGGTGATGCCGGGGAAGACCTCGCTACCGGGCGCGAACGTCGTGACCTTGGCACCGACCGCCCTGACCAGCGCTGCCGCCGATTTTTGGGATTTCAGAAAGTCCCATTCCGCCGCCGCCATGTGGATTGTCGCGTTCGGGAAGGCGGGCGCACCGTCGGCGTTCAAAAGGCCGCCGATATGGTCGCCATGACTGTGGGTGATCAGGATGTCATTGACCGAACCCGGCGTCACGCCGGCCATCGCGAGGCTCTCGATCAGCACCCCGCCTGCCTTCGGGCCGAGACCGGTGTCGAGCAGCACGATGCGCTTGGGCAGCCGGACCAGCAACACGTTGACCGCCCCTGCGATGCGGTCCTCGGGCAGGCCGTTGCGCTTCAGCAGCGCGGCTACTGCCGGGACGCCGGCGTCAACACCAAAGGTCTTGGCATCGTTGGGAACCAGGAACAGCGCATCGCGCAGCGATACGAGCTCGAGAGCGCCGACCTTGAACGATGTCGCCGCCGGGGCGGCGGGCTGCGGCCCGAATTCCGCCGCGGTGGCGGCGCTGGCGGCAAACAGGACGGCGGCGGCACAGGCACGGACGAACATCTTCGGTCTCCCCGGATTGTCCGATTCTTCTAGCGGCCGCGCAGCCAGCCGGGAATAAGCAGCGCGTCGATCAGCCACCAGATACCGACAAAGGCCCATATGACGTAACCGAGGCCGAACCAGAAGGTCAGCCAGCCAAGCCCGTGCAGCATCAGCATGACCAGCCCCGAGCCGACGCGCCCGGTAACGAAACGGTGGCCGCCGAGGTTGCCGAGGAAGAACCACACCACGTAGGTGATCAGCGTCGACGCAACGGGCTGGCCGATGTCATGCGTGCGGTAACGGTCAATCGCCATCGGGCGCGCTCCTGGTGTATTACTCACCTAATATAGTGGAACTCGCCGGAGTTTAAAGGCCTGTCTGCGCGCGATGCTGCAGTTTCGCATCAGCCAGAACCAACGCTACCATCGCCTCCATCACCGGCGCGGCGCGGATGCCGACGCAGGGGTCGTGGCGGCCGGTGGTGACGATCTCCGCCGCCGCGCCGCTGCGGTCGATGGTTTGGACCGGGGTCAGAATCGACGACGTCGGCTTCAGCGCCATGCGCACGACGATCGGCTGACCGGTCGAAATGCCGCCCGCCGTCCCGCCGGCATGGTTGGCGAGGAACAGCGGGCCGTCGGCGCCGGGCCGCATCGCGTCGGCGTTCTGCTCGCCGCGCAGCCGAGCCGCGCCGAAGCCGTCGCCGATCTCGACACCCTTGACTGCGTTGATGCCCATGCAGGCGGCGGCGAGATCGGCATCGAGCTTGCCGTAGACCGGGCTGCCCCACCCCGCCGGTACGCCGGTGGCCAAGCACTCTACCACCGCGCCGAGCGACGACCCATCCTTGCGCGCCGCGTCGAGCGCAGCTTCCCAGCGCAAAGCCGCGGCGTCATCGGGGCAAAAGAACGGGTTGCGGTCGATCTCCGCATCGTCGAACGCGGCGCGGTCGATGGCGATACCGCCGAGTTCGACGAGATAGGCGCGGACGCGTACCTCGGGGATCACCAGCCGGGCCACCGCGCCCGCCGCCACCCGCGACGCCGTCTCGCGCGCGCTCGCCCGCCCGCCGCCGCGCGGGTCGCGGAAGCCATACTTGGCGTCGTAGGCATAGTCGGCATGGCCCGGCCGGTAGCTCTGCGCGACCTGGGTGTAGTCCTTCGACCGCTGGTCGACATTGTCGATCATCAGGCTGATCGGCGTGCCGGTGGTGCGTCCTTCATAGACGCCTGACAGGATGCGTACCTGATCGGGCTCCTGCCGCTGCGTTGTGAACCGCGAGGTGCCGGGCCGCCGCCGGTCAAGCCACGGCTGGATGTCGGCGTCGGCCAGCGCCAGCCCGGGCGGACAGCCATCGACCACCGCGCCGATCGCCGGGCCGTGGCTCTCGCCCCACGTCGTGAAGCGAAAGACCCGGCCGAAGCTGTTGACGCTCATCAGTTGGTGGCGAGGATCGCCAGCGTCGCGAGCGAGCTGATCAGCGAGCCGACGATCGAGGAGACGTCGCGCGCCACATCGAGCGTCAGCAGCGGATCGATATTCTTGGGTACGACGATCGTCGAGCCCGGCGGAATCACGGTGAGCATCGAGCCCCTTGCGCGACCGTTCCTGAGCGGTTGCGAGGTGCCGTTGGGAAGGACCACGAAGACCCGGCTGTTGTCAGCGGACCGCTGAGTGCCGCCAGTTTCACCGAGATAATCGCGCGCCGACTTGCCAGCGACGAACTGCAGCGCGCCCGGATTGTTGACGTCGCCTAGCGCGAGCACGAAGTTCGGCTGCTTCGGCACGTAAATCGCGTCGCCGCTCTCCAGCACGGTGTCGAGGTCGGGACGGAGGCCGAGCACGCGCGGATCGGCCTCGATGACGATGCGACCGGGCGCCTCGACCGTCGACAGCTGCCGGATAAGCTGCTGCGCGGCGAGCAGCGAATCGCCGCTTTGCTGGGCCTTGCGCGCCGACGCCGCGAGCAGCCCGGTGGTCAGCTCGCGACCAGTGCGGCGGAAACCTTCCTGCTGAAGTTCCTTGACGCTGCGCCGCGTGAAGACGGTGCCGTAGGGGTAGGCCAGCGGCGACAGGCCGCCGGCGCGTGCGATCAGCTGCGACAGGGTTTCGCCCTTGCGGATCGAATAGAGGCCGGGCCGCGCAAATTCGCCGGTCAGCAGCACGCCGCCGGCCTCGGCCTGGGCCTGTGGGCCGTTGAAGCGGATATCGTCGCCGGCGCTGATGCGCGTCGACGCGAGCGCTAGGCCCCCGGCATCGGAGGCAATCCGCTCCTGGGTACTGGTGTCACCACCGGTGCGCGTTACGTCGAGCGTCAGCCGCGAGCCGTTGCCCAGCACGCCCTCAGCGGCGGCGGCGAGGTCGCGGGCCGAGGCACTGCCGGCGATCGGATACGCGCCAGGGCGGCGCACCGAGCCGCTGACCGACACCGCGTTTTCGATCAGGACGGGCAGCAGCTCGGGCTCCTCCTCGAAAACCGCCGGGCAGCGGCGCAGTTCGACCGGCGTGCGTGCCGACTGGGCATAGCTGCTGGCCGCCTCAGCAGGCTCGTCCGTCGCCGAGCTTTGCGCCGACGGGTCATTCCGACCGGTGTCGAGCTGGTCGTCGATCGCCGCGTTGTCTTCGCTTTGGGCAAGGCGCGGGTCGGTCTCGGCGTCGCTTCGGCTGCTGCGCGACTGATCACCGCCGGTGCGCAGGTTCTCGTCACCGCGCCGTGTGCCGGACACACCGCCGACCGCGGCGATCTCGCTGCGGCCCTTGCGCTCGACGATGAAGCTGCCGCGGGTCACGGCGCTGAAGCGCGACGACTGGGTGTCCGCAACCAGCCCCTCGAGCCGTTCGAGCGAAACACATTCGCGCAGGGTGTTGGGCTGGCCGAGCACAATGCGGCGCACCGGCGCGCGGTTGAGGAAGTCGATATCGCCGCGGCTGAACACGTACAGCCGGTCGTCGCTGCGCAGCGGGACGCCCGGTGCACTGTTCAACGCCGACACCAGGTTGACCGGCTCGAACAGGCGCGCTGCGGTCGCCGGGTCGCGGCGGACCAGCACCGCCATCGGCAGGTAGGTATCGAAGCGCAGGTCGCGCACCTCGCCGAGCAGGTCGCGAACCGTCGGCGCGGCGCCAAGCGAGCGCGGCCCCGGGTTGGCGACGTAACCGCGCAGGATCACACGCCCGGCGGCACCACCGGCGCTGCCGCCGGTCAGCTGCACCGCGTCGCCGGGGATCAGCGCGCTGGCCAGGCCGGCCGAACGCACGAACTGCTCTGAACCATCAGGAGCGATGCGGCTGATCGCAATCGAGTTGCCGCGCGGACGGAGCGCGCCGCCGGCATAGTCGAGCAAAGCGCCTACCGACGTACCCTTGCGGATCTCGTAGATGCCGGGACGCGCGACGTTGCCGGCGATGGCGACGGTATCGCCGATGACAGGGACGATGATCCGGTCGCCGTCGCGCAGCCGGGTAGCGGGCGGTGCGCCGATGCCGAGCAGGCCATAGAGATCCACGATCTGCGTGCCGCCGCCAGCATGGACGATCCGGACGTTGCGCAAGCTGCCGGTGCGGCGAACGCCGCCGGCCTGGGCCAGCGCCGCCGAGATATCGGCGAGCGACGTCAGCGAGAATTGCCCGGGCCGTTCGACTTCGCCGCCGACGAAGACCGTGGCACTGCGGGCGTTGCCCAGGCTGACGTAGACGTCGGTGCCGATCAGCGTCCGCCGGGTGGCCGCAGCAAGGTCGTTGCGGACCGCGCCGAGCGAGCGGCCGGCGGCCTGAATCGGCGGTACGGCGCCGACGACCAGCCGCCCCTCGCGGTCGACGCGCACGGTGCGGGTGTCGTTGCTGGCACCCTGGAACTGGACGACGACCTCGTCGCCGGGGCCAATGATGTAGGAGTCGGAAACCGCGCCGGTGAGCGGCCCCGCGCTGTTCGGCACCGACTGGAACAGCTCGTAACCAAACTGGCGCAAGGTCGGGTCGGACAGCCGATCGCGGTACTCGCGCTCAACGGGCGACGGACGGTAGAGGCGGTCAAGCTGACGGCGCGACTGGATACGGCGCAGCTCCTGCTCCTCGGGCGTGTCGACCCGGCCGGTGCGCTGGGCCGCAAGCTCGGATGGGGTAAGCCGCTGTTCGCCGCTGTCGCGGGCACGGTCGAGCGCGCTGCCGCCGAGCGACGAGGATGAGCTGGCGCCGAGCTGACCCTGCAGTCGGTCGAGGACGCGCGGATCGATCGACTGGCCGCCGACCGGCAGCGCAAGCGTCGCCGCCAACGCCGCAACGGCGACTTTCCCGAACCGCTGCATCATCAAGAAGTCACCCGCTTTCGGAGGCGGGGTTTAGGGTTGGCGGCAGTCCCCGTCAATCGACGTAACCCGGCAAACCTCACCGGCTCAACGCGCCAGCGTCGCCTCGACCTGGATATCCGCATCGCGCAACACGGCATGCACGGTGGCGGGCACGGCATCCTGTTCGATCAAACTGCGATCCGCGTGGGCAAAGCGCTCGCCCATTGTGCCCATGCCCTGCGAGCCGATTGACGGCACGACCCATAGTGTCGCTGCAAGAGCGATCACGGCAAACACTGGCAAGGCACGCTGGGCCATCGACTCCCGATCGGCATGAATACGCTGGACGCGACGCAAAACACTCATAACTCGGCCTAATTGCCGAGAATTTATTGCCGTCGCGTGAACGGTCGCCGGAGCGTTTAGTTTCTCCGACGAGAGACCGCAAGTGCAGCAATTTAAAGCGTGTTGCTTCCGCGCACCAGTGCCGCATAGTCCGCGGCGAGCTGCCGGGTGAGGTCGCCGACCTCGAACCGCCACGGTCCGATCTCCGCCAGCGGCGTCACCTCGGCGGCGCTGCCGGTCAGGAATGCCTGCTGGAACGTCTCGAGTTCCTCCGGCCAGATGGCGCGCTCGACGATTTCGACGCCACGCTGGCGCGCCAGGCCCATCACGGTCCGGCGGGTAATGCCGTCGAGGAAGCAATCGGGTGTCGGGGTGTGCAGCACGCCGTCCTTCAGGAAAAAGATATTGGCTCCGGTCGCCTCCGCCACCTGGCCCCGCCAGTCGAGCATCAGCGCATCGTCATAGCCGGCGTCGGCGGCGGCATGCTTCGACAGCGTGCAGATCATGTAGAGCCCGGCGGCCTTCGACCGCGTCGGCGCGGTGTAGGGCGCTGGCCGCCGCCACTGGGCGACGTTCAGGCGCAGGCCCTTGCGCAGCGCCTCCTCGCCGAAATATGCGCCCCATTCCCAGCACGCGATGGCAAGGTGCGGCTTGGTCAGCTGCGCCGCGACGCCCATCTGTTCGGAGCCGCGCCACGCGATCGGGCGGACATAGCAGTCGGTGAGTCCGTTGGCGGCGACGGTCTCGTTGGTCGCGGCGTCGATCTGTTCGCGGCTCCACGGCAGCTCGAATCCCAGCAGCTGCGCCGATTCGATCAACCGCTGGCTGTGCTGCTCCAGCGCGAAGACCTTGCCGTTATAGCAGCGCTGGCCCTCGAACACCGCGCTCGCATAGTGCATGGCGTGGGTCAGGATGTGGACATTGGCATCGCGCCACGGGCGGAGCGCGCCGTCGAACCAGATGAAGCCGTCGCGGTCATCGAAGGTCGGCCCGTTCATTCTGCACTCCCGCTTATTGTTTTATGTCGCTGCGACGTTGCTTCGCGTAACTTAATGTGTAAAATACGTCAATATGGTTGACGCACTTGCCCGCACCTCGGCCACCGCCTCGCCGCTGTTCCTGCGCGAGGCCGAAATCCGCCGCGGCATCGAGCTGCTGTATTTCGGCTACGCCAACATGGTTCGCGGTGCCGACGACCGGCTCGCCAAGGAAGGCTTTGGCCGCGCCCATCACCGCGCCCTCTACTTCATCGCGCGCGCGCCGGGAATGCCGGTCAGCGATCTGCTGCTGCTGCTCAACATCACCAAGCAGTCGCTCAGCCGGGTGCTCGCCGAGCTGCAGGCCAAGGGGCTGGTGGCGGCGACTGTCGGCCCGCGCGACCGGCGGCAGCGCCTGCTCACCCTGACGCCCGCCGGCGCGGCGCTGGAGGCGGCGCTGTTCAAAGAACTGCGGGGTGGCATGGCGGCGGCCTATGCGGCGGCCGGCCAGGGCGCGGTGACCGGGTTCTGGGACGTTCTGGAGGGGCTTATTCCGGCACCGACGCGGGCACTGGTGGAGGCGCTGGCGACGCGCTGAAGCCGGGGCGCCACGTCGCCCAGCGCTCGGCCCGCTCCAGCGCGGTATCCAGCGCCTTCATCGTTGCCGCCAGATCGGGGTCGGTATCGTCAAGCCAGGTCCGCGACACGCGCAGCACCAGCCCGGCCAGCGTCTCGACGCGGACGAACCCCGCCAGTCCCGTGGTGTCGACCCCCGCCGCGCTGGCGATGCGCTTGACCGACAGGCTGAGGCTCGCCACCAGATAGGCCGCCAGCACCGGATCGCGCCGCGCCGCGTCGCCGATCATCCGTACCGCCGCCTTGTGGTCGTCGGCGGCATCGAAGCGCGCCATCAGCAGCGCGAACAGCCGGTCCCGCACGCTCGCATCACGGTCGCTCGCAGCCTCGGCAAGCGCGGCGCGGTCGAGCCGCCGCCCGAACGCCGCCAGCGCACTCCATTTGTCGGGCAACACCGCCGCCGTCCCGTCGGGGTCGATTGCGGCGATTGCCGCTGCCGTGTCCGCGTGCACGTCGCGCCAGCCGTCGCGCGCGATCACGCTCATCCAGCCGTTCAGCGCCTGATCTTCGCTCACCATGCGCGCCAGCCTACACCGGCTGACCCAGTTCGCGCGAGCGCCGCGCCGCCGCAGCCACGGTTTCGGTCAGCAGTCGGTCGAGCGCGGGCTGCAGCACCGCCAGCCCAGCCGCCGTCGTGCCCGCAGGGCTGGTCACCGCGACGCGCAGGGCCGCCGGTGTCGCGTCGCGAAGTCCGGCCAGCGCCCCTGCTCCCGCGACGGTCTGCAGGGCCAGCTCCGCCGCCAGCCCGTCCGGCAGGCCGGCCGCAACCCCCGCGCGCGCCAGCGCCTCGACGAACGCGAAAACATAGGCGGGCCCAGACCCCGACACCGCGGTAACCGCATCGAACTGCGCTTCGTCGTCGAGCCACACGCACGCTCCCGCCGCCGTCATCAGCGCCTCGGCCCGGACATCGCTGCCGAACAGCGCCGTCACCCCCTGCCCGATCTGCGCGGGCGTGTTCGGCATCGTCCGCACCACCGCCCGCCTGCCGAACGCCGCCGAGACCGCCGCCGCCGACACCCCCGCCATGATCGAAATGACCAGCGTGTCGGGCTTCAGGCGCCCCACCACTGGGGCAGCCGCCGCGGCGAGCAGCTGCGGCTTGACCGCCACCACCAGAATGTCCGGCGATGCCCCATCCGGCGGCCCCGCACCCGCCGCGATCCCGTCGGGCAGCGCGCGTGGCTTCGGATCGATCACCGCGACCCGCGTCAGCCCGCCCGCCATCCAGCGCTGCAGCAACGCCCCGCCCATGTTGCCGCAACCGAGCAGCCAAATGGTGCCGAGGTCGGTGAGCGTGCTGGTCATGACACCGGTATCGTCCGCCTTACGCCAAAGCGCCACCGCCGAGCGGTCCCTGCTCGAAGCCGGCGCGGTCGATAGCGTACACCACGTGGCGCGTGGGAACGCCCGCCATTACCGCTTCGACCTGGCGCGCCGTCAGCCGGCCGCCGATCTTCTCCATGGCGCGGCGCGAGCGTAGATTGGTCTCGCCTACCAGGAAAATGACCGGGTCGATGAAGCGGAAGGCATGGCGCAGCATCAGGCGCTTGATCGCGCGATTGGTCGCGCCGCCCCATCGGTCGCGCGCCAGAAAGGTCCAGCCGATCTCGATTTCACCGGGCTCGGCTCGGGTGAAATCATAGCGCGACGAACCGATCACTTCGCTTGAAGTGCGGTCGAGGATCAGCAACGCGCCGCCGCTGGCGAGGGCGTCGTCGAAAAAGCGGCGGAACGACGTTTCCTGCCAGCGGTCGTGCGCCGGGTGCCCCGCCCAGATCAGCGGGTCCGACGCCACCGCGAACAGCGCCGGCCAGTCATCGCCACTCAACGGCCGGAGGCGAACCAGCGCGTCCTCCAGGACGGGCTGCCGGTCGAAGCTCAATATTGCCAGCCCTTCGGCGCGTATTGCTTCATGCAGGCGCGAGCGATGTCCTTATCGGCGAGCGACAGCCCGGCATACTTTTCGGTCATCATCGTCTTGACGGGATAGCGGACGATGAGCTGGTCGATGGTGCAGGCGCACATCGCCTGAATGTCGACCCGTGCCCGCATTGCTGCCGTCGCACCGGCAACACACGCCCTGATGCCTTCCACCCGCGCCGCCTTGCGATATTCCCAATCCGAGGCGGTCGTACCGGGTTTCGCGGCGACGGAGCCCGCCCAGACCACCGCGACCAGCGCGCCGGACATCCCGAAGACGCGGTATCCCGCCAAGTTCACGCCTCGCCGACAGTATCCAGCAGCGCCGCCGCCAGCGCATCGCTCGGCGTCTTGCCGGCCCACAGCACGAACTGGAACACCGGATGATAGCGATCGCATTCATCGATCGCGGCTTCGACCAGCATCTCGGCCTGACCCATGGTCAGGTCGATGTCGTCGTCTTCGTCCTCGCTGTCGAGCAGGGTGGCGTGGCGGAACAGCAGTGCGCCGTCTGCCGACCACATCTCGAAATGGCCGATCCACAATTGCTCGTTGATCAGACCGATGGTCTCATAGATCGCGGCGCGCTTGGCGTCGGGGACGCGCACGTCGGGCAGCGCGATCAGCTGCAGGACGCGCTCTTCCTCCCGCCACAGGGCACGCAGCTCATAGGTCGTCCACTCGCCCGCGACCTGGGCGGTGATCTCCTCGTCGCCGGTGCGTTCGAAACTATGCCCGTGCGCGTTGAAATAATGCTCGAGCATGTCGATGGGCGCGGCGGGCACGTGACTGAAGGCCAGATCGACGGCGGTCATGTTCGACTCCCCCTGACGCTTGCGGGACGCTGGCCGCAAGCGACCGCGCGCGCAACGGCGCGACTCGAAGCCTTGTGGAAAGAACTGTGGATAGATTTCATACGATCGGCGCAGCCTTCGCCTTCTTGGGGGCCGCGGCCAGCTCGGCGCGCAGCGCGGCGAGTTCGGCGCGCAGCGTCTCGACCTCGGCCCGCGCGGTGGCGGCCATCGCCTTGACCGCCTCGAACTCGTCGCGCTCGACCATGTCGAGGCCGCCGACCGCCTCGCGCAGACGGCCGCGCGCCGCGGTCTCGATCTCGCGGCCGACGCCGGCGAAGGTGCCCATGGCGGAGGTGGCGACGCGGGCGAGGTCGGCGAGCACGCGGTTCTCGGTCTGCATGGTTATCGTCCTTTCGCGAGCACGGTCGGGCCGCCGTGCGGGTTGAGCTGCCAGATGTCGAAGTTGAGCGCGGCGGCAAAGCTGAGCCACACCAGATAGGGCAGCAGGAGCCATGCCGCGATCCGGTTGACACGCCCGAAGGCAAAGGTGGTGATCACCGCCGCCAGCCAGATGCCGCCGAGCAGCAGCAGGCTGTAGAAGATCTGGTGCTCCTTGAAGAACAAGGGCGCCCAGGCGAGGTTCATCGCCAGCTGCGCCGCGAACAGCCCCAGCGCCACCCAACGGCCACGCACCCGCGTGCCCCAAACCAGTGCCGCGGCAATCGCCATCAGCGTGTAGAGGATCGTCCAGGCGATCGGGAAGGCGATGCCGGGCGGTTGCACGGCCGGCAGCGTCAGGGCGTTGAACCACGCACTGTCGCCGGTCTGGCCCGACACCTTCGCCGACGCGCCACCGAGGAAGTTGAGCAGCGGCACCAGCACGATGGCGGCGCGGATGGCGGAGCCGCGGGCGGCGGGGGCGGGCATGGCCGGCGGTGTAGCTGCCTGGACCGCGCTTGTCACCCGAGCTGGGCGCGCAGCATCCAGGCGGTCTTCTCGTGCACCTGCATGCGCTGGGTCAGCAGGTCGGCCGTCGGTTCGTCGTGCGCTGCGTCCGCAGCGGGGAAAACCGCGCGGGCGGTGCGGACCACGGTGGCCTGATCGGCGGCCAGCTGAGCGACCATGTCGTCGGCTTTCGGTACGCCGTCGGCTTCCTTGACTGTGGCGAGCGCGGCGTAGGCGGAATAGCTGCCCGGCGCCGGCTCGCCCAGCGCGCGGATGCGCTCGGCGATCGCGTCAACCGCCAGGGCGAGTTCGGTATACTGGGTCTCAAACATCAGGTGCAGCGAGTTGAACTGCGGGCCGGTGACGTTCCAGTGGAAATTATGGGTCTTCAGGTACAGGGTGTAGGTGTCGGCAAGCAGCCGAGACAGGCCATGCGCGATGGCCCGGCGCTGGTCGTCGGGAATGCCGAGGTCGGGGACTGAGGCCATGCAGGAACTCCTTGTTGACCCCGCCCATATGGCGTGCCGGCCACGCACGGAAAAGGGCACCGGCGAACCGGTGCCCTCGTTTCGTTTCGACCGCGACGTTTAGCGGCAGGTGACGTTGTTGCGGTCGATCGAACGGCCCAGCACGCCGCCGCCGATCGCGCCGAGCACCGTGCCCAACGTGTTCGAGCCGCCCGAGGCGATGGCATTGCCCAGCACGCCGCCGCCGATCGCGCCGATCACCAGGCCGGTCGTGCCGTCGCTGCGACGGCAGTAGTAGCGGTTGTCACGGCCGCGATAGATGCGGTCGTTCACCCCGAGGCGGCGCGGCTGGTAATAGCGCCCATCGCGGTAATACTGGTCGGCGTAATAGGCGTTCTGACCGCGCGGGTAGCGGTTGTAATCGTAGTTGCGATACGACCGCCAATCCTGCTTGTCGCGGCGACGTTCGTTGCGGGCCTCGTTGAAGTCGCGGCGCTCATCGCGGATGTCGCTGCGGTCGCCCGACCGCAATGCGTCGTTATACTCGCGGCGCTGCTCGCGGACGTCGCGGTTATCGTTGCGCAGTTCCTGGCGGTCGACGTAGCGTCGGTCCCCGTTCTGGGCGCTGGCGGCGATCGGGGTCGCCAGGATGGCGATTGCCGATGCGGCAAGTGTCATGTGACGAAACATTTCATTCTCCGGATAGGTCGTGGAAGCGGAACGACCCGTCCGGAACAAAGGTCCATTAACCTAAAACAACCACTTGTTCAGCCGGCGTTAGCCTGGTGGGCGCGGCAGGGTTTGAACCTGCGACCCCTCGCGTGTGAAGCGAGTGCTCTACCGCTGAGCTACGCGCCCGGATCCCGGGAGCGGCGCACCTAGCCTAGTTGACCGCGTCCTTCAATGCCTTGCCGGCGCGGAACTTGGGGGCGTTGGATGGCGGCACGGTCATCGGCTCACCGGTGCGCGGGTTGCGGCCTTCCGACCCCTTGCGGCGCGTAACGGCAAAGGTGCCAAAGCCGACCAGCTTGACCTCGTCGCCCCGTTTGAGCGCGCTCGTGACAGTCTCGAGCACCGCCTCGACCGCCCGGGCCGCATCGCCGCGGCCCAGCCCGGTCGCCTCGGCAACGGCGGCGACGAGGTCCTGTTTGTTCATCCGCAGCGCCCCTCAGCCCGCCCCCGAGCGACGCCATATGACGACGGCGCGCGGGGGCAAGTCAAAGGGTTTCGACGCGTTTTAGTGCCGGACCGGCAGTTCCTCCGCCACCGCCGCGTCGGGCAGCACGGCAAGGTCGGTCGGCTCGACCCATTCGATCGGCACCAGCGGCAGGGTCAGCGCCTCGGCGAGCACCTGATCGACATGCGCGACCGGCACGATGCGCAGGCCATCGGTCACATTTGCCGGGATATCGGCCAAGTCCTTCTCGTTTTCGGCCGGGATGAACACCGTGGTGATGCCGCCGCGCAGTGCCGCCAGCAGCTTCTCTTTCAACCCGCCGATCGGCAGCACGCGGCCGCGCAGCGTCACCTCACCGGTCATCGCCACGTCCTTGCGCACCGGGATACCGGTCAGCGTCGAGACGATCGCCGTCACCATCGCCACGCCGGCCGACGGCCCGTCCTTGGGCGTCGCCCCTTCGGGCACGTGGACGTGGATTTCCTTCTTCTCGAACACCGAAGGCTTGATGCCGTACTGGACGGCCCGCGCCTTGGTGAAGCTGAGCGCCGCCTGGATCGACTCCTGCATGACATCGCCGAGCTTGCCGGTAGTGCGGATCGTGCCCTTGCCGGGCGCGGTTACCGCCTCGATGGTCAGCAGTTCGCCGCCGACCTCGGTCCAGGCCAGGCCGGTGACGGCACCGATCTGGTCCTCGACCTCGCCGACGCCGTAGCGGAACTTCCGCACGCCGGCGAACTCATGGAGATTGTCGGCATCGATAATGACCGACATCGCCTTCTTCTCGAGGATGCGCCGCAGCGACTTGCGCGCCAGCTTGGCGAGTTCGCGCTCCAGCGTCCGGACGCCGGCCTCCCGCGTGTAATAGCGGATCAGGTCGCGCAGCGCGCCGTCGGTGACCGCGAACTCGTCCGCCTTGAGGCCGTGCGCCTCATACTGCTTGGACAGCAGGTGGCGCTTGGCGATCTCGACCTTCTCGTCCTCGGTGTAGCCCGAGAGGTTGATGATCTCCATGCGGTCGAGCAGCGGCTGCGGCATGTTCAGCGAGTTTGCCGTGGTCACGAACATCACGTCCGAGAGATCGTAATCGATCTCCAGATAGTGATCGTTGAACGCCTTGTTCTGCTCCGGATCCAGCACCTCGAGCAGCGCCGACGACGGATCGCCGCGGAAATCCTGACCAAGCTTGTCGATCTCGTCGAGCAGGAACAGCGGATTGGAGGTGCCCGCCTTCTTGAGGTTCTGGATTACCTTGCCCGGCAGCGAACCGATATAGGTTCGGCGGTGGCCGCGGATCTCGGCTTCATCCCGCACGCCGCCCAGCGATTGCCGGATGAACTCGCGGCCCGTGGCCTTGGCGATCGAACGGCCGAGCGAGGTCTTGCCGACGCCCGGCGGGCCGACGAGGCAAAGGATCGGGCCCTTCAGCTTGTTGGTCCGCACCTGCACGCCGAGCAACTCGATGATCCGGACCTTGACCTTCTCCAGCCCGTAGTTGTCGTCGTCGAGCACCTTCTGGGCGAGCGCGATGTCCTTCTTGATCTTGGACTTCTTGTTCCACGGCAGGCCGAGCAGCACGTCGAGGTAGTTGCGCACGACGGTCGCTTCCGCCGACTGCGGCGACATCGCCTTCAGCTTCTTCAGCTCGCTGATGGCCCGCTCGCGCGCTTCCTTCGGCAGACGCGCCCGCGCGATCTTCTCCTCGATCTCGGTGACTTCGTCCTTGGCGTCCTCGCCCTCGCCCAGCTCGCGCTGGATCGCCTTCATCTGCTCGTTCAGGTAATATTCGCGCTGCGTCTTCTCCATCTGGCGCTTGACGCGGCTGCGGATCTTCTTCTCGACCTGCATCACGCCCATCTCGCCTTCCATGAAGCCGAAGACGAGCTCCAGCCGCTTGGCGACATCGGCCTCGCCCAGGATGGTCTGCTTGTCGGCGATCTTCAGGTTCAGATTGGCGGCGACGGTGTCGGCAAAGCGGCCGGCATCGTCGATCTGGCCGATCTGCACGGCGATCTCGGGCGCGGTCTTCTTGTTGAGCTTGACGTAGCCCTCGAACTGCTTGGCGGCCGAGCGCACCAGCGCCTCGATCTGGGTCGCGTCGCCGACGACATCCTCGACGGGCTCGATGCTGGCACTCAGGTAGTCGGCGCTCGACTCCAGCGACGTCAGGCGGGCGCGGCTCTGCCCTTCGACCAGCACCTTGACGGTGCCGTCGGGCAGCTTGAGCAGCTGCAACACGGTCGCGACGGTGCCGATCTCATACAGCTCGCCGGCGCCGGGATCCTCGTCGCCGGGGTTCTTCTGGCTGAGCAGGAACACGGTCTTGTCACCGTGCATCACCGCCTCGAGCGCCTTCACCGACTTCTCGCGCCCGACGAACAGGGGCACGATCATCTGCGGGAATACGACGATGTCGCGGAGCGGCAGCACGGGGAGGATCTGGAAGTCGGTCATTCAGCGGTTACTCCAACGCCCGAAGATACGGCGGGCGACCGAAAAGCGATATGGGGTTTCGTCAACCGGGCATCAACCAGCCGCCAGCACCGCCCCGCACGCGATCAGCGAGTCGATGGCAGCGGGGTCATGGCCGAGCCCCGCGAGCACCGCGCGCGAATGCTCGCCGAAGTGAGGGGCCGGGCGCGGTGCGACGGTCGGGCTGCCGCCGAAGCGCGGTGCGGGGCGCGGCGACCGCACGCGGCCGATGCGGCCATGGTCGATCTCGGCGACGGTGGCGTTGTGCCGCACCTGCGGGTCGGCGGCGACCTCGGCGACGGCGTTGGCACGCCCGCCGACCGCGCCGTGCGCGATGAAGCCCGCCATCAGCGTGTCGAGATCGGTCGCCGCCAGCCGCGCGCGCACCGCCGGCACCCAGTCGGCGCGGTTCGCCAGGCGGAGCCGCAGCGTCGCGAACCGCGGGTCGCCGACGAGCTCGGGCATGTCGAGCGCGCCGGCCAAGGCCCGGAACTCATGATCCTGCAACGCGCTCATCGCGGTATGGCCGTCGCTGGCCTCCCACAGCTGACCCATGGCGCCATATTCCATCGCGGGCGGCGGCGGATCGTCGAGGAAGCTGTGATTGTACATGCCCTCCACCCAATTGAATGCGATTGCCGAGTCGAGCATGGCGACGTCGAGCCGCTGGCCCGCGCCGGTGCGTCCGCGGTGGAACAGAGCGGCGGTGATCGCCTGCGCCGCGGTCAGCGCAGTGACCTTGTCGGTGACCAGCGACTTGACCAGCTCCGGCGCGTTGCCCACGCCGCCCTGCATCGCCGCCAGCCCGGACACCGCCTGGATGACCGGATCGTAGACCCGGATATTCGCATAGGGCCCGTCGGGGCCGAAGCCGGTCACCGAGGTGTAGATCAGCCGCGGGTTGAGGTCGCGGCACCGCTCGTACGCAAACCCCAGCCGGTCGAGCGCGCCGGGGCGGAAGTTTTCGATCAACACGTCGGCCCACTCGACGAGCTGTGTCAGCACCGCCGCGCCGCCCGGCGTGCGGAGGTCGAGCGCCACGCCGCGCTTGCCGCGGTTGACGGTAATGAACAGCGCGCTGAGGTCGCCCTTGGCCGGGCCGAAGCCGCGCATCGGGTCGCCGCCCGGCGTCTCCACCTTGATGACGTCGGCGCCTTGGTCGGCCAGCACGCACGCCGCCATCGGCCCCGACACGATCTGCCCCAGGTCGACGACGCGGATGCCGTCGAGGGGAGCGGTCACTGCGTGATGTCCCGCCCCCGCGTTTCAGGCAGGAACAGCACCGTCACCACCATCGCCACCGCGACCACCGCGAACGTATACCACAGCCCGCCGAACGGGTTGCCGGTCTTGACCACGATCAACTGCGCCACGAACGGCAGGAAGCCGCCGAAATAGCCGGTGCCGATATGATACGGCACCGACAGCGAGGTGTAGCGGATGCGCGCCGGAAACAGCTCGACCAGGATCGCCGCGACCGGGCCATAGGTCATCGCGCTGAGCAGGCCGAGCATCACGCAGGCGAAGAGGATGACCAAGTCGTTGCGCTCCGACGGTTCGGCGCGCAGGTCCCATTTGCCGGTGACGGGGTCGACCGAGCCGGGATAGCCCGCCTGTCGCAACGCCGCCTCATAATCGCCGGCGTGCAGGCCGTTCATCCGGTAACCGCCGATGGTGACGACGGGCACCGGATCGACGGCGTCGACGTCCTTGGCGATCTTCTTGTAGGGGACGCCCTTCTTGGCGAAATAGTCGAGCACCTGGGCACACGCGCTGGTCTGCTTGCCCGCGGCGAAAGGGTTGTAGGCGCAGTTGGCGTTCTCGATCCGCACCGGGGCACGGGCCGCCGCCTCGGCCAGCGCCGGGTTGGCGGCGTCGGCGATCATGTGGAACAGCGGGAACAGGAAGATCAGGGTCAGGCCGTAGCCGGCGACCATCAGCGGCTTGCGCCCGACCTTGTCCGACAGCCAGCCGGCGAGCACGAACAGCGGTGCCGAGATCAGCGCCGCGATCCCCAGCATGATCTGCGCCGTCATCTGGTCGACCCGCGCCGCCTGCTGCAGGAAGAACAGCGTCTGGAACTGCGCGGTGTACCAGATGACCGTCAAACCGGCGGCGATGCCGAACAGCGCGACCAGCACCGGGCGCAGGTTGCCGGGCTCGCGGATACTGTCGAGCAGCGGGTTCCGGGACGTCTGCCCGGCCGTCTTCATCGCGGTGAAGATCGGGCTTTCCTTCAGCTTCAGCCGGATCCACAGCGACAGCGCGAGGAGCACCAGCGAGAAACCGAACGGAATCCGCCAGCCCCAGGCGGCGAAATCCTCCCGGCCGACCAGCGCCGTGACGCCGAGCACCACCGCGATCGACAGCAGGAAGCCGCCGACCACCGAGGCCTGGATGAAGCTGGTGTAGAAGCCGCGCTTGCCCGGCGGCGCATGCTCGGCGACGTAGATCGCCGCGCCGCCATACTCGCCGCCCAGCGCCAGGCCCTGCAGTACGCGCAGCACCAGCAGGCCTACCGGGGCCCAGATGCCGACCTCGGCATAGGTCGGCAGCGCGCCGACCAGCGCCGTCGCCAGGCCCATCAGCGTGATGGTCGCCAGGAATGTATATTTCCGCCCCACCCGGTCGCCGAAATAGCCGAACAGCACGGCCCCCAGCGGCCGCACCCCGAACCCGACGCCAAACGCCGCGAGGCTCTTCAACAGCGCGGCGCTGTCATTGTCGGAGGGGAAGAAATAGCCGCCGAGCAGCGCCGCCAGCGTCCCATAGACAAAAAAGTCATACCACTCGAACACCGTGCCGAGCGACGAGGCCAGGATGACAAGCCGGTCGCGCTTCGCGTCGAATACGTGCGTCGCCGGCACTGCCGCAGTCGCCATCGTGTCTCCCCGCCGATCCCTTGGCGCCGAGTGTTACGTTGGCGCGAGCGACCCGACAAGCGCCCGCGCCAGCACCGTATCGACCAGCGCTGCCGTCGCATCGATCAGCGGGACTTGCGTATCGCCCGGCCCCAGTACCAGCGGTACTTCCGTACAGGCCATCAGCACGACGTCCGCGCCCTGCCCCGCAAGCTCCGCCGCCAGCGCCGCCATCGCGGCGCGGGTCGCGGGTCCGGTGTCGCCCGCCTTGACGCGCATGATCCCGGGCATCGCGTCGACCGTCTCGATCGCCTCGAGCCCGCGCGCCGCGAGCGCCCGGCGGTACAGCCCGGCGAGCAGCGTCGCGTCGGCCGCGAGCAGTCCGACCCGCCGCGCGCCGCTCCGCGCCGCCGCCTCAACCGCCGCATCGATCATCGACACGAACGGCACCGGCACCGCCGCCGTGATCTCGCCTGCCCATTGGTGCGCGGCGTTGCACGGCATCGCCAGCACCTCCGCCCCCGCGCCGACCAGCCCGCGCGCCATCGCCGCCAGCGCCGGCCCCGGCGACGGCCCGTCGCCGCGCAGCGCCGCATTGCGTCCGGGCACCCGCGGGTCGCTGTCGGTGATGACGCGCAGATGATCCTCGTCGCGCGCCGCGGGCGTCGCGGCGTGCAGCTTGAACAGGAAATCGAGTGTCGCCGCCGGGCCCATGCCCCCCAGCACGCCGACCGTCTTCATCGTGTCGTTCTGACCGCATCCGCGGTCGGGCCGCGCAGCACGTCCGCATAGGCGTGCAGCACCGGCGCGCCGCCGGTGTGGACAAACAGCACGCGCTCTTGCCGCTCGATGTCGCCGCGCTCGATCAGGCCGAGCAGTCCGGCGAACGCCTTGCCGGTATAGACGGGGTCGAGCAGCACACCCTCGCGCCGCGCCGCCGTCCGCACCGCCGCGACCATCTCCGGGCTGGGCAGCGAATACCCCGGTCCGACCCAGTCGGCGAGGCATTCGATCCCCTTGCGCTCCGGCGGCGGTACGCCGAGCAGCGCGGCGGTGGTCACCGCCAGCGCGAAGACATTGCCCTCCTGCTCCTCGCGCGGCCGGCGGACGTTGATGCCGGTCAGCCGCCCGTCCCAACTGGCGGCGTGCAGCCCGACCGCGAGGCCCGCGTGCGTCCCGGCGCTGCCGCTGGCGACGACGATGCGGTCGAAGGCCCGGCCCAGCTCGAACGACTGCGCCAGTATCTCCTGCGCGCACGCCACATAGCCGAGCGCACCGAGCGGCGTGGAGCCACCGCCGGCGATGACATAGGGCGTGCCGCCGCGGGCCCGCACGATGTCCGCCTCCGCTGCCATCGCCGCACCGAGGTCGGTCCCGGCGGGCACGACGGTGCGGCTTTCCAGCCCCATCAGGTCGAACAGCAGGTTGTTGCCGGTGGCGTCGACCGCATAGCTGCCCGCCACCCGCTCCTCGATCACAAGACGGCACTTCAGCCCCTCGCGCACCGCCGCCGCCAGCGTCAGCCGGCAATGGTTCGACTGCGGCGCCCCGACGGTGATCAGCGTGTCCGCGCCTTTCGCCAGCGCATCGGCGACGAGGAACTCCAGCTTGCGCGTCTTGTTGCCGCCGCCAGCCAGCCCGAGCAGGTCGTCGCGCTTGATCCACAGGTCGCGGCGCAGGTCGTGCGACAGATGCGCCATCGGCTCCATTGGGGTGAAGCCGGGCGTGTAGCGGCGGCGGGCGAAGCGGGCGAGATCCATGGCGTTTCCGGTAGCGGCCTCACCCCGCTTTGTCATCCGGTGCGCAGAGCGGACGATAGGACGCACGGGCGTCCGGTGACACGGCGCGGCGGCCCGCTTATAGAACCGCATGGACCTTGGCCAAAGCCTCAGCCTGCCCGCCGGCATCGCCCTGTTAGTGGCGACCGTCGCCGGCATGGAGATCTTCGCCTACGTCGCTCACCGCTGGGTGATGCACGGCTTCCTGTGGTCGCTCCATGCCTCGCACCACGCGCCGCGCGACGGGGCGTTCGAGAAGAACGACTGGTTCGCGGTGATCTTCGCGACGCCCGCTATCGCCTTGATCGCGCTCGGCGTTTACGGGCACATGCCGGCACTCGTGTGGATCGGCGCGGGCATCACCGCCTATGGCGCGATCTATGCTGGTTTCCACGACGTCCTCGTCCATCGCCGCGTACGGCACAGCTGGAACCCGCAGGGGCGCTATCTGAAGCGCATCGTCCAGGCGCACCGGCTGCACCATGTCGTCGAGAGCAAGCATGGCACGGTCAGCTTCGGCTTCCTGTGGGCACCGCCGGTGCGGACGCTGCTGGCGGAACTGGAGGCCAGCGGCGCCGGCAAGATCAGGTCATCGTCCAAAGTCCGTCGCGAGATGGACCCGGGCGCGGCCACAACCGCGAACGGCTGAGCGCCTGCGGTAACGCAGCCGCGACCGCCGTCAATTTCTGCGCGCGGCTGGTGACAATGCGCCCCTCCAGCGCCTCCGCACCGCCGTCGCGCACCCGCCGGCCGATGTCGCCATAGATTTTCGCCGCCGCCAGCACCGCCCAAGCCGCGCGCAGCGGCAGCGCCGGCGTGCCGTGCTGGGCGCTCGCCTCATAATCCTCGGCGGCGTTGACCAGCCGCGCCACCAGCCGCGACAACTGGCGGCGATTGGGCGGAAAGGCGAAGCTGTTCGGCTGCAGCTCGACCGAGGCCAGCCAGTCGTCGGGGATGTAGCGCCGCGTATTCATCGCATCTTCGATCACATCGCGGGCGATGTTGTTGAGCTGGAACGCGATACCGAGGTCGGACGCGCGGTCCAGCGTCGCGTGGTCGTCGGGCGATACCCCCATGACGATAGCCATCATGACGCCGACGCAGCCGGCGACGTGGTAGCAATAGGCCAGCGTGTCGTCGAAGGTCCGGAACGGGCGTTGCTCGACGTCGATGCGAAAGCCTTCGATCAGGTCGAGCGGATAACGTTCCGGCATCCCGGTCGCGGCGGCGACACGGGCCAGCGCCATGAACGGCATCTCGGGCGGCGGATGGCCCGCCAGTGCGGCGCGGGTGTCATGATCGAGCCGGGCAAGACGCTCCGCCGGCGACGCATCATGCTGGACATTGCCGCGCCCGCCGGTCTGGCCGTCGACGATATCGTCGCAGTGGCGGCACCACGCATAGAGCAAGGTCGCCAGCTCGCGCTGCTGCGGTGCAAACAGCTTGGACGCCAGCGCGAAGCTCTTGCTGCCCGCAGCAATGCTGGCGCGCGCTCCCTCCAGAACCTCATCGGTCATGCGAACTGCGCGGTGTAACGCGCCAGACCAGCGTCGAGATCGGTAATCAGGTCGGCCGGATCCTCCAGTCCGATATGGACGCGAAGCAGCGGGCCCGGTGTCTCCAGCTTGCGGACGCTACGCACCCGGTTCGGGCTGATCGGCAGGATCAGGCTCTCATAGCCGCCCCAGCTGAAGCCGATGCCGAAATGGCGCAGGTCGTCGATCAGCGTCGCAGTATCGGCCCGGCTACCCTGTTGCAGCCCGAACGCGAACAACCCGCTCGCGCCCTTGAAGTCGCGCTGCCACAAAGCGTGGCCGGGATCGCCGGGCAACGCCGGATGCAGGACACGTTCGACCGCCGGATGGGCCTGCAACCAGCGCGCCACCGCGAGCGCGTTCGCCTCATGCTGCCGCAGCCGCAACGCCATCGTGCGCAGCCCGCGCAACGCGAGCGCGCAATCATCAGGAGAGACATATTGCCCGAAACGCCGGGTCGTCTCGCTCAGCCGCGGCCACCACTCCGGCGACGCGGTCACCGAGCCGAGCAGCACGTCGGCATGGCCGGCGACATATTTGGTCAGCGCCTGCATGCTGAGGTCGATACCGAACGCCATCGACGGGAACAGCAGCGGCGTCGCCCAGGTGTTATCGAGGATGGTCGCGATGCCGTGCGCGCGGCAGACGGCGACAATGGCGGGGATGTCCTGCACCTCGAACGTCAGCGAGCCGGGGCTTTCGACGACGCAGGCGCGGGTGTTGGGGCGGACGAGCGCCGCGATGCCGCCGCCTATCAGGGGATCGTAGTAGCTGACCTCGATGCCCATCCGCGTCAGCACGCGGTCGGCGAACAGCCGGGTCGGATCGTAGGTGCTGTCGGTGATCAGGACATGGTCGCCGGCGCTCAGCACGGTCATCAGCGCGACGGCGAGAGCTGCCAGCCCGGTCGGATACAGGCGCGTGCCCGCGGCACCCGGATCGAGCTCGGTCAACGCCGCCTCGAGCGACCAGCTCGTCGGCGTGCCGCGCGCACCATAGTTCAGCCCGTCGTCGGGCGCGGCGTTGCTCGCCTCCAGCTCCGCAAGCGTGTCGAACAGCACCGTCGAGGCGCGCCAGACCGGCGGGTTGACGATTCCGCGCTTGCCCGAGTGGGTCCAGTCCTTGCGGCGGCCGGCGTGGACCAGCCGTGTGTTCGGCCCGTCGCTCACGCTGCTCCGCTGACCACGGGGTTTGATGCGGATGCGCCCCACTCCGACCAGCTGCCGTCATAGAGCGCCAGCTGCCTGGCCCCCAGCAGGCTGGCGCCGAAGTACACGACGGCAGCCGTGACACCCGAGCCGCAGGTGGTGACGATCGGCCTGGCGATGTCCACCCCGGCATCGGCAAACGCCGCCTTCAGCGCGTCGCCCTGCTTCCAGGTGCCGTCATCGTTGAACAGCTTTGCGATCGGCAGATTCTTGGCGCCCGGGATATGGCCGCCGCGCAGCTCGGCGCGCGGTTCCGGCTCGGTACCGGCGAACCGCCCGGCGGAACGCGCGTCGACGACCTGCTCGGCCTTGGAGCGGAGGTTGTCGAGCATCTGGGCCTCGTCGCGCACCGACTTCTTGTCGGCCCAGACGGTGAAGTGGCGGTGACGCACGACCGGCCGCCCGCTCTCGATGGCGCGGCCCTCCGCCTGCCACTTGGCAAAGCCACCGTCGAGGATCGACACCTCGTGCGCGCCGAACAGCGTCAGCATCCACCACGCGCGCGCCGCCGAATGCAGCGGCGAATTGTCATAGACGACGATGCGGCTGCCATCGCCGAGGCCGAGCGCCTGCATCCGGCTGGCGAATTTCTCCGGCGGCGGCAGCATGTGCGGCAGCTTGCTCGACGTATCGACGATCTCGTTCAGGTCGAAGAATACCGCGCCCGGAATATGCGCGGCTTCGAAGGCGGCACGCGCATCGCCGGTCTCGCCGGGCGGAATCATCGTCGCGTCGATGACCCGAACGTCGCTCTTGCCGATTTCGGCCGCGAGCCATTCGGTCGTCACCAAGGGGGTCATGCACTGCTCCTAACGATGTCGGCGCTCGCAATAGCCCCGCCGTCTTGGCCTGTCACCCCGCTTGGCCGCGGCGTCCCCGGCGGCTAGGACGCTTGGATGACCGAACCGCTCCACCTCGGACGCGCCAGCGCCCTGCCCGCCTCGCCGGACGCTGCCATGCTCGACTATCCCGCCAATCCCCGCCCCGGCACCGACTATCTGGTGCGTTTTGCCGCGCCCGAGTTCACCTCGCTGTGCCCGGTCACCGGTCAGCCCGATTTCGCGCATCTGGTCATCGATTATTGCCCGGCCGCGACGATCGTCGAATCGAAGTCTCTCAAGCTGTTCCTGGGCAGTTTCCGCAACCACGCCGGCTTCCACGAGGACGTGACCGTCGGCATCGGGCAGCGCCTCGTCGCCGAGATGGCACCGAAGTGGCTGCGCATCGGCGGCTACTGGTATCCGCGCGGCGGGATCCCGATCGACGTGTTCTGGCAGTCGGGACCGATCCCCGCAGGGCTGTGGGTGCCGGACCAGGGCGTCGCGGGGTATCGGGGGCGGGGGTAGCCTACTCCTCGCGCGTCACTTTCTCGGTGCGCTCGTGGCGCTCCTGCGCCTCCAGCGTCATCGTCGCGATCGGCCGGGCCTCGAGGCGCTGTAGCGCGATCGGCTCGCCGCTGACTTCGCAATAGCCATAGTCGCCGGTCTCGACCCGGCGCAGCGCGGCATCGATCTTGCTGATCAGCTTGCGCTGACGGTCGCGGGTGCGAAGCTCGATGCTCCAGTCGGTTTCCGAACTGGCGCGATCCGTAACGTCGGGCTCGCGCAGCGACTCGACCTGCAGCGTCGCCAGCGTCGTCTGCGCCTCCTTCAGGATCTCGTCCTTCCACGACAGCAACTTGCCGCGGAAATAGGCGAGTTGGCGCGCGTTCATGAACGTCTCGTCGGCGCTCGGACGGTAGCCGGCGGGCAACTCGACATCGGCAACGATCGACGGTTCCAGCCCGTCATTGGCCTCGGGCGCACGCATCACAGCAGCCTCGGACATCCGCGAACTCCCATCCCGAAGATCGTGCGGTTCAGCGACGCCGGGGGTTCACCCCCATCCGCCGCACCCGCTCGACCTTCCCCGAGCGGGCCTATAGCGACGCCTTCACGGCCTCACAAGGGGCGCACGACACCCAGAATCGCTTCGGTCGCAACTGGTTGCAGCCGGGCCACGACATTGGCGAGCGGCTCGACCACAGTCGTCATGTGGAAGGCGTTGGCATGGAGCAGCCGGTCGGGGTCGACAAGGATGCCGACGTGCCCCGGAAAGGCGACGAGGTCGCCCCGCCGCCGCTCGGCGAAGGGCACGACAGGGAATGTGCCAAGCTGCTGATCGCTGTCGCGCGGGCATTCAATACCATGGGCTTGGAGCACCGCCTGGGTCAGCCCCGAACAGTCGATCCCGTCCCGTGTCCGGCCGCCCCAGCGGTAGGGCGTACCGATGAAGGCGTGTGCGAGGTCGACGGTATCGCCGATCAGCGGCGCGATATGCCGCAGGTGGATGAAAGCATCGCCAGTCTTGGCAAAGCTGCCGTCGAACGGTGCGCACGCCAACCGAGCGCCCAGTGGCAGCGTAGCAACGACTTGTGCCTTGATCGATGGCCTGGCGAAAAGCAGCGCCTGCGCCGCGGTGACCATCGCATCGGTGGCGGTTGCCCTGCCCAACGCTTCGGCGCGGACCCAGCCGACATAGGCGTCTGTGCCGCACTGACCCCAGGCCCAATCCCCGGTGCGGTCGAACACTGCGAAACCTTCGCCCAGCAGCAGTTCGCTGACGCACGGGCTGCGTGGGTCCGGTGACGCGTGGATGGTCGCGACCGCGAGCAGCCCCTGCATCGGAACTGCCGCCGCATAGCGTGGCGACACGATCCGCCCGGCCAGCGCGATGTCGGCGAGGTCGCCGCGGACCGCGTTGACCCGGCAATCAAGCCGCGGCGCAGGGCCGTTAATGCTTCGCCTTGCCCTCGGTCCGGGCGATGAGACGCTCGAACTCATCGAGGAACAACGTGCCTTGCGGCGTGCGCTCGACGAAGATGTTGCGCAGGTCGCTCTCGTCCTTCTGGCGGCGCAGATAACCCAGCGCGCCCAGCGTGTTGAGCGCGCGCGTTACCACCGGCTTCGAGACCTTCAGCTTGCCGGCTAGGCCCCGCACGGTATGCGGGCCGTCGGTCAGATAGACCACCAGCAGCAACGCCATCTGGCGATTGGTCAGATCCGGGCGCGCCGACTGGACATAGCCAATCAGGGTTCCCATCCAGCTCGACAGGCCCTCCGACGGAGCCACTTCCGATGCTTCGATACGCATGATGCATCCTTAACACTGCGGCACGTCGCCGGTTGGCGGCGCACCTGTTCAATGCCTCCCAACCCGCGCCGCTCGTGTCTTGTTGCATCAATGACATGATTTTTTTCAAGGCCGCGACATAAAGCGCGTACCGATCGCCTGCCAAACCGCCCGCATTCCAAGCGCTTCCCCGCCTTTGGGGCGGCCCGGTTTGGCGGCCGGGGTCCAGGCGAACGTATCGATATGGGCCCATTTCTGGTCGGGCGCGACGAACCGGTCGAGGAACAGGGCGGCAGTGATCGCGCCGGCAAAGCCGCCCTCCGCGGAGTTGTTGAGGTCGGCGATGCCGGACTTCAGCATGTCGCGGTAGCCCGGCCAGAGCGGCAGCCGCCACATCGGATCTCGCGCCGCCGTCGCCCCGGCCAGCAGCGCCTCCGCCAGCCCGTCGTCATTTGCGAACAACGCCGGCAGTTCGGGCCCCAGCGCGACCCGCGCCGCCCCGGTCAGCGTCGCGAAGTCGATCAGCCATTCGGGCTTTTCCTCCTGCGCCAGCGTCAGCGCATCGGCGAGCACCAGCCGCCCTTCCGCGTCGGTATTGCCGATCTCGACGGTCAGGCCCTTGCGGCTGCCGAGCACGTCGCCGGGGCGGAAGGCATTGCCCGCAATCGCGTTCTCGACCGCCGGGATCAGCAGCCGCAATCGGACCGGCAGGTCCGCCTGCATGACCAGCCGCGCCAGCGCCAGCGCGTGCGCCGCGCCCCCCATGTCCTTTTTCATCAGCGCCATGCCGGCGCCGCCCTTGATGTTCAGTCCGCCGCTGTCGAAGGTGACGCCCTTGCCGACGATGGTCAGTTTCGGATGCGCCGGATCGCCCCAGTGCAGGTCGATCAGCCGCGGCGCCTGCGCGGCCGCGCGCCCGACCGCGTGGATCATCGGAAAGCCGTCGCGCAGCGCCTCGCCGACGGTGACCGCGACGGTCGCGCCGAACAACTGGCCCTGCGCCTCGACCGCCGCCGCCAGTTCGACCGGACCCAGGTCGCCTGCCGGCGTGTCAACCAGGTCGCGGGCCAGCGCGACCGCCTCGGCGACGCGAACGGCGTCGCGCACGGCATTGATATCGTTGGACAGCAGCACGCGCGGCGGTTCGCTGTCCTCGGGCTTGCGGTAACGGGAGAATCGATGCTGCGCGAGCAGCCAGCCGAGGCCGGCCGCACCCGGCTCGCCGTCGGCCAGCCGATAGGTTCCCGCCGGCAGCCGGGCCGCCGCGCTCGCCAGCGCCCAGGGGTCGGCAAGGTCGTCCGCCGCCACGCCCAGCGCCACCGACCAGTCGTCGGGTCCGTCACCGGGCAGGATGACGATCTCGCCGGCCTTGCCCTTGAAGCGCGCCGCCGCGACCGCCGTCCGCGCCCGCTGCGGGAGTGCGGCGCGCCAGCTGTCCAGTCCGCCCGCATCGACACGGTGCAGCGGCACGGCGGCATCGTGGCCGACCCTGAGCAGCGCTGCGAAGTCGGTCACGCCGCGACTCCCATCAGGTCGTAGTCGTCGGCGTCCTCGACATGGACCCGGACAATGTCGCCGACCGCCAGCCCGTGCGCGTCGCGCAGGTGGACCTGCCCGTCGATCTCCGGCGCATCGGCCTTGGAGCGGCCGGACGCGCCGCCCTCGTCGTCGACCGCGTCGATCAGTACGTCGAGGGTGCGCCCCACCTTGGCCTGCAGCTTCGCCGCCGAAATCCGCGCCGACGTTGCCATAAATCGCTCCCACCGCTCCTGCTTGACCGGCTCCGGCACATGGCCCGGCAACTCATTGGCGGCGGCCCCGGCGACGGCCTCGTATTTGAAGCAGCCGACCCGGTCGAGCTGCGCCTCCTCCAGCCAGTCGAGCAGATACTTTACGTCATCCTCGGTCTCGCCGGGAAAGCCAACGATGAAGGTCGAGCGCAGTGCGATATCGGGCACTTGCGACCGCCAGCTGCGGATCCGATCGAGCACGCGCGCCTCGTTCGCCGGGCGGCGCATGGCGCGCAGCACGGTGGGACTCGCGTGCTGAAACGGAATGTCGAGATAGGGCAGCACCAGGCCTTCGCTCATCAGCGGGATCAGCGCGTCGACGTGCGGATAGGGGTAGATGTAGTGCAGCCGCACCCAGGCGCCCAGCTGCCCCAGCTCGCGCGCCAGATCGACGATGTGCGCTCGCCGCGCCCGGCCGTCGAGCATCGACTCGGCATGGCGGATATCGACCCCGTAGGCGCTGGTGTCCTGGCTGATCACCAGCAGTTCCTTCGTCCCCGCCGCGACCAGCTTCTCGGCCTCGCGGATCACCGCATTGGCCGGCCGGCTGACCAGGTCACCCCGGATCGATGGGATGATGCAAAACTTGCAGCGGTGGTTGCAACCTTCTGAAATCTTGAGGTAGCTGTAGTGGCGCGGCGTCAGCTTAAGCCCCGCCTCCGGCACCAGGTCGAGATAGGCGGACAGCGGCACCGGCGCGGCGGCGCGCACTGCGTCGACGACCTGTTCGTACTGCTGCGGGCCGGTCACCGCGAGCACCTTCGGGTGGGCGGCGCGGATCGCGTCCGCCTCCAGCCCCAGGCAGCCGGTGACGATGACGCGCCCGTTGGCGGCGATCGCCTCGCCGATCGCGTCGAGGCTTTCCGCCTTGGCGCTGTCGAGAAAGCCGCAGGTGTTGACCAGCACGACGTCGGCGTCTTCGTAGGTCGGCGACATCTGATAGCCGTCGGAGCGCAGCGCGGTCAGGATCCGCTCGCTGTCGACCAGCGCTTTCGGACAGCCGAGCGAGACGATGCCAACGCGCGGCGGCCGGGGAAGCGTAGTGAGCATCGATGAGCGTGTAGCGGTTAGGCCCGGCCGCGTCACCCTGCGGCCACGCCGCGCTGTGGCAGCAGCTTTTGCGGGTCGATGGCCTGCCGTCCGCGCCGAAGCTCGAAGTGCAGCTGCGGCTCGGCCGCCGTGCCGGTCGCGCCGGCGCGGGCGATGACCTGCCCCTTGCTGACCTTCGCGCCGCGCGCCACTGCCATCGAGGCGTTGTGGCCGTACGCGCTGACCCAGCCGTCGGCGTGCTTGATCAGGATCAGGTTGCCGAATCCCGGCAGCGCGTTGCCGGCATAGGCGACCACCCCGTCGGCGGTGGCGCGCACCGGCTCGTCCAGCGTCGCCTTCAGGTCGACGCCGTCGTTGAAGCGGCCTCCGGGCTTGGCGCCGAAGCTCGCCAGCACCCGGCCGTCGAGCGGCCAGGCAAAGCGCGGCGCCGGCCCGGTGACGGCGGGCAGCGGCTTCAGCGCCGGCGGGGTCGCGCTGGCGGTGCGCTGCGGCGGCGCGGCGGGCTCCGCCCCGGTGATTAGGTCGTCGATGTCGATGCGGAACGCCGCAGCGCGTTGCTCCAGCGTCATCGCCGCGACCTGCTGCTTGGTCGGCAGCAGCAGCTTGTCCCCGACTTCGATGGTGTAGGGGGCTTTCAGCTTGTTGGCGGTCACCACCTCTTGCCACTCTACCCCGTAGGCGCGCGCGATGGCGATGCCGGTCTCGCCCGCCTTGACCGTGTGCAGCCGGCCGCCGGGCACGGTGACGGCGTCAGGCACGACCTTGCGCGCCACCCAGGCGGGCTTCGGCGGCGCCACTGGCGCTACGACCGGCGGCGGCGTGACGTCGGCAAAGCGCGGCGGGCCCGACGTGCGCGCGCAGCCGGCGACGAGCACCAGCGCGGCGAGCGTAAAGAGTGTCTGCCCCTGCATCGCCCGCGCCTTTAGCCGATCGCCGGGCCCGCGTGAATCGCCTTCAGGCGGCGGCCGCGTCCGCCGCGCCGAACAGCCCGCGCAGCGCGGCGAGACTCTCGCGGTGGGTCAGGTCGAGGTGCAGCGGCGTCACCGAGACGCGGCCGTGGCGCACCGCCTTCAGGTCGGTGTCGTGGCCCGGCACCTCCACGTCGCGGCCATAGCCGAACCAGAAATACGGGAAGCCGCGCGGATCGACGCGGGGCTCGATCTTGATGTTGCCGTAGTCGCGGAAACCCTGCTCCGTCACCTCGACGCCGCCGGTCACCACCGGCGGGAAGTTGACGTTGATCAGCATGCCGTCCGGCCACGGCGCATCCAGCAGCGTGCGGACGATGGCCGCGCCGTGCGCCTCGGCCGCGTCGAACTTCTCGCGGCCCGCACCATAGTCGGCCATCACCTGGCTCATCGCCACCGAGCGGATGCCCGCCAGGCACCCCTCCATCGCCGCCGACACGGTGCCCGAATAGGTTACGTCCTCGGCCAGATTGCCGCCGCGATTGACGCCCGACAGGATCAGATCGGGCCGGGCGTCCTTCATGACATGACCGAGCGCCAGCATGACGCAGTCGGTCGGCGTGCCCCGCACGGCATAGCGCCGCTCGCCCAGCTGCCGCAGCCGGATCGGTTCGGAGAGCGTCAGCGAGTGCCCCGCCCCCGACTGCTCCTCGGCCGGCGCGACCACCCAGACCTCGCCGGACAACTCGGCCGCAATCTTCTCGAGCGCGACCAGCCCCGGAGCGTGGATGCCGTCGTCGTTGGTGACCAGGATGCGCATGGCGGTGGCTTTAGCGGCTGGCGGGTCGCACGGCTAGATCGAACCCGACGCTCGCGCCCCCCCTTAGAACTTGGCGAGCGCAGCGGCGATGTCCGCGCCCTTCGCGGTCCTCAACGCGGCGCACAGGCCGACCCGCTCCTTGGTCTGCGACAGTTCGAGATCGCCGCCGCCGAGCGGTTTCAGGTTGGTAGTGAAGAACGTATCGATGCGGGCGGTGTCTGACGTGCTGCAGTACCCATTGTAGATCGCAATGATCTGCGGCCGCGCGAAGCCCGGAAAGCCCTCGACCACCTTGGCGAAATTGGCCTCGGTGAAGGCAACCGCCGCCTCCCGCGACGGCGGCGCGCCGGTAAGGGTGCCGACGATCTGCACCTTTTCGAGCGTCTGGACGCCGGGCTGCAGCGCCATCTTGAGCACCGCGTCGATCACCGCCGGCTGTTCCGCCGCCGCCAGGCCCGCGACCGCGTGCTGGCGCAGCAGCGGATCGGTCGACTTGACGTAGAGCGCGAAAAGCTTCTCGGCGAACGGCAGCCCTTCGGTCTGCACCGCGACCCGCAGCGCCGTCGCCCGGTAAGCGGGATCGATCGCGTTCGCATCACCTGCAACGAACGCCTCGGCAGCGGCCACGAGCTGGCTCCGCAACGCCGGGTCGCGCGCCTCCAGCGCGACCAGCGGCACCAGCGACTGGCGCAGCGCCTGGCGCGAGCCCGGTTCTGCGGCGTGCGCCCCGGGCTTGGGATCGAAGCCCAGCGCCGCCAGCTTCGATGTGTACAGCGCCGCCATCAGGCGCCGGTACTGCGGCACTTCGGCCGGCGTCAGCGACGTGTCGGCGAGCCGCTTGAACCGGTAGCCGAGTCCGACTGCGGCCAGCCGCTCCGAATTGCCGGACAGCGCCGTCGCCGCCGCAACGACGCGCGCGAAACTGACGCGGCCGGCGACGAAATCGGCCCAGATGCTGTCGGCGACCGCCATCGCATCGCGGCCCGGTGCCGTCGGCGCGGCCGCGATCAACCGGTCCCAGCCGGCATCGTCGAGGCTGAAGCGGTAATAGCCGCCGCCGGCGGCGTTGGGCAGCAGCGGCCCGGTTCCCGCCGGACCCGGCACCGTCGCCGACGCGGTTTCCAGCAGCGAACACGCCCGCGCCGCGTCGCGACCGAGGCACAGCGGCACCGACCATGTCTGATCGGCCTTGGCGGCAACGCCGAGCGGCCGGTAGCGCGACTGCGTCAGGGCGACGCCGTCCGCCCCGTCGCGCGCGGTCAGCAGCGGCACGCCGGTCTGATCGGTGAAGGTCCGCATTGCCGGCACGACCTTGGCGTTGTTCGCCGCCTCGCCGACCGACCGGAAGAAATCGTCGGCGCTGGCGTTGGCATAGCGGTAGCGGTTGAGGTGCAGGCGGACGCCCTTGCGGAAGGTCTCGGCGCCGACGTAATTCTCGAACATCGAGACGACCTGCGCGCCCTTCCGGTAGGTGATGCCGTCGAAGGCGCTGACGATCTGGTCGTTGTGCTCGATCGTCTGCCGGATCGGCCGCCCGCGCCCCAGCGAGTCGGTGTCCATCGCGTCGAAGGCGTCGTCGAGCTCGCTCGCGGCGATGCCAAGGTCGGGCCGCCAGGCGTCGCCAACCTTCTTGCCCATCCATTCGGCGAAGCTCTCGTTCAGCCAGATGTCGGTCCACCATGTCGGCGTCACCAGGTCACCGAACCACTGGTGCGCCATCTCGTGCGCGGTGACCTCGCCGAAGCCGCGCAACTGGCTGAACGGCGCATTCTCGTCGAGCAGGATCAACGTGTCCTGGTAGATGATCAGCCCGGCATTCTCCATTGCGCCGCCCTGGATCGGCGAGGCGAGGTAATCGAGCTTCTCATAGGGGTAAGGGATGCCGAAATAGGTCTCGAGGCCGGTCAGCAGCTTCGGCGCCTCGCGGGCCGCGAACTGCATGCGCGGCAGCTGGCCCTTGGTCGCGATGACGCGGAAGGCGAGCGGCGTCTTGCGCACCGCATTGGCGGGCACCCTGGTGGTGACGACGTCGAACGGCCCGACCCCGACCGCGACCAGATAGGTCGGCAGCGGCTTGGTCGCGGCGAAGCGGTGGACGGTCATCGCGCCCGCGGGCTTCGCGGATAATTCGGGCGCGTTGGCGAACGCCTTCTGCCCGGTCGGCACCGTCAGCGTCACGGTGAACGGCGTCTTGAAGCCGGGTTCGTCAAAGCCGGGGAACATGCGGCGCGCGTCGATCGGCTCCATCTGCGTCCAGGCATACCAGTCGCCCGCGACCTCGGCGTGGAACAGGCCCTCGGCACCGGTCCGATACTCGGCCGCATAGTCGAACTTGAAAGTCACTTTGCCGGCCGGCAGCGACCCCTTCAGGTCGAGCCGCGCGACGCCGGTCGGATCGACCTCGCTATAGGTCGCGGCGACGCTGCGGCCGCCCGCGGACACGGTCGCGCTGCCGACCTTGAGGCCGAGCCCGTGCAGGAAGATCGTCGACGACGGCCGCGCCAGCACGGCATCGATCTCGGAATGGCCGGTGAAGCCCGGCTTGGCCGGATCGACGACGAGGTCGAGGCGATAGGCGGTCGGCCTGACCGTGTCGGGCAGCTTGCCGACCGGATATTCAGGGGCTGCCGCGATGGTGGCAAGCGCCGTCGTCGCAAGAATAATCAGCCGCATGTCGCTGCTCCCAAATGCCCGAAAGCACAGCGATACAACATTGCCGTCCGATCCTGCAGCGGCAAAAAACGTGCCCTCCCCCCAACTCCGCAGCGGCGCCTGAACCCGCAAAAGTCGACGACCGCGTGCGACACCGGTAAAGGGCCGTCCATGCCCACCGCTCTCCTGTCCGACCGTGCCGTCCTCCGCATTGCGGGCAGCGAGGCGCGGGCCTTCCTGCAGGACCTGCTGACCAACGACGTGGCCGGGCACCTGCCGGTCTATGCCGGGCTGCTGAGCGCGCAGGGCAAGACGCTGACCGACATGATCGTCCACCAGGGCGGCGACGAGCTGCTGCTCGACGTGGCGAGCGGCGCGGCGGACGGGCTGGCCAAACGGCTCGGCCTGTACAAATTGCGGCGCGACGTCACTATCGAGGCGAGCGACGCGCGGGTGTTCGCGCGCTGGGAAGCGTTCAACGAGGGGCCGGACGGCGAGCGCACGCCCGACCCGCGGCTGCCGGAGCTCGGCGAGCGCTGGCTGGGGTTCGAGGCGCATGACCGGGCCGGGCCGGAAGACTATCACCGCCACCGGCTGACGCTCGGCGTGCCCGACACCGCCGAGATGACCGACCTGCTGTGGCTGGAGACCAATGCCGCGGAACTGCACGGCGTGTCGTTCACCAAGGGCTGCTATGTCGGTCAGGAGAACACCGCGCGGATGCACCACAAGGACAAGCTCCGCCGTCGCCTGCTGCCCGTGCGCGGGGCCAGCCTTGGCCCGGTGATGGCCGGCGACCGCGAAGCGGGCGAGGTGCGGTCGCTGCACGGCGATCTCGGCATGGCCTATCTGCGGATGGAATACACAGCCGGCCCGCTGACGCAGGACGGACGGCCCGTCGAGCTGCTGTGGCCGGGATGGCTGCCCCGGGAGCCGGGATGAACCGAGCGGCGCGCGGCACGGCGGGGCGTTGAGATGGCCATGCCCACCCAGTTCAATATCGCCCAGGACCTGACCGCGCTGCCTGCGCAGGTCGAGCATTTGACCGCCAACACCTATCAGTGGCTGCGCACCGACAGCCTGGCGGCGGCGCTCGGCGTCGGCGCGGCGGTGGTGCTCTATCTGGTGTTCATCACGCTGCGCGCCGGGGCGTGTCGTGTGATCGGTGCGGACCACGATATCGCGACGTGGCTCGGCTTTGCCCATCGCATGATCAGCCGGACCCGCAGCTTCTTCCTGGGCGCGCTGGCGGCCGAGCTGGTGACCAATTTCGTCGCGCCGCCGGGGCCGCTGCGCAGCGTCATCGCCTTCCTGTTCACCATCGGCGCGGCGGTTCAGGGCGCGATCTGGGTGCGCGAGCTGGTGCTCGGCCTGGTCGAGCGCCGCGCCGCCACCGTCGACGACGACCGCCACACGCTGAACAGCGCGATGAACATCATCCGCGTGCTGGTCAACGTGCTGGTGTGGTCGGTGGCGGCGATCCTGGTGCTCGACAATCTCGGCGTCAACGTCACCGGGCTGGTCGCCGGGCTGGGCGTCGGCGGCATCGCCATCGGCTTTGCCGCGCAGGGCATCTTCGGCGACCTGTTCGCGGCGCTGGCGATCCTGTTCGACCGGCCGTTCCGCGTCGGCGACCAGATCAAGTTCGGCGACGTGCAGGGCGATGTCGAGGCGATCGGCCTGAAGACCGTGCGCGTCCGTGCGCTGTCGGGCGAGCAGGTGATCATCTCCAACGCCGAGCTGCTGAAGCTGCAGATCGCCAACCAGCGGCGCATCGTCGAGCGCCGCGTCGTGCTGCAGATCGGCGTCACCTACCAGACCACGCCCGACCAGCTCGAGGCGATCCCGGTCGAAATCGAGCGGATCGTCGGCAGCCGCGAACTGTGCCGCTTCGACCGCGCGCACTTCTACAAGTTCAACGATTCGTCGCTCGACTTCGAGATCGTGTTCCACGTCACCGTGCCCGAATACGCGGCGCTGATGGCGGAGCGCCACGCCGTCGGGCTGGCGATGATCCGGCGGTTCGCGGAGCTGGGAATCGAGTTCGCCTACCCGACCCAGATGTCGTTCACCGCCGGCCCCGACGGCCGCGCCATCGATCCGCGCGAGCATGCCGTCACGCAAATCGAACCCGCGCCCGCGCAGCGCAAGCGCGCCTAGATCCCGCCGACGTCCTCGATGCTGAGCAGGCTGGCGTTGCCGCCCGCGCTCGTCGTGTCGGTGCTGACCGTCCGCTCGGTGGCGAAGCGCAGCAGGTAATGCGGCCCGCCGGCCTTGAAGCCGGTGCCCGACAGGCCCTCGCCGCCGAACGGCTGGCTGCCGACCACCGCGCCGATCATCGAGCGGTTGACGTAGAGGTTGCCGACGCGCGCCGCCGCCGCGACCCGCTCGGCGGTGCCGGCGATGCGGCTGTGCAGCCCCATGGTCAGGCCGTAGCCGCTGGCGTTGACCGCGGCGATGGTCGCGTCGAGCTCGCCGGCTTTCCAGGTGACGACGTGGAGGATCGGGCCGAACCACTCGCGCCCCAGGTCGCCGATGCGGTCGAGGCGGATCGCGGTCGGCGGCACCAGGCCCGGACTGTCGGACGCCAGCGCGTGGATCCAGCGCGCCTTCGCCGACTGGCGATAGGTCTCCAGCCGCTCGCAGGCAGCAGCGTCGATCACCGGGCCGACATCGGTGCGCGGGTCACCCGCCTCGCCCAGCACCAGGGTGTCCATCGCGCCGGCCAGCATGTGGAGCGTGCGCTCCGCGATATCCTCCTGCAAAAGCAACAGGCGCAGCGCCGAGCAGCGCTGCCCGGCCGAGCGGAAGGCGCTGGTCACCACGTCCGCCACCACCTGCTCGGGCAGCGCGGTCGAATCGACGATCATCGCGTTGATGCCGCCCGTCTCGGCGATCAGCGGCACCAGCGGGCGGCTGTCGTCCTCCAGCAGCGTGCGCGCGATGCTGCGCGCCGTCGCGGTCGAGCCGGTGAACGCAACGCCCATGACGCGCGGGTCGGCAACCAGCGCGCGGCCTTCGTCCGCGCCGCCGGTGACGATGTGGAGTGCGTCCGCGGGTACCCCGGCCGCGTGTGCCAGCGCGACCGCACGGACGGCGATGCGCGGCGTCTGCGGGGCCGGCTTGGCGACGACGGTGTTGCCCGCGACCAGCGCGGCGACGACCTGCCCGATGAAGATCGCCAGCGGAAAATTCCACGGCGCGATGCACGCGAACACGCCGCGGCCTTCGAGGCGGAGCTCGTTGCGCTCGCCGGTCGGGCCGGGGAGCAGCACGGGGGCGAAATCCTCACGCGCCAGATCCGCGTAATAGCGGCAGAAATCGACCGCCTCGCGGACCTCGGCGAGCGCATCGCCGATGGTCTTTTTCGCCTCGTGGACGGCGATCGCCATCAGTTCGTCGCGGTGGTCCTCCATCAGGTCGGCGAGGCGTTCGAGGATGGCGGCGCGGGCTTCGACCGGGGTCTGCGCCCAGCCGGGAAAGGCGGCGTGCGCGGCGGCGACGGCGCGGGTGACAGCGCTCACGCCCGCCACCGCCGGCGTCGCCTCGGTGTTGGCATGCCGGTCGTGCGCGTCCTTGATCTCGGTGCGCTTGCCGAACAGCGCGCCCGCTTCGTCCATCCACAGAGGCCCGCGGTCATGGATCGTCTTCGCGATGCGCGCCAGCGTGCCGGCTTCCGCCAGGTCGATGCCGTCCGAATTGCGCCGCCCCGGGAAGATCGCGCGCGGCATCGGGATCGACGGGTGGGACGTGCCGCCGACCGCGCCGATCTTCACCGCCGGATCGGCGAGCAGGTCGGCATCGCTGACCGACGCATCGGCAAGCTGGTGCACGAAGCTGGAGTTCGCGCCGTTCTCCAGCAGCCGCCGGACCAGATACGCCAGCAAATCGCGGTGCCCGCCGACCGGCGCGTAGGTGCGGCAGTGATAGCCCTGCTCGCGCACGGCGCGCTCGAACAGGCCCTCGCCCATGCCGTGCAGGCGCTGGAACTCGAAGTCGCGGCGTGTCCCCGCCCACTCCATGATCGTCGCGACGGTCAGCGCGTTGTGGCTGGCGAACGCCGGCAGGATGTTGGGCGCGTCGAGCATGGCGCGCGCGCACGCCAGGTACGACACGTCGGTCGCCGCCTTGCGCGTGAACAGCGGATAGTCGGGCAGGCCGGCTTCCTGCGTCCGCTTGATCTCGCTGTCCCAATAGGCCCCCTTGACCAGCCGGACCATCAGCCGCCGCCCCGTCGCGGCCCCGAGCACCTGCGCCCAGCCGATCACCGCGGTCGCCCGCTTGCCGTAGGCCTGCGCCGCCATGCCGAAGCCGTCCCAGCCGGAGAGGTCCGGCATCGCGGCGACCGCGCCGATGATGTCGAGCGACATTTCCAGCCGCTCGCTCTCCTCCGCGTCGATGGTCAGGCCGATGCCCGCCGCCGCCGCCTCGCGGGCGAGCGCGTGCGCCATGTCGGTCAGCGCCGGCACGCAGGTGTCGGCGTGCGCGGTTTCGTAGCGCGGATGCAGCGCCGACAGCTTCACCGAGATCGAATGGCCAACGCCATGCTTCGACGCGCCCACCGCCCGGATCGCCGCCATGTAGCTGTCGAAATATCGCGCGCCGTCCTCATAGGTCCGCGCCGCCTCGCCCAGCATGTCGAAGCTGGCGGTGAAGCCCTTGTTCTCCGGCTCGGCGGCGCGCCCCATCGCCTCGTCGATGGTGCGGCCCATGACGAAGACCTGCCCCATCATCCGCATCGCCGCGCCGACGGCAGTCCTTACAAAGGGTTCGCCGGTGCGATTGATCAGGCGCTTCAGCACCGACGCGCGGCCGCCCTCCCCCACCACAGCGCGGGTCAGCATCAGGCCCCAGGTCGCCGAGTTGACCAGCAGCGAATCCGACTGCCCCTGATGCGCCCCCCAGTCCGCACCGCCGATCTTGTCGGCGATCAAAAGGTCGGCGGTCTCCGCGTCCGGCACGCGCAGGAACGCCTCGGCGAGCGACAGCAGCGCGATCCCCTCCTGCGTGTTCAGCCGGTACTGGATGAGGAAGCGGTTGACCCACCCCGTCGACTGCGCCGCGCGCAGGTCCGCCAGCATCCCCATCGCCCGGTTCTCGACTGCCTCGCGCGTCCGCCCATCGAGCGTCGCCGCGGGCAGCAGCCGCGCCATCACCTCCGGCTCCGGCGCACGGTGGAGGGGACGGAGCGCGGCGCGGGCGTCGATCAGGCTGGGCATGTCCGCGCTTTAACCGCCACCGCGCTCCGGCGGAAGTCAGTGCGTCAGGTCGGCCGGTGTCGTCGGCTGCGACAGGATGCGCGCCATCTCGGCCCAGCGTGCGTCCTGGCCCGGTCCCGCCGCCTCGACGTGATCGCGGACCATGTCGAGGCCGAGGCCATAGTTGATGACATAGCTGCGGTAGTGATCGTCGAAGGTGAGCGACTTTTCCGCGCGCGCCACCGACAACAGCGAATAGCGCTGCGCCAGCGCCAGTGCCTGCGCCCGGTCGATACGCCCGTCGAGATAGTCGCGCGCGATTGTGAACCGTGCGCCCGACAGCTTCTGCACCGCCGTGCCGAGCGACGCGTATCGTACCGCTTCGGCAGGGTCGAGACCGGCCAGCGGGTACAACACCTTCGACTCGAACGCGGCCCGCTCGTCACCCGGAAACGCCAGTTCGATGCCGTAATTCGCCGATCCTTCGGCGATCAGCGACTGCGGCCCGTACAGCGGATAGACCATGAACTCGACCCAGCCGCGGCCCCGCGCCAGATTCTGCTCCAGCAGCAGGTTATAGACGTGGTGGCCGGGATAGCCCTCGTGGCAGCCGAGGTCGACGGCACGGTCGATGAACTGCGGCAGGTCGGTATTGACCTGGATCAGGCTGGTGTCGTTGCCCTTGTAATAATTATAGCCGCCCCACGGCTTGCCGGTGACCAGTTCAAGGCTGAATTTCTCGTCCGCCGGCAGCGGGATATGCGCCAGCGTCCGCCGCCGGCACTCGGCGATCGCGGCGCGCATCACCGCGTCGAGCTTCGCCGCCGGAATGATGAAGCGGTTGCGATAGTTGTCGACGCGCTGCCACAAGGGGCCATCGCCCGGAACCAGCTTCTCGATCTCGGCCAGCGTCGCGTCATAGCTGGCCAGCGGTGCCAGTACGGGCCGCACGCCGAACAGACCCTGCGCCTCGTCGTCGAAGGCGAACTTCTTGCCGCCGTGCATCGCCAGCCGGGTCTCGGCCGCCTGCAACTGTCCGATCAGGAAGGTGCGGCGCTGCTGTTCCAGGGGCGTCAGGCGCGATGCCGCGACCGCCTCGGTCCGCAGCCGCAAGGCGCGCGCATCGGCCTGCAATGTCGCGACCGTCCGGGGGTGGGCCTTCGCCGCCGCCTGCCATTCGGGCGGACCATAATAAGCGTCGACATATTCGGGTTCGCGCTCGCCGGCTTCAAGCGACAGGCGCACATAGTCGCGCGCGATGGCGTCGAGCGGCTTGCCTGCGGGCGGCGCCGCCCCGAGCAGCGCGGTCGCGATCACCGCCGCCGCCAGATGCCTGATCGTCATGCACTCATCCCCCATTGTCCCGCCTCAAACCGGCGGCGGCGTCAGTCCGATCAGGTGCAACACGACCGCCTGCACCACCATGACGCCGAGCCAGTGGCCGAGGTCGAGCAGCAATGTCCGCCCGTCCTCGCCGCGGTGGCGGAGCGTCACCACCAGCGCGGGCACGATGAAGCCGATCCAGATCACCACCGCCGTGCCGACCGCCATGATCCACGGGTCGGCCTTGGCCGGCGCGAGGATCAGCGCGCCCGCCAGGATCGCGGCGAACCAGAATTCGGCGACGATGTCGCTGACGATCAGCCCCGGCGTATAGTGCTTGACCGTCGGCGCGCCGGTGCGGCCGAGCAGGCCGTACCACAACGCCGCGAACGCCAGGCCGGCGAAGGTTGCCGCCGCAATCGGCACGAAATTCTGGACGATGTAGATCATGCGCGGCCCTGTCCCTGACGTTGTTCGCGGCTTCGCGGCTTCGCGTGAACCATCGAGGCCCTAAACCCGGCGACCGGTCAATGGGTTCACGCGAAGCCGCGAAGCCGCGAGGGGCGATTCAGCGCAGCACCGGGCACGGCGGTTGCTGGGCGCGGACCGGGCGGCCGGGTTCGGGCACGCCGGTCAGCCGCCACGCGCCGGGCGTGCCGCCGAGCGCCAGCTGGACCGGCAGCCGCAGCCGCTGCTCGCTGACCCGCGTTCCCGTCATCGCGGCGCGCACGGTCGCCGGGCAGGCGGTCAGCATCGTGCCCGTAACATGCGGCACGCCGCCGCTGGCGACCAGCGTCGCATTCAGGCGCAGCACCTCGCCCGCCGCATCGCCCAAGGTCAGGTTGCGAATCTCGACACTGCCCTTGTCGGCCCAGGCGGCGTAGCTGGTCAGCCGCGCCGGGCCGGTGACGCGCAGGTCGGCGGCGAGCGTCAGCGGAGCCCCGGACGCGGTCTTGACGCCCTCCCCCGCCACCACGAGCTGCGCGCGCTCCGGCAGCGTCGGCGACCACGCCTCGGCGCTGCGGCCCGGCGTCTCGCGAAAGTGGAGCTCGAGGGTGCGCGCGGTCAGCGGCACGCCGAGCACTTGCAGGTCGGCCGTCGCGCCGGTCAGCACGGTCGACAGGCGGACGATGCGCCCGGCCTCAATGTGCAGGCTGGTTTCCGCCGACGGCGCGGCGATGGCGACACCGGAACCGGTGAGCGCGGGGATGGCCGCACTCAGTCGCGGCGCGACGCTGCGGATGATCGTCAGCTGGCGCTGCCACGGGCCGCGGTTGAGGACAGCGCGCGCCGCCGATGCCGTCGCGGTGACGTCGCCGCGGGCTGCCAGCCGGGGCCTGCCGACCTCCGCCTCCATCCGGTACGGGAAGCCGCCGATGGTGACGGGCACGCCGGGCAGCACCCGCGCGATCTCGGCGCGGAAGTCGTCCTTCCAGCCCGTCCACGCCCACCAATAGCCGCCGACCGCCAGCACCAGCGGCACGATCGTCAGCCACAGCGGAAACCGCCTCATGCCGGCACCAGTTCGTTGATCGCGTCGTGGACCCGCGCCTCGACGGTGTCGCGGTCGAGGCCGGGCGGGATTTCCGCGCCGAACCGCAGCGTGATGGTGCCCGGATATTTGACCAGACCCTTGGGCCAGATCCGCCCGCTGTCGAGCGCCACCGGGACCACCGGCAGCTTCAGCGTGCGGTACAGGCCGACGAAGCCGGGCTTGATCGGCGGCCGCTCGCCCCATGGCACGCGCGTGCCCTCGACGAAGATCACCACCGGGCGGTCGGCCGCCTTGGCGGCCTGGGCGGCGCGCATCATCGTCCGCATCGCGTTCACCGACGCGTCGCGGTCGATCGGGATGGTGCCCTGGCGGCGCGCGACATAGCCCCACACCGGAATCTTCAGCAGCTCCGCTTTCATCACCGTCGCCGGATCGTCGAACAGGTAGAGGACCAGGATCGTCTCATAGGCCGACTGGTGCTTGGCGGCGACGATCACAGCGTTCTGAGGGACTTGGCCCTCGACCTTCAGGTGGACGCCGAGCAGCACGCGCGCGGTCCACACGAACCAGCGCGACCATAGTTTAGACATGAAACGCAGCGCCGGGCGCGACAGCGGCGCGACCAGTGCGGCCCCGGCGACGATCGGCACCGAGCCGAGATAGAAGGCGGCCGTGAACAGCAGCGAGCGCAGGAGCGCGGTCACTGGACGCCCAGATGCTTGGCGCCCCAGCGCAGCACCAGCTTGAGATACTCGCGCGTCAGGCCGCCGGCGGTGTTGTCGCCCGCGACGCCGTCCTCGATGACGGTGACGCCGGCCGGCAGGCGCCCGTCGAGCTCCAGCCGGGCGCGGCGCATGTGCTGGCCGGTGGTCACCAGCCGCAGCGAGCGGAACTTGTGCTTGGCCATCCAGGCGCTGGTCTCCTCGGCATTCGACCGCGTGTCGACCGCCTCGAAGCCCAGGTCGACGTCGCGCACGAACAGGCCCGGTGGGGCCTTGACCTCGCGGGCCAGCGCCGCGTCGGTGACACCGGCCGCGACCCCCGAGACCAGCATGCGTCTTGCGGCACCGGCTGCCATCACGTCGACACCACGCTGCAACCGCCCCGCCCCGCCGGTCAGCACGACCACCGCATCGGTCCGCGCCGACAGCGCCGCCGGCGGCGCGAGCGTCAGCGTAAACCACACAAATCCCACGATAATCGCCAATGCCGCCAGCGCCACCAGCCGGATGATCAGCCTCACATCTCGCCCCGGCTGCGGCGCAGCGCGAACCACTTGGCAACGTTGGCATTATGCTCAGCCAAAGTATCGGCAAAGACATGACCCCCGCTGCCATCGGCGACAAAGTACAACGCCTTGGTCGCCGCCGGGTCCAGCACCGCGGCGATCGCCGCCCGCCCCGGATTGGCGATCGGACCGGCCGGCAGCCCGGGCTTCAGATAGGTGTTGTAGCCGTTGTCGGCCTTCAGCTCGCTCTGCCGGATGCGGCGGCCCAGCGGCCGGCCCTTGGTCGAGGGGTAGATCACCGTCGGATCGGCATCCAGCTTGATGCCCTGCTTCAGCCGGTTGCTGTAGACCCCGGCGACCAGCCGGCGCTCGCTGGCCTTGCCGGTCTCCTTCTCGACGATCGAGGCGAGGATGATCGCCTCCTTCGGTGTCTTGACGACGCTCGCCGGGGTGCGCGTCTTCCACAGGTCCGCCAGCGTCCGGGTCATCGCGCCCTGCATCCGCTTCAGCACCGCGGCGCGCGGCTCGCCCGCCTGGAAGTCGTAGGTGTCGGGCAGCACCGTGCCTTCGTCGGGGGCCTTGAGTTCGCCCTTCAGCCGCGTCTCCGCCATCAGCCGGTCGACGACGAGCACGGCCGGCCAGCCTTCGGGAATGGTGATGCGAAAGCTGATGACGTCGGCGACCTGAAGCTTTTGCAGGTAATGCCCCCAGCCGTCGCCGCGGGCGAGGCGGTAGACGCCCGCCTTGACCGGCTTGCCGCCGCCCAGCAGCCGCGCCAGCACGCGGAACTGCCGGTCATCGCTGATCAGCCCGGCATCCTCCAGCCGCTTTGCGGCAACGCCCAGCGAGGCACCGGCGGGGATGGTCACGTCGACGGTCCGGAGCGGCTTGTCCGGGCCGCCGAACCACGGTGCGAACAGCAACGGCACGCCGAGCAGCAGCAGCAGCGCGGCAAAGACGACCGCGGCGCGCCCCAGCCTCATCTCAAACCGCCCGCATCACCAGCGTCGCATTGGTGCCGCCGAAGCCGAACGAATTGTTGAGCACCGCCTTGATCGCCCGCGGCTTGGCGACATGCGGCACCAGGTCGACCCCGGCGCAGCCATCCGACGGATTGTCGAGGTTGAGCGTCGGCGGCGCGATCTGGTCGCGGATCGCCAGCAGGCAGAAGATCGATTCGACCGCCCCCGCCCCGCCCAGCAGATGGCCGATGGCGGACTTGGTCGACGACATGCTGACCGTCGCGATGGCATTGCCGAACAGGCGGCGGACGGCACCCAGCTCCAGCTCGTCACCCATCGGCGTCGAGGTGCCGTGGGCGTTGATATAGTCGATGTCGGACGGGTTCAGCCCCGCCTTGCGCAACGCCATCTCCATCGAGCGGAACGCGCCCGACCCTTCCGGATGCGGCGCGGTGACGTGATAGGCGTCGCCGGTCAGGCCGTAGCCGATGACCTCGCCATAGATCTTCGCGCCGCGCGCCTTGGCATGCTCGTATTCCTCGAGGCAGACGACGCCGGCACCTTCGCCCATGACGAAGCCGTCGCGGTCCTTGTCATAAGGGCGGCTGGCGCGGGTCGGCTCGGCGTTGAACGCGGTCGACAGCGCGCGGGCCTGGCTGAACCCGGCGATGCCGAGCGGGCAGATCGCGCCCTCGCTGCCGCCCGCCAGCATGACATCGGCGTCGTCCAGCGCAATCATCCGCGCCGCGTCGCCGATCGCATGCGCGCCGGTCGAGCACGCCGTGACGACGGCGTGGTTCGGCCCCATCAGCCCGTATTTGATGCTGACCTGGCCCGAGATCAAATTGATCAGGCGGCCGTGGACAAAGTGCGGCGAGACGCGGCGCGGACCGCGCTCGTGCAGCACCACCGACTCCTCCTCGATGCCCGGCAGGCCGCCGATGCCCGAGCCGATCGAGCAACCGGCGCGGAACCGCTGCTGCTCGGTCATGTCGGTCAGGCCGGCATCCTCGAGCGCCTGGCCGGCGGCATCGATGCCGTAGATGATGAACGGGTCGACCTGGCGCTGGACCTTGTGGTCGATGCGCTTGCCGGCGTCGAAGGTGTCGCCGGTGCCGTCGCCGCGCTTTACTTCCATGGCGATCTGGCAGGCGTAGCCTTCGGGATCGAAGCGCGTGATCCGCCCCGCGCCCGACTTCGACGCCAGGATGCTGGCCCACACGGTTTCGACATCGCTGCCGAGGGGGGTGACCATTCCGAGGCCGGTGATGACGACGCGGCGCATCCGCGTTCTCCTTCCAATCCGGGCCAGGCTTCCAAGCAAAACGGCTCCCCGCTGAACGGGGAGCCGTTATTGCCCGGGGCTGGCCCCGTCCATGTGCACAAGCGCACCGCGCATCAGGCGGCGGCGTTGGTCTCGATGAAGCCGATGGCGTCCTTGACGGTCAGGATCTTCTCAGCGGCGTCATCGGGAATTTCCACCCCGAATTCTTCCTCGAACGCCATGACCAGCTCGACCGTGTCGAGACTGTCGGCACCGAGATCGTCGATGAAGCTGGCGTCTTCGGTCACCTTGTCGGCGTCGACACCGAGATGCTCGACAACGATCTTCTTCACGCGGTCGGCGACGTCGCTCATGATATTCCTCTCCCGATTACGAGGACGCGCGCGTCCCGATTTGTTGGCACTAGGCGATAGCGGCGGCGCGGCGCGGTGGCAAGTCCGCCGCCGTGCCTCAGATCATCGCCATGCCGCCGTTCACGTGCAGTGTCTGTCCGGTTACATAACCCGCCTCGCGCGAGGCCAGATACGCCACCGCCGCGCCGATATCGGGCCCGTCGCCAAGCCGCCCGGCGGGGATGCGCGCGGTCAGCACGTCGCGCTGCGCCTCCGGCAGCGCGCCGGTCATCGCCGAGACGATGAACCCCGGCGCGACGCAGTTTACCGTGATGCCGCGGCTTGCGACCTCCTGCGCCAGCGCCTTCGACATGCCGATCAGCCCGGCCTTCGACGCGGCGTAATTGACCTGGCCCGGATTGCCGGTAACCCCGACGACCGAGGTGATCGACACGATCCGCCCGAAGCGCGCCCGCATCATCGGCTTGCAGGCGGCGCGGCACAGCCGGAACGCCGCCTCCAGGTTGACGCGGATGACCGTGTCCCACTCCTCGTCCTTCATCCGCATGGCGAGGTTGTCGCGCGTGATGCCGGCGTTGTTGACCAGGATGTCGAGGCCGCCCAGCGCCGCCACCGCCGCCGGCACCAGCGCGTCGACCGCCGCACCGTCCGCCAGGTCGCAGGGCAGCACCGCCCCGCCGCCAAGCTCATCGGCCAGTGCGTGCAGCGCGTCCGCCCGCGTCCCCGACAGCGCCAGTTTCGCGCCCTGTGCCGCCAGCGCCCGCGCCACCGCGCCGCCGATGCCGCCCGATGCGCCGGTAACCAGCGCGGTCATGCCACTGAGATCGAACATGCTCAGATTCCTTTCGTGCCGAACCGTCGTAGCGGTTCAGAGCCCCTTCGCCACCGCCTCGATGCCCGCCATGTCGGTCGCCGCGGTGGACGGCGCGTCCGGCGTGATGCGCTTGATCATGGGGCCGAGCACGCGGCCGCCCAGCTCCACGAACTCGGTGACGCCCAGCTCGACCATCGCCAGCACGCTCTCGCGCCAGCGCACCATCGCCGTCACCTGCTCGACGAGCAGCGCGCGGATGGCTTCGACATCGCTGACCGGCGCGGCGGTGACGTTCGCGACCAGGGTCACGAACGGGGCCTCCAGCCGGGTGCCGGCCAGCGCCTCGGCCATCGCTGCGGCGGCCGGTTGCATCAGCGCACAGTGGAAAGGGGCCGACACCGGCAATAGTACTGCGTGCCGCGCGCCCCGCCCGCGCGCCAGCGAGATCGCCCGCGCGACCGCCTCGGTGTGGCCCGACACCACCACCTGGCCCGGCGCGTTGTCGTTGGCGGCCGCGCAGATCTGGACCTGCGCCGCCTCCGCCGCGACGGCCAGCACGCTGTCCAGATCGAGCCCCAGCAGTGCCGCCATCGCCCCCTCGCCGACCGGCACGGCCGCCTGCATTGCCTCGCCGCGCCGCCGCAGCAAGCGGGCGGCGTCGGCGACACTCAGCGATCCCGCCGCGCACAGGGCGGTGTATTCGCCCAGGCTGTGGCCGGCGACGAACGCCGCCTTGTCGGCGAGGCGGATGCCGCCCTCCTGCTCCAGCACGCGCAGGGCCGCGATCGACAGCGCCATGATCGCGGGCTGGGCGTTGGCCGTCAGCTTGAGGTCGTCCTCCGGCCCGTCGAACATCAGGGCGGAAAGCTTTTCGCCGAGCGCGTCGTCGACCTCCTCGAACACCGCCCGTGCCGCGGGCGAGGCGGCGCTCAGTGCCTTGCCCATGCCGACCGCCTGGCTGCCCTGCCCCGGAAACACGAATGCGCGCGTCAAACCGCTCTCCCCGATTGCTTTGCGGATGCGGATAGGCTGCGCGTCGCGGCGCGGCAACCGCGACCGTTTCCGTCCGCGCCTTTGCCGGTTAATCTTGACGCGAGGGTCGTTCATGGGCCAGCCACGGAGTCGCCGTAGAATCACCGCTGCGCCCGTCCCTGCGGGCCTGACGAGAGGGTCATCATGAAATTCGCGCCGTTGTTCGTCCTTGCCGCTGCGCTGGCCGCCGCAGCCCCGGCCACCGCGGCGGTCGGCCCCGCCGTCGGCAAGCCGCTGACCGCGGCGCAGCGTGCCGCCGCATCGGGCAACACCGCAGCGGCGATCGCGTCGGTCAACGCCGCGCGCGGCGCTGCGAAAACCGCCGAGGAGCGGACCAAGGTCGGGCAGATGGCAGCCTATGTCTACACCCGCGCCGGGCAGTACGGCCGCGCCGCCGCCGAACTGGAGGCGATCGGCGCACCGCCGCAGCAGCTGGCGGGCCTGTATTACAACGCCGGCGACTACGCCAAGGCGGTCAGCTATGCCAAGCGCGGCGGCGGCGAGAACATGCAGATCCTGATCGCCCAGGCCGCCGCCAAGCAGGGCCGCTACGCCGAGGCGGTGACCGCCTACAACAACCTGATCAAGTCGAACGGCGCGAAGCCGGTCTATCTCGAGAACCTGGCCGGGGCGCAGTACAAGGCCAAGGACAAGAAGGGCTATATCGCCACGACCACGCGCCTGATCCGGATCGATCCGTCGCCGGCGCGGTGGAAGACGCTGCTGATCAACCTGCGGCAGGAGGCGATGACGCCGGACGCCAAGCTGGCGCTGTACCAGCTGATGAACCAGACCGGGACCATCGACCGTGACGAGGACTATCTGGAATTCGCCAAGCTGGCGCTGGTCGCGGGCCAGGCCGGCGTCGCCAAGGAGGTGCTCGCCAAGGCTGCCAACAAGGGCACCGACGCGATGAGCGTGCGGCTGGGGCAGGCGGCCGAGCAGCGCGCCGCCGCGTCCGCCGCACAGGCCCCCAAGCTTGCTGCCAGCCCGGCGACGGCGCTGCAGGGCGCCAACGCCTATTTCGGCCTCGGCCAGTATGGCCCCGCGATCGCCGCCTATGACAAGGTAGCCGCCGCCGGGGGCAGCAGTGCCGATACCGCGCGGCTGTACAAGGGCATCGCCCAGGTCAAGGCTGGCCAGATCGGCCCCGCCAAGGCCAGCTTTGCCGCGGTCACCGACGCCAGCCCGGTCCGCGACATCGCCAACATGTGGGGCCTCTACGCGTCGACCAAGGGGTAGGATGCGGTCCGGGGGGACGGCGGTCGCGGGGCTGGCGGCACTGTGCCTGACCGGCACGGCGCCCGCCGACCCGCTGCTCGGGCGGCTGCTGACGGGCACTGCGGACGTGCAGCCGCCGGCCTTGAACTTCGAACGCAGCGCCGTCGCCAGCGAAACCAGCGGCGGCAAGACCGAGCGCCACACGCGCGTCGATCGCTGGGACGGGCGCAACTGGACCCTGGTCAGCCTCGACGGCCGCGCGCCGACCCCGAAGGAAGCCGCGAACGCCGCCAAGGAAACCGTCGCCGCCGGCGTGCCCGGCTATTACCGGCTGGCCGCCTATTTCCGCGCCGCGCCGCCGCGGGCCGCTGAGGGCAACGCCGTCGTCTACCGGCTGGCGTCGCTGCCGCCGGGCGTGGTGACCATGAAGGGAGTCAGCCCGGACAAGTTCGGCGCCGAGCTGTTCGTCGACACCTCCGGCCCGGTGCCATTCGTGCGGCGCGCCCGCTATTATGCGCCGTCACCGTTCCGGATGATGATGGTCGCGCGCGTCGACCGTTTCGAGGCCATCAACGACTACCGGCTGGGCAAGACCGGCAAGCCCGAACTCGCCCGCCAGACCATCGATGTCGCCGGCAGCCTGTTCGGCCGCGACGGCACGCAGCACAGCGAGTTTAATTTCAGCTATCGCTAGGCCGGCAGCGCGGCGCGCCCCGCCAGCACTCTGGTCAGCGGTTTGCGCAGCAGCCGCTGGGCCGGCATCTCGATCACCGTGAACGACAGCCAGCCGACGGCGTAGACCGCCGCCAGCCCGATCGCAAAGCCGGGCGCCGGGCCGGTCGCCGCGAACAGCCCGGCGCGCTCCAGCCCCCACAACACCGGGCCGTGGAGCAGGTAGATCGAATAGCTGTAGGTCCCCAGTGACCGCGCAAAACGGTTGGCGAGCAAGCCGTTGGCAAAGCGTGTCTCGAACGAGAACGCGAAGATCAGCATGAACGCCACCATGATCCGCCGCAGGTCGCCGTAATAGACGTTGAGCAGGTGATCGCGCGGCGACGTGTAGAACAGCACGCGCAATGCCGGCGGATCGAGCCACATCACGAAGCACAGGCCGACCAGACCGGCCTGCATCGCGAACGCCGGCCAGCTGTGCTGCAACGTCCCGGCCAGCGGCCGCCGCAGCCCCGCGATGGCAACTCCGCCGAGGAAGATGTGCAGCTTGGAAAAGATCGTGATGCCCGGAAACAGCGGCTGCAGGACGAACAGCAGCGCCGCCGCGCCGAGCACCAGCGTCACCGGCAGCATCGCGCCAGCCCGCGCCTTGGCCACCGCCCACCACAGGGTGACGAAGATGGCGTAGAACTGCACCTCCGGGCCGATCGTCCAGAAATACGAAACCGACCCGAAGAACGCCAGGTGACGCGGCAGCGCGGACGTCGTCATCGCATAGAAAAAGCTCGGGTCGACGAAATTGAACATGACCCACGCCCACAGCACGATGACGTAATAGAGCGGCACGATGCGGGCGATGCGCGCCGCGACATAGTGCGCGGCGCTGGGCCCGTCGAACGGCTTGTGGAGGTAGAGATGCCCCATCAGAAAGCCGCTCAGCGCGAAGAACACCATCACCGCGTAATTGCCGAGGTCGTCGGGCAGCAGCGGCGTCAGCCCGAGCTTGGGCGCATGCGTCAGCACGATGATCACCGCCGACAGGCCGCGGATCCCGTCGAGCGGCGGCACGTGGCTCGACGACGCCGGGCCGGGATGGGTGGGGGAACGCATCGGCGGAGCCATATTGCGGCGATGTGACGGCTTGGCGTCAAGGCCCGCGCTTGCGGCCCCGCACCGCCGCCGCTACCCCTGCCGGACACGTCAACCCCGAGGCACCCACCCATGCGTTTCGAAGGCACCAGCGCCTATGTCGCCACCGACGACCTGCGGGTCGCGGTCAACGCCGCCGCAACGCTGCGCCGCCCGCTGCTGGTCAAGGGCGAGCCCGGCACCGGCAAGACCGTGCTGGCGGCCGAGATCGCGCAGGCCTTCGACGCGCCGCTGATCGAGTGGAACGTCAAGTCGACGACCAAGGCGCAGCAGGGCCTGTACGAATACGACGCCGTCTCCCGCCTCCGCGACAGCCAGCTCGGCGACGCCCGCGTCCACGACATCAAGAACTACATCCGCAAGGGCAAGATGTGGGAGGCGTTCACGTCCGAGCGCCTGCCCGTCCTGCTGATCGACGAGATCGACAAGGCCGATATCGAGTTCCCCAACGACCTGCTGACTGAGCTCGATCGCATGGAGTTCGACGTCTACGAGACCGGCGAGCGCGTGAAGGCGGCGCAGCGCCCGATCGTCATCATCACGTCCAACAACGAAAAGGAGCTGCCCGACGCCTTCCTGCGCCGCTGCTTCTTCCACTACATCAAGTTCCCCGACCGCGAGACGATGGAGCGCATCGTCCGCGTCCACTATCCCGACATCCAGAAGACGCTGGTGGCGGAGGCGCTCAACATCTTCTTCGACATGCGCGAGGTGCCCGGCATGAAGAAGAAGCCGAGCACCAGCGAGCTGCTCGACTGGCTCAAGCTGCTGATGCACGAGGACCTGCCCGTCGACGTGCTGCGCAACCGCGACACCAAGAGCCTGATCCCCCCGCTCCACGGCGCGCTGCTGAAGAACGAGGCGGACGTGATGCTGTTCGAGCGGCTGGCGTTTATGAACCGGCGGCAGGGCAACGCCTGACGACAGCGCCCTGAGCGGCCCGGCGGCGGCGCACACCCGCTTTGCCGGCGTTCGCGCGCGGCTCGAGACGCTGCAGTTCCGCCACCGCTGGCAGGATTGGCTGTTCGAGTTCGTCTTGTTCGGCTTCAAGCAGGGCTGGGCCTGCCTGTTCGGCGCGCTGATGCTCGGCGCGCTGCTGGCGACGCATTTGTGGTATCCGGCGGCGGCCCCGTTGGCGCGCTATGATTTTCTGGTCATCGTTGCTGTCGTGATCCAGATCGGCATGCTGGCCTTCCGCCTCGAGACGCTCGCCGAGGCCAAGGTGATCCTCGCGTTCCACATCGTCGGCACGGTCATGGAGATCTTCAAGACCCACATGGGCTCGTGGATCTATCCCGAGGAGGGGCTGCTCAAGCTGGCCGGCGTGCCGCTGTTTTCGGGTTTCATGTACGCCGCGGTCGGCAGCTACATCGCGCGCATCTGGCGCATCTTCGAGATCGAGCCGGTCAACTATCCGCCGCGCTGGCAGCCGCCGCTGCTCGCCACGGCGATCTACATAAATTTCTTCAGCCACCACTTTATTCCCGACCTGCGCTGGCTGCTGTTTGCGGTCACCGCCCTGATCTTCCGGCGGACGTGGTTCGTGTTCAGGCCCTTCCGCACGGAGCGCCGAATGCCGATCCTGCTCGGCTTTGTGCTGGTTGCGCTGTTCATCTGGTTTGCCGAGAACATCGGTACTTACAGCCACGCCTGGCTCTATCCCGGTCAGGCCGGCGCCTGGGCGATGGTGCCGCTCGCCAAGCTCAGCGCATGGCTGCTGCTGATGATCATTTCGTTCGTGCTGGTATCGGTCGTGCACGGCATGGGCGACGCCGCGCGCCTACCGCAAATGCGGCAACCGCCACTCCCCCAGTAGCGCCGCCGTCCTGAGCGCGAAGATCGCGACGCCCGCGACCACGCCCGCTGCACCCTTCCCCACGCCGAACCGCCGCACCAGCACCACCATCAGCGCCGCCCCGGCCAGCGCGGCGGTGGCGTAGAAGTCCTCGTGCAGCACATGCGGCACGCGGGCGCTGAGCACGTCGCGGAGGATGCCGCCGCCGCAGCCATTGACGGTGGCGATGATGACGACGCTGGCGGCATTGAGGCCGTAGTCGAGGCTCTTGCGCGCCCCCGCAACCGCGGCAAGGGCGAGGCCGACCGCCTCGAACACGTCGACGGCGAGCGGCGGGGTCAGGTCGGCGACATGGCCGAGCAGCAGCGACGCCGCGACGACGCCCGCCGTCGCCGCCACCGCGAGGCCGGCATAGCGCCAGTCGCGGAACGCCGCGGGCGGATGCTCGCCGAGCAGCAGGTCGCGGATCACGCCGCCGCCGACCGAGCCGGCGAACGCCAGCACCAGGATGCCGAACAGGTCGAGGTCGATGCGCACCGCCGCCAGCGCACACTCCGCCGCCAGCACGAAGGTCGCGGCAAGGTCGACCGCGGTCAGCACCCGGTCGCGAATACGGCCGCGCGGACCGGACGCCTCCCTCACCACCGCTAAACCGCCTCTGATCGCTGCACCGGCCGCGATGATAGGCCGTGGCGGCGGCGACGCCAGCGCGATGATCGCCCGCCTCAGGCGGCGACGATGGCCTTGCGGCGGCGCAGCGCGACGCCGGTCAGCGCGAACCCGCCGAGCATCAGTGCCCAGGTCGCGGGCTCGGGCACGCCGGCGATGGTCAGCGTCGTCGCCTGGCCGTAGAAGTCGGTGAAGGCATAGCTGCCGATCTTGAAGCGCGGGGCCAGCGTCGAGCCGGTGAACAGCGGCGTGCCGCTGTAGACGTTGATCGAATAGCCGCCGTCGAAGCCGCCGCCCAGCGTCGCGTCATAGAAGCTGTAGTTCGCCAGATAGTCGATGATGCCGAAGCCGATGTCGCCGGTCGAGGCGACATCGAACAGCGTGAAGCTGTGCGCGGCGCTGACGACCGGAGTCGGCCGGGCGGGCGCGGTGAAGCTGTAGCTGTCGAGCGCCGTCGGCCCGGTCACCGTGAACCGGAAATCGGCGGCAGCGGCGGGAGCGGCGGCGAGCACGGCCGCCACGGCGAACATCGAAACGAACCTGGTCATCATCTTGCCTCTTGTCACGGTCTGAAGGGGTCGCGCGCCGGGGTCAGTCGCCGGCGAAGCGCGACGGGGTCAGCAGGACCGTGCCGTTTTCGATGTCGGACACCTTGATCAGCGGGAAGCCGACGGTGATCCGGGCACTCTGCCGCCAGGCGTCGACGATCTGGTCGCGGATCTCGGCCGCACCGGCGGCGAGGCGCGCGGTCGCGATGTTCACTTCACCCGGCAGCGGATTGACGTACAGGTCGGTCGAACCGGCGGCATAGACCGCGCCGGTCTGGGCCAGTGTCGCCTGCAGGTAGGTGACGACGCGCTGCTCGATCGCGCAGTTGCAGTCGCTATAGGCCGGGACGGCGGCGGCGACGGCATCGAACGACACGAACGACTTGACGAAATTGCCTTCGAACGGGGCGTGGATCGGCGCCGTCGTGTAGTTGTTCGGGTTGGGGTAATTGCCCCAGCCGTTGAAGTGCACCGAGACATGCATCGGCTGGCTGCCGTCGGCGACGAAGTGGGTCCAGTAGCCGATGTCGCGCAGCGTCAGGATCTGGCGCAGCTGCAGCTGATACTGGAAAAACGCGCGGTCGGACGCGGTCGGGGCGGTCTGGATCGCCTTGGTGAAGGCGCGGATATAGGCGAAGTCCTTGCGGATCTGCTGCCAGTGATCGACCATGTTGTACTGCAGATAGCCGACGAAATACTGGTTCTGCCCGACGGCGCGGAGCTGCGTGTCATAGTCGCGGCGGCTGAGCTGCAGCGGGCTGAACGGCACGCCGCCGAGCACGGTGCCGTCGTCGTTAAGGTCGACGAAATGGCCGTTGTCGCGCTCCGCGTCGTGGATGGCGAGCGCGGTGCGGACGGCCGGGTATTCGCCCGTTGTGTAGTTGCCCGTGCTCTTCGACACATCGGCTTCGGCACCCAGTTCGCTGATTTCCTGGATCGCCTGCGCGGTCCGCACGAACGCCGGGATTTCGTCGGGAAGCTTCTGGATGGCAATCTTGCTGAGCATGACGTGGCCGGTATGGCCCCACGCCAGTACCGGCGCCGGAACCAGCATTGCGCCGGACAACAGACCAGCTAGTATCGCCGCGCCACGCGCGTTCGAATGCTTCATGACATCTTCCCCTCTATTATGTTACCGACATGGTTTATCGTGGCCAGATGGACCCGGCACTGTCGGCAAGCCTTGAATGACGCAAAACGACTGCTGGAAGCCTTTAGCGGCCGCCAGCCTTCGATGCCTGTTCAATACTAGAGATGTTATAGAATGGTGACGGAATCGCGATTTAATAAATAGTTCTTGGACGGATTAACACGGCAGCAAGGATTGCCGGTCGCCGGCACGCCTCACCGCAGCATCAGGCCGCCGTCGATGGCGAGGCTCTGCCCGGTGATATACGCCGCCGCCGGCGAGGCGAGGAACACGATCGCCTCGGCGATGTCGCGCGGCTCGCCCCAGCGGCGCATCGGCACCGCCTTCAGCAGCCGCGCCTCGTACGCCGCGTCGCCCCGCATCCGCTCGGTCATGCGGGTGCGGATGAAGCCCGGCGCGACGAGGTTCACGCGGATGCCGTCGGGCGCCCATTTGTCGGCGAGCGCGCGGGTCAGGCCGAGCAGCCCGGCCTTCGACGCGGTATAGGCCGGGGTCTCCTTCAGCGCGAGGAACGACGCCAGGCTGCCGACATTGACGATCGCGCCCGCGGCCGCGCGCAGGCCGGGGTGAAGGCGCACCGACAAGTCCATGACGGCGTTCAGGTTGAGGTCGATGACCGCCTCGAACTGCTCCTGCTCGTACTCGTTGGCGCTGCCGCCGCCGGCATTGTTGACCAGCACGTCGACCGCGCCCACCGCGTCCGCCAGCGCCGGCCGCGCCGCGGGCAGTGCCAGATCGGCCTGGTGATAGGTCAGGCCGCCGAGCGGATCTTCATAGTCGGCGGCCGCGGCGCGCGTGCCGCTGATGTGGACGTTCGCGCCCAGCGCCTCGAAGCAGCGCGCCGCCGCCAGCCCGATGCCCTGACTGCCCCCGGTGACCAGCACCGTCTTGCCCGTTGCCCAGCTCATCGTTCGTTTCTCCATCGCTTTTTTCGGCCGCGGATTCCGCCGGGCCGGATCGCACCATGTGCTTGCGAGCGTAACAAATTTTTGCCAGTCTTGGCAGCATGAACCGGTTTCACATGCTGTGTCTCGCCGCCCTGCTCGCGGCCTGTTCCAAGGAAAAGGACAAGGCACCCGAGCCGGCCGCCCAGCCCGCGGTCGCGACGCCGGCGACGCCCGTTCCCGCCGCCGTTCCGGCGGCCGCGATGCCGGCTGCAGCGCCCGCCGCCCCCGCCGGCTTCGACCCCGCCGCCGCGCCGGTCGCCAACCCGACGCTCAGGGCGTGGCCGTATTTCAGCATCATCGACGGCTACACGCGCTTCACGGCCGAGAACAAGCCGGGCGATTCGAAGAAGGAGTTCCTGAAGGACGTCGCCTACGACCGCTATGAATTCTTTGACGGCACGAAGCTGATCCCGGTCGAGGGGCGCCTGTTCACCGTGCGCGCCGACGGCAGTGGCGCGTCGTTCTTCGAGGTGCAGAAGACCTATGAAAAGCTTGTCCACGACCTCGGCGGGGTCACCGTCTGGGAAGGCACCGGCCAGGTCATGGTCGACAAGAAGATCGATTTCTCGGAGGCCCGCCACCGCGCCAGCTACCGCAGGTCCGACAAGATGGGCGTCTACATGGTCCGCACTCCGACCCGCGAGATCTGGGTCGAGGTCTACCAGCCCTGGGATCATGTCGCCGAGAGCTACTGGCTGACCGTCGTCGAGAAGAAGGCGCTGGAGGTGAAGGCCAAGGTGCTGCCCGCCGAGGCGCTGAAGGCGGCGCTCGACGCCAACGGCCACGTCGCGCTGTACATCAACTTCGACACCGACAAGACCGCGATGAAGCCCGAGAGCGCGCCGATCGTCGGCGAGGTCGTCAAGCTGCTGACCGCCAACCCGGCGCTCAAGCTGACGGTCGAGGGGCATACCGACAATGCCGGCACGCCGCCGCACAACCAGACATTGTCGGAAGGTCGCGCCAACGCCGTCGTCGGGGCGCTGATGGCGCAGGGCATCGGCATGGACCGGCTGGCCGCCAAGGGCTTCGGCCAGAGCAAGCCGCTGGCCGGCAACGATACCGAGGACGGGCGCGCCAAGAACCGCCGCGTCGAACTGGTCAAGCGCTGAGGGAGCGGATCGCATGAAGCAGGGATTGGTCTGGGCCGCGGCCGGCGGCGTGCTGCTGGCGGGCTGCGGCAGCGCCGACAAGCCGGCGGGCAGCAGCACCGGCAGCGGCGGTGGTGTAGTCGCGGCGGTGACCGGCAGCGGCTGGAAGGTGCTGGACGCCTGCGCGACGCTCGACAAGGCGAAGGTCGCCGCCGCCACGGGTGCGGCGGTCAAGTCCGCCGAACTGGGCGCGGTCAACGAGGGCAAGGGCGGCATGGCATCGCTGTCGACCTGCACCTACGCGCTCGACAACGGCGGCAGTATCGGCGTGCTGATCCGCGAGTCGCCCGACGACAACGCGCCGCCCGACGATTACGTGAAGCAGTCCGCCGATATGGGCATGAAGCTGGAGCCCGTCGCCGGGCTCGGCCAGACCGCGTTCTGGGCCGATGGCCTCAAGAGCCTGCAGGTCTTTGTCGACAAGCGCCGCTACACCGCGATCAACTATTCGACCCCGCCCAAGGACGCGGACGCCAAGACGGCGCTGACCAAGATCGCGCACGACCTGGGGGCCTGAGACTCAATCAATCATGCGCCGCGCGATCAGGCGCGACTGACGAGAGCTACTAGTCTGCTCACGACGTTCGAGAGGCCATCAAAATTGGTCTCTGCAACGAGTCTTCTGACCGCCGTCAATCCGATTGAATTCGCGGCGGGCAACAGTGTTTCCGGCACGCAATAAAAGGCCCATTGATACGGATCTCGATGGTCGGCGTTCTCGTCGACACCCGGATGAAAAGCGAAGCAAAAAATCTCTGCGTTTCGTGAGCGTTCGCTTGTCCATTTTGCCCCGTCCCAACGGCCAGTTTTATACGCGATTGAGAATCGCGGCTCGCGCACTTTCACGGGCGGCTCCCAAGATTGACGAGCGGCCGATTGCTTCACCTGCATTCTTATTTTGGAGCTGTGCTCGAGATCGCAGGCACCCCAGTTTCCGCCGCACTGAGACCAACCGTCGCCCAGCGCCGCCGCGACGATTTCCTCAACGATCTGCCCCCGTAAATCGTTCTGGATTAGTGGTTGCCCAAACTGGCGACGAACAAGACGCGCAACAATTTCATCGGCGTTCACGCCAGCCGCCCCTCATGGAGCGTCACGACGCGGTCCATCTTCGCCGCCAGCGCGAGGTTGTGGGTCGCGACGAGCGCCGCCCCGCCCTGTTCGCGGACCAGTCGCAGGAACTCCGCCAGCACCTTCGCCGCGGTCGCCTCGTCAAGGTTGCCGGTAGGCTCGTCGGCCAGGATCAGCACCGGCTGGTTGGCAAGCGCACGGGCGACGGCGACACGCTGCTGCTCACCGCCCGATAGTTGCGCCGGCCGGTGGTCAAGCCGCGCCCCGAGGCCGAGATCGCCGAGCAGCTGCTTGGCCCGCATGTTCGCCGCGGCCCGCGCACGCCCCGCGACGAGCTGCGGCAGCACGACGTTCTCGGCCGCGGAGAAGTCCGGCAGCAAATGGTGAAATTGGTAGACGAAGCCCAGCCGTTCGCGGCGGACACGGGTGCGCCCGGCGGCATCCAGCGCCTCGACGCGCTCCCCGGCGATGCTGATCGCGCCGCCGAAGCCGCCCTCCAGCAGGCCGACCGCCTGCAGCATCGTCGACTTGCCCGAGCCCGACGGGCCGAGCAGCGCGACGACCTCGCCCGCGCCGACGGTCAGGTCGACGCCGCGCAATACCTCGATGACGGTCTCGCCCTGCTTGAAGCTGCGGGTCAGGCCCTCGACCTTGAGCACCTCATTCATAGCGCAGGACTTCCACGGGGTCGGTCGAAGCCGCCTTCCACGCCGGGTAGAGCGTCGCCAGGAACGACAGCAGCAGCGCCAGCACCACGATGCCGACGATCTCGACCGGATCGGTCCGCGACGGCAGCTCGGTCAGGTAGCGCACCGACGGGTCCCACAGCTCCGCGCCCGTGACGCGCGCCACCAGCCCGGTGATCGACTCGCGGAAGTACAGCACGACCAGCCCGATGGCCGTCCCCGCCGCGATGCCGACGGAGCCGATGGCGGTGCCGACGAAGATGAAGATCCGCATCGTCGCGCCGCGCGTCGCCCCCATGGTGCGCAGGATGGCGATGTCGCGGGTCTTGGCGCGGACCAGCATGACCAGCGACGACAGGATGTTGAACGCCGCCACCAGGATGACGATGGCGAGCAGCCAGAACATCACCGTGCGCTCGACCACCAGCGCCTCGAACAGCGCCGCATTGGTGCTGCGCCAGTCGTTGATCACCGCCACCGGCCGCACCACGTCGGCGAACGGCCCCAGGATGTCCTGCACCTTGTCCGGGTCGACGGTGTTGACCTCGATCATCCCGACCGCGTCCCCGAGCAGCAGCAGCGTCTGCGCGTCCTGCATCGGCATCACCACGAACGCCTTGTCATAGTCGAAGATGCCGACCTCGAAGATCGACACGATCTTGTAGCTGATGATCCGCGGCACCGTGCCGAACGGCGTCACCTGGCCCTGGATGTTGACCACCGACAGCGTGTCGCCGACGCGCGCACCCAGCGCCTCCGCCAGCCGCGCGCCGATCGCCACGGTGTTCGCGCCGGGCACGAGATTGTTCAGCGACCCCGCCTTGACGCCGTCGGTCATCACCTTGTTGCCGAGAATGTCGGGCAGCGTCATGCCGCGCACCAGCACGCCCTCGGTGCGGTTGCCGAAGCTGGCCACCATCGGCTGCTCGATCAGCGGCGTCGCCGAGGTCACGCCGGGCAGCGCGCGGACCTTGGCGGCGAGCGGCGCCCAGTTCTCCAGCTTGCCGCCGTACCCCTGGATGACGGCATGGCCGTTCAGGCCGAGGATGCGGTCGAATAGCTCGCCACGGAAGCCGTTCATCACCGACATGACGATGACCAGCGCCGCGACCCCCAGCGCCACCGCCGCGGTGGCGATGCTGGCGACCAGGAAGATGAACCCCTCGCCCTGCCCCGGCAGCAGATAGCGCCGGGCGATCATGCGCTCGTAGGTGGTGATCATACTGTTAGGCGGGCCACCGCATCACCGACCGCCACGTCCTGCCGCTCGCCGCCGCGGCGCTTCAGCTCGACGGTGCCCGCCGCGACGCCCTTGGGGCCGATAATAAGCTGCCAGGGCAGGCCGATCAGGTCGGCGGTCGCGAACTTCGCCCCGCCGCGCTCGTCGCGGTCGTCGTACAGCACCTCGACGCCCGCCGCCTGCAGCTGCGCGTACAGCGCGTCCGCCGCGCCCGCGCACGCCGCGTCGTCGGCGCGCAGGTTGATCAGCGCGACCTTGAACGGCGCCACCGCGTCCGGCCAGACGATGCCGGCGTCGTCGTGGCTCGCCTCGATGATCGCACCGACCAGCCGCGACACGCCGATGCCGTAGCTGCCCATCAGCGGCGTCACCGGCGCGCCGTCGGCGCCCTGCACGGTGACCCCCATCGCCCTGGTGTATTTGTCGCCGAAGTAGAACACCTGCCCCACCTCGATGCCGCGCGACTGCAGGATGGCGTCGCCGGCCACGGCCTCGGCCGCCTCGTCGCGCTTCTCGCTGGTCGCGGCATAATCGTCGTTCAACCCATCGACGAACGCCGCCAGCGCACCGGCATCGTCGGCATCGACGGCCAGGTCGCGCGGCGCTTCCCAGTTGCGGTGGTAGAACACGTCGCTCTCGCCGGTCGGCGCCAGCACGATGAACTCGTGGCTCAGGTCGCCGCCGATCGGGCCGGTGTCGGCGCGCATCGGAATCGCGTGCAGGCCCATGCGCTTGAACGTCCGCATATAGGCGACGAACATGCGGTTATAGCTGTGCCGCGCCGCGTCGAAATCGAGGTCGAAGCTATAGGCGTCCTTCATCAGGAACTCGCGGCCGCGCAGCACGCCGAAGCGCGGGCGCACCTCGTCGCGGAACTTCCACTGGATCTGGTACAGGTTGATCGGCAGGTCGCGGTAGCTGCGCGCGCCGTTGGCGAAGATCGTCGTGAACAACTCCTCGGCGGTCGGCGAGAACAGCATCTCGCGGTCGTGCCGGTCCTTGATGCGCAGCATTTCGGGGCCATAGGCGTCGTAGCGGCCCGAGTCCTTCCACAGCTCCGCCGACTGGATGGTCGGCATCAGCACCTCGACCGCGCCGGCGCGGTCCTGCTCCTCGCGGACGATCTGCTCGATCTTGGCCAGCACCCGCCGGCCGAGCGGCAGCCAGGCATAGATGCCGGCGGCGGTCTGGCGGATCATGCCGGCGCGCAGCATCAGCTGGTGGCTGACCACCTGCGCATCGCCCGGCGTTTCCTTCAGGACGGGCATGAAATATCGCGACAGGCGCATGGGTGTTCCGGGTTGCGGGAGGGCAGCGGTCATGTAGCACTCCCCGCCGCCCAGGCAATCGCCCCCACTTTCGATCAGTGTGGCCTGTGGACAACAGCGCGGCGCAACCTTGTTGTTGCGAATCGTTCTCCAATGACAGCCGCCACCAAGGGGCATATCCACGAATTGCATCCGCGGTCGAACGGCCAGGGTTCAGGGAAGACGGGCACAAGCCCGCAACAAGTTACGGTCTCGTCACCGCGAACGCCCGGGTTTACCCCCGGGCGTTTTCGTTTGGCACCGGGCGTTTACCCCTGCCCGCTTTCGGGTTAGCCTGCCGGCGAAACGAGGGGAGCGGATCATGGCCGAAGACTGGGCGATCGACGTCAGGAAATACGCGCCGGATGCCGACGACGCGGTTATCGCGGGCATCGTCCGCCACTGCGGGATCGCGCTGCGCAACCGCGATTCGTCGCTGGTGTCGTTCACCGACCCGGCCGAGACCGGCCGGGTGCGTGACGGCTATTGCCGCAAGAAGCTCGGCCTGACCGAAACCGATGCGGAGGTCGATGCCGCGATCGCGCGCGTCGGCGAGCGGATGCGCGGCGACAACACCAAGAACCGCGTCACGGTCTATTACCTGCTCGCCGCGGAATTCGGGAAACTGGGCCTGTTCGGCGCTGCCAAGGCGACCGCCGCCAGGGCGCGCGCCGCGCGCCCGGCCGAAACCGCAGGCCCGGTGATGGCGGCACCGGTCATGGCCGCGGCACCGATCGCTGCGCCGGCGATGCCGGAGACAACCCCTGCGCCGGTGATGGCCGCCGCGACCGCCGCGCCGGTGATGGCAGCCGCGACGACCGCGCCCGTTACGGCGCACGCGGCCCCGGCGCACACTGCCCCGGCGCACGCAGCCCCGGCGCGGCCGCGCGAAGGCCGCGACGACGGCATGATCAGCACCGCGCTGATCGGCTGCGGCGCGATGGGGGCGATCATCCTGGTCGCCGCCACGATCGGATCGCTGGCGCTTGGCGAGAAGACCCCCGCACTGCCCGCCGATGGCCCGCCGATCTTTGCGACGGCGCCGGCGCCCGCGGCCCCCGCAGCGGTGCCCGTCGCGGCACCGGCGATCCCCGAAGGCTCGGGCGTGATCGCCCAGGACGTTGCCGGCAAGCCGCAGGTGTCGGTGTATTTCGCTACCGGCAAATCCGCCGTCAGCCCCGATTTCGCCACCGCCGCGGCCCCGGTCAAGGCGTGGCTCGACGGCCATGCCGGCAGCCGGCTGGCGGTGTCGGGCTTCAACGATGCCAGCGGCAACGCGGCCGCCAACGCCGAACTGTCCAAGAACCGCGCCAAGAGCGTCGCCGCCGCGCTGACGGCGCTCGGCGTGCCCGCCGCATCGATCGACCTGGAAAAGCCGCCCGAGACCACCGACACCGGCGCCGCCCCGTCGCAGGCGCGCCGGGTCGATATCGTCGTCAAGGACGCCGGCTAGGGTCCGATGCACCTGTACAGCGCCGCCGACCCGGCCCCGAACCCGCGCCGGGTCAAGCTGTTCCTGCGCGAGAAGGGCATCGAACTGCCGATCACCGACGTCGCGCTGATGCAGGGCGAGCACAAGGCGGCGTGGGTGGTCGCCAAAAACCCGCGCGCGCAGGTGCCGTTCCTCGAGCTCGACGACGGCCGCGTGCTGGCGGAGACGGTGAGCATCTGCCGCTACCTCGACGAGCTCAACCCGGAGCCGCCGCTGTTCGGCACCGATCCCTGGACCCGGGCGGAGACCGACATGTGGATCCGCCGGGTCGAGACGACGCTCGGCGCGCCGGTGGCGGTGGTGTGGGTGCACGGCAACCGGCTCACCGCCAGCCTGTTCGAACAGGTCCCGGCCGTCGCCGATCAGGCGCGGGTGCGGGTCGCGGACGCGCTGCGCTGGTTCGACGGGCAGCTGGCCGGCAAGGCGTGGCTGTGCGGCGCGGCCTACACGATGGCCGACATCGTGCTGCTGACGACCATGGATTTCGCGCTGTGGATCGGCGAGCCGGTGCCGGACGGCCTGACCCACCTCGCCGACTGGCACCGGCGGGCGACGGCGCGCTACGCCTGACGCCCGCCCGTCAGCCGGCGAGCAGCCGCGCCTCGATGTCGACCAGCGAGCGGCCGCGCGCCAGCTGCGCCGCCACCGATGAATACAGCACCGCCTCGCGCCAGCGTGGCAGCGCGGCGCGGATCGATCGCCGGGTGAAGTTGCGCCGCACCGGGACCAGCTCGCTTTCGGCCAGTTCCAGCGCCTGGGCGAAGCGCTGCAGCTTGGGCATCGCGGCGCGGGTCGCGTAGTAATCGACCCGCCGGCTGATCGCGGCGTGGCCGAACATGTTCTGCCGCAGCGACTGCAGCAGGATCAGCGCGGGAAACTCGATGCGCGCGTCGAAGCCGGCGAAGTCCGCGGCCTCGACCCGCCGCACCGTGCCCGCCGCAAGGTCGACCGCGAAACCCTCGACGCGCTTGGCCGAGCGCGACACCAGCAGCGCCTCGAAGCCGCGCAGCCGGCGGCGGAGCGGGAACGGCAGGTCCGCCGACACGCTCGCCACGAACTTGGTCACCGCCGCCAGCGGCACGCCGATCTTGGCCTCGAGCGCCGCCTGCCGCGCCAGCGTCGGCTGCACCCGCGCCCGGTAGGCGTCGAGATGCGCGGCGCGGTCGCCGAACCAGTCCGTGTCGCTCAGCGTGAAGCCGGTCTCCGGCGACCAGCTGTCGCCCGGCACCATCACCTTGATCTCGGTCGCCAGGCCGTGGTCGCGCGCATAGGCCTCGAAATAGTCGCGGACCAGGTCGGGCGTCTGGATCATCGGGTTCTGCGCGAAGCTGTCGTCGTGCAGCAGGCAGTTGTTGCTGGCGAACGGGATCGCATAGCGCGGGCGCACCCGCCCCATGAACAGCGCGAACGACCGCAGATACTGGGTCGGGTCCTCCGGCGCCTCATCGTCGGCATCCAGCACGTGGTAGTTCGCCCGCGGATTGGCCGAGGTATGGCTGCGCAGCGCGAAATCGATGCGCCCGTGCCGCTTCAGCAGCTGGTCGAGCGGCCCGCCCGCCAGCTTGGCATCGTTGGCGTTGAGGATGGTGACGCCGTCCGCCTCGATCACCACCGCGCTGTCGGTGACGAACGGCGAGAAGTGATAGCTGGTCAGCCGGAAGCCGGGCGCGAGCACATGGCTGTCGCCGTGGCGCAGCTCGACGACGTTGGTCATGCCCACCGTGGCCAGGTCGCGGACCATCCGGTCATAGCGGTCATAGGGCACGATCACCGGCGTGTCGGGCGCAAACAGCTTCAGCGAGGGGCCATGGAAATGGTCCCAGTGCAGATGGGTCAGATAGATCGCATCGGGCTTCAGCCCGGCGATCAGGTCGGCCGGCACCGGCGGATAGTTCCACCACGACCGCCAATAGCTGCTGCCGATCAGCCACGGGTCGCACAGCAATTGCACGCCGCCGGTCTCGACCATCAGGCCGGCGTGCGACAGGGTCTGCATCCGCATCGCGACTAGACCGCCGGCCGGGTCTTCAGCAGGATGTTGCGCCCCAGGCACAAGGCATCCATCTCGGTGCGCGCGAAACACGCCAGCGCCTGCTCCGGCGTGTCGACCACCGGCTCGTTCTCGTTGAAGCTGGTGTTCAGCACCATGCCGATCCCGGTGCGCCGCTCGAACGCCGAAATCAACTTGTGGTAGAGCGGGTTCGACACCGCATCGACCGACTGCAGCCGCCCGGTGCCGTCGACATGGGTAATCGCCGGCAGCCGCTCCCGCCACTCGGGCCGCAGCTTGACGACGTGCATCATGAACGGGCTGTAGACGTCCTGCTCGAAATAGGTGGCGACCCGCTCGCGCAGCACCGACGGCGCGAACGGGCGGAAGCTTTCGCGGCGCTTGATCTTGGCGTTGATCGTGTCCTTCATCGTCAGGATCGCCGGATTGGCCAGGATCGAGCGGTTGCCCAGCGCCCGCGGCCCCCATTCGCTGCGGCCCTGATACCAGCCGGTGACCAGTCCGTCGGCGATCAGCGCGGACGCCTTGTCGACCAGCTCGGCGTCGTCGGCGCAGGTCTCGACCACAAAGCCCGAGCCTTCCGCGACGCGGCGGATGCGGTCGTCCGAATAGCCCGGCCCCCAGGCGGCGTGCTCCATGTGGAAGCGCTCCGTGCGCCCCTCGACCGCGTGCCAGGCGTGATAGGCCGCGCCCAGGCAGGTGCCGTCGTCCGACGCTGCCGACTGGAGGTACGGGTCGGCGAACGGCGTTTCGCGCAGGATGCGGGCATTGGCGACACCGTTCAGCGCGCAGCCGCCGGCCATCGCCAGCTGCGTCGTCGGGATCAGCCGGTGGAGCCGCTGCAGGCAGTGGATCGCCGCCTCCTCGAACCGCACCTGGGTCGAGCGCGCGATGTCCTTTTCGCGCTGGGTCAGCGGCTCGTCGCGGCGCCGCGGCTTGCCGAGCAGCGCCGTCATCCGTTCGGTAAACAGCCGCCCCACCACCAGCCGCTTGTTGGCATCGACCAGGCCGCTGACGCCGCCGCCGTGCATGCCGAAATAGCCGCCCGCCAGCTTGAAGAACCCGTCCGCCGGCAGCTCGACCAGCTGCTTCATCGCGTCGCCGTGGACATCCTCGCCATACGGGGCGAGGCCCATCACCTTATATTCCTCGCCGAAGTCGTCGAAGCCGATGAACTGGCACATCGCGGTGTAGAAAAAGCCCAGGCTGTGCGGCAGCGTGACGCGCTCCAGCGGCGTGATTTTCGGCCCCTCGCAGCGGGCCGCCATGGCCGACGCAAAGTCGCCGCTGGCATCATAGGAAAAGCCGGCGGTCAGCCCTTCGAACGGCGAGCAGTAATAGGCGCTGGCGACATGCGCGAGATGATGCTCGACGTCGACGGTGACGAACGTCTGCGCCGCCGGGTCCTCGCCGACGGCGTGCGCCATCCGCTCGATCATGCTCAGCGTCTTCTTGCCGCGCCGGAAATGCTCGAGCGCCGCGCCGACGCCGGGCCGCGGGTTCTGCGCCACCCACGCCATCTTGGCGGCGCGGTTGGCTCGCGCGTTGCGCGGCAGCGCGACATGCGTCACGTCGGCCAGCCGCAGCCCGTTGTCGGCGAGCAGCCAGCGCACCGCGTGCTCCGGAAACTCCGGCGAATGCTTGAACCGTTCCCCCAGCCGCTCCTCCGCCACCGCCCCGACCAGCTTGCCGTCGATCAGCAGGCAAGCGGCAGCGTCCGCATGAAACGCGTTCAGGCCGAGAATGACACTCAAAACGATACTTTCGGGGCGGCGGGGGGGCGCGCGCGACCTAGCAAGGGGGGGTGCCGGGGTCAAACCGGGGGGCTAGGGAAAAGCCTCACCGACCGGCTCCCCGCCGACGAAAATCTGGCGACGACGGACCTCACGCACTTCGACCGCACGGCTGCGGATCACCGCCGCCCGCCGTGCCTCCTCGGCCCTCGCCGCCGCGTCGCGCACTTTCCGCTCGGCTGGTGTGAGCGTTCGAAGTCGCGGTTGGGTCTCGTCCGTCAGCCACCCCTTGGGACCTCGGGTCAGGCGCGTCGCCATCATCGCAGGCAGGGTGCGGGCTGGATTGCCCTCGATGTCGACGACAATGGACGGACACTGCGCCTTCGAACCACACCGCGTCGCGGCGCGGGCAACGAACGCTTCGTTGGCGCCGGGCGTGTAGATCACCGCACACGCGCCGGCGTCGGCACAGGCGTCGTATTGGGTCAGGCGACGGCGCAGGTCGTCGGGTAGTGCGACCGGGACCGGTAGGATCACCAGCCGCTGGTCGAGCGTCACCACGCTTTGCGCCGTCTCGACCTGTTGTACGGCATTCCAGCGGTTGTCGGCCTTCAGCACGGCCGCCGCCATCCGGCGAATTTCCGCCGTCCGCCCCGCAGTTGCCGCGTGCTCGACCGCTGCCTTGCCCGCCGGCCCGAAATCGAAGCGCAGCGCCGCCCAGTCGAATTTGTCGGGCTTGGTCCGCCCATCCTCCAGCCGCGCCAGCTGGTCGCGGGTCGAGATCGCGCCGAAGCCGAGCAGCGGCGTCGAGAGTAGCACCGCCAGCCCGCACAGGCCGATCGCCAGCCGCAGGTTGGCGACCCGCACCGGCGCGGCCCACGCCGTCCGCGCCCGCACCAGTGCGACCCAATAGGCAAGGCCGTAGGCGCAGGCGATGCCGGTGAACACCACCGCCCACAGCCGGTCGGGGCTGAGGCCGTACTGGCCGATGCGCGCCCCCGTCGACACCGCCGCGATCGTTCCGAGCGGCAGCATCGCCAGCCCAAGCCCGATGGCGGCCCAGCGCAGCACCGGCTGGCGGCTCTCGTCCTCGGTGAGGTCGGCGATCACCGCATTGGCCAGGATCAGCGCGCCGATGACGCACGCCAGCAGGATCGGCGTCGTCGATTTGGTCGCCCCCCACAGCGGCGTCAGGCCGGTGAACGGCAGCGCGATCAGGAACGCCAGCAACCCCGCCGCCAGCACCGGGGCCAGCACCGACAGGACGATGGTGACGACGCGCTGCAGCGTCCCCAGGATGCGCTCGCGGTCGCGCAGCAGCCCGACCGCGCCGCCGAACGCCGCCCCGCTCAGCAGCGGCGCGAACCACGGCCGGCGCAGCAGTTCGCTCAGTAGCGTGATGCCGATCAGATCGAACAGCGCGCTCAGCAGCCACGCCAGCAGCCAGGCGATGCCGACGAAGGCCCAGCTGGCGAACCACAGCACGACGTTGGTCCAGGCGCGGTTGTGCGCGGCGCTGTAGGGGATGCCGGCCGGGCCGTCGCGCCACGCCTGGAACAGCGGTGCGGCGATGGCGACCGCGATCAGGGCGCAGGTCAGCCGCCAGGTCGCGCCGGCGTCCCAGGTCGGCCCGCCGCCGCTCCAGTAGATCACCGCCGCGACGACCAGCCCGGCGGCAAGCGCGAAGCCGGCCGCCAGCGGCTGCCGCTCGCGCTCGACCGTGACCGCGAACACCGCTCCGGTGACCGCCAGCAGCGCCGCCAACGCCAGCCGGCCCGCGTCCGCCGTCGCGCCGTCGTTGACCAGCCGGTAGCTGGCGATGCCCACGCCCGCCCCCGCCAGCGCCAGCGCCCAGGCGCGCACCGGCCAGTCGCGCCCCTGCCCGGCCGCTGCCGCCATCGTTACCCCAATAAATACAACGACTTACCCAAACACGAACGCGCGTTATCAGTGCGTGGACATAGACTTCCTAGACTTCGAACCCTTACACCAACCGGCTCTGCTTGACCGCGGCAGCAATGAAGCTGGCGAACAGCGGGTGCGGGTCGAAGGGCTTGGACTTCAGCTCGGGGTGGAACTGGACGCCGACGAACCACGGGTGGTCGGGCCGCTCGACGATCTCGGGCAGCAGGCCGTCGGGCGACACGCCGGAGAAGATCAGGCCTGTCGCCTCCAGCCGGTCGCGGTACGCCCCGTTGACCTCGTAGCGGTGGCGGTGCCGCTCGCTCACGCAGGTGTCGCCATAGACCGACGCGGCGACGCTGTTGCCGGTCAACACCGCCTCGTAGGCGCCCAGTCGCATGGTGCCGCCAAGGTCGCCGAGCGCGTCGCGGGTCTGCAGGCCCTCGGCGCTCATCCACTCGGTGATCTGGCCGACGACGGGCTCATCAGTCGCCCCGAACTCGGTTGACGAGGCATGCGGAATGCCGGCCTGGTTCCGTGCCGCCTCGACGCAAGCCATCTGCATGCCGAAGCAGATGCCGAAATAGGGCACCTGGCGCTCGCGGGCGAAACGCACGCTCTCGATCTTGCCCTGCGCACCCCGCTCGCCGAACGCGCCAGGCACGAGGATACCGTGCATCGGCTCCAGCCGCGCCGCGACGTCGCTGTCGGCCGCCTCGAATAGCTCGGCGTCGATCCACTGGATATTGACCTTGACCCGGTTGGCGATACCCCCGTGTACCAGCGCCTCGTTCAGCGACTTGTAGGCGTCGGGCAGGCCAACGTACTTGCCGACGACGCCGATCGTCACCTCGCCTTCGGGATTGGCCTGGGCATCCTCGATACCCACCCAGCGCGACAGATCGGGGTTGGACGCCGGCTCGATGCCGAAGGCGCGCAGCACCTCGTCGTCAAGGCCTTCCGCATGATACTGGAGCGGCACGGAATATATGCTCTTGGCGTCGAGCGCAGCAATCACCGCCGCGGGCGGCACGTTACAGAACAACGCGATCTTGGCGCGCTCGCTGGCCGGCAGCGGGTGCTCGCAGCGGCAGACCAGTACGTCGGGCTGGACGCCGAGCGCGGCCAGTTCGCGGACGCTGTGCTGCGTCGGCTTGGTCTTCAACTCGCCGGCCGCCGCGATGTACGGCACCAGCGTAACGTGGATGGACACCGAGTTTCCGCGGCCGAGATCGTTCCTGAGCTGCCGGATCGCCTCGATGAACGGCAGCGATTCGATGTCGCCGACCGTCCCGCCGATCTCGCAGAGCACGAAGTCGAGCTCCTCGGTGTCGGCCAGTGCGAATGCCTTGATCGCGTCGGTGACGTGCGGGATGACCTGCACTGTCGCGCCGAGGAAGTCGCCGCGCCGTTCCTTGGCTATGATGTCGCGGTAGACCCGACCCGAAGTGATATTGTCCGACTGCCGCGACGGTACCCCGGTGAAGCGTTCGTAGTGGCCAAGGTCGAGATCCGTCTCAGCACCATCGTCGGTGACGTAGACCTCGCCGTGCTGATACGGGCTCATCGTACCCGGATCGACGTTCAGGTAGGGGTCGAACTTGCGAATGCGGACCCGATATCCGCGCGCCTGCAACAACGCCGCGAGCGATGCCGCCATAAGACCCTTGCCGAGCGACGAGACCACGCCGCCGGTTATGAAAATGAACCGCGCCATGGGAGGAATGGCTTAGCGCGGAAGGATAGCGCTTGGCTAGGCCGGCCACCCGCTTGTCCACAGTTCCGCCAGCGCCAGCGAGCGCGGATCGTCGATGTCGAGCCAATCGTGCGCCGACACATCGACGGTGCCGGCGCGGCCCGAGCGTGCAAGCGTCCGCACCCCGTCGGACAGGCCCGGGTCGGTCAGGCGGGCGAGCGCGGCAGTCAAGGCCGGCGTGATACGGAAGACACCGGTGTCATAGGCGTCATAGACCGGGAGATGCTTGCCGATGGCGACGATGCGGTTGCCGCGGGTGGCGACGCGGGTGACATCGTCCTCGTCGACCCAAGGGTGACCAAGCCGGCGGTCGATGGCGAGGACGAGTGCGTCTGAGGTGATGTCTTTGGTAATCATTTCGGCATAGAGGGCCAGCGCGACCAGGTGGTCGGCCATGCACAGCAGGGCGTGCGGCGCGAGATGTGGTGCTGCGGCGAGCAGCGAGACGCCGTTTGGTGCGTCCCAATTCGGGTTATCGACCAGCGTCAGGGGCAAAATGGGCGCCGATTCGAGGATTTCCCGCACCAATTCGCTTGCATAGCCCAGCACGACCACGGCGCTGGTTGCCCCGCCGGCGCGCAGCCGGTCGAGCGTGTGGAGGATGAGCGGCCGCCCGGCGATCGGGGTTAGAGGCTTGACCGGCGACCGGCCACGCAGCCGCGTGCCCTGCCCGGCAGCAAGGACGACCGCCTGCACCTATTTCGCGCGGACGACCCGCTCGGCACCGCCCTTCGTCTCCACCGGTGCAGCCCGGGCCTTAACGCCCAGCGAGATCAGCAGCGACGACGAGACGAAGATCGACGAATAGGTGCCGACGACGATGCCGAGCAGCATCGCCGCGGTGAACCCGAAGATCACGTTCGGCCCGAGCAGCAGCATCGCGGTCAGGGCGACGATCATCGCGAGGCTGGTCATCACGGTGCGTGGCAGCGTCTCGTTGACGCTGAGGTCGATGATCTGGCCGATGTCCATGCTGCGGTATTTGCGCAGGTTTTCGCGGATGCGGTCGTCGATGACGACCTTGTCGTTAAGGCTGTAGCCGATGATCGTCAGCACCGCGGCGACGACGTTGAGGTCGAACTCCAGCTGCGTTAGCGCAAAGAACCCCATCGTCACCATCACGTCGTGGACCAGCGCGACCACCGTCGAGACGCCGAAATGCCATTCGAAGCGGAACCAGGTGAACAGCGCCACCGCCCCCATCGCCAGGATCACCGCGAGCGCGCCCTTGCGGATCAGCTCGCCGGAAACCTTGCCACTGACGCTCTCGGTCCGGCGGAAGCTGACGCCGGCGTATTTGGCCTTCAGATCGGTCTGGACCTTGGCGACGACGCGCTGCACCGCCGCCTGGTCGCCTTCGGGCAGCGGCAGGCGGATCAGGATGGTGCGGGCATTGCCGAACTCCTGAAGCGCCGACTGGCCGACGTTCAGCGAATTGACCTCGGCGCGCAGCCGGTCGAGCGGCGGCGCCTGGACGAACTGCGTCTCCATCGTCAGGCCGCCGACGAAATCGACGCCGAGGTTCAGGCCGCGCGTCGCCAGCAGCGCGATCGAGCCGATGGTCAGCAGCACGGTCAGCCCGAACGCGATGAAGCGCATCCGGACGAAGCCGATATTGGTGTTGTCGGGAACAAGCTTGAGGTTCACGGGGATGCTCCTCAGATCGCCAGCGCCGCCGGCCGGCGCGAGCGCAGCCAGGTCGCGACCATCAGGCGGGTGACCGTCACCGCGGTGAACACGCTGGTCGCGATGCCGATCGACAGCACGACCGCAAAGCCCTTGATCGGTCCGGAGCCGAAGAAGAACATGATGATCGCGACGATGATGTTCAGGCTGTTGGCGTCCCAGATCGTCCGCGTCGCGTCGCGGTAACCGACCTCGACCGATTGGATGACGCCGCGGCCCTTGCGCTGCTCCTCGCGGATGCGCTCGTTGATCAGGACGTTGGCGTCGACCGCGGCACCGATGGTCAGCACGAGGCCGGCGATGCCCGGCAGCGTCAGGGTGAAGCCGCCGAGCGACATGATGCCAAGGATCATGAACACGTTGATGACCAGCGCGGCGACCGCATAGATGCCGAAGCGGCCGTAGGTGATGATCATCAGCAGCGACACCGCCAGCACCGCGACCCCGGCGGCGATGCCACCGGAGCGGATCGAGTCGGCGCCAAGGTCGGGGCCGACGGTGCGTTCCTCGACGACCTTCAGCTCGACCGGCAGCTTGCCGGAGCGCAGCAGGATGGCGAGGTTGTTGGCGCTCTCGGTCGTGAACGACCCCGAGATGATGCCGCTGCCGCCCAGGATCGGTTCGTTGATGTTGGGGGCGGAGATGACCTTGTTGTCGAGGATGATGGCGAACGGCTTGCCGACATTCTCCTGCGTCGCCTTGGCGAACTTGCGGCTGCCGGCGCTATCGAACGCGAAGCTCGTCGCGGGCTGACCGTTCTGGTCGGTCGACAGCGTCGCGCCGGTCAGCTGGTCGCCGGTGATCAGCGCACGGCGCTTGACGACGATGACGCCGGCCTGGTCGGCGAACGGCAGCACCTGGCTGCCGGCAGGCGCGCGGCCCTGTGCCGCCAGCGCCGGATCGGCCTGCGTATCGACCAGCTTGAATTCCAGCTTGGCGGTCTTGCCGATCAGCGCCTTGAGCTTCGACGGGTCCTGCAGGCCCGGCACCTGGACGACAATGCGGTTGTCTCCCTGCCGGACAATGGTCGGCTCGCGGGTACCCAACTCGTCGATGCGCTTGCGGATGACTTCGACCGCCTGCGCCATCGCATCGTCGACCGCCTTGGCCACGCCGGCATCGCTCTCGGTGATGACGATGCGGTTGCCGTCGACGACGCCGACCTCGAAATCACGCTGCCCGGTCAGGCCGCCTAGCGGCTGCGACAGCTTGCGCAGGGCCTCGACGCCGCGGTCGAGCGCGGTCGCGTCGGTGATCGTGACACTGAGCCGGCCGCCCGCCGTCGACAGGTCGCTGAAGGCCACCTGCGCGTCGCGCAGTTCGGTGCGGACGCTGTCCTCCAGGGCCTCGATCTTGGTCTTGCGGACATCGTCGGTGGCGGCTTCGAGCATCAGATGCGAACCGCCGCGCAGGTCGAGTCCGAGTGATAACTGGCTGTGTGGTACCGCGCTCGGCCAAGTCTTGACCACATCCTCGGGGAAGAAATTCGGGACGGCGAACAGTACACCGATGCCCGCGGTCAACGCGATCAGCCAGACCTTCCAGGACGGAAAGTCGAGCATCAGCGGCTCCTCGACGGAAAGTCGAGCATCAGCGCTTGCCGTCGTTCGCCGCCGCCGGCAGCTTCTTGGTACGGACCTCGCTGAGCGTGCCCTTGACAACGCGCAGCTTGACGGTCGGCGCGACCTCGACTTCCAGCTCGTCGTCCTTGATCCGCACGACCTTGCCGATCAGGCCGCCGCCGGTGACCACCTCGTCACCCTGCTTGACCGAGTCGAGCATGGCGCGATGATCCTTCATCCGCTTCTGTTGCGGACGGATCATCAGGAAGTAGAAGATGACGAAGATCGCGACAAGCGGGACAAACTGCGCGAAGGCGGCGAGACCGCCCGGCGTGGCCCCTGCCGCCTGGGCGTAGGCCGGTGATGCAAACATGGATTGCTTTCGACAGGGCGTGGATTGGCGGGCGTCCTACTCCGCAGTGCGGGTCAAGGCAATAAGCGGCGCGGTTGCCCAGGGTCGATACCTTGCCTAGGGCAGGCCGATGAACGACGCCTTGCTTGCCCGGATCGCCGATGCACTCGACCGGATGGCTCCGCCTGCCCCGGCGCCGGCAGACCTGGAAGCGGGCAATGCTTTCGTGTGGACTTGCGCAGGCCTCGTCGCGGTCAAGGCCGCGCCAGCGCAACCGCTGTCGGCGTTTGCCGGCATCGATGCCCAGCGCGACGCGCTTCTCGAGAACTGCCGCCGCCACGCCGATGGTCTGCCGGCGCACGACGTGCTGCTGTGGGGAGCGCGCGGGATGGGCAAGTCATCGCTGGTCAAGGCGGTGGCGGCGACGCTGCGTCGCGACGGCCACGATCTGGCGCTTATCCAAGTGGCGCGTGACGATATCGCCACGCTGCCCGCGCTGTTCGAGACCCTGGCCGCAAGTCTCCGCCGGGTGCTGATCTTCGCCGACGACCTCAGCTTCGAGGCCGATGAGACGCAATACAAGGCGCTGCGCTCAGTCCTCGACGGCGGCATCACGGCAAGACCCGACAATGCTCGCCTCGTCGTTACCTCCAACCGCCGCCACCTGGTGCAGCGTGGCCATGTCGACGCCGACGCCGTCAACCCGCGCGACGCGCTCGACGACCGTTTGGCGCTGGCCGACCGCTTCGGGCTCAGCCTCGGCTTCCACGGCTGCGATCAGCCGACCTACCTCGCCATCGTCACGGGCTATGCGGCTGCGCATCAGCTGGCAGCCGATCCTCAGGCCGCGCTTGCCTGGGCAATTCAACGCGGCCATCGGTCCGGCCGCGTCGCCTGGCAGTTTATCGAGGAAGTGGCTGGCGCCGCGGGGCGGCGGCTCTAGATCCAGCCGCGACGGCGGGCGAACAGGGTCAGGCCGATTACGACCAGAACCAAGCTGGCCAGCACGGCGTAGAAACCGGTCTGTCCGGTGTCGAAGATCGGCACCTTGAAGTTCATGCCGAACACGCCGGCTACCGCGGCGAACATGCCGATGATAACGGTGACGAACGTCAGCGCCTTGACCAGCTCATTGGTCTCCAGGCCGGTCTTGCTGGTGAACAGGTCGAAGCTGCTGACGATGCCTTCGCGCGACCGCTCCACTGCATCGACGACGCCGTCGAACCGTAGCGCCACCGCCCGGTAGGTGGACAGCGTCGCCTCGTCGTTGGCAACCGGCCCGAAATCGGGCCGGACGAGGCCGTGGAACAGAGGCCGTTGCTCGGCAACGCTCGCCCGTAGGACTGCGACGCGCTTGCGCATCTTGGCGAGCGCGTCGAGCGTGCCCTTGCCCGTGCGGGACGCAAGCACCTTGCCGTCCAACGTGTCGAGCGCGCCTTCGACCTCGGTGATGGCATCAAAGTAGCTTTCGAGGTGCCAGTCGAGCAGCGACGAAGCAAGGATCGCCGGAGTGAGGGCACCCTTCATCGATTCGCCGCGATCCTGCTCACGGAAATCGGCAAGGAATTGCAGGTCGTTGTCCCGGACGGTCAGCAACCAGCCGGCGGCAATCAGGAAGTCGAGGCGGGCCGCGCTGCGCTGGCCATCCTTGGGCGGCGACGGCACACTGAACTGGAAATGCGTGTCAAAATTGCAAAGCTGACGAGACGACGTACGCTTCGTCAGTGCTGCGACCGCTTCGTCAGGCAGGCCCAGCAGGTGCGCAACTTTGCCCAGACCGTCGGTGTCGTCGCGCCGAAGATCGAACCACAGCAAGCGCTGACCGGACGCCGCGGCAAGGGTCGCCTTGCCAACCTTGACCTCGCGATCGCGGCCCTCCGCATCGTAGAGATAGGCCTGTACCACGACCCGCGTAACGCACGGCGCCCCTGACGGGTCCGTAACGGTCGCTTGGCTGTCTAATTTTGGTGCGCCCAGCACGACGAAAGTGGGCACTCAAATTATTACGAAATTTCCTGTCTGCTTCCGTTCTAGGGGGTTAAAGCACAGCAGCAAGGCAAAACCTCGTGACCAGTTCGGTGTCACATTTCGACCGATGGCGGTGGCCGTTTCGACCCATTGCACGAAGCCGCTGCGCGGCATTGGTGTTGGCGGTGAGGTCGTGCGCTTGCGCTGAGGTTGGCCTCGCGGGGGCGGTGACGGACGATGGAGTTCCTTCAACGAGAGGAACTCGACCATGGCCACTCAACCGAACGACCGCTCCGTCACCCCGCTGCGTCAGCGCATGCTCGACGATATGGCGATGCGTGCAATGGGATCGCGGACCCAGCGCCGGACGTCTTGCAGAAACTCTTCGTCGACTAGGCTCAGGACTCATTGATCAGAGCCAGAAGATGACGGTTGCGGCGATGCAGATAGCAGACATGTAGGTGTGGGCGCACCGGTCGTAGCGGGTGTGGATGCGTCGCC
>JBBQWN010000010.1:0-87997 GCA_038210595.1 Sphingomonadales bacterium | reverse complement strand
TGAAGAAGCCAGTGCCTGGTATTGTGATTGGCGCTGGCTTCTTTGTGGTCGGTTGGGCCGTCGCAGGCTTTGAGGCGGCATTTATCTGCGCCTTTATATTTTTGGCCGGAGCACAGATTTACCTTGATCGCTAAGCGGCTTGGGTCAAACACGTATATAAGTCCCGGGAAGGGAGGGGTGAATGACGGTCGACCTGAACGGAGCCGGCTGGACCTGCGTGTGGCCCGCGGCCTGCGAACTCGGCGAGGGGCCGGTGTGGGTGGCGCGCGAGGCGGCGCTGTGGTTCGTCGATATCGAGAGGCCCTGCCTGCACCGCTATGACCCGGCCAGCGGCGAGCGGCACAGCTTCAGGCCGCCGTGGCGGGTCGGTTCACTGGCGCCGCGCGCCGGGGGTGGCTTCATCGCCGGAACCGAGGCGGGGTTCGCGCTGATCGATCCGGTGGCGGGCGGCTGGCAGCTGCTTGATCACCCCGAGGGCCATTTGCCGCACAACCGCTTCAACGACGGCAAGGTCGATCCCGCCGGGCGGTTCTGGGCGGGCACCATGGACGACCGCAAGCGCGCCGACACCGGCACCCTGTACCGCATGGACCCGGACCTGCGCTGGACCGCCATCGACGACGGCTACGGCATCACCAACGGCCCGGCGTTCAGCCCCGACGGCAGGCTCATGTACCACAGCGATTCCCGCGCGCGGACGACTTACGTGTTCGACCTCCACGACGACGGCTGCGCCCGGCACAAGCGCGTGTTCGCGCGCTGGCCCGACGAGTTCGGCCACCCGGATGGCATGACCGTCGATGCCGAGGGCTGCCTGTGGATCGCCTTCTGGGGCGGTGCCTGCGTGCGCCGGGTGTCGCCGCAGGCGGAGGTGCTGGCGACGGTAGGGATCCCCGCCCCGCACGTCACCAGCTGCGCCTTTGGCGGTGCCAACCTCGACCGGCTGTTCGTCACCACCGCGCGCCAGGCGATGGACGCGGACGCGCTGGAAGCGGAGCCGCTCAGCGGCGCTTTGTTCGAGGTCGACGCCGGCGGTGCGACCGGCTGTCCCCCGGTCGAGTTCGGCGGTCAGCCCCCCAGGTAATTCTGCGTCACCATGCCGTAGAGCATGGGCAGCGACAGCACGAAGTTGGTGCGGCTGGCCAGCATCGCGGTGCGTGCGCTGGCCGCCTTGGTGGCGTCGTCGGCGGGAACCAGGCCGAGCGCCTTCTTCTGGTTCGGCCAGATGATCATCCAGACGTTCGCCGCCATGATGATGCCGGTGTACATGCCGATGCCGATGGCGCGGTAGCCTTCCTGCAGCGTGAACGCCTCGACGGTATAGTGCTTCAGCCCGGCGACGCCGAGGCCGGTGACCAGCGTCGCGATCGCGCCCCAGCGGAACCAGAACAGCGCCTCGGGGGCGATATACTTGCTGACGCCGCCCTTCAGCTCGGCGGGCACCTTGGGCATCGTCGGGATCTGCACGAGGTTGAAATAATAGAGCAGCCCGATCCACACGATGCCGCTCAGCACGTGCAGGAACAGCGTGAACGGCACGGCATAGCCGGCGTCGAGCGCGGCATGGTGCAGGCCGAGCGCCATCACCACCATCAGCACGACCCCGACCAGGATCGCGGAGTTCAGATTGCCGAGTAATTTGCCCATCGTGCGACCCCTTGTTTGTTCCGGCCCTGCATAGCGCGACGCACCGCCATTGTCACAATTTTCCAGAGCGGCCGCCGTCCGCCTCCAGCACGGTGCCGGTGACGAACGCCGCATCGTCGGAGGCGAGGAACGCGATCGCCGCGGCGATATCCTCGGGCTCGCCGACATCGGCGGGGTCGAGCTTTTCCGCGCCGCTTTCGAGGTTGGGGTTGGCGCGCAGCATCTTGGTCTCGACCGCGCCCGGCGCGACGGCGTTGATGCGGATGCCGGCGGCCTTCCATTCGATCGCGGCCGTGCGCGTCAGGCTTTCGACCGCCGCCTTCGCCGCCGCATAGGGCGCGACCAGCGGCGAGGTCATGTGGCCGTGGATGGAGGTGACGTTCACCACCGCGCCGCCGCGCGCCATCACCGGCAGGCCGTGGCGAAGGAAGAACACCGCGCCGTACAGGTCGACGGCCAGCACCTGCTCCCAGTCGGCATGGGTGAAGTCGACCAGCGGCTTGAACAGCATCATGCCGGCGTTGTTGACGATGACATCCAATCGCCCGCAGCGCTCGTGCACGGTGGCGACGCAGGCTTCGACCTGGCGCTCGTCGGACACGTCGCACGCTAGCCCGATATGGTCGTCGCGGCCGCCGAGCGACGCGGCGGCCGCGACCGCGCTGTCGACGTCGCGCCCGGCGACGATGACGCGCGCGCCCTCCGCCGCCAGCCGCCGGGCGGTGGCGAGGCCGATGCCCGCGGCACCGCCGGTGACGATCGCGACCCGGCCTTCAAAGCGGTGCATTGCTCTCTCCCTGTCCAGGCGCGGCCGCGGCGGCATGCTGCGCGTCCCGCTGCTGCCGCCAGCGGCGCATCGATTCGCGCCGCCGCCGGGCATAGGCGTCATCATACTCGCTGGGGAAGATCAGCGGCACCGTCAGGCACACCGATTGCATGGGCAGCACGTTGAACCAGTCGTCGATCAGCTTTTTGTACGCCGTGCCAACCGGCCGGATATTGCGGTCGAGATCGTACAGGCCGACCGCGTTGACGTGGCCGTTATCCTCGCGGAGCGCGGTGTCCCAGTCGATCTGGTCGGTCAGCGAATACCAGGTGAAGCCGGTGATCGGGATGCCGTCGTTCCTCACCCGGAGCACGCTCGCCCACTGCTTCCACAGCCAGTCGACCGATGCAGTGCCTTCCGCATTGTCGGCGAGGTTGGTCTCGGTGTGCATCACCGGCAGCTTGTAGCGGTTGTAATATTGCCAGGTGATGCCGTCGTAGCCGAACACCTCGCCCGCTGCCCGGCTCTGGCCGTCGGCGGACACCCGGTGCTCGTTGGTGATGTAATAGTCGTTGCCCATGATGCAGTGCTGCTTGAAGCGGTTGTCGAGGAAGAACTGATAGTCGTCGCGGGCCATGCCGTTATCCATCAGATACTCGTACATCGTCGAGTCGACCCGGCGGCCATAGTTGAGGTCGAGGCTGAGGAAGCGGAGCGAGTTGAACGTCTCCGCCGGCTTGATCGCGGCCGGGTCCTCGGCGTGGAAATATTCGGAGCTTTCGGACTGTACGAAGATCGCGTCGGGCCGGTGCTCGAGGATGGTCTTCATCGCCAGCACGTTGCCCTTGACCAGGTTCTTCAGCGCGGTGACGAAGCCGCGGTCGGTGGTCAGGCCCTCGTTCCACCAGCCGTATTTGCCGCTGAACAGCGCGCAGATGAACATCTCGTTGACTGGCGTGTACAGCTGCACCCACGGGAAGCGGGCAGCGAAGTCGCCGCAATAGCGCGCGAACATGTGGCAGAAATCCGGGTTCTGGAAATCGCCGATCCAGTCCGGCACGCCGAAATGGCAGAGGTCGACGATCGGGATGATGTCGCGGCGGAACAGCTCCGCCATGGTGACGTCGGCGAACTCCCAGTCGTAACGCCCCTCGCCCAGCCAGGTGGTGTGGATCGGCGGGCCATAGCGCAGGACCTTCAGGCCCAGCTCCTCGACCAATTCGAAGTCCCTGCGCCAGTGCGTATAGTGGCCGCAGCTCGCCATCTGGTCGACGCGGCGGCCGTTGACCGTCGGGTTGTTGTTCTCGATGCCGGTGGCGAACATGAACATGGCGCGGAGATCGCTCGCTATGGGGTGTCCCCGGCGAACGGGCGGCAGCGGCGATGGTTGCCTAGCCCAGCCCCATCAGCGCCAGCACTTCCTTGCGCGACCGGTCGTCGTCGCGGAAGCTGCCCATCATCCGGCTGGTCGTCATGGTAACCCCTGCGGTCATCACGCCGCGCGCACTCATGCAGGCGTGCGTCGCCTCGATCACCACCGCCAGCCCGACCGGATCGAGATGCTGCTGGATACAGTCGGCAACTTCCGCCGTCAGCCGCTCCTGCACCTGCAGCCGCCGCGCAAAGCCGTGCAGGACGCGGGCCAGCTTGGAGATGCCGACGACCCGCTCGCGCGGCAGATAGGCGATGTGCGCCTTGCCGATGATCGGCGCCATGTGGTGCTCGCAGTGCGACTGGAACGGAATGTCGCGCAGCAGCACGATCTCGTCATAGCCGCCGACCTCCGCAAACGTCCGGCTGAGGTGCATGCCGGGGTCTTCCAGATAGCCGCGGAAATACTCGCGGTAGGCGCGCGCCACCCGAGCCGGCGTGTCGAGCAGGCCCTCGCGGTCGGGGTCGTCGCCGGCCCAGCGCAGCAGCGTCCGCACGGCCGCTTCGGCCTCCGCCTGCGGGATCGGCGCGTGCGCGTGCGCCGCCACGATCCGCTGCGCGTCGTCTTCGAGCATGTCATCCATGGCCATGGTCCCGCGTTAGACGGCGAAGCTTGCCGCCTGACAACGGCGATAAGGTCGCACTATAGCGGACGCAACAACCAGGAGCCGGACATGGACCCCGTTCAGATCGTCGAGGTGGGCGCGCGCGACGGCCTGCAGAACGAACCCGACGTCGTCGGTACCGCCGGCAAGCTCGGGCTGATCGGCCGCATGATCGCCGCCGGCGTCCGCCGCATCGAGGTCGCGTCGTTCGTCAATCCGGCCCGCGTCCCCCAGATGGCGGACGGCGAGGCGGTGATCGCCGGCCTGCCCGACGACAAGCGGGTGTCCTACATCGGCCTGTGCCTCAACAAGCGCGGCGTGCTGCGCGCCATTGCCAGCCGGGACGGCGGTGCCCGCGGCGTCGACGAGGCCGGCTGCGTCATCGTCGCCACCGACACCTTCGGGCAGCGCAACCAGGGCCAGACCGTCGCGGAAGGCGTCGTCGAGAACCGCGCCATGCTGCGCCTCGCCGCCGACGCCGGGCTGGTGCCGCAGGTGACGATCAGCGCGTCGTTCGGCTGCCCGTTCGAAGGCGCGGTGCCGCCGGAGCGTGTCGTGAGGCTGGCGACCGAGATGGCGGAGGCGGGCGCGGTCGAGATCGCGCTCGCCGACACCATCGGGGTCGGGGTGCCGGCGCAGGTCAGCGACCTGTTCGGCCGCGTCGCCGAGGCGGTGCCGGGCGTCCGCCTGCGGGCGCATTTCCACGATACCCGCGGCACGGGCATCGCCAACGCCTGGGCGGCCTACCGCGCCGGGGTGCATGTCCTCGACGCCAGCCTGGGGGGCCTCGGCGGCTGTCCGTTCGCGCCCAAGGCAACCGGCAATATCGCGACCGAAGACCTGCTCTACCTGCTGGCGCGCAGCGGCGTCGAAACAGGCGTCCAACTCGATGCCGCGATCGCCGCCAACGAGTGGTTCGCCGGGGTGCTCGGCCGCGCACTGCCGTCGCGCGTGGCACGCGCCGGCGACTGGACCGGCGCTGCCTGAGCTGCGGTCGCCGGCGCGGCCGCGAGCGATGGTGAAATTGCACGCTGCGATCGGCGTGCTCGCGCTGGCCGCGAGCCCCGCGTGCGCACAGACCACAGCCCCGCCCGACGACATCATCATCACCGCGCCCGGCGGCCGGGTCGCCGGGCAGACCGTTGCGGGCGACGACCTGCGCCGCACCGGCGCGCCCGACCTGTTCGGCGCGCTCGCCCGCACGGTCCCCGGCCTCAGCCTGGCCGACGTCACTACCAACCCGTTCCAGCCGAGCATCGTCTACCACGGCTTCACCGCCTCCCCGCTGGAAGGCGCGGCGCAGGGGCTGGCGACCTATGTCGACGGGGCGCGCTTCAACCTGCCGTTCGGCGACACCGTCGACCTCAGCCTGATCCCCGCCGTCGCACTCGACCGTGTTACCGTCAGCGACCCCGATCCCGTCTACGGCCTGAACGCGCTCGGCGGCGCGATCCTGTTCACGACGCGAACGGGACGATCCGCCCCCGGCGTCCGCGCCAGCCTGCTGGGCGGCAGCTGTGGGGCGGTGTCCGCGACCGCCGAAGCCGGCGGCAGCCGCGGCCGGTTCAGCGCCTATGCTGCCTTCGAAAGCGATCACGACGCCGGCTGGCGCGTGCGTTCACCGTCCGACCGCTACGCCGGCTTCACCGATATCGGCTGGAACGGCGCCAGTGCGGGGGCACACCTGAAGCTCAGCTATGGCGACGCGGACCTGACCGGCAACGGCCAGGCCCCGGTGGCGCTGCTCGCCGCCGACCGCCGCGCCGTCTTCACCTACCCCGACGTCACCCGCACGAGATTGTTTCGCGCCACGCTGCAGCCGTGGTGGCAGCCCGGCGCGCACACCCGCGTCGCGGCCAGCCTGTACGGGCTGGCCTATCGTCAGCGGGCGCGCAACGGCGATGCGAGCGACATTTCGGCGTGCGACGACGATGCCGGCCTGTTGTGCATCGACGACGATCCGCTGACGACGCTGGCCGGCGACCGCATCGCCGACGTGCTGGGCAACGACGGCACCGGCTACGGCGTCCTCAATCGCAGCCGGACGCGAACCGACGGCGGCGGCCTGCTGGTTCAGGTCAACGACACGCGCCCCTGGCTGGCGGGCAGCAACGCGCTGACGCTGGGCGGCAGTTACGATGCGGCGGCGACCCGGTTCGCCTCGCAGACCGACCTGGGCGCGCTCGGCGGCGATGGCGGCGTCGGCGCGCTCGGCCCGACCATCGCGCTCGCCAGCGGCACGCTCAGCCCGGTGCGCCTGCGCGCGCGCAACCGCTACACCGGGCTGTTCGCGGTCGAACGGATCGACCTGCTCCGGGGCGTGGCGGCGACGGTCAGCCTGCGCTGGAACCGGGCCGTCGTCCGCCTGCGCGACGAACTCGGCACGGCGCTGAACGGTGATCACCGCTTCACCCGCATCAATCCGCAGGGCGAGCTCGAATGGCAGGCGACGCCGGCGCTGACCCTGCAGGCCAGCTACGGCGAGGCCAACCGCGCGCCGACCCCGGCCGAACTGTCGTGTGCCGACCCGGGCGCGCCGTGCAGCCTCGCCAATTTCTTCGTCGGCGATCCGCCGCTGCGACAGGTCGTCGCCCGAAATTATGCCGCTGCTGCGTCCGGCGGCGGCGATGCCGGCGGCTGGGCGCTCCGCTACAGGCTGTCGGCCTATCGCTCCGATGCCGGCAACGACATTCAGATGATCGCATCGGCTATTCCGGGCCGGGCCTTTTTCGCCAACGTCGGCGGCACCCGGCGTCAGGGGGTGGAGGCGACGCTGAGCGCCAAACGCGGGGGCGTTCAGGTCACCACCGGCTATGCGCTGACCGACGCGACCTTCCGGACCCCGTTCTCGCTGAACAGCCCGCAGAATCCCGCCGCCGATGCCGACGGCACCATCGCCGTCCGGTCGGGCGACCGCATTGCCTCTGTCCCGCGCCACCGCGGCACGATCGCGGTCGATTACGATAACGCCGGCTGGGGCCTCGGCGCCGACCTCCAGGCGCAGACCGGCGTCCGCTACTTCGGCGACGAAATCGGCGCGCTGGGCGACACCGGGGCCTACGCCGTCGTCAACCTGCGCGGCCATTGGGGGATTGGCAGCCGCGCCACCCTGTTCTTCGACGTGCGCAACCTGTTCGACGCACATTATTCGACCTACGGCGTGCTGTCGGACGCGACCGAGTTGTTCCCGGCGCTGATTGATCCGCGTTTCACCGGACCGGGCGCGCCGCGCCGCCTGCGCGTCGGTCTCAAGGCCAGCTTCTAGCGGCGCGTCAGTCGTGCCGCGGTCCGCGGAGCGCCGGCCATGGCCGACGGCTGGACCTCAGCCGCCGCCTGACCCTGCCTATTTGATGTCGTCGGCCTTCTTGTGGCTCGCCGCGCCGGGCGCCATGCGGTCGGATTCGCTGCCCGCCGGACCGCCGGGCTGAGCGGCGCCACCGGCCTCGTTGCTGCCGCCGAACTGGCTGCGCCCGGGCTCACCGCGATGCACCTGGCCGCGGTGCGTGCCGTTCTCGGCCATGCCGCGGTCGGGCCGCGCCGCGGTTTCCGCCTGCGCCGAGGCTTCGGGCGTTGCGTCGTCAGGACGCGCGGTCATGCCGTCGCCCTCGTGCTGGTCGCGTTCGGATTGTCGCCGCCCGAATAGCCCTGTTGGCTCTGGCCGGCGGTGTCGCCGTCCTGGTTTTCCGGCGTCGGCGCGTTGGCATAGTCGCGGCCGGACGACTGGCCGCCGCTGTTCATCGCGCCCGTGACTTCGCCCGACTCGGTGCCATCGGGCCGCGCCCCGACCGCGCCGAACCCGAGTTCGCGGTCATCGGGATGAACGGTCGGCGGCGGTGCAGGTGCATCATTGTCTGGCATGGCGAATCTCCCTCCGCCAACCAACGCGCTCCGCCGCAGCGCCGTTCCAACCGGTGCCGGATCGACGCTAATCGTGCTGCGGCTCCCGGATCGCCGGCCATGGTTCGGTCAGGTCCTCCAGCGCCAGGTCGGGGCATTCGACGGTCGCGCGCAGGGTCGGGCCGGCGGCGAAGCTGAGCAGCAGGCTGTCCGCCTCCAGCGTCACCGCCAGCAGTTCCAGCACCGCCTCCCCCGCCGGCCACGCCTTGCGCTGCACGGCGGTGACACATTCGATGCGCAGCGCGGCGCGGACGCGGGTCTTGTCGTCCGCCTCCCAGCGGTAGCGGCTCAGCATCAGCACCAGCCGCCGCGCCTTGCGGTCGTAGGCGATCTCGTCGGCGCGTACCGCTGCCGACTGGACCAGCGCCGACAGCGCCGGCACGTCCTCCGCCTCCTGCGCCAGCAGGCGGAGCTCAGCCATCTGCCTGCGCCAGCAGGCGGAGCTCAACCATCGCTGATCCGCTCGATATCGGCGCCGACGGCGGAGAGCTTCTCCTCCAGCCGCTCATAGCCGCGGTCGAGGTGATACACGCGGCTGACCACGGTCTCGCCCTTGGCGGCGAGGCCCGCCAGCACCAGGCTCATCGAGGCACGAAGGTCGGTCGCCATGACCTGCGCGCCGACCAGCCCGCCGACGCCGCGGACGATCGCGGAACGGCCGCGCACCGTCACGTCCGCGCCCATCCGCGCCAGTTCGGGCACGTGCATGTAGCGGTTCTCGAAGATCGTCTCGGTCAGCAGACTGGCCCCGTCGGCGACGGTCAGCATCGCCATGAACTGCGCCTGCATGTCGGTCGGGAAGCCGGGGTAGGGCGCGGTCGACACCGTCACACCGTGCAGCCCGTTGGCGCGGCGGACCATCAGGCCACGGGGGGTGGCAGTCGCCTCGACGCCCGCCTCGCGCAGTGCATCGAAGGTCGCGCCCAGCGTCGCTTCCTCCGCGCCGAGCAGTTCGAGCTCGCCGCCGGTGATGGCGGCGGCGCAGGCATAGCTGCCGGTCTCGATCCGGTCGGGCATCACAGCGTAGGTCGCGCCGTGGAGCTTGGCGACGCCCTGGATGGTCAAATGCTCGGACCCGACCCCCTCGATCTTCGCGCCCATCGCGATCAGGCAGCGGCACAGGTCGATGATCTCGGGCTCGCGCGCGACGTTCTCCAGGCGGCTCTCGCCCTTCGCCAGCACCGCCGCCATCACGGCGTTCTCGGTCGCGCCGACCGACACCATCGGGAAGACGTAGCGGCCACCGCGCAGACCACCCTTGGCACTCGCCTTGACGTAGCCGGCGGTGACCTCGATCTCGGCGCCCAGATGCTCCAGCGCCTTCAGGTGCAGGTCGATAGGCCGGTTGCCGATGGCGCAGCCGCCCGGCAGCGACACGGTCGCCTCACCCGCGCGGGCGAGCAGCGGCCCGAGCACCAGGATCGAAGCGCGCATCTTGCGTACGATATCGTACGGGGCAACCGTCGAAGTGATGCGATTTGCGCGTAAAGTCATTACCCGCCCGAACTCGGCCGGATGCGACCCCTCGATCGTCGTCGAGACGCCGTGGTTGTTCAGCAGGTGCCCGAACGTGTCGATGTCCGCCAACCGCGGCAGGTTGCGCAGCGTCAGCGGCTCCTCGCTCAGCAGCGCGCACGGCATCAGCGTCAGCGCGGCGTTCTTGGCGCCCGAGATCTGAATGCTGCCGGAAAGCGCCCGGCCACCGCGAATGACGATCTGGTCCATGGTTTCGTGCTAGCGCGTTGCCGGGGTCTGCGGAAGGGGAGCAAAATGACCGAACCACTCGATTGCCTGATCGTCGGCGGCGGCCCGGCGGGGCTGACCGCCGCCATCTATCTCGCGCGCTTCCTCCGCCGCGTCGTGGTCGCCGACGCCGGCGGCAGCCGGGCGCGCTGGATCCCGACCAGCCACAACCACTCGGGCTTTCCGGGCGGCATCGAGGGGCCGTCGCTACTGGCCCGGATGCGCGAACAGGCGACCCACTATGGCGCGACGGTGCGCGACCTGAAGATCGACCATGTCGAGCGCGACGGGGACGGCTTCGTCGGGCTGGCGGACGACGAGCGCATCGCGGCGCGCACGGTGCTGCTCGCGACCGGCGTCACCAACCACCGCCCGGCGCTGCTCGACGACGTCACCCACGATGCCGCGGTCAAGCACGGCCTGCTGCGCTATTGCCCGGTCTGCGACGGCTTCGAGGTCCAGCACAAGCGCGTCGCGGTGCTGGGCAGCGACGCCCACGGCGTCGCGGAAGCAACCTTCCTGCGGGCGTACAGCGCCGATGTGACGCTGCTGCCGCAACGCTTCGCCGCCTGCGACGCGGATCTGCGCGCCAAGATTGCGGACGCGAAAATCACCCTCGTCGAGCCGGCCGTCACCGGCTTCGAGTTCGACGGCGAGGCGCTGCATGTCGAGCTTGCCGACGGCAGCCGCATGAACTTCGACACGCTGTACCCGGCGCTCGGCACCCACGCCAATTCGCGGATTGCGAAGGAACTGGGCGTCGAACTGGTCGGCGACAATTGCGTGCCCGGCGACGAGCATATGGAAACCAGCGTGCGCGGCGTCTGGACGGCCGGCGACGTCGTGCCGGGCCTCGACCAGATCAGCGTCGCGATGGGCCATGCGGCGATCGCTGCCACCGCGATCCACAACCGCCTGCCGAAAGTGCCGGCGCGGGATTAGCGGGGCGTTAGCCCATGGCGCGGTTGATCAGCAGGACGATGCCGGCAAACATCATCGCCGCGCCGAGGCGGACCAGCGAGCCGGTGATCGAATGGATGCGCAACACAGGGCTCCCGGTCGCCCGCCGCAGCGGTCCGCGTGATGCCCCACGTTAACAATAGTAAATGATTCGCTCCCGCCGCACCAGCCCTACAGCTTCGGCAGCGTCACGCCCCGTTGGCCCTGATACTTGCCCGCCCGGTCGGCATAGCTGACCTCGCAGGGCTCGTTGCCCTTCAGGAACAGGAACTGGCAGGCGCCTTCGTTGGCATAGACCTTGGCGGGCAGCGGCGTGGTGTTGGAGAACTCCAGCGTCACATGCCCCTCCCAGCCGGGCTCCAGCGGCGTCACATTCACGATGATGCCGCAGCGCGCATAGGTCGACTTGCCCAGGCAGATGACCAGCACGTCGCGCGGCACGCGGAAATACTCGACCGTGCGGGCCAGCGCGAAGCTGTTCGGCGGGATGACGCAGCAGTCGGTCTTGCGGTCGACGAAGCTGTTGGGATGGAAGTCCTTGGGGTCGACGATGACGCTGTCGACATTGGTGAAGATCTTGAACTCGTCCGAGACGCGCGCGTCATAGCCATAGGAGCTGAGCCCATAGCTGATCACGCCGTCGCGCTGCTGCCGGTCGACGAACGGCTCGATCATGCCGTTGGCCAGCGCCTGCTCGCGGATCCAGCGGTCGGATTGGACGGACACTCTTCTACCCCCGGATGTGCAGCACGCAGATCAGCGTGAACAGCCGCCGTGCGGTGTCGAAGTCGACCTCGGCATAGGCTTTCAGCCGCTCGATCAGCAGTTCGGCCGCTTCGTTGTGGAGCGCCCGGCGGGCCATGTCGATGGTCTCGATCTGCTGCGAGGTCGCCGCCCGCACGGCTTTGTAATAGCTGTCGCAGATCGCGAAATAGTCGCGCACGACGCGCCGGAACGGCGACAGCGGCAGCACGAAGCTGTCCAGCGGCCGGTCATCGGTGGCGGCGAGCGCGACGGTCAGCCGGCCCTCCTCGACCCCCATCAGCAGCTTGTAGGGGCCGGCATAGCCGCCGTCATAATCGCTCACCGGCTTGAAGCTGTTGGCCTCGAGCAGGTCGAAGATGGCGACGCGGCGCTCCTGCTCGACGTCGGCGTTGCGCCACAGGATGGTGCGCTCGTCGAGCTTGACCTCGATTACGCGGTGGTCGGCTCCGCCGACGGGGATCCGGTTGTCTGGGTCGCTCACGGCCGGTCCGGGTAGCTGTTGACCAGCCGGCCGAGCGCCGCCTTGACCGGCGGCAGCACGTCGTCCTGGGTCTTGCCGAGGCGGACCGCGATCAGGTGCTTCGACGGCGTGATCGTCACGAACTGGCCCAGGTGGCCGACCGCGGCATAGGTGTCGGCCGGACCCTGCGTCGGGAACAGCGCCGGGTGTTTCGACGCCGGCTCGACGCGGTTGAGCCAGAAATGCCCGCCATAACTGGCGTTGGTCGCCGCCGGGGTGCGCACGAACGCCACCCATGCGGCGGGCACCAGCTGCCGCCCGCCGATGACCCCGTTGTCGAGATACAGCTGCCCGAAGCGCGCCCAGTCGCGCGCCGTGGCGTGGCAGAAGCTGCCGCCGATCATCGTGCCGGCGCGGTCGAACTCGCAGATCAGGCTGGGCATGACAGGATCGACGAGGTGCGACTTCAGATAGGCGCGCATCGCCGCGCGGCGCGCATCCGGCGTGGCGGCACCCGGTGCGATCGCCCGCACCGCGATGTCGGACAGGATGATCGTGGTCAGCGACGAATAATTATAGACGGTGCCGGGCGCGGCGGCGCTGGGCCGGGTCTCGGCGAACGCGGCGGCATCATCCGAAACGTCGGCAAACAACGCACGATTGGTGTCGGCGTCCTGCACCGCCGGCACGCCGAGCTCGTCGTGACGCAGGCCCGACGACATGTGCAGCAGCTGGCGCAGCGTGATCTTCGCCCGCGCATCGTTCTTCCACGCCGCCACCGGCGCGGGGGCATCGAGCTGCAATTTCCCCTCGCCGACCAGCTGCCCGATCAGCGTCGACGTGATCGATTTCGACATCGACCAGCCGATCAGGCGGTTGGTCGGGCCATAGCCCTTGCCGTAGCGTTCGGCGACGACGCGGCCGTCCTGCAGGACGACCACCGCGCGGGTTTCGGCGAGCCTAGGGTCGGTGAAGAACGCGTCGACCGCCGGCACCTGCGCGCGCGCCGTCCCGCCCGCCAGCGCGGCGAGGACGAACAGGCTTGATTGCAGCCGCCGCATCTTGTCCATTCCCCCGGGTTCGCGCGTGCCGCGACGTTAGAGGGGGCGTGTCCGTGAAGGCAAGGACTTGGTGGATCGCGCTTGGCGTCGCGGTGCTGCTGCTGGCCGGCGGCTACGGCTGGCTGCGCTTCGGGCCGCAGGGCAAGCGCGCCGACCTCGCGGCGGGGTATGTCGCCCACGTCGTCTGCTCGTGCCGCTACGCCGGCGGCCGCGACATGAACAGCTGCGCCACCGACTTCGAACCGGGCATGGAGATCGTCCACATGGAAGACGACCCGGCGGCGAAGCGCGTGACGGCATGGGTGACCGGGCTGCCGGCGCGTTCGGCGCGCTACACCGGGCCGGAATACGGCTGCGTGTTCGACGGCTAGAGCCAGCCGCGCCAGCGGAACATGACATAGGGCAGCACCGCGCTCGCCAGCATCAGGCCCAGCGCCCAGGCATAGCCGAAATGCCATTTCAGTTCGGGCAGGATCTCGAAATTCATGCCGTAGATGCCGGCGATCAGCGTCGGCGGCAGGAACACCAGCGCGGCCACCGAGAAGATCTTTGAGACGTTGGTCTGCTCCAGGTTGATCAGGCCGAGCACCGCATCGAGCAGGAAGGTGATGTTGTTGCCCAGGTAATTGGCATGGTCGGTCAGCGCCGCGATATCGCGCTGCAGCGATTTCAGATGCTCGCGCGGGCTTTGCGGCCGGTCGATGGCGAAGGTCAGATAGCCGACCAGCCGCGCCAGCGTCAGCGCCGAATCCCGCGCCTTGGAGACGATGTTGTGGATATGGCCGATGCGGCTGAGCAGGCTCTGCAGCGCCACCGTCGTCATCCGCGCCTTGCGGGTGCCGGTCGCGGCGCGCCGGAAGGCGGCGCCCGACACCTGGTCCATGTCGCCGCCGGCATGTTCGAGCACGTCGGCAAGCCGGTCGACGATGCCGTCGAGCAGCTGCACCAGCGTCATCGCCGGGTCGGCGGTCAGCACATCGCTGCGCTCGAAGTTCGCCTTGACGATGTCGAACACCTTGGGCGTCGCATAGCGCACCGTGACGAGGTGGGCGGGGGTGAGCACGAACGACACCGCGGCGCCGTGCAGATTGTCGGTGTCGAAGCCCGCGACGATCGTCGCGGTGACGTAGATCGCGCCGTTTTCCTGGTACAGGCGGCTCGACGGCTCGATCTCGACCATCTCGTCGCGGGTCGGCACCAGCACGCCCAGCGCGTCCTCGACGAACTTCTCCTCATCCGCAGTCGGCGACAACATGTCGATCCACACCGCACCCGCCGGCAGCGCGCGCAGGTCGCAGTCGGTGACGCAGGTCGCACCGTGTTCGCCGGGGGAAAAGATGCGCAGCATGGCCGGGCGTTTACGCGACGTTGACGGCGCGGCGTCAAGCCCGCGCCGCGCCCGCCCGTTTATCCACAGTTACCATCGCTTCAACCCGCAACCGAAACGGCCTGTCGACGTTGTACGCCCGAGTTGGACAGGAGATCGCGATGGCCCGTCTCGACCGCATCCGCTGGAACGATGCGACACCGACCTATCGGCCCGGCAACGAGCTCGGCTGCCCCGGCTGCGGCAAGAGTCACTGGCACGTCGGCCGCAGCACGGCGGAATGTGCTTATTGCGCCACCGCCCTGCCGCTCAGCCTCGACACCGGCCACTGGACGGTGCTCCGCCGCGCCGCCTAGTCGACGTCCTCGACCTCGACGGCGTCGCCGGTGACGCGTTGCGACAGCGCCGCCGCCATGAACGGGTCGAGGTCGCCGTCGAGCACGTCGGACGGCGCGGTGCTGGTGACGCCGGTGCGCAGGTCCTTGACCAGCTGATAGGGCTGCAGGACATAGCTGCGGATCTGGTGGCCCCAGCCGATGTCGGTCTTGCCGGCCTCGACGTCAGCCGCCGCCGCCTCGCGGATCGCCAGCTCGCGCTCGTACAGCCGGGCCTTCAGCATCTTCATCGCGGTCGCCCGGTTCTTGTGCTGCGACCGCTCGTTCTGGCAGGCGACGACGATGCCGGTCGGCAGATGGGTGAAGCGCACCGCCGAATCGGTGGTGTTGACGTGCTGCCCGCCCGACCCCGAGGCGCGGTAGGTGTCGATCTTCAAATCCTTGTCCTCGACGACGATGTCGATGTCGTCGTCGATCACCGGATAGACCCAGACCGACGCAAAGCTGGTGTGCCGCCGGGCCGCCGAATCGTACGGGCTGATGCGGACGAGGCGGTGCACGCCGCTCTCGGTTTTGGCCCAGCCATAGGCGTTGGGGCCTTTCAGCAGCAGCGTCGCCGACTTGATGCCGGCCTGTTCGCCGGCGTGATAGTCGATCAGTTCGACCTTGTAGCCGTGCCGCTCGGCCCAGCGCTGGTACATGCGCTGCAGCATCGACGCCCAGTCCTGCGACTCGGTGCCGCCCGCGCCCGAATTTACCTCGATATAGGAGTCGTTCGCGTCCGCCTCGCCGGCCAGCAGCGCCTGCACCTTGTCGGTCTCGGCCTTGGCCGCCAGCGCCTTCAGCGCCGCCAGCCCGTCGGCGATCATCGCCTCGTCGCCCTCGGCTTCCGCCATCTCGATCAGCTCGGCGGTGTCCGACATCTCAGACTCGATGGCGCGCGTGGCGGCCACCGCCTCATCGAGGCGGCGGCGTTCCTGCATCACCGCCTGCGCCGCCTTGGGATCGTTCCACAGCGCCGGGTCCTCGACCCGGGCGTTCAGCTCGTCGAGGCGTCGAAGCGCACGATCCCAGTCAAAGGAACCTCCTCAGCAGGTCCAGTGCCTGCTTGATGGAATCGATATGGGCCTGGCCCTCGGCGCGCATGGTATCTCTGTCCTGTCGGTAAGCGGCGCATGTAGGGGCGGTGGCGGCGACGGCGCAAGGCCTGCGCTATTTGACCTCGACGATCGTCGCCTGCCGCACCGACATCAGCCAGCGTCCGGCGTCGGGTCGCCAGATTTCGGTCACCCGATAGGTCTGCGTGTGGCCGGAATTGCGGGTCGCGCCGCGCGGCGTCACCACCTCGTGGCCCATCAGCAGCACCTCGCCGTTCGGGCGGACGGCGGCATATTCGATGGTTTGCTCGATCGAGGCATAGTTGATCAGGCCGGCGCGGAAGGCGCCGACCGTCATCGGCCCGGTCAGCACGCGGTTGGCCGGCGAATTGACCACCAGCTCCGGTGCCTGATCCACGGCGAAGCCGGCAACGTCCTGCCCCAGGATGGCGGCCGTGACGCGCTCGTGTGCCGCCAGCACGGCTGCGATTTCCGGTGCGGCGGCGGCGGCGCGGACCTCGTCCGAGGCAAAGGTGATTGTCGCATCGGCGGACATCGGGCTTCCCATCCCCAGAACGGCGAGCACCATCAGGCGGCAGCGGATTTTCATCAAGCGATTCCCCGGTTCGTGCGACCATAATCTGCGTCTGCCGTCCGGGAAAGCGTTAGGCCGCGACCTTCTCCGGCGGGTACAGCCGCACCCGGCGGACCATGCGAGGGTCGCCGTCGATGACCTCGAACTTCCAGCCCTTGGGGTGGTCGACGGTCTCGCCGAGCGCGGGGACGCGGCCCGCCAGCATGAACACCATGCCGCCCAGCGTATCGACATCCTCGCCGATATCGTCGTCGGCGAGATCGACGCCCAGCGCTTCGTGCAGCTCCTCGAGATCCATGCGGGCATCGGCCTCGTAGATGCCCTCGCCAATGGCGAGCAGCTGCTTTTCCTGCAGCTCGTCGTGCTCGTCCTCGATGTCGCCGACGATCTCCTCGACCAGGTCCTCGATCGTCACCAGCCCGTCGGTGCCGCCATATTCGTCGACGACGATCGCCATGTGCGTCGCCCCGGCGCGCATCCGTGCCAGAAGGTCGAGAACCCGCATCGATTCAGGCACATGCAGGACATCGCGGAGCAGCGTCTCGACCTCGATCGTCTCGAACGGCTTCGACGACACCGCATCCGAGAAGGTCTCGGAAATACGCGCATAGACATCCTTGATGTGGATCATGCCGATCACCTCGTCGAGGCTGCCGCGGTACACCGGCATGCGGCTGTGGCCGGCCTCGCGGAAGCGCGCGACCAGCTCCGCGAAGCTGCCGTTGACCGGGAACGCCACGATGTCGGCGCGCGGCACCGCGGTATCGCCGACCAGCCGCTCGCCGAAGTGCAGCAGGTTCTTCAGCATGGTGCGCTCGACCGGCGACAGGTCGTCGCCTTCCTCGCCCGCCGCGGCATGCTCGTCGATGGCTTCCTCGAGGCTGGCGCGCAGCGACGGGCCGCCGTCTGCCCCGCTCAGCAGCGCGCGCAGGCCGTGCCACAGCCGCGTGCCGAAATCGCTGCTACTTCGGGCTTCGCTCATGGTTCAACTCGCATAGGGATCGGCGATGCCGAGCCGGGCGAGCGCCGCGGTCTCGAGCCCCTCCATATGTGCCGCCTGCACGTCGTCCCCATGATCATAGCCTAACAGGTGAAGCATCCCGTGCACAATCAGGTGCGTGGCGTGCGTCGCTGGCGACAAGGCCTTGGCCCCGGCTTCGGCCACCACGGTCTCCACCGCCAGCACGATGTCGCCGAGCAGCGTCTCGCCGTCGTCGCCCGCCGCCAGGCCCTCGATCAGGTCAGCCTGAACCATCGGGAAACTTAGCACGTTCGTCGGCTGGTCCTTGCCGCGATACTGGCGGTTGAGGACGCGAACCTCGGCATCGTCGGCCAGCCGCACCGCCACCTCGACCGCATAGCCGGCGCGCTCCAGCCCGGCGTGCGGGGTCTGATCCAGCGCCGCGGCACAGGCGCGCGACGCCAGCGCATCCCAGTCGGTAGCGCCGCCCCAGCCGGGCGCGGCCACGGTGGTTTCGACGACGAGCATCAGGCGCTCTGGGCCGGGCCCTCATACGCCTCGACGATGCGCCCGACGATCGGGTGGCGGACGACCTCGCTGACCGAGAAGCGCAGGGTCGCGATGCCGTCGATGCCGTCGAGTTTGCGCACCGCGTCCGCCAGTCCCGACTTGTTCGGGTCGGGCAGGTCGACCTGGTTGGGGTCGCCGCACACCACCATGCGGCTGCCCTCGCCGAACCGGGTCAGGAACATCTTCATCTGCAGCGGCGTGGTGTTCTGCGCCTCGTCGAGGATGATGAAGGCGTGCGCCAGCGTGCGGCCGCGCATGAACGCCAGCGGCGCGATCTCGATCTCTCCGCTCGCCAACCGACGCTCGACCTGTTCGGCCGGCAGCATGTCGTACAGCGCGTCGTACAGCGGCCGCAGATAGGGGTCGACCTTGTCCTTCATGTCGCCGGGCAGGAAGCCGAGCCGCTCGCCCGCCTCCACCGCGGGCCGCGACAGCACCAGCCGGTCGACCGAGCCGGCGATCAGCTGGCTGACCGCCTGCGCCACCGCCAGATAGGTCTTGCCGGTGCCGGCCGGGCCGAGCGCGAAGATCACGTCCTTCGACCCCAGCGCCTCGATGTAGCGAACCTGGGTCGGCGAGCGCGCGACGATCGTCTTGCGCCGCGTGCGGATGACCGCGCCGGTGCCGCCGGTGCCCACCGCCGCCAGCCCGAACAGCGACGGCTCGCTGGCCACCGACACCGCGCCCTCGACGTCGCCGAGGTCCACGGCCAGGCCCTGGGTCAGGCGGTTGTAGAGGCCGGTCAGCACGTCGCGGGCCTTGGCCGCGCTCTCCGCCTCACCCTCGATCGTCACCCGGTTGCCGCGCGCCTGGATGTAGACGCCGAGACGGTTCTCCAGCGCGATCAGGTTCTGGTCGTACTGACCGAACAGCGGTCCGAGCAATTGCGGCCGTTCGAACTCCGCCTCGATGCGCACCCGGTCGGTGACGGACGGCCCGCTGGGGCCACGGGGCTGCTGCTTCGATTTTGCCACTCAGGCGGCCTGGGCCAGGGTCACTAGGCGTCCCTCGAGGGAGTTGGGTTGTGCATCGACCAACTCCACGGTCGCAATGTCGCCGATTGCAAGCGTCGCGTCACTCACGAAAACTGATTGCAGCCACGGCGACTTGCCGATCAGCTGTCCCGGCCGCCGACCGTTGCGCTCGAACAACACTTCGCAGGTCCTGCCGACCGACGCGCGGTTGAAGGCCAGCGCGCCCTCGCCGATGACGCGCTGCAGTTCGGCGAGGCGCGCGTCCTTGATTGCCTCGGGCACCTGCCCGTCCATCGTCGCCGCCGGGGTGCCGGGGCGCGGCGAATATTTGAAGCTGTAGGCCTGGGCATAGCCGACCTCGCGGACCAGGCTGAGCGTCTGCTCGAAATCGTCGTGGGTCTCGCCCGGGAAGCCGACGATGAAGTCGCCCGAGATCGCAATGCCGGGCACCCGCCGCTTGATGTCGGCGATCTGCGCCAGATAGCTGCCGCGCGTATGCGCCCGGTTCATCCGGCGCAGCAGCGGGTCCGATCCGGCCTGCACCGGCAGGTGGAGATAGGGCATCAGCTGCGGGACTTGCGCATGGGCATCGATCAGCGCGTCGGTCATGTCGCGCGGGTGGCTGGTCATGTAGCGTATGCGCGCGATGCCCGGCACCTGCGCGACGCGGCGGATCAGGTCGGCCAGCCCGGTGCCGTCGCCGCCGTCATAGGCATTGACGTTCTGCCCGAGCAGCGTGAGCTCGCGCGCCCCCGCCTCGGCCAGCGCCCGCGCTTCGGCGAACACTGCATCGGCCGGTCGCGAGACCTCGCCGCCGCGCGTGTATGGCACCACGCAGAAGGTGCAGAACTTGTCACAACCCTCCTGCACGGTCAGGAAGGCGGATGCGCCGACCCGGACGCGTCGCGCGGGCAGCATGTCGAACTTGGGCACCACCGGCATGTCGGTGTCGATGGCGCGGCCCTGCTTCAGCAGCGCCGGCAGCCGGTGGTAGGCCTGCGGCCCGACCACCACGTCGACGCTCGGCGCGCGCCGCACGATCTCTGCCCCCTCCGCCTGCGCGACGCAGCCCGCGACGACGATCCGCGGCGCCCCTCCGTCCCGCGTCCGCAGCCGGCCGATGTCGGAATAGACCTTCTCCGCCGCCTTCTCGCGGATGTGGCAGGTGTTGAGCACGACGACGTCGGCCGCGGCCATGTCGGCCACGCCGTAGCCGTCCGCCTCTAGCAGCTCGCCGATGCGTTCGGCATCATAGGCGTTCATCTGGCAGCCGAAGGACTTGATCGCATAGGTCGGGGACATGGCGGCGCTATACAGGTCGGCTGCCGCCCCGTCACCGGGCCGTGAAATCGTAACGAGCCCGAAACTTTTATGTTATACACCGCGTGGGCTGCGGCAAAAGACCGCACTTGGGGCCGCCTCCGCTAACCGGAAGGCAATCGACCATGCGCACCATCGTTCTCGCTCTCGCCGGCCTCGCCGCGGCACCGGCGCTCGCCATCGACTTCCCGCTCCATGCCAACGACCTGGCCCCGGGCGAGCGCGTCGTCACCGTAGTCCACGGAACTGCGGGCGGTCCGCAGACCGGCGCCAAGGACCTGCGCATCCTGCGCTGGGTCGCCAACAACAATTGGCCGAACCTGAAAGCCGGCAAGACCGACGACAGCGTCAACGCCAACTACCTGGTCTACAAGCGGCCGGTCTATGCAATGGCGGGCGGCACAGTCGTCGCCTGCTGGCGCAACGCGCCCGAGAATACCGGCCACAGCCAGCGTCCAGAGGTGCTCGGCAACCTGAAGATCTACCTGCAGGGCAACCACCTGTGGATCAAGCAGACCGATGGCCGCTTCGCGCTCTATGCCCATGCGCCGACCGGTGACATCCCGGCCAGCCTGTGCCCGCACAACGGTACGTTCCTGACCGGCACGCGCAAAAGCGGGCCAACCTGGAACGAGCCCGAGGCGGCGGTCAGCGGCGGCGCGACGGTTACCGCCGGGCAACTGCTCTACCACGTCGGCAACAGCGGTAATTCGTCGGAGCCGCATCTCCATGTCCATATCACCGACAGCGCCGGCAACTGGTCGCCGATGAAGTTCGACCGCGGCCAGACGACGCCGTTCAACAGCAACACCAGCCTGGCCGGGCCGTGGACCCCGCTGAAGGGCGCGGCGCTGCCGATGGCGACGATCCTGGTGTGGCCGCCGCACCCGGTCGGCAACTGGACCTACAACGGCATCGAAGGGGCCGCTTACCAGCGCGTCTTCGACCATTTCGTCGATTCGGGCGAGATGCCCGACACCGTCAGCTGCCACAACAACGGCGCGACCTATGATACGACCTGGATCCCGGCGAAGGGGGCGTGGATTTCCCACCACGGCATGTCGGGCGCCGACCACGCGCTCAAGAACGCCACCTACAAGGCGCAGGGCTACAAGGAGACGGCGGTCTATACCTGCGGCAGCGTCATGGCCGCGGTCTGGCGGAAATAGCGGCTAGGCGGCGAGCAGCTTCTCGACCTCGCCGCGCAGCTTCTCCGGCGTCACCGTCGGGGCGAAGCGCGCCACCACCTGGCCGTCGCGGCCGATCAGGAACTTGGTGAAGTTCCACTTGATCGACTGGCTGCCGAGCAGGCCCTTGGCCTGGGCCTTCAGCCATTTGAACAGCGGGTGGGTGCCGGGGCCGTTGACCTCGACCTTGGCGAACATCGGGAACTTGACGTCATAGGTCAGCGCGCAGAATTCGGCGATCTCGGCGGCGTCGCCGGGCTCCTGACCCCGGAACTGGTTGCAGGGAAAGCCGAGCACCGCGAGGCCCTTCGGCCCCAGCTCCTCGTGCAGCGTCTCCAGCCCCGCATATTGGGGCGTAAAGCCGCACTTGCTGGCGGTGTTGACGACCAGCATCACCTTGCCCCGGTAGTCGGCAAGCGACCGCGCCGTCCCGTCGATGCCGGTGGCGGTGAAGTCATAGGCATCGGTCATCGCGCGTCCCCTTTGTACGAACATGCACGGCGCTCGCCACCCCCGCAACAAAGCGCTTGCGGTTGACGCTGCGTCATCGGTTACGACTCGGGCCATGGAGACGATCCCGATCACCGAAGTCTGCCGCCGCACCGGGCTGAGCGCCCGTGCGCTGCGCTTCTACGAGGCGCGCGGGCTGTTGACCGCGCAGCGCTCGGCGGCGGGGCAGCGGCGCTACGGCGCGCCGGAACTGGCGCGGCTGCACCAGATCACCGCGTTGAAGGCGGCGGGGTTCTCGCTGACGCGGATCGCCGAGCTGCTGGGCGGCCGCGGCCTCGATCTTGGCCGGCTGATCGAAGCGCAGCTGGCACAGCTCGACGCCGACCGCCGCACGCTGGACGCGGCATCGCGCAGCCTGAAGGCGGCACAGGCCGCGCTCGCCGCCGGCCGCCTCCCCGATCTCGACAGTTTCTGCGACCTCATCAAGCAAGGAGCCAAGACCATGACCGATACCCAGGCCTGGCAGAAAGTCGCCGACCGCTATTACTCGCCGGAGGAGCAGGCGTACTGGCGCGAGAAAAAGGGCGGGATGCCGGAGGGTTTCGACCAGGAGAGCTATACCGCGCGCTGGACCGAACTGACCGAGCGTATCGAGGCCGCGCTGCCGATGGACCCGGCGGGCGCGCAGGCCCAGGCCTTCGTCGTCGAATGGAACACGCTGCTCGCACCCTTCAACATGGTCGCCGATGCGCGGCTGAAAGAGGGCGCAATGAAGCTGTACGATCATATCGACGAGTGGTCGGCGGACGTGAAGCCGCCGTTCTCCAGCCGCGTCTGGGACTTGATCAAGCAAGCGGCGGCGTTCAAGCCCGCCGTATAGGCGCGCGCGCAAGTGTATTGCATCGCTAATGCACTTGCGATAGCGGCTTGCCATGATGTCTCGCCGCCGCAAATTCGATCGTCTGACACGACTGGCGCTCGTCGCCGCGGCCCTTGCGGTCGCGCCGACGGGCGCGGCCGCCGCGTCCGCCTATCGTCCGGTGTTCCGTCCGGAGACGCTCAAGGGGCCGCCCGCCGGTGCGCCAAATGAGGTTCTCATCCTGGGTACGCCCCACCTGTCCGACCTGCCAAAAACATTCGCGCCGGCGCTGCTCGCGCCACTGCTCGACCGCCTGGCCGCGTGGTACCCGACGGCGATCGCCACCGAGTCGATGTCCGGCCTCCAGTGCGACAGCCTGCGCCGCTATCCGGCGCGCTATGCCGATACGGTAAGGACGTATTGCCCCGATCTCGCGCCCGCCGCGGAGGCGACCGGCCTCGATGTGCCCGCGGCCAATACCGAGGCCGAGCGGCTGCTCGGGTCGTGGCCGGCCGCGCCGTCGTCCGCGCAGCGCCGCCATCTGGCGGCAGTGTTCCTCGCGGCCGGCGAGCCCGGTTCGGCGCTGGTCCAGTGGCTCAGGCTCGCGGCCGACGAGCGCCGCGCCGGCGACGGCCTGAACGACGAGCTCGTCGCCCTGCTCGAGAAGCGCCGGACCCGCGTCAACGAAACCAGCCTGGTCGCCGCAGCGCTCGCCGCGCGGCTCGGCCTGGAGCGGCTGTGGAGCGTCGACGACCATTCCGCCGACACCGCCGACGATTCCGATCCGGCGGTGCGCAAGGCCGGTGCTGACGCCGTCACACGCGCATGGGACAATCCGGCGACCCGTGCCCGCGACGTCGAGACGGCGCAGCTGAATGCGAACGTCGGGAAGCCGGGCGGCATCCTGCAGATGTACCGCGCCTATAACGCCCCGGGCGCGCCGGCGCTGGTGTACCGGTCGGATTTCGGCGCGGCCTTCGTCGAGCCGTCGCGGCAGGGGTTCGGCCGCCAGTATCTCGGCTATTGGGAGACCCGCAACCTGCGCATGGTGGCGAACATCCGCGATGTCCTTGGCCGCTATCCGGGGACGCGCCTGCTGGCCATCGTCGGGGCCTCGCACCGCGGCTATTACGAGGCGTATCTCAACCAGATGCACGACGTCCGGCTGATCGACACCGCGACCGTCCTGCGTTAACTGGCGCTGTCGTCGGCGGGCCTGGACTGGAGCTGGACGTAGTTCTGGATGCCCATGGCGGCGATCATGTCGAGCTGGCGCTCGATGAAGTCGACATGCTCCTCCTCGTTGTCGAGGATGTGGACGAACAGCTCGCGGGAGACATAGTCGCTGACGCGCTCGCAATAGCCGGCGGCCTCGCGCAGCTGGGTCAGCGCCTCCATCTCCAGCGCCAGGTCGGCGCGCAGCACCTCCTCGACGTTCTCGCCGATCTTGAGGTGGCCGAGCGCCTGCAGGTTGGGCAGGCCGTCGAGGAACAGGATGCGTTCCATCAGCCGGTCGGCGTGCTTCATCTCGTCGATCGACTCGCCGTATTCGTATTTGGCGAGGCGCGCGAAGCCCCAATGGTCGAGCAGCCGGTAGTGCAGGAAATACTGGTTGATCGCGGTCAGCTCGTTCTTGAGCGCCGCGTTCAGGTAGCCGACGACTTTGGGATCACCCTTCATGGCGGCGACTATCGCGGCAAATCAGGCGGCAAGCAATTCGCGGGCCTCGGCGTCGACAATGGCCTCGGCGGTGTCGAGGCAGCTGCCGCACTGCACCTCGCAGCCGAGCCGGGCATAGGCGGTGCGGACGCAGCCGCGGCAATCACGGGCGACCGCGCGCAGTTCGGTGTCGCGGATCACATTGCAGTGGCAGACGATCACTTCGGCCTCCGTCGCGTCTTGCGAACCAATATCATCAAGCCGCGCCCTATTGCAAGTGCCTCGCAAGCGCGTGCGTCATGGGTGGCAGCGGCGGCGTGGTGCGCTACAGAGGGCGCATGAAGACCAACCCGACCGAAAAGGGCCAGTCGGTGCGCCTGCTGCGCATCGGCGAGCAGGTCCGCCACGCGCTCGCCCAGGTGCTGCTGCGCGGCGACCTGCGCGACGAGCTGCTGACCAACACCATCGTCTCGGTCAGCGAGGTGCGGGTGACGCCCGATCTCCGTCAGGCCACCGCCTATGTGAAGCCGCTTGGCGAGGCGGACGAACAGGCGGTGATCAAGGCGCTCGCCTCCCACGCCAAGTACCTGCGCGGCGAGGTGGCGAAGCAGCTGTCGACCAAATACACGCCCGAGCTGCGCTTCCGCCGCGACGAGAGCTTCGATGCCGGCGCGCGCATCGACGCGGTGCTGCGCCGCCCCGACGTGGCGCGCGACCTCGCCCCGGTGACAGTGCTGCGCCCGATTACCGAGTACGACGAGGACGAGGATTGACGGCGGCACTGCCCGACCCGTTCGACGACGGCACGCTGGCCCTGGTGCCGCTGGCCGAATGCCATCGTGAAGGGCTGCGGCTGGCGTGCGCCACCGACGACACGATCTGGGCGATCTATCCGGTGTCGTTCGGCGGCGCCCATTTCGATCCCGCGTTCGACGCCATGTTCGCCGCTGCCAATCGGATCCCGTTCGCGATCCTGGTCGACGGCGAGGTGGCCGGCACCACCTCCTACTGGCTCGATGCCGCCAACGACGTGGTCGAGATCGGCGGCACCTTCCTGGTCCCGGCGCAGCGCGGCACCGGGCTGAACGGCCGCGTCAAGCGGCTGATGATCGACCGCGCCTTCGACCTGCGCATGCGGCGCGTCGAGTTCCGCATCGACACCCGCAACGAGCGCTCGATTGCCGCGGTCGAGAAGCTCGGCGCGGTCCGCGAGGGCGTGCTGCGGCGCAACCGGCTGACCTGGAACGGCATATGCCGGGACACCGCGGTCTATTCGCTGCTGGCGAGCGAGTGGGTGTGAGGCGCGGCATCGCCGGCGGCCACGGCGTACTCGAATGGCTGGGCGATGCGGACCGGCCGTGGCTGCACTTCGCCCACGCGACGGGCATGTGCGCCGAGATCTATGCCGGCCTGCTCGACCCGCTTGCCGACCGGTTCAACATCGTCGCCAGCGATGCGCGCGGGCACGGCCAGTCGACGCTGCCCGCCGACCCGGCAACGCTGACGACGTGGCGGACCTATCAGGACGATCTCGCGGCGCTGCTCGCGCTGTACCCCGCCAAAACGTGGCGGCTGGCAGGCCATTCGACGGGGGCGAGCGTCAGCCTGGAGCTCGCCGCCCGCTGCCCCGGCCTCGCCGATGCCGTGGTGCTGGTCGAACCGGCGTTCGTGCCGTTCGGTGCGGCCGCCGGCTACGACCGCGCCACGACGCCGAACCCGATGGCGGCCCAGGCCGCCCGCCGCCGCGCGACCTTTGCGACGCGAGCGGAGGCGCGGGCGAACTGGCACGGCCGCGGCGTCTTCCGCGACTGGAGCGATGCCAGCCTCGATGCCTATGTCGCGGGCGGCATGCGCGACACCGCCGCCGGGGCCGAACTCGCCTGTACGCCGGCCTGGGAAGCCGCGACGTTCCTGGCGGTCACCACCGGCGTCGCCGGCGCGCTGCGGGCGTGGCGCGGGCCGCTGGCGATGCTCCACGGCACGGCCTTCTCGACGGTCAGCCAGGCCGATGCCGATGCCATCGCCGACGCCGGCGCGACGGTCGAGCGCATCGACGGCGCGTCCCACTTCCTGCCGCTCGAACATCCCGAACGCGTGCGTGCGGCGATCCGCGCGCTGCCGATTGGGAACGTCGGCTGACAGATTGTCGTTAAGCCTCCGAACCCGACGAAGGACTTCCCATGCGTGCCAGTCTCCTCTCCTGCGCCGCGGCGCTGTCGCTGACCGCCTGCGGTGACACCGCGTCGCTGCCGGCCAGTGCCGGCATCGGCCCCAACCCGACGCTGCCCGCGCCCAACGCCACCCTGCTGCCGACGCTGAAGATCGCGCCCGCCAAGGGCTGGGCCGCCGGCGCGCACCCGACGCCCGCCCCGGGCCTCGCGGTCGCCGCCTTCGCGGACGGCCTCGACCATCCGCGCTGGCTGTACCAGCTGCCCAACGGCGACGTGCTGGTCGCCGAGACCAACGCGCCGCCCAAGCCCGATGACGGCAAGGGCCTGCGCGGCATCGCCCAGAAGGCGATCATGACCCGCGCCGGGGCGACGGTGCCCAGTGCCAACCGCATCACCCTGCTGCGCGACACCAACGGCGACGGCATCGTCGACCAGCGCAGCGTGTTCCTGAAGGGTCTGAACTCGCCGTTCGGCATGGCGCTGGTCGGCGGCGACCTCTACATCGCCGACAGCGACGCCATCCTGCGCTTCGCCTACACGCCCGGCGCCACCAGCATCGCGGGCGCCGGCGTCAAGCTGATCGACCTGCCGGCCGGCACGATCAACCACCACTGGACCAAGAACATCATCGCCAGCGCCGACGGCACCAAGCTGTACGCGACCGTCGGCTCCAACTCGAACGTCGGCGAGAACGGCATCGCGGCGGAGGCCGGGCGTGCCGCGATCTGGGAGATCGACCGCGCCACCGGCGCGCACCGCGAATTCGCCACCGGCATCCGCAACCCCAACGGCATGGGCTTCACCGGCGGCAAATTGTGGACCGTCGCAAATGAGCGTGACGAGATCGGCAGCGACCTCGTCCCCGATTACCTGACCTCGGTGCAGGACGGCGGCTTCTACGGCTGGCCCTACAGTTATTACGGTCAGCACGTCGACGTGCGGATGAAGCCGCAGCGGCCCGACCTGGTGGCCAAGGCGATCAAGCCCGACTACGCGCTCGGCTCGCACACCGCGTCGCTCGGCCTGACCTTCTCGGACGGGGCCAAGGCGATGCCGGCGCAGTTCGGCCAGGGTGCCTTCATCGGCCAGCACGGTTCGTGGAACCGCAACCCGGTGTCGGGCTACAAGGTGATCTTCGTGCCGTTCGCGGGCGGCATGCCGGCGGGCCAGCCGGTCGACGTGCTGACCGGCTTCCTGACCAAGGACGGCGATGCGCAAGGGCGGCCGGTCGGCGTCATCGTCGATGCCAAGGGTGGCCTGCTGGTTGCCGACGACGTCGGCAACAAGGTGTGGCGCGTCACCGCGGCGCAGCAGACCGCGTCGCGGTAGGGCTGGGATTGCGCGGCGGCTTCCGGTATTGAGGCGGCCATGAACATCGCCACCCGCATCGATACCGCCAACGCCTCGCCGGCCATGCCGTGGCCGCGCTTCGACTGGCAGGACCCGTTCCTGCTCGAGGCGCAGCTGACCGAGGAGGAGCGGATGGTCCGCGATTCCGCCCGCGCCTTCTGTGACGAGCATCTGGTGCCGGCAGTGCGCGAGGCCAACCGCCACGAGCGGCATGACCCGGAACTGATGCGCAAGTTCGGCCAGGCCGGGCTGCTCGGACCGACGATCGAGGGCTATGGCTGCGCCGGCACCAGCTATGTTGCCTACGGCCTGATCGCGCGCGAGGTCGAGCGGGTCGATTCGTCCTACCGCTCGGGCATGAGCGTCCAGTCGAGCCTCGTCATGTATCCGATCTGGGCGTACGGCAGCGAGGCGCAGCGCCAGCTTTACCTGCCCAAGCTGGCGAGCGGCGAGTGGACCGGCGCGTTCGGCCTGACCGAGCCCGATGCCGGCTCCGACCCCGGCGGCATGACCACCCGCGCCCGCACGACCGCCGACGGCTATGTCCTCGACGGTGCCAAGATGTGGATCACCAATTCGCCGATCGCCGACGTCTTCGTCGTCTGGGCCAAGTGCGACGACGGCGTCATCCGCGGCTTCATCGTCGAACGCGGCGATGCCGGCCTGTCGACGCCCAAGATCGAGGGCAAGTTCGCGCTTCGCGCCGGCGTCACCGGCGAGATTGTGCTGGCCGGCTGTGCCATCCCCGCCGACCGGCTGCTGCCCAATGTCGAGGGGCTGAAGGGTCCGTTCGGCTGCCTCAACAACGCCCGCTACGGCATCGCCTGGGGCGCAATGGGCGCGGCCGAGTTCTGCTGGCACGCGGCGCGCCAGTACACGCTCGACCGCAAGCAGTTCGGGCGGCCGCTGGCACAGACCCAGCTGATCCAGAAGAAGCTCGCCGACATGCAGACCGAGATCACGCTCGGGCTGACCGCGGCGCTGACCGCCGGCCGCCTGATGGACGCGCACCAGCTGGCCCCCGAGGCAATCAGCCTGATCAAACGCAACAACTGCGGCAAGGCGCTCGATATCGCCCGCATGGCGCGCGACATGCACGGCGGCAACGGCATCAGCGACGAATACGGCGTCATCCGCCACGTCATGAACCTGGAGGCGGTCAACACCTACGAGGGCACCCACGACGTCCACGCCCTGATCCTCGGCCGCGCCCAGACCGGCCTGCAGGCGTTCTTCTGACCCGCGACCCAGGGTAAACCGAACTTCACCAAAGTGTTGTGGTTACTTTGGCAGTAACGCACTTGGTGCGCCCAATTTCCCGCAATCGCGGCCCCGTCCCGACGTGACTATCGAGGCATCGGCATTGTGCCGACGCAGTCTCGGTGGCGCTGCCGGTCCGGCTGGCGACCCCGAATGCGGGAGATTTCGCCATGCCCATCGCCACGACCGCCGCTCGGATCATCAATGTCAGCAACGCCGCGCAGCTGAACGCTGCGATCAAGGCCGCCAGGGGTGGGGAGACCATCCTGCTCGCCGCCGGCAACTACGGCGCGCTGACCATCAAGAACCTGCAGGCCACGTCGACCGTCACGATCAAGTCCGCCGATCCGGCCAATGACGCGGTGATCACCGACCTCAGGGTCAGCGCGTCGTCGAACCTGCGCTCCGAGGATCTCGACCTGCACCGCGTGCTCGCGCCCGGCGAGGCCGATTTCACCCAGGCCGCTTATATCTCGTCGTCGTCGCGGATCGCCATCGTCGGCGTCGATTTCACCGGTTCGCTCGACGGCAACGCCGCCAACGACGGCACCGGCCTGCGCATCACCGGCAGCCAGGACGTGACCATCACCGGCTCCAGCTTCGAGCAGTGGAAGAACGCGGTCATCCTGTCCGACAGCACCGGCCTGACGGTGAGCGGCAATACCCTGACCGGCGTCATCAAGAGCTTCAACATCTCGGGGCTGCAGAACGCCAGCTTCACCGGCAACCGCTTCGACGGCGTCACCCCGGACTGGGATACCGGCGCCAAGGGCGGCACCGGGCTGACGTTCGCCAACAATGCCGTGATCAGCCATGCGCCGGTCGTTCAGAGCGGGGTTGGCGTGGTGGTCAATGTCGCCGGCGCGGCCGCGCTGAACGCCGCCATCGCCGCCGCCCGGGGCGGCGAGACCATCCTGCTCGCGCCCGGCGACTACGGGCAGGTGACGATTTCCCGAAAAAGCTTTACCGATACGGTGACGATCAAGTCCGCGAACGCCGCCAACGACGCGGTGCTGACCGGCCTGCGGATCGCCGATTCGTCGGGCATCGTGTTCAACGACATCGACATCCACCGCGTGCTTGCCCCCGGCGAGGCCGATTTCGTCCAGGCGACCTATGTCAGCCGGTCGAGCCGGATCGGCTTCATCGGGGTCGATTTCACTGGTTCGCTGGACAACAACGCCTGGAACGACGGGGTCGGCCTGCGTGTCTCGTACAGCAATGACGTCAGGGTCGTCGATTCTACCTTCGAGCAATTGAACAACGCAGCCGTCTTCGATCACGACACCGGGCTGATCGTCGTCGGTAACAGCGTCGCCGCGGTGCGAGAGGGCTTCGACTTCGCCGCCGTGCACGACGTCGTCATCGCCCAGAACAAGTTCACCGCGTTCCAGCCGAATTGGCAGAAGAGCGACCACAGCGACGCCATCCAGTTCTGGAACAGCGGCGTCGACGAAGGCTCGACCCATATCGCGATCCGCGACAACGTCATCCTGCAGGGCGCGAACAACGGCGTGCAGGGTATCTTCATCCGCGCCGAGAACGCGGCCTTCCGGCACAGCGACTTCGTCATCGAGAACAACCTCTACAACGGCGACGCGCGGCACGGCATCACGGTCACCGGCACCAACGGCGCGGTGGTCCGCGGCAATACCGTGACCAGCGCGCCGGGCGGCTATCTGGAGGCCGGCATCAACATCGGCAACACCAGCAACGTGGTGGTCGAGCGGAACATCGCGCCGCTGCTGCTCGACAACGGCAACAACAGCGCGCTGGTGTGGCGCGACAATCTCGACATCTGGGACAGCAAGACCGGCCGGGGCACGGCGCTGTCGGGCGTGTTCGCCGGGACCGCGACCGGTGGCGACATCGCCGCCTATGCGTTGAAAGCGGCCGGCGCGGCGGCGGCGCTGCACGCCGGCTTTGCCAACCTCGACGGCATCGGCGCGGCCTCGTTCGACCTGTCGCACCTCGGCAGCTACGGCCATCTCGCCGGGGTGCTCGCCCCCTGAGGGGTCAGGCCGGGGCGAGCGCGCCGCTGCTGGCGGGGGCGTGGCGTGCCCCGGCCGGGTGCACCGGCGCGGCGACGCCCAGCCGCTGCTGCTGCCGCCAGGCGATCGCTGTCAGCATGCCGAGGAAGATGAACGCGAGCGGCATGTTGAATTCCGAACTCAGCACCGACTTGATGACCAGGAAGTTGAGCAGCGCGATCGTCACCGGCCCGGCGAAGTCCTCTTCGCCGGGCGCGGCCGCGAAATACATGCGAGCCCCGTACCACGCCTGCCCGCCGAACATGGCGATGAACGCCGCGAAGCCGACGACGCCGTATTCCAGCAGCAGCGACAGATAATAGGTATCGATGGTCAGCTGCCCGCCGCGGTTCGTATAGCCCAGCGTATGGCCGCTGCGGGCGGTGCCGTGGCCGATCGGGTTGGCCTTGATCTTGGGCGTGCCCATCGCCCACTGGGCGTTACGCGCGTCGCTGCTCGGCTGGTGCTGGGCGCCGCCGAACGTCATGTTGTGCAGCCGCGGCCAGGTCACCGCGAGGACCATGAACAGCATCGCCGCGACCGGCAGCATCGCCATGATCGACGCCGCGGCCAAGCTCTGCCGGTTGCGCCGCCAATAGCGCAGCGCCGCAAAGCCGCCGTACAGGAAGACCGACATGAAAAAGCCGATCATGCCGGACCGCGCGTTGGTGAACCAGATCGCCGCCAGCACGGCGACCAGGCCGAGGAACAGCGCCACCCGGGCCAGGTTGCCGCGCGCCGTCAGCAGCGCATGGATCATGAACGGATAGGCGATGGCAAAATACTCGGCGCAGATCAGCGACACCGAGAACGTGCCGCGGGCGCGATAGATATCGGTACCGGCGCGCGCCTGCGACTTGAGCACGTTGGTCAGATACGCCTCGTCGACGCGCAGGAACGACGGGATGTGGTTCATCCACGGCACCTGCGCGATGCTGAACTCGTACAGCACGTCGAGCGCAACGATGATCGTCGACCAGGTGATGACCCGGCCGATCCGCGCGATGACACCCTCGCGGGTCGACAGCCACGCCGACAGCAGGAACAGGAATGTCCAGAAAATCTGGTTGTTCGCCCAGCGGTTCAGCGACAGTGACGGCAGGTCGGACAGCGGCAGCGACACCACCGTGGTCGCCAGGAAAATCCAGAAGACGTTGCGGACGAACGGCAGCGCCGCCAGCGCCGCGCCGGTCTCGCCGCGCATCCGGGACGAAGTCGAGAAACTATAGAGTGCGATCGCCAGCAGGCCGAACACCACCACCCGCGCCGGATTGATCCACGGCAAGCCCGGCAGGTCGAGCGCCAGATAGTTCGGCCACAGCAGGTAGGCGACGATAAAGCTGATCAACAGCGTCGCGATCGTGGCTTCCGGTACATAGCCGCCGTCGGGCATCAGCCACAGGATGATCGGCACCGCGATCAGCAGCGGAATCGCCAGGATGAACAGCAACTCCGCCGGCAGCAGCGCGACGGCGGCACCGGTGGCGAGCGAATAGACGGCCATGAACGCCAGCGAGAACGGCCGGATGCGACGGCCGGCGCGGCCGCGGACATAGGGTTGCAGGGGGGAAGCCGCCGATGCCATGCCTGGTGTCTAACCCAGCCGGCGGCGGCTGAACAGGTTGATCCCGAGCCGGAACTGGACAATCAGCCCGGCCGCGACGTTGCGCAGCACCACCGTCGCGCTGGTCGCGATCGCCGCGCCGACGGCACCATAAGCCGGCACCAGCAGCGCCACGAACCCGACGCACAGCGCGACGCCCAGCCCGGCATAGACCAGCACCCAGCGCTGGTTGCCGGTCATCACCAGGATCGAGCCGAGTGGCCCGCTCGCCAGCCGCACCAGCTGACCGATGGCGAGGATCTGCAGCGCCAGCGCGCCGCCCCGGAACTCCGGCCCGAAGACTCCCAGCAGCGGGGCCGGAAACGCGATCAGCACGACGAACACCGGAGTCGCCAGCGCCAGCGCCAATAGCAGGCCCTTCCGCGCGATCTGCGCGATCTCGTCCATCGCGCCGACCCGCGCCGCCGCAGCGATCCGCGGCCCGATGATCGTGTCCATGGCGATCTGGACGAGGCCGGCGACGGCGACGAACTGCCACGCCGCGCGGTACTGGCCGACCACCGCGGCGGGCCAGCTGGCGCCGAGCGAGACGGTCGTGAACCATTCGGTGAACAGGTTGCTGAGGTTCGACGCCAGCACCGGCAGGCCGGCGATGATCAGCGGGATCACCGGCGGCGGCAGCGCCGCGGGCCAGTCGCGGACGACGCGGCGCAGCACGATCCACGCCCCGGCGCAGCCGATGCTGACCCCAGCCAGATAGATCGCCGCGGAGAGCTCCAGCGTACCGCGCCCGGCCAGCGCTACCGCTCCCATGACAAGCAGGTTGAGCGTCGTCGCGACCGGACCGTCGAACAGTTGCGACGCGAACACATAGCCCGCGGCGCGCAGCCCGGCCGACGCCATGCGCTGCAACGCCAGCGGCACCGTCACCCACAGCATGATGCCGAGCAGCCCGGTCATGCCGGGCTGCTTCAGGACGTCGCGCGCGAAGCCGTCGCGCAGCAGCCACAGCACCCCGATGGTCACCGGCGCGAGCACCGCCACGGTCAGCGCGCCGCGGCCGATGGCGCCGCGCGCCGCCGCCCGGTTGCCTTCGCGCAGGTCGCCGGCCGCGATGCGCACCATGATCACATCAAGCCCGCCGAGCACGAAGAAGCAGAGGATGGTCAGCGTCGAGACCGCGATGCCGAAATGCCCGCTGCCTGCCGCGCCGAATTGGCGGGCGATCAGCCACGACACCCCGAAGCTGGCGACCGCGGTCCAGATCTTCAGGCCGAACGCCATGACGACCTGGCCACCGAGACGGCCCGGTGCCATGACCGCCCGCGCCTGCGCCAATCGCTGTCTCATGGCAGGACGCTTTAAGGCCGCCGCGGTTTCGCACAACCACGCATGCGGACCGCGTGGCGGTTCGCCCACGCATCCGCGGTTGAACCGGGGCGCGGTTCGCTTCACAAGGGCGCCGCGCAACCGCTGATGGAACGCAACGCACGTGTCACTGTCGCAACTCGGGGCCCTGGTGTGGAGCGGACGCTGGCGCGTGCTGGTCTGCACGCTCGCGTGCCTGGCCGGCGCCATGTTGATCAGCACGCAATTGCCCAAGTCCTATGAGGCCAAGGCCCGCGTCATCCTCGAACTGATGATGCCCGATCCCGTCGACGGCACCACGTACGGCACCAAGAACAGCGAAGCCTATGTCCAGACCCAGCAGCTGCTGGTGACCAGCAACCGCGTCGGCGAGGCGATCATCGACAAGCTCGGCTGGACCACCAATCCCGCGGTGATCGATTCGTGGCAGCAGGCGACCGGCGGCGTCGGCGACATCAAGACCTGGGCGGCGGGGCGGCTGCTCGGCGCGATCGGGGCCTATCCGCTGGAGGGCGGCGGCACGCTGGAGATCGTCTACCGCGCCCCCGATCCGGAGGCCGCGGCGACCATCGTCCGGGCGATCCGCGAAGCCTATATCGAAACCGCGCTGGCGCTGCAGACCGAGGCGGCGGCGCGGCGCGCGGCGCGGTTCGAAACGCTTCTCAAGCCGGCGCGCGCCAGCTACGACGACGCGCGCGCCAAGCTGATCGCGGTGCAGCGCGAGACCGGCACCGTGCTCGACTACCGCGGCGAAGATACGCGCAGCGGCATGCTGAACAGCCTCGCGAACCAGGGCCGGACGGCGCAGCTGGCGGCCCAGCGCGATGTCGGCAGCGCGTTGCAGCGGTCGACCTCGCTGCAGCTCGACGGGCTTCGCCGCCAGCTGGTCGCGGTCGAGCAGGACCTGTCGCTCGCCGACAACACACTGGGTACCGCCAATCCCAATTATGACGCGCTGATTGAGCAGCGCGCCGTGCTGGTCGGGCAGATCGCCAAGGCGACGGCGGCGCTGCGGGCCCAGGGTGCGGCCACCGCCAACGCGGCGCAGCGGCTGAGCGAAGAGAATGACGCCGCCTTCCAGGCCGAGCGCGAGCGCCTGCTGAACAACGCCCCGGTCAACCTGCGCGTCGTCCAGGCGCAGCGTTTGGTGGCGCTGCGCGGCGGCGAGCTGCAGCGGCTGGAGGCCAATCTCGCCAATGCCCGCCAAGCGTCGGAGCGCACAGAAAGCGGCCTGGTGGTGATGGGCGACGTCATCACCAGCAACGAGCCGGTCGCCCCGAACATCCCGATCAACGCGCTGCTCGCGGCGCTGTTCGGGCTGGGGCTGGGGCTGGTGTCGGTGCTGCTCGACGGACTGTGGCGGCGCGAGCTGCTGGTGCCGCAGGACCTTGCCGGCGCGGCGGGCGTGCCGGTGCTGGCGGTGCTGAAGTCGACCCGCCCGCGCCGCTGGTGGCCGTTCGGCCGTCGCCAGGCCACCGCCGCAGCCTAGGTCCGCAGGAACAGCCCGATCGTCAGCGCGACGCCGATCGCGACGACACCCACTTTCAGCGCCCCCGCGGGCACCCGCCGCAGCGCCAGCGCGCCTGCATAGCCGCCCGCCATGGACCCCGCGCCGATCGCCAGCGCGTGCGCCCAAGCGACCGAGCCCGAGAACGCGAACACCGCCGCCGCCGAGATGTTGGCGAGCGCGACCAGCACGTTCTTGGTGCCCGCGGCGTTGCGCACCGGCATCTGCGCCAGCGTCAGCGCCGCCAGTGTCATGATCCCCGCGCCGCCGCCGAAGAAGCCGCCGTACAGCGCGATCACCGCCTGGATCGCCGCCGACACCCACGCCGGCGGCGGCGCGCGCACCGTCTTTGGTTTCGGTCCGAAGCTGCTCCACGCGAACAGCGCGGTCGCGGCCAGCACCAGCCACGGCACCATCGCGGCGAACAGCGCCGACGGCGTGCGCAGCAGCAGGAAGGCGCCCGCGACGCCGCCCGCCAGGCTGATCAGCGCCAGCGTGCGGAAGCGCAGCCGCTCGGCGCCGGCGACCAGCGACCGGCCCGCCCAGCCGGTCGTCACCTGCCCCGGGAACAGCGCGATCGTCGACGTGATATTGGCGGCGCGCGGGTCCAGACCGACGGCGATCAGCGCCGGCAGTGTGATGAACGAGCCGCCGCCCGCCAGCGCATTCTGCGCGCCCGCCCAGACGCCGGCCAGAAACAGGAGCACCCACAGCATCCGGGCCGGGTGGCATGGGCGTGCCAGCGCGGCAAGTCCGCTTGGCCACTCTACGTCCGCCGTGATAGCCCGTCGGGCGATGCTCTACCTTGCCGTCAAGGCGCTGGTCTCCGGCGCGCTCATCGCCGCGGTGTCGGTGATCGCCAGGCGCAACCCGGGCTTCGGCGCGCTCGTCGCCTCGCTGCCTTTGGTGTCGGTGCTCGGCATGATCTGGCTGTGGCGCGACCGGCCCGACGCCGCCAACATGGCCGATCACGCGCAGGCGACGTTCTGGTTCGTGCTGCCGTCGCTGCCGATGTTCCTGGTCATCCCGGCGCTGCTCCGCGCCGGCGTGCCGTTCTGGCCGGCGCTGCTGGCCGGCTGCGCGCTGACCATCGCGCTGTACCTGCTGATGGTGTGGCTCGGCCCGCGCTTCGGACTGCGCCTGTAAGGCGCCAGGGTCGGATTGCGCCTTTAGCCACTTAGGGATATCGTTACGGCAGGGTCGCGACCGGGTTGCCACGGGGAGAGGGCATGGGCGCGTATTTGACGAAGCTCGACGGACTCGCACCCGGCGCCCGCTGGATGCAGGCGCGGGCGTGGCTGCTGAACGAGCCGCTGCCGTTTTTTGCCGAGCTGCGCGCCGAGCGGCCGGTGCTGGCGACGCCCGAGGTCACCCTGGCGACCAGCTATGCCGATTGTTCGCTGATCCTGCGCCGCCACCTGACCTTCCAGGTCGATCTCTACAAGCCCAAGCAGGGCGAATACTGGATGGCGCAGGACGAGACGCCAGTCCACGTCCGCGAGAAGGCGATCATGCGCACCCTGCTCGACCGCGAGCAGCTGCCGGCGATGCGCACCTATGTCGGCGAGACCGCCGCGCGCCGCCTCGCCGCCGGCAACGGCCAGATCGACGCCAGCCACGGCCTCGCCCGCGCCGTCGCGCTGAGCCTGGTCGAGGACTGGTTCGGCTTCGAGGATGCCGACCGCCAGAAGCTGTTCGAATGGTCCTACTGGAACCAGCAGGACGCCTTCCATAACCAGCCCTTCGACCATCGGCCCGACAGCGCGGACGTGATCGACAAGCGCCAGAAGGCGGGGTTTATGATGGGGCTGTATCTCGCGCGCCTGGTCGCCAAGAAGACGCTGGAGGTGAAGCTTGGCGCCGGCGGCGACAAGCCGGTGGCGCGGCTGCTGCGCCTGTGGCTGTCGGGCGGCATCAGCCCGCAGTTCGATTTCAAGCGCGTAATCTTCAACGTCGGTGGGCTGTTGATCGGCGCGGTCGAGACGACCAACCACTGCGTCGTCAACGCGCTCGCCGAGATCATGAAACGCCCCGACGTGCTGGCCCGCGCACACGCGGCGGCGCTCGACCCGGATCCGGGCAAGTTCGACGGCTTCGCGCTGGAGGCGCTGCGCTTCAACCCGGCCTTCCCCTATTTCTTCCGCACCGCGCACCGCGATGTCGAGCTGTCCGGCGGCACGCCGCACGCCGCGGTGGTGAAGAACGGCACGACGGTGCTGGCCGTCACCCACAGCGCGATGCAGGACGAGCACGTCTATCCGCACCCGTCGGTGTTCGACGAGACGCGCGCGCAGGGCGACGGCTTCACCTTCGGCCAGGGGCTGCACGAGTGCCTGGGCAAGGCGGTCGGCCATGCCCTGGTCGTCGAGACGGTGCGGCAGGTGCTGCGGCTGAACAATGTGGCCCCGGCGGCACCGATTGTCTGGAAGGGCGGAGTACCCGAACAATGGCAGCTGAAATGGGCGGCATGAAGATCACCGGCATCGCTGTGCTCGCCGCGCTCGCGGGCGTCGGCGGCTGCGCCACGGACAAGCCGGCATGGGCCGCCGGACAGGGCTGGAGCCCGGCGCAGCAGACCGGCTGGTACGCCGCGACCCAGGGCTCGCGCTTCCTGCCATGGGACTGGGCGATGGCGCTGGAGCGGCCCGGCCCCGGGCAGGCCAAATTCTTCGACGGCGACTGGCTGGCGGCGAATTTTCGCCTGATCCCGCGCGGCACCGGCAACATGCCGGTCGGCATCGCCAAGGACCGGCAGGACGACACCAACCTGACCGTCACCAGGCTGCGCTGGACACCGGGCCAGGCCAGCGATGCGCCGTGGCTGGGTTTCAACTGCTCGGCCTGCCACACGGCCGAACTCCACTACAAAGGCCAGGCGCTGCGCGTCGACGGCGGCCCCGGGCTGACCGACTTCCAGAGCCTGGTCGAGGCGATCGAGACCGCGCTGATCGAGACGCGCAAGGATCCGGCTCGCTTCGACCGCTTCGCCCGTGCAGTGCTCGGCACGAAGGACAGCCCGGCGGCGCGCCTGCAGCTGACCCAGGCGCTTGACCAGCTGAACGGCTGGAACGCGAAGATCACCGCCGCCAACCTGACCGACCTGCGCCCCGGCTTCGCCCGCGTCGACGCGTTCGGCCATATCTACAACAAGACCGCCTTGCTCGCCGGGCCGGACACGCCCAAGCCGCTGCCGGCGGACGCGCCGGTCAGCTACCCGTTCCTGTGGAATACGTCGCAGGCCGACCGGGTGCAGTGGAACGGCATCGCGCACAACATGAAGCTGACGATCGCCGGCCGGCCGTTCGATTACGGCGCGCTGGCGCGCAACGCCGGCGAGGTCGTTGGCGTCTATGGCGATGTCCGCGTCGAGGGCAATGGCGGCCTGGGCGGCTTCAAGTCGAGCGTCGGCGTGTCGAACCTTGCCGAGCTGGAGCGTGTGCTCGGGGTGCTGCGTCCGCCGGTCTGGCCGGCCGCGTTCGGGGCCATCGACCAGGCCAAGGCGGCACAGGGCAAGGCGTTGTTCGCCAAGGCGTGCGGCGGTGCCTGCCACACCAGCCTCGCGCCCGGCGACCTGAAGACCCCCTTCACCACCAACGTCTACACGTTCAAGGGCGGCAGCTTCGCCGGCGATGTTCCGCCGGGCACCGACCCCGTGATGGCCTGCAACGCCTGGAGCTACACCGCGCGCACCGGCAACCTCGAAGGGCTGCCGACCGGTTACCTGAAGGTCGCCAGCGACGGCGCGCCGCCGTTCGGGGATATCGCCCCGGTGGCGACGATGCTGAAGGCGACGGTGGTTGGCTCGCTGCTCGCCAGGAAGGGCGAAATCGCCGTCGCGGCGGGGCGCAGCTGGCTCGGCATTCCGGCCAATCCGAAGATCGTGTCCGCGGTCGAGCTCAAGCAGTCGCGGCTGAACCGCTGCCTGACCACCGCCGACCCGCTGCTCGGCTACCGCGCCCGGCCGCTGACCGGCATCTGGGCGACGGCACCCTATCTCCACAATGGCTCGGTGCCGACGTTATGGGACCTGCTGCTGCCGCCCGCGCAGCGCCCGGCGCGCTTCTTCGTCGGCAGTCGGGAGTTTGATCCGGTCCGGCTCGGCTATGTCACCACGGCGTCGGCCGACAACCGCTTCGAGTTCGTCACCGCCGACGAAAAGGGCCCGATCGCCGGCAACGCCAACAGCGGCCACGACTATGGCAACGCCAAACTCACCGACGCCGACCGCTGGGCCCTCATCGAATACATGAAAACACTGTAGCTGCAGCAACTTAGATAAATGATTTAGGGACGCAAAACCCCGCTTGGACGTAGGAGTCCTACGCCTCGCCTACATCGCCGAGATGCCGCCATCTACATACAAGCCGTGCCCGGTGACGAACTTGGCCTCGTCGCTGACCAGGTAAACCGCCGCCCAGGCGATGTCGTCGGGCTCGCCGATATGGCCGAGCGGCACCTGCCGGCTCAGCTTGGCCAGCGCCGTCTCGCGGCCCAGCGCGCCGGTCAGCCCGTCGAGGATCGGCGTGTCGATGAAGGTCGGGTGGACCGAGTTGCAGGTGATACCGTAGCGCCGCTTGGCGCAGTGCAGCGCCACCGACTTGGTCAGGTGGCGCACCGCCGCCTTGGCCGAGTTGTAGGCGGCCGAGTTGTGCGCCGCGATGACCCCGGCGATCGACGAGATGTTGAGGATGGAGCCGCGCACGCCGGACTCGGCGACCGTCCGCGCCATCAGCGGCAGCGCCAGCTTGCAGCCCAGGAAGACGCTGTCGAGGTCGACGCTGTGGACCCGCTGCCAGTCCTCGAAGCTGGTGTCCTCGACGTTGGTGCCGGCCGAGATGCCGGCGTTGTTGACCAGGATGTGCAGGCCGCCGAAGGCACGCTCGGCGGCGTCGAGCGCCGCCTGCCACTGCGCGGCCGACGTGACGTCGTGCGGCACCGCGATGGCATGGTCGCCCAGCGCCCGCGCCCCGGCCTCGGCGCCCAGGCCGTTGATGTCGGTCAGCACCACCCGCGCGCCCTCGCGCACGAACTTCGCCGCCATCGCCGCGCCCAGTCCCGACGCCGCGCCGGTGACCAGCGCAACCTTGCCCGCCAGACGGTTCATCACGCGCCCTCCTGTCGTGTTGGCGGCACCATGACCGCGCGGCGCGGCCACGGCAAGCGCGCCGGGGTGATGTAGCGGAGCAACATGGTCTCCCCATTGTCACGGCCGTGATCGTTAGTTGCTTGTCACGTCATTCCACGCTGCATTAAGTTGCCGGCCAATCCGGTAAAACCGGCTTCTGCTCCTTGGGGGATCGATTGATGAAGAGCTTGCTGTTGGCGACTGTTTGCGCGCTGGCGATCCCAGCCGCCGCCATGGCGCAGGACGCTGGTACGCCGTCGACGCCCTCGCCGGCCAGCCCGACGACGGCCGAGCGCGCCGACAACGATCCGGGCGAGATCATCATCACCGCCACCCGCCGCAACCAGGTGCTTTCGGACGTGCCGATCGCCGTCAGCGCGGTATCGGCGGAGCAGCTGAAGAACTCGGGCGGCAGCGACATCCGCCAGTTGAACCAGCTCGCGCCGTCGCTGCTGGTGTCGTCGGCGACCAACGAAAGCTCGGCCGTGGCGCGCATCCGCGGCATCGGCACGGTCGGCGAGAACCCCGGCCTCGAAAGCTCGGTCGCGGTGTTCATCGACGGCGTCTACCGCTCGCGCACCGGCGTCGGCCTGACCGAGCTTGGCGAGATCGACCGTATCGAAGTCCTGCGCGGGCCGCAGGGCACGCTGTTCGGCCGCAACGCGTCCGCCGGTTTGATCAACATCATCACCGCCAAGCCGAGCTTCGATTTCGGCGGCACCGCCGAGTTCACCTACGGCAACTATAACAACTACCGCGGCCAGGCCGGCATCACTGGCCCTATTTTGGGTGACAAGGTCGCGTTCCGCCTCGACGGTGTCTATAACAAGCGCGACGGCTTCCTGCCCGATGTGATCTCGGGCCGCGATACGCAGGACCGCAACCGCTATCTCATTCGCGGGCAGTTCCTGATCAAGCCGACCGACGATCTGTCGATCCGCCTGATCGGCGACTACAGCCACAAGAACGAGGAGTGCTGCGGGGCGGCGTATATTAGTCCTTACGTGAACCTCAGCCGCGGCGCCGACGGCCGTGTGGTCAGCTCGCCGAATACCATCCTCGCGATAACGCAGGGATTGGGCGGGACTATCGTCACCGCTGGCCCCGACGATGGCAAGTACCCCCGCCGCATCGCGATCACGCCGGGTTCGGGCTATCATCAGCGCACGCGTGACTGGGGCGTATCGGGTGAAATCAACTATAATCTCGGTCCGGTCAGCGTGACCTCGATCACCGCCTACCGCGAATACAAGAACGGCAGTCAGCAGGACGCCGACTTCCAAAGCCTCGATATCCTCAACCGCACGGATCAGGACCGCAAGTTCCAGACCTTCACCCAGGAACTGCGGTTGCAGGGTCAGCTGTTCAACGATCGCCTCGATTTCCTTGTTGGCGGCTATTACAGCCACGAGAAACTGACGGTTGACGACGACATCAAGTTCGGTGCCGATTACGAGCGTTATGCGAATTGCGTTCTGGCCGACAATTTCGCGCGCGCAATCAACGTTCCAAGCTTGGTGTCGACTGCGACGCCGGGCTGCTTCAATACGGCCGTGGCCACGGCGGTCGGCGCCAATCCGCTGATCCCGCAAGCTTCAGTGCGCACACCGGTGCGCCTGCTTTCTGGACAGACAATTCCGGGCCGTACCGGTTTCCAGGCGGTGGCCGCGGCGATCGGTTTTCCAGGCGGTCCGAATTTGCTCAACGGCACCGGCATTGTTAACGATGTCTACCGTCAGACGAGCCGCAACTACGCGATCTTCACGCACAACGTGCTTAGCATCGTCCCCGACAAGCTCCTGCTGACGGTTGGCGCGCGCTACACCAACGAGCGCAAGACCCTCGATGCCAGCTTCAACCACAGCAATACGTTCTGCGCGGCACTCCGGGCATCAGCGCTAGCCAGCCTCGCAGCACTGCCGTGCGCGATCAACGGCACGGCTGGTCCCGGGTTCGACCCGAGCAACGATCCCGACGCCACTAAAAAGGAGCACAAGTTCACCGGGACCGTGGTGCTGTCGTTCAAGCCGGTCGACTCGCTGCTCACCTACGCCAGCTATTCGCGCGGCTACAAGGCGGGTGGTTTCAACCTCGACTCGTCCGCGCTTGATGCGGCCAATGCGGCGCTGGCGGCGACCCGTCCGCTCAATACCGTCGGCAATGGTCGTCCCGACGCCGCCGATCTGCGCTTCGAACCCGAAACCGTCGACGCCTTCGAGGTCGGCGCCAAGCTCGACCTCCGGCAGTTCAAGATCAACACGGCTCTGTTCTATGAGCAGTTCGATAACTTCCAGCTCAACACGTTCAACGGTGTCAATTTCGAAGTCGCCAACATCTCCGGATGCAAAGACGACCTGAATGGTGGCGACCGCGACATCAATGTCGGAGCGGTTACCAACGCGGCGACAACGGGCCGTTGCCCTTCGAACCGGACCAAGCCCGGCGTGACCTCCAAGGGCTTCGAACTCGAGGCCTATTTCTATCCGGTCCGCAATCTGGCGATCACCGGCGGCCTTACGATCGCCGATACAAAATACGCCAAGCAGCTAACCGGCTTGAACGGCGCGCCGCTTGCGCCGACGCTGTTCCAGCTGCCGGGCAGCCGGCTGTCGAACAGCTCCAAATATGTCACGACAGCGAGTGTCGCTTGGACGCCAGACATCAGCGATTCGCTGTCGGCGCTCGTTTATCTAGACATCCGCGCCCAGTCGCCGCTCAACACCGGATCCGACCTCGACCTGGAGAAGCGGCAGCAGTCGTTCGAGGTCGTTAACGGCCGCATCGGGCTGTACGGCAAGGATCGTATCTGGGGCCTCGAGTTCTGGGGCCAGAATTTGTTCAATACAAAGTATCAGCAGGTCGCTGCAGATGCGCCGCTGCAGGGCGGCGGTACTTTCCGACAGACGGCGACATTCGGCACCAGCACCAACGGGCTCTACATCACCTTCCCGGCCGAGCCGCGCACCTACGGCATCACCGTCCGGACCCGCTTCTAAGGCTTTCTCCTGGGGAGGGGAGCAGCCCCCGCGGCCAGCAATGGCCGCGGGGGTTTTCGTGTCTAGCGCAGCGGCATCGCGGCATGGGCACTCCAGCCCGGCGCGGGCGGCCGCGGCAGCCGCGCCTCCGGGATCGCCACGCGGAGCTTCCGTGCGAAGCTGCGCAGGCAGACCTCGCCGGTGCCCAGAGGCCCCGCTTCATAGCTTGCCGACGCCATGCCCGCCTGCACGCGGGCGACGAGCACCGTGTCCTCAACGTTGACCGAGCGGTTGATACGGGCGTTCAGATAGCGCGCCGCACGCATCTCGCGCCGCTCGTCGGCCAGCGCATAAGCGCTTTCCCTGAGCGATGTCCGCAGCGGCCCGACCGGCAGGAACTGCATAAAGTCGACGCTGTCGGGGTAGATGTCGAAGGCGATGTTGGGCCACAGCTTGAAATAGAGCCAGAGCGACTGCGCCGCCTCGTCGAGATGCTCGGCCTTCGGGCGCAGGCGGTGATACATCCGCTCCGACCATGAGCCGCGGGTTAGGTCGAGCAGGATGCCGCCCAGCCGGTCGGCATGGGCACCGGCTTCGATCCAGTAGCCGTCGCCGAACAACCGCCGCAGCCCGGGGTGGGCGACCGGCACGTGCAGCCCATCCGAGTAGTTGTCGCAGAGGTTCTTCCAGTTGACGTCGCGCGGTCTCTCGGTGACCGCCTTCAAGGGCTGCATGTCGGCGAAGCGATAGGGTGCGACCTCGGCCTCGTGCGGCGCCATCATGGCGGCGACCGACGGCCCGCCGCCTTCGAGGCGGACGAAGACGAAGCCTTGCCAGACCTCATGCTCGACCGGCGTCAAGCCCTGGGGCAGCGCGACCGGATAGTCGCGGCGCGATGGCACGCCCGACAAGCGGCCGTCGAGTTCATAGACCCAGGCGTGATAGGGACAGACGAGCTTTTTCGCCGAACCGCAGCTGCCATCGACGAGGCGCGAGCCGCGATGCCGGCAGACGTTGGTGAAGGCGCGGACCTCGCCGTGCTCGCCGCGGACGACGAGGATGCTCTCGCCGAGATATTCGAGCGTCTGCCAGTCGCCGGCCCGCGGCAGGTCGGACAGGTGGCAGGCGATCTGCCACGACGGGCGGATGATGCGCGCCATCTCGTGCGCGAAGAATTCGGCGTCGTGGTACAGCCAGCCGGGCAGGCTGTAGTCGTCGAGCGGGTCGCCAGCGGGGGCCGGCCGGCTGCTCACTTCGACAGGTCCGTCAGCAAGCTGTGCCAATGCGCCAGCGCCGGGACGATGGCGTCGGTCGGAATCCGCTCGTTGAGCCCGTGGATGAACACGTCGCTGCCCTTGATGAACATGCCCGAGACGCCGTAGCTGGGGATACCCAAGCCGCGGTAGTGGACGCTGTCGCTGGCACCCGCATCCATGCCGGGCACGACCTTCAGCTTTGGATAGCGGCCGTGCACGGCACGGTCGACCGCCGCCACGACATCGGGGCGAAGCGGCGAGGCGTCGGGGGCGAGCCATTCGCCCGCCGCCTTGACGCTGACCGCCGGGTCGCCGACGACCTGGGTCAGCGTCGCCTGCACCGCCGCGATGCTGGTGCCCGGGAAGATGCGGCAGTTGACGTTGGCGGTGGCGCGCTGCGGCAGCGCGTTGGGGGCGTGGCCGCCGCTCAGCTGGGTGGCCACGCAGGTGGTGCGGATCTGCCCGACCCAAGCCGGATCGGCCGCGACGACCGCGGCTGCCGCAGCATCGCCGGGGTCGGCGGCATAGGCCGTCAGCGCCGCGCCCAGCGCGCCCGGCTCGTGCAGCCCGGCGTCAGCGAGGCTGGCGCGGGTGATCGCATTGATCTGGTTCGGGAACTTGTACGCCTCGATCCGATCGAGCGCGTGGGCGAGCTGGTAGATCGCATTGTCGGCGCGCGGCAGGCTGGAATGGCCACCGGGGTTGGTCGTCTCCAGCGTGAAGTCGGCATACGTCTTCTCCGCCCCGCTGAGCGAATAGCCGAGCGGCGCGCCGTCCGCGCCGAGCGAACCGCCGCCGGAGTCGCTGTTGAGCACGAACTCTACGTTCGCCGCCTTGGCCTGCCTCGCCTGGACGCTGGCGCTGTCGTCGGTTTCCTCGTCGCCGGACAGGTAAAGGATGATGTCGCGGCGCGGCTTAAAGCCTTGGCGCTTCAGGTCGATCAGCGTCGCGACGACCATCGACACGTCGAACTTGTTGTCGAAGACGCCACGGCCGAACAGGTACCCGCCTTCCTCGACAAGTTTGAACGGGTCACGGGTCCAGTCCTTCGGGTCCGCCTCAACGACGTCCATATGGCCAATGACGGCGATCGGTCGTGCCTTCCCGGTGCCGCGATAGATGGCAGTGAGGATCGCGGTGTCCTTGTAAGGCTCGACCTTGACGTCCCCTGCCACGAAGCCCGCCGCCACCAGCCGGGTGCGCAGCTTCTCGGCGAGCACCGGAACCTGACCGCGGCCCTTTACGGTTGGCACCTCGACCGCCTCCTTGAGGATGGCGCGCGCGTCGTCGAGCGGGGTCGCGCCCACCGGCGCGGCGGTCAGCAAGGCGAGCAACGGCAGCAGACGCATCTGGATCTCCGGACTTGTGCGAGAGATTAGGCCGCGCCCGCCGCGCCGTCCACTTGGCGAGTTCGACAGCGGGGCCTACACTGCTGTCATGTCCGGTCGCATCGATATCGAGGCGCTGAGCGCCGCCAAGGGGCTGCGCATTACCGAGCAGCGCCGCGTCATCGCGCGTGTCCTGTCCGATGCCGAGGACCATCCTGATGTCGAGGAGCTGCATCGCCGCTCGGTGGCGATCGACCCGGGCATCTCGATTGCCACCGTCTACCGGACCGTGCGGCTGTTCGAGGAGGCCGGCATCCTTGCGCGCCACGACTTCAACGGCAGCCGTTCACGCTATGAGACGCAGCCGGAGGAGCATCACGATCATTTGATCGACGTCGAGAGCGGCAAGGTCTTCGAGTTCCACGACGACGAACTGGAGGCGCTGCAGACCCGCATTGCCGAACGGCTCGGTTTTCGTCTCGTCGATCACCGCATGGAATTGTACGGCGTCCCGCTGGCGCGCGGGTCCAAGCCCTGAGACGACGCCCGAGTCCGGGGGCACTGGCGCGGTTCCAGCGGCTGGGCCCGGCGAAGGCGCTCGCCGGCCTCGTCACTGCCGCCGGCATCCTGGTGCCGACCGAGCTGGTGTGGCGCCGCATCCGCCGACGACGCTCGACCCGGCTGCCGCGCTATTTCCACAAGGCGCTGACTCAGTCGCTGGGCATTCGGGTCCGCGTGCACGGGGTGCCGGTACGCGGCGGGGCCGCATTGTTTATCGCCAACCACATCAGCTGGGCCGATATTCCCGTTCTCGGCGGCATTGTCGACGCGGCGTTCGTGGCGAAGTCGGAGGTCGAGGGCATCGCGCTGGTCGGCTGGCTGGCGAACCTTGGGCGCACCGTCTACGTCGAGCGCGACCGGCGCCAGACCTCGGACGCGCAGCGCGGTGCGATTGCGGAACGGCTCGCGGCGGGCGAGAGCGTCATCCTGTTTCCGGAAGGAACCACCGGCGACGGCGTTGCCGTGCTGCCGTTCAAGAGCGCGCTGTTTGCCGCCGTCACCGGCAACGAGACGGTGCAGCCGGTGACCATCGCCTATACCCGGCTGAACGGCCTGCCGATCACACGCGAGCAGCTGGCCGAAATCGCGTGGATCGGCGATACCGAGCTGTGGCCGCACGCGGTCGCCTTCACGGCGCTGGGGCGGGTCCGCGCCGAACTGATCTTCCATCCACCGGTGCGCGTCGCCGACTTCGATGATCGCAAGGCGCTGTCGCGGCATTGCCGCGACGTGATCGTCCAGGGCTATGAGCATCTGATGTTCGGCTGATTGCGCCGCTGGGCTGCGGCCCCTAGAGGCGGGCTATGACCGACCGCAATGCCCCCGCCCCAGCGCTGCTCGCCAAGACCGAGACGTTGATCGAGGCGCTGCCGTATCTGCAGCGCTATGCCGGGCGCACCTTCGTGGTCAAATACGGCGGTCACGCGATGGGCGACGCGGCGCTGGCGGCCGATTTTGCCGAGGATATCGTGCTGCTGAAAGCGGTCGGTATCAACCCGGTTGTTGTGCATGGCGGCGGGCCGCAGATTGGCGCGATGCTGCAGCGGCTCGGCATTCGCAGCGAGTTCGTCGACGGTCTGCGCGTGACCGACGAGCAGACCGCGCAGGTTGCCGAAATGGTGCTGGCGGGCAGCATCAACAAGGAACTTGTCGCCGCAATCAACCGTGCCGGCGGCAGTGCGGCGGGCATCTCTGGCAAGGACGCCAACCTCGTCACCGCAGTCAAGCTGACCCGAACGACGCGCGACCCTGACAGCCACATCGAACGCGCGGTCGATCTCGGATTCGTGGGCGAGCCCGCGAGCATCGACCGGACGCTCATCGACACCCTGATCGCCGCGGGCATCACGCCGGTCATTGCGCCGGTAGCGGCCGGTACCGACGGACACACCTACAACATCAACGCGGACACCATGGCGGGGGCTATCGCTGCGGCAATAGGGGCGGCGCGGTTCTTCCTGCTGACCGATGTCGCGGGGGTTCTCGACGCACGGGGCGACGTGTTGACCGATCTCGATCCGAACCGCATCGCAGCCTTGGTCGGCGACGGCACGATCTCGGGCGGCATGATCCCCAAGATCGAAACCTGTGTCGCCGCCGTGGGTTCGGGCGTGGACGCCGCAGTCATCCTCGACGGGCGGGTGCCGCACGCGCTGCTGCTCGAGATCTTCACCCGCCGCGGTGTCGGCACCCTCGTCCACGCCTAAGCGGCCAGACGCTCACCCTCACCGTAATTAGCCGCAGCGAATTCCCAGTTAATCAGCTTGCCGAGAAACGCCTCGACGAACTCCGGCCGCGCGTTCTGATAGTCGAGATAATAAGCGTGCTCCCACAGGTCGAGTACCAGCAACGGCGTCACACCGTGGGTCAGGGCATTGTCGGCATCGTGTGTGGTGATGATCTTGAGCGCTTCACCGTCGCGGACCAGCCACGCCCAGCCACTGGCAAAATGCTCGGTCGCCGCCTTGGTAAAGGCCGCGCCGAAACCTTCTAGGCCACCGAGATCGCGGTCGAGTGCCGCCTTCAGCGCACCGGCCGGCGCTCCGCCGCCGTCGGCTGCGAAGCTGTTCCACAGGAACTCATGGTTCCACGCCTGCGCGGCCTGGTTGAAGACCTTAGTGTCGCCGTCAGCCTTCGCCTTGCGGATGATATCTGCCGGCGCCAAGCGCTCATAGGCGGAGCCTACGATCAGCGCGTTGGCCTTTTCGACATAGGCCTTATGGTGCTTGCCGTGGTGGAACTGCAGCGTCCGCGCCGACATTGCGGGCTCGAGCGCATCGTCGGCATAGGGCAGCGGCGGCAACGTGAAGACGGTCATGGGGCAAACTCCTTGGCTTCTCGGTACCCCAACGCACAGGGGCGTCAGCCGGCGTCGCCGTTCGCCAGCAGATTGTGGCGCTTCAGCGCATGGCGCAGCTGATCATAGGTCAACGCCAGCGCCGCGGCGGTCGCGCGCTGGTTGTGGCGGCAGCGATTGAGCGCGGCTTCCAGCAATTGGCGTTCGTGGTTTGCCACGGCGGCGCGGAAATCATTGCAATGCGTCGGGTCGGCGGCGAGCGGCGGTGCGGCGGCCGCCGGCATCGCGACCGCTGGTGCCACGTCCAGTGGCCGCGTGCCGGGTCGCCACGGCGAATCGAACGCATCGAAGACGATATGACCGACCGGCTGCTCCGCCTCGCCCCAGCGGTAGAGCGAACGCTCGACGACGTTCTTCAACTCGCGGACGTTGCCCGGCCAGGGATGCGCCAGCAGGGCGGCCTCGGCGCTGCGGGTAAAACCCGGAAAGCCGCTCCAGCCGAGCTCAACGGCCATGCGCCGGGCGAAATGATTGGCGAGCAGCGGGATATCATCCTGGCGCTCCCTCATCGGCGGCAGCGTAACGACCTCGAAACTGAGCCGGTCGAGCAGGTCGGCGCGAAATCGGTGCGCCGCCGCCAGCGCCGGCAGATCCTCATTGGTTGCGCCGACGACACGGACGTCGACCCGCACCGGACGGTTGGAACCGAGGCGGGTCAGTTCGCCATATTCGACGACGCGCAGCAGCCGCTCCTGCGCCGCTGGGCTCAGCGTCGCGATTTCGTCAAGGAATAGCGTCCCACCGTCGGCATCTTCGAAGCGCCCGGCCCGCGCCCGTGTCGCGCCGGTGAAAGCGCCGGCTTCATAGCCGAACAGCTCGGCATCGATCAGGTTCTCGGGCAGCGCCGCGCAATTGAGCGCGACCAACGGCCCGCCCCAGCGCGGACTGAGACGGTGCAACCGCTCGGCGATGAGTTCCTTGCCGGTGCCGCGTTCGCCGATGACCAGCACCGGGCGGTTGAGCGCGGCCGCCGCCGACGCCTGCTCGACCGCGTCGAGGAACGACGACGACTGACCGACGAGGGTCGCGGGCGACTGCATGGCCCATGACTTAGGATATTTTGCCAACTCTCCGCAATGGCTGGGTAGTTACGGCCATGCCTCCTTCAATCAATCCAAGCAATTACATAGGGTTAGAACCCGACCGGCACTTGGCACGGCTTGTGCAATGCAGTTGGCATGGGGAGCCGGACCATCCGGTTTCCGCAAATGAAACAGGAGAAGGACCCCATGACCAACCTTTACAACACCGCCGCCCGCACCGTCATCGGTGTCGCCGGTGCCGCCCTGCTCAGCCTCGGCCTGCTGACCGTCACGGTCGCCCCGGCGCTGACCAACAGTCTTCCCCAGGTCGCGACGCAGAGTGCCTAACCCACCGGCCTTGCGTCGCCTGGCCGGAACGGTCACCCCTACCGTTCCGGCCACCCCCTTCAGTCTCCAGGAGTTCATGCCGATGGGCATTTTCAGCCGCACCCGCGACATCATCGCCGCCAACATGACCGACCTGCTCGACAAGGCGGAAGACCCGGCAAAGATGATCCGGATGATCATCATGGAGATGGAAGAGACACTGGTCGAAGTCCGTGCCGGCGCCGCCCGCACCATCGCCGACCAGAAGGAAATGCGGCGTGCCGTCGTCCGCGCCGAAGCGGCGCAGGCGAGCTGGTCGGAGAAGGCCGAGCTGGCCCTGTCCAAGGGCCGCGAGGACCTGGCGACCGCCGCTTTGGTCGAAAAGTCCAAGGCGAAGGCCTTCGCCGACGCGACCGCGCTCGACATCGCCGCGCTCGACGAGAGCCTGTCGGCGAACGAGATCGACATCGCGAAGCTGGAGACCAAGCTGCGCGAGGCGCGTCAGCGCCAGAATGCCGTGATCAGCCGGATCGAGAGCGCCACCCAGCGTTCCAAGATGCGGTCGATGTACAAGGGCCCGCGCATCGAGGACGCCTTCGCCAAGTTCGAGATCATCGAGCGCCGCGCCGACATGGCTGAAGGCCATGCCGATGCGCTGAGCCTCGGCGGCCCGGGCCGCAGCCTCGACGATGAGTTCAACGACCTGCGCCAGAACGACGCGATCTCCGCCGAGCTTGCCGCTATGAAGGCGCGCCTCGGCAAGACGGAGGGCTGAGGCCATGGATATCGACCTGACCGCCGTTTTTATCTGCGGCTTCCTGTTCGTCGCGCTGCCATGGCTGTTCCTGCACTATTCGTCGAAGTTCCGGGCCGCCAAGGGCATCTCGGAGCAGGACGAGCAGCTGCTCGATGATCTCTACACCTCGGCGCGGCGTCTTGATGCCCGGCTCGAATCGATCGAGCGCATCATCGCCGCCGACAACCCCAACTGGAAGGAGAGCGCGCTGCCGCACCAGCGGACCAAGTCGCTCGACGACCATGGCGACCGGGTTACTCCGATCGCGCGCCGCTAACCAACTTTGCTGGAGTGACCTCGATGTCGGTCCGTACCAAATACTACCTCGACAAACGCAACGGCAAGTTCATGGGCGTGCTCGCCGGAATCGCTGACTATTTCGGAGTCGACGTGCTGTGGGTTCGCCTGGGTTTCGTGGCGATCATGTGCTTCATGTTCCCGCCGGTGTTCTTCATGTACTTCGTCGCCGCCTGGGTCGCTGACCGCAAGCCGGACGCGCTCTACAACGACGATCCCGAAGAGCAGAAGTTCTACGCGACGCTGCGCACCTCGCCCAAGCGCACCATCCGCGACACCCGCTCCATGTACCGCGACGTCGACCGGCGGCTGCAGGATATCGAGGCCTATATGACCTCGTCCAACAGCCGTCTCGACCGCGAAATCGACGCGCTGCGCTAGTCGCTGATCGGGGGGAACCAAAATGTCCGGCAAGACCATCACCATCACGGCCGACGGCGACTCGGTCAGCACGAGCAGCACTGGCGATGCCACCGTCTTCCCGGTCCATCATCACCAGGATTTCGACGGCGGAGCGTTTACCGCGGGACTGTTCGTCGGGGCGGGCGTGTTCTGGCTTGCCCAGCGAAAGCGCCGGGCCCGCCTCGCCGACATCGCCGCGCCGCCCGCCGCGCCCGACCGCTTTGAAAGCGAAGTTGCAGCGCTCGCCCGCCGCACCGCGACGCTGGAGCGGATCGTCACTGCCCCTGGCGCTCGGGTCGAGCGCGACATCGACGCGCTGCGCTAGGAGAACCATCATGTCTGACGCCGGCAACATCTTCGCCTTCATCGGCATCTCGATCCCGGTTATCGCGATCAGCGGTGGCATCGCCACCAAGATCTTCAAGCGCTGGGCCGACCTCAAGGAGCGCCAGCTGGAACTCGCCGCCACGACCGCTGGCGAGCAGGCGGCTCAATACGCCGCCAAGATCGAACGGCTGGAGGCGCATGTCGCGACGCTCAACCGCATCGTCACCGACCGGGGCGCGCAGCTCGCCGACGAGATCGAGGCGTTGCGCGGACCTGCCGCGCTGCCGCCGTCCAAGCTCAACTGAGGGGTCACACCATGTTCGAACCCGACAAGCTCGAATTCATCCGGGTCGCCGCGCCGGTCGCCAGTACCGCGATCATCGCCGGCATCGGCGGCTGGGTGATCACCACCTGGATGCGCATCAAGAACGGCTATCCACTCGACGGCAGCTGGGGCCAGGCGGTCCACCCGATCACGACGAACGCGGACAAGGAGCGGATCAAGCTGATCGGGCAGGAGAATGCCCAGCTCCGCGCCGAGCTCGCCGGGGTCAAGGACCGGCTGGCGGTGCTCGAACGGCTCGCCACCGACAGCGGCAAGCGCCTGTCGGACTCGATCGAACAATTGCGCGTCAACTGACCCGCCCACCGGAGCCAACCCAATGTCCTGGTATTCACCGATGTTCGTTCTAGCCATCATCGCCATCAGCACGATCGGATGGATCATCACCACCGCGATTCGCGCTCGTCACGGTTATCCGGTGGAGAACGAGTGGGGCGGCAAGATGGTTCACCCGCTCGGCACGCGTGAAGTCGAGCTGCTGGAGGCCGAGAACGAGGCGCTGCGCGGCAAGCTGAGCCGCGTCGAGGAGCGCGTCGCCGTCCTCGAACGGCTGGCGACCGACCCCGCCAAGCGGCTGAGTACCGAAATCGACAACCTGCGCATCGCCGAGCACGGCTGATCTGCGCACCTGGAGACCAAGATGATCGCAGAAATCTCGCCTTTCCTGATGGTGGTGCTGATCGTGCTGATCGTCACCGTCGGACGGATCTACCGCGACCGCCACGGCATCCAGGACAGCCGGCGCAGCCGGCGGCGGTACCGCGACGCGCTACCCGTAGTCGACCAACAAAGCGCCGACGAGGCCGACCGGCTGAAGCGTGAAGTGACCCGTCTGAACGAGCGCATCGCCGTGCTCGAACGCATCGCCACCGATCCCGCCAAGCGCCTGTCGGCTGAAATCGACGCGCTCGACGACACCAAACGCTAACGGACAAGGAGGTTCGTGCCATGCCACCGATCGACTCGCTCGTCGTCCTCTCCGCCGCCGGGCTGATCGCGCTCGCGATGGTCGCCACGGTCGCGGCGTGGAGCTGGAAGGGCTGGCTACAGTTGCAGCTCCACCGCGCCGACCAGGGCCGGAGCGGCGGTGACTATCCGGCCGTCGGCGCGCGGATCGACCTCGCCGACATGAAGGAGCGGATCAAGAAGCTCGAGGCGATCGCGGCCGGGGTGGAGCTGTAGCTGCAGCGCGGCCGAGCGCAGCGAAGCGAACGCCCTTCGCTTTCGGTGAGCAGCGCGCGGACTCGCGCAAAGCCGGCAGGCGGGCAAGCGGGCCTTCGCCGCTTGACCCGACCGACGCAGGCGCGGCTTTGCCGCGGCCCTTGCTTACCTAAATTGAAAAGCGTCGCGGCAAAGCCGCGCCGTCGGACGGGTTCGGCGGGATAAACCGCCGACCCGCCGGCCGGCCTTTAGCGAGTCCGTGTCCAAGGCGGCGAACGCCGAAGAGGCGTTCCCCGTCTTGGCCCCCGGCCGCTATGCGGCTTCCGCCACCCGCGCCAGCGCGCACTGGCTCCAGATCTCGCTCAGCGCCGACACGAGCTTTTCGACATCGTCGTCGGTGTGCACCGGCGACGGCGTGATGCGCAGCCGCTCGGTGCCCTTGGGCACCGTCGGGTAGTTGATCGGTTGGACATAGATGCCGTGGGTGTCGAGCAGCCAGTCGCTGATCATCTTGCAGTGGTGCGGGTCGCCGACCATCACCGGGATGATGTGGCTGGGGTTGTCCATCATCGGAATGCCGATGGCGTTCAGGCGGCGGCGAACCTTGGCGACGCGCTCCTGATGCGCCTCGCGCTCGGCGGTCGAGGCCTTGAGGTGCTGGATGCTCGCGGTCGCACCAGCCGCGAGCGCCGGCGGCAGAGCGGTGGTGAAGATGAAGCCGCTGGCGAAGCTGCGCACGAAGTCGCACATCGCGTGGCTGCCGGCGATATAGCCGCCCATCACGCCGAACGCCTTGCCGAGCGTTCCCTCGATCACCGTGATCCGGTCCATCAGGCCTTCGCGCTCGGCGATGCCGCCGCCGCGCGGACCGTAGAGGCCGACCGCGTGGACCTCGTCGAGGTAGCTCATCGCGCCGTGCTTCTCGCAAACGTCGAGAATCGCCTCGATCGGCGCGATGTCGCCGTCCATCGAATAGACGCTCTCGAACGCCACCAGCTTGGCGCAGTCGGCGGGCAGCTTGGACAGCAACTCGTCGAGGTGCGCGACGTCGTTATGGCGCCAGCGCAGGCATTTGGCGCGGCTGTGGCGGATGCCTTCGATCATCGAGGCGTGGTTGCCGTCGTCGGACAGCACGACGCAGTTCGGCAGCTTGCCGGCCAGCGTCGACAGCGCCGCCCAGTTTGACACATAGCCCGAGGTGAACAGCAGCGCGGCTTCCTTGCCGTGCAGGTCGGCGAGCTCGCGCTCCAACACGACATGGGCATGGGTGGTGCCGCTGATGTTGCGCGTGCCGCCGGCACCGGCGCCGCAGGCGTCGAGCGTCTCGTGCATCGCGCCGAGCACCGCCGGGTGTTGGCCCATGCCAAGATAGTCGTTCGAGCACCACACGGTGACGTCCTGGGTGCCGTCGCCGTCATAGCGCTTGGCCTGCGGGAAGTTCCCGGCCTTGCGCTCGAGCTCGGCGAAAATACGGTAGCGGCCTTCGGTCTTCAGACCGTCGAGTTCCGCCTGGAATAGGGCTTCATAATCCATAGTCACTCCCCCTTACTCTGCTGCCCCGGTTATCCGGAAGCCGTTATTCGTTTTCGCCCAGCGCCACAGCGCCGCATCCTTGACCGGCAGTACAAGGAACAGATGTTCGAGCAGCCCGAGTGCGACCAGCGCAAACACCAGGCTGGCCCCGACCGCAGCGCCGCCGCTGAGGCTGAGCGCATTATGGCCAAGCGCCACCGCCACAGCCGCCAGCGCGATCAGGCTGAACGCCATCGCGACACCGAAGGGCCGGGTCCGGAAGTAGCTGCCGAGATAGGCGAGGTGTGGCGGCAGCATGGCGGTGTCGAAATGCGGCACGCCGATGAAGATATTCAGCTTGGTCGACAACCGCATCGCAAACAACAGGCCAAAGGCCTGCGCCGCGACCGGATTGGCGGTGCGCCAGGTCAGGCCGGCGAGCAAGGCCAGAGTCAGTGCCAAGGCGATCTCGTGGTGGATCAACGTCGCGGCACTGAGCCGGAAGCGCGCCCAGCCGGTCGTTCCCGGCGGCAGCGGCTCCCGCCGCGGTCCGGTGGCGGCTCCGGTCAGGAAGGCCAGCTCATGCCAGCCCCAGATCATCAGCGCCGCGGTAAAACCGACATACGCCGCCAGCTTCGACGGATCGTCGCGGGTGTAGACGACGGCCAGGAGGGCGACGCAGGCGAGCGTGCCGGTCAGCACCAGGCTGCGGCCGAACCCGCGCGGGTTGCGCGAGTCGAGCGCGAGCACCGCGCCGGTAGCGACGAACCACAGCACGCCGGCATAGACCAGCGGCCAGCCATGATCGGCCCAGCTCACCATGCCGGCTGCAGCCGGATTGCTGCCGGAAGCGCGTTGCGCTGCGTCGGCTGGAGATAGAGGCGGACGAAATTGGCGGCGACGGCGGCGGTCAGGCCGAGGCGCTTGGCCGTGCCAGCGATACCGCCCTGGCGCTTGGCCGCCTCGATGCCGCGGGCCAGCACCCGCATCCGCTCCATGATCGCGCGGAACACCGGCGCGTCGCTGTCGAGCGTCAGTGGGAAGACCTGCCGGGTGATCTCGGAGGTCACCCGGAACACCGTATAGTCATACTCGGTCGGGTCGATGCCGAGTGCAGCATGGAAGGCCGGGCGGTTGTGGTCGCGCACGTACATCGTCGCGTAGACCGCCACCAGGAAGAAGCGGATCCACAATTTGTTGAGGCCGGTCAGCAGCTTCGGGTCCGACCGCATCAGCAGCGCGAAGGCCTCGCCATGGCGGAACTCGTCGTTGCACCAGAGTTCGAACCAGTTGAAGATCGGGTGGATGCGGCGGTCCGGGTTGGCCGCCAGGTGCCGGTAGATGGTGATGTAACGGGCGTAACCAATCTTCTCGCTGAGATAGGTCGCGTAGAAGATGAACTTCGGTCGGAAGAACGTGTATTTCTTGGTCTTGGTCAGGAAGCCGAGGTCGATGCCGATGCCTGCGTCCTTCAGGCTGTCGTTGATGAAGCCGGCGTGCCGGCTCTCGTCGCGCGCCATCAGGCGGAAGAGGTTCTTGACGTCTGGGTTCTTCGTCCGCCGCGCGATTTCGGCGTACAGGATGCATCCCGAAAACTCCGATGTCATCGACGACACCAAGAAATCGGTAAACTCCCGGCGGAGCTCAGGCTCCAGTCGCTCGATGACACCGTCGAAGGCTTCGGTCCGCTTGAAGTGACGCTTGTTCGGATCGCTCTCCATCTCGGCGATCAGCGCATCCCATTCGGGCCGCACGCTCGATACGTCGATGGCGTCGAGCGCGGGGAAGTCGGTGGTGTAGAAACGCGGACTGAGGACGGTTTCCTCTTCGACGATCTTCAGGCTGGTCGGATCGACATGCGCGTTCATCGGCCCATCCCCGGCAAGAAGCTGACCTCATATAGCTCGGTCAAAGCGAAGTAGGAACTGATCCTGGTCAAAGCCGCGCGCACCGAACCGGCGCGTTCGACGGTCGCGGTGCGGCGCACCTCGAGGCTGTGTCCGATGCCGCAGCGGATCGGCGCGCCGTGGACGCGGACCTTGTCACCGGGGCCGATGGCGACGTCGCCGTCGAGCACGACATCGGCGCGACAGCGCTCGGCGGTGACTTCCACCGAAACCGTGCAGCCGGTATCGAAACGGATCACAGCAGTTTCTCGAAGTCGGCGCGGTTGGTCGGCCCGAACGAGCCGAGCTCCACCGACTCGCCAGTCTGCGGGTCGAGCAGCGTCAGATTGCCGTTCGACCAGCGCGTCAGCCGGAAGGGCAGCGCCTTGTCGATGCCGGCGCGGTGCCTGGCGCGCGCGAGGCCGCGCATGACTCCGCGAATGAAGCCGGTCTTGCTGCCCGCTGCGGTCGCGGTGCGGACGTCGCCGGTGCGGGCATCGCGGACCTCGACCGAGCCGTCGAGAGCATCCGTGAATACCAGGTCGCGACTCACCACCGCGGTGACATGCTGCTCCGCGCGGATCGCGACCGGGTCGGCGGCGGCGGGCACGAGGCCAAGACGGACGCTGGCGACCGCCAGCAACGTCAGCACGACCATGCCGGCGGCGGCTAACAGCGCGCCGCGCGGAACCGTGGGATCCTGGTGCACGTGGGTGCTCACGCCGCCACCGCACCGCCGAAGGCCGGTTCCGACGCATCGGCGGTCTCGCGCCGAACCGGCACTACCGCCGCGCAGGCATCGGCGAGCAGCGCCGCGACCTCGTCGACGTTCGCAATTGCGCGCAGCATCGGCTCCGGCCGTGCCAGCTGCCACGCTCGTGCGTGCGGCCACATCACGGCATAGCCCAGGCCCTTGCCCGTGAGCGCCAGCGCAATGTCGCCGCTGCCGTCCGGGTTGTGCGCCAGCCGAGCGGTGCCGATCTGCGCGAACGGCAGGTTGACGCATTTCGGCAGCGCCATGCCGAAGCGCAGCACCACCCGCTTCGAGGTGATCGAATAGACGGTGGTCTTCGCCGATAGCCAGGCCAGCCCGTGCAGCAATGCGAGGCACACCGCCGCCAGTACCGCCGTTGTCACGATGCCGATCGGCGCGGTCGCGCCGCCGCTCAGCGCGTCAATGACCGCCCAGGCCAGCAGCACGGCGAAATAGGCCGCGACGAGGCGCACGTGAAACGCGTCGCGCGCCATCCGCCGCCAGTCGGGCGAACCCTGCCACAGCAAGGTCTCGCCCGGCGGCAGGTGGCCCGGCAGGCCGCGGACCGGCTCGTTCTCGTATTCGCTCACAGCCACGGCTCCTGACGGCGCGCCGTCGCGTAGAGATAGCCGGCGCCGACATAGGCCATCGCCAGTTCTTCCTGCTTCAGCGTGATCGTGCCGCCGGTGGGCGTCTGCGGCGCACCGGCGATCTGGTGGCCCATCAGCGAATCGACCTGCACGGTGCGGTTGCGGCGCTGCACGTTGGTCATCATCATCGGCATCAGCACGCTACCCGTGTCCGTCGCCACCTCGATATAGCGGATCAGCCGGTCGGCGGTATCGACCCAGATGTCCTTGACAGTGCCGCCGACGACGCGGTCCTCGCCGACCACGGCATAGCCGCGCGGATCGGGGTCCTTCGCCGCGATGAAGAAGTCGGGATGGCCGGCCAGCGGCACGATGCGCGGGTGGCCTTCCATATTGAGGTCGGGCCGGTCGGCGCGGTTGGCATAGGCACCGGGGCCGACCCCGGCGGTCAGCGGATTGCCCAGCGGCTCGATCGGCGAGCCCGGAAAGGCCGAGGTGCGGCGGGCGTTCAGCTTCATGCTGTCGCGCCGATTGTCGGGCGCGACCACATCGGGCAGGCCGAACGGCATCTTGAAGGTCTTGGGCCTGGCCATCGAGAACAGGCCGCCGGCCGATTCGACCCGGCCGGTGATGTCATCTTCCAGGGGATAACCTTCGCGCCGGTCCTCGCGGCGCAGGTAGATGATCAATCCCAGGAAAAACAGGAAGAAGGCCCACAGCACCAGTTCGGCGATGTCGAGGCCGGGTGTAAGCTGTGCACTCATCGCGTTTCTCCTTCTTCAGCCCGGGAATTCGGCAAGGCCGAACCGCAGGCGTCCGCTGGCCTCACCCCCCACCGCACGGGCCAGCGGGCCCAGCGCGACGATCGTCATGAACAATAGCAGGATTTCGAGTGCGTACACCGTCGCATAGCCGGTTGCCGGCCCGGCCAGCACGACGCCGAGATCGCCCCGCGCAGCGAGGTTGCCGACCGCGTCCTTGAGCAGGCCGCCGATCAGGATGGCGCCGCCCGCACAGGTCGCCTGCACCGCGCCCCAGGCACCGAGCGCCATGCCCGCCGCGCCGCCCTGGGCCAGCGCCATGACCGCGGTCATCGTGCCGACCGCGAACAGCCCGCCGCCAAACCCGATCGCCGCCGCACCGATGCGCAGCAGCTCGGGTTCGCCCAGCGCGCCGGCGAAAATCACCAGCGCGAACGCCAGCGTCCCCGCCGCCGCCCCGTACCCGGCCAGCCGGTGTGGATCGCCGTCGCGGTCGAGCATCTGCGCCGCCAGCGCCAGGCCGAGCAGCATGCCCATCGCCCACAGGGCGGTCAGCATCGTCGTCGCGCCGACCGCGAGGCCGAGAATCTGGCCCCCGAACGGCTCCAGCAGCACGTCCTGCATCGCGAACGCCGCCGCGCCGAGGCCCGTGCCGATCAGCAGCCGCTTGTGGCGTGGCACCGCGATGAACGTCCGCCAGCTGGCGCGGAAAACGGGCTGAACCTCGGGTGCGGCTGGCTTGCGGCTGCGCGGCTCCTGCCCCCACAAGGCGAACAGGTTGAGCAGCATGGTTGCCAGCCCGACACCCTGCACGACCTGCGCCAGCCGCGTCGGGCTGTAGTCGGCGAGCAACCGGCCGAGCACCAGCGAGCTGACCAGCATACCCAAGAGCAGCATGACATAGAGCAGCGAGACGACCCGCGGTCGTGATTCGGGCGTCGCGAGATCGGTCGCCAGCGCCAGGCCGGCGGTCTGCACGGTCGCGGTGCCCGCACCGACCATCAGGAAGCCGAGCACCGCGCCGGCATAGCCCCAGTTCGCCGAGCCGGCGCCCTGCCCGGTCATCACGATCAGCGCGAACGGCAGGATCGCGAAGCCGCCGAAATGCAGCAGCGTGCCGAACCAGATATACGGTACCCGCTTCCAGCCCAGCGCCGAGCGGTGGTTGTCCGACTTGAAGCCGATCAGCGCGCGCGCTGGGGCAAACAGCAGCGGGATCGAAACCATCAGCGCGACCAGCAGCGCGGGCATGTGCAGCTCGACGATCATCACGCGGTTCAATGTCGCGTTGAGCAGCACGGCGGCCATGCCGCAGGTGATCTGGAACAGCGACAGACGTAGCAGGCGCGGCAGCGGCAGTTCGGGCGTCGCGGCATCGGCGAACGGCAGGAAGCGCAGTGCGACCTTCTGCCAGTGCGGAACAAGGCGCTGCGTCGCGATCATGCCTGGACGATCTCCACGGCGTGGCTCTTGTAGAAGCCGGTCGAGGTGCCGCCGTCGCGGCCCGGCTGCCAGCCGGGAAGCCGGGCGAGCGTTGCCATCAGGCTGCGCGGATCAGCGGGGATGATCGCCGGCGAGCGGTCGCTGCGCGGGAACGCCTTGCCGGCGAACTGCATCGCAAGCAGCATCGGCGTGCGCGGCGCGACGGTGAAGGCGATGCTGCCACGAGTCTTGGCGGCGAGGCGCGTGACCGCCGCGACGATGTCGGCGCGGCGGTAGTGGATCAGCGAGTCCATCGCCACGACATGGTCGAACTCGCCGTGGTCGCCGAGCATGTCGCCGGCGCGGAAATCGATGTCGAGGCCTTCCGGCAGCCGCTCACGCGCGACGTTGACGAGGTTCGCCGAGACATCGACCGCGACAACGCTGGCGCCGCGCTTGGCTGCCTCGACCGCCAGCGCCCCGGTGCCGCAGCCGGCATCGAGCAGGCGCTTGCCACTGAGGTCGGCGGGCAGCCACGCCAGCAGCCGGTCGCGCATCTCGTCACGCCCGGCTCGCACCGTGGCCCGGATCCGGCTGACCGGCGCATCGCTGGTCAGCTTGGCCCAGGCGTCGAACGCCGTGCGGTCGAAATAGGCCTCTAGCCGGCCGCGATAAAGATCGTAGGTGGCGGTCATTCGAAACCCAGGAACTCGAAGATGTCGCGGTCCTTCATCGGCATCGCCGCGAGCGGCTCGGTGCCCGCGTACAGCAACGCCGCCAGCCGCATATATTCCAGCTTCACGGCCTCCAGCTCCGGCGTCGAATCCATCTCGAACACCGTGCATTTCTTCAGGCGCGAGCGGCGGATGGCGTCGAGATCGGGGAAGTGCGCCAGGCGCTTCAGGCCGGTCGCCTCGTTGAAGCGGTCGATCTCGTCGGTGCCGGCCGAACGGTTGGCGATGACGCCCGCCATGCGGACCTCATAGTTCTTCGACTTGGCCTTGATGGCGGCGACGATGCGGTTCATCGCGAAGATCGAATCGAAGTCGTTGGCGGCAACCACCACCGCCCGCTCGGCGTGCTGGAGCGGCGCCGCGAAGCCGCCGCAGACGACGTCGCCGAGCACGTCGAAAATCACCACGTCGGTGTCCTCGAGCAGGTGATGCTGCTTGAGCAATTTGACGGTCTGGCCGACGACATAGCCGCCGCAGCCGGTGCCCGCCGGGGGGCCGCCCGCCTCGATGCACATGACGCCGTTGAAGCCCTCGAAGCAGTAATCCTCGGGGCGCAGCTCCTCATGGTGGAAGTCGACCGTCTCGAGCACGTCGATGACCGTCGGCATCAATTTCTTGGTCAGCGTGAAGGTGCTGTCGTGCTTGGGATCGCAGCCGATCTGCAGGACCTTCTTGCCGAGCAGCGACAGTGCGGCCGACAGGTTGGAGCTGGTCGTCGACTTGCCGATGCCGCCCTTACCATAGACCGCGAACACCTTGGCGTTGGTGATCTTTTCGGCTGGATCGAGCTTCACCTGGACTGAGCCCTCGCCGTCGGGGCGGCTGGTTTCGGGGCGATCGAGTTCAAGGAGTGCCATCTATCTATCCTTCAGGCCGCTTGCGCGACGCCTTCGAGCCGGTCTTCGAGATCGTCGTAAGCTGCGTGCAGTGCGCTGAGCGTCGCGGCGTCGGGCTTCCACAGATCGCGCTCGCACGCCTCGATCAGCCGGCCCGCCATCCGCGATGACGCCTTCGGGTTGAGGTCGGCCAGCCGGGCCCGCATCACGTCGTCGAGCACATAGGTCTCGGCGGTGCGCTGGAAGACCCAGGCATCGACGCCGCCGGTGGTCGCCTGCCAGCCCATCGTCGTGGTCAGCTGCGCCTCGATGTTGCGGACGCCTTCGAAGCCCGAGGCGAGAATGCTCTCGGTCCAGGCCGGGTTGAGCATCCGGGTGCGGGTTTCCAGCGCCACCTGCTCGCCGATGGTACGGACCTTGTTCGCGCCCTGCGTCGAGTCGCAGATATAAACCGGGGCCGCCTCGCCGCCCCGCGCCCGGGTAACGGCGCGGCTCATGCCGCCCAGCGCATCGACATACTGATCGACCGAGGTGACGCCGAGCTCGACCGATTCGAGGTTCTGGTAGGCGAAGTCGACGCCGGCCAGCGCGCTCTTCAGGAGCGCCGCCTGACGCTTCGGCTCGCCCGACCGGCCATAGGCGAAACCCTTTTGGCGCTCGAAACTATCAGCTAAGTCATCACCGCCGTCCCAGGTCGACCCGTCGATCATCAAATTAACGTTGGCGCCGTATGAGCCCTCGGCGTTCGAGAAGACGCGCAGCGCCGCGGTCTCCAGGTCGCAGCTGTGCGCCTCGGCATGGGCCAGGCTGTGCTTGCGGACGAAATTGTCTTCCGATGCCTCGTCAGCGCTCGCCGCGAGCCAGGCCGCCTCGGCGAGCATCCGGGTCTGCAGCGGCAGCAGGTCGCGGAAGATCCCGCTGAGCGTCACGACCACGTCGATGCGCGGCCGGCCCATTTCGGCAAGCGGCACGAGTTCCGCCCCGGCCAGCCGACCGTAGCTGTCGAAGCGTGGCCTCGCCCCCAGCAACGCCAGCGCCTGCGCCAGCTGCGCGCCCTCGGACTTCAGGTTGTCGGTGCCCCATAGCACCATACCGACGCTCTCCGGATAGCAGCCGCCGTCGAGCAAGTGGCGGGCAATCAGCCCCTCGGCCTGCGCCCGGCCCTCGCTGACCGCGAAGTTGCTGGGCAGGCGGAAAGGGTCGAAGCCGTGGACGTTGCGACCGGTCGGCGCGATGTCCGGGTTGCGCAGCACGTCGCCGCCCGCGACCGGGGGAACGTAGCGCGCGTCGAGCGCGCGGATGATACCGGCCAGCTCGTGATCGACCGACAGTAGCGCGTCGAGCGCCACCAGATCGTGTCCCGCGGCCGGGTCCATTGCCGCCATCATCGACTGGCGCTCGGGGGCAGACAGCGGCTTGCCGACGACGTGCAGGCCGAACGGGATCAGCGTCTCCTCGAGCTCGTAGACCTTCGCCGACAGCGCCTCGATATCGGTGCCATCGAGATCAAGCCCGGTGGCCTGCTCGACGATCATCACCGCCAGCCCGTCGCGCTCGGTCACCGCCTCAGGCGCGGTGGTGCGCCAGCGGTCGAGGCTTGCCTTCAGGTCGACCAGACCCTTGTAGAGGCCAGCGGCGCTGACCGGCGGGGTCAGGTAGGAGATCAGGGTCGCGCCTGAACGGCGCTTGGCGAGCGTGCCCTCGGACGGGTTGTTGGCGGCGTAGAGGTAGAAGTTCGGCAGGTCGCCGATCAGCCGCTCCGGCCAGCACTTCGCCGACAGGCCAGTCTGCTTTCCAGGCATGAACTCCAGCGCGCCGTGGGTGCCAAAATGCAGCACCGCCTGAGCGGCGAAATCTTCGCGCAGCCAGCGGTAGAAGGTCGAGAAGGCATGGGTCGGGGCGAAGCGGCCCTCGAACAGCAGCCGCATCGGATCGCCCTCGTAGCCGAACGCCGGCTGCACGCCGACGAAGACATTGCCGAACTGCGCGCCCAGCACGAAGACGTGGCGGCCATCGGACTGCGCCTTGCCCGGCGCCGCGCCCCATTGCGCCTCGATCTCGGCAAGGTGCGGCTCGCGGCGCACCATCTCGTCGGCGGGGATGCGGACATGGACGTTGGCGTCGGCGCCGTAGCGCTCGGCGTTGCCCTTGAGGATGGAGTCACGCAGGGCGTCGGTGTCGGCGGGAACGTCGACCGTGTAGCCCGCGGCCTTCATGGCGGTCAGCGTGTTCTGAACGCTCTCGAACACCGACAGAAACGCGGCGCTGCCGGTGGCGCCGGCATTCGGCGGAAAGTTGAACAGGACGATGCCGATGCGCCGCTCTGCGCGTTCCGAGCGGCGCAGTTCGGCGAGCTTCGCGACCTTGGCGGCCAGCGCGCCGGCGCGCTCCGGGCACGCCCGCATCTCGCGGACCAGACCGCCGGCGGGAAACACGCAGGCCTGCGCGCAACCGGTGCAGGGCTTGCCGGCTCCATCTGAGCGGCCGCCGAAAATTGTCGGCACGGTGGCACCGTCGAGCTCCGGTATCGCGACCATTATCGTCGCCTCGAGCGGCAGCAGGCCCTGGCGGCTGCCGCCCCAGGTTTCCAGTGTCTGGAACTCGAGCGGATGCGCCGCGACATAGGGTACGTCGAGCCGGGCAAGGATTTCCGCCGCCGCCGCGCTGTCGTTGTAGGCGGGGCCGCCGACCAGGCTGAAGCCGGTCAGCGAGACCAGCGCATCGACCGTCGAGACACCGTCCTTCAGAAAGTACTTCTCGATCGCCGGGCGCGAGTCGAGGCCGCTGGCGAAGGCCGGGACGACGCGGATGCCGCGCGCCTCGAACGCCCGGATGACGCCGTCGTAATGCTGGCTGTCATGGCCGAGCACGTAGGAGCGGAGCAGCAGCAAGCCCACGGTCGCGACCGGCGCGTCGACCGTCGGTAGCTTGGCCGCATCCTCGCCCATCCGCCCGGCGAGCGCCGGGTGATAGACGCCGACCTCGGGATATTCGCGCGGCGGCTGCGGCTTCAGCGTGCCCTTCAGCGACGCGCGGTCGCCGGCGGCATAGCGATCGACCAGCGCGCGGACCATCTCGACGACGTTCTCGTCGGAGCCGGACAGCCAGTATTGCAGGGTCAGAAAATAGGCCCGCACGTCCTGCGCTGCGCCGGGGATGAAGCGCAGGATCTTGGGCAGGCGCTTCAGCATGCGCATCTGCTTCTCGCCTGACGACGCGCCGGGCTTCGAATTGCCGCGCAGCTTCTTCAGCAGCCCCAGCGGGCCCTTGGCGGGCGCATCCATGCGATAACCGCCGAGCTTGGTCAGGCGCACGACCTCGCCATCGGACATCAACCCGAGCATCGCGTCGCAGGCCTCGCGGCGCGCCTGCAGCTGCGGCAGCACGGCGCGGATATGATCCTCCAGGAAAAGCATCGTCGAGACGACGATGTCGCCGCGAGCAATGTCGGCATGGGTGCGCGCCAGCTCGGCGGGATCGTTGAAATCGGCGGCAGCGTGGAAATGGATGGCGATGCCGTCCTTCGCCAGTTCGACGGCGGCACGTTCTGCAGCACCCGACAAATGGTTGTCGAGCGTCACGATGGTGACGTGGACCTTGGGGGCGTGACCGGCTTCAGCGCGCATGATGAGCCTTGGCGTCATACAGCGTGTCCAGCGTGATAGCCGACAGGCCCTTCAAGGCCGCGTACGCCTCGGTATTGCGGCGTGCCTTGCCGCGCACGAAGAACGGGATCTTGAGCAGTTCTTTCTCGGCATCGGGGGTCCAGCCGGTGACCTGAGCCTGAATTTCGGCGGCTGGCGCGCCGGCCATCACCGGCTCGGGGGCGGTGGCAGGTGCGGCCGCGCCGTGACCGCCCAGGTGGCTCGCACCGGCCGCGTCATTGAACTCGAAATCGTCGCGGAACATGGTGAGGAGGTGCTCCTCCAGCCCCATCGCCAGCGGGTGGATCCAAGTGTCGAACAACACGTTCGCGCCCTCGAACCCCATCTGAGGCGAGTGACGCGCCGGGAAATCCTGCACATGCACCGGGGCCGAGATCACCGCGCACGGGATGCGCAGGCGCTTCGCGATATGGCGCTCCATCTGGGTTCCGAGCACCAGCTCGCAATTGGCCTCGGCGATCGCCTGCTCGACCGCGAGATAATCGTCGGTGATCAGCGGCTCGACGCCGTAGAGCTTGGCCGCTTCGCGGATTTCGCGGGCGAATTCGCGGTTGTAGCAACCCAGCCCGACGACCTCGAACCCCAGTTCGGTGCTGGCAACGCGGGCAGCGGCGACCGCATGGGTACCGTCGCCGAAGATGAAGACGCGCTTGCCGGTCAGGTAGGTCGAGTCGACCGAGCGCGACCACCACGGCATCCGCGAATCGGCCGGCACCGGCGGCACCGGCAGCCCGGCGAGGCCGCAGACCTCGGCAATGAACTCGTTGGTCGCGCCGATGCCGATGGGCACGGTCTTGGTGAACTTCTGGCTGAGTGTCTTCTCCAGCCAGCGGGCCGCGGTGTCGCCGGTCTCCGGGTACATCAGCACGTTGAAATCGGCCGCGCCGAGCCGGGCGAGATCGGCGGGCGAGGCACCGAGCGGCGCGACGACCGCGACATCAACGCCGATGTCATTCAGCAGCCGCGTCACCTCGACAACATCGTCGCGATGGCGGAAGCCGAGCGCGGTCGGCCCGAGCAGGTTGGCGCGGGGGCGGCGGCCGGCCATAGGGGCCGGGCGAAGGTCCTTGTCGGCGAGGGCGCGGACCAGCTGATAGAAGGTCTCGCTGGCGCCCCAGCATTCCTTGCGGCTGTAGCTCGGCAGTTCGAGCGGGATCACCGGGATCGGCAGGGCCATCGCGGTGGCGAGGCCGGCGGGATCGTCCTGGATCAGCTCCGCGGTGCACGATGCCCCGACGATCATCGCGGCAGGCGCGAACCGCTCATAGGCGTCGCGCGCCGCACTCTGGAACAGCTCGGCGGTGTCGGTGCCGAGATCGCGCGCCTGGAAGGTCGTGTAGGTCACCGGCGGGCGCTTGCCGCGGCGCTCGATCATCGTGAAGAGCAGGTCCGCGTAGGTGTCGCCCTGCGGCGCGTGGAGGACATAGTGCACGCCCTCCATGGCGGTCGCGACACGCATCGCGCCGACATGCGGCGGGCCTTCATATGTCCATACCGTCAGCTGCATGGCAGCCCCGCGACCTTGTCGCGGCGAACCAGCGGCCGCGCGAACAGTTCGGCGAGATCGCCGGCCTGGTCGAAGCCGTGGACCGGCGAGAACACCAGCTCGATCGACCATTTGGTGGTCAGACCCTCACGCTCCAGCGGGTTGGCGAGGCCGAGGCCGCAGACGGTGATGTCGGGGCGGGCGGCGCGGACCCGGTCGAGCTGCTTGTCGACATCCTGGCCCTCGCTGATCAGCACATCCGCGGGCAGCGCGGCGAGTTCGTCGGCCATATGGGCGCGGTGCAGGTAGGGCGTGCCGACCTCGACCGGCTGCATGCCGAGTTCGCTAGCCAGGAAGCGCGCGAGGGGCACCTCCAGCTGCGAATCGGGCATGAAGAAGATGGTCTTGCCGTTCAGCCGCTCAACGTGGCGCTCGAGCGCGCGCTTGGCGCGCGCCCGGCCCGGCGCAATGACGGCGCGGAAGTGCATCTCGTCGATGCCGAAGGCCTGCGCCGCGGCATGGAGCCAGGCGGTCGTGCCCTCGGCGCCGAACGGAAACAGCGCCGGCAGATGCTTGCAGCCGCGATCTTCCAAGGCGGCGGCGGTGTCGCCGAGGAATGGCTGGGCGAGCAAGAACACTGTGCCGGGACCGACCTCGGGGAGGTCCCTGGCGCGGCGTGGCGGCAGCGAATCGACGCGCGTAATTCCGATCTCGGCGAACAGGCGGCGGAACTGGTCCTCGACGATATCCGGCAGCGCGCCGACGACGAGCAGGCGGCGGTCGTTGGTCGGGGCGACCGGGCAGGCCGGCACGAGCGCCGCAAGGCAGGCATCCTCGCCCTGGGTGAATGTCGTCTCGATGCCCGATCCCGAGTAGTTCAGTATGCGGACGCCGGGCTGCGACTCGGACAGACGGGCGGCGGCGCGGCTAAGGTCGAGCTTGATGACTTCGGACGGGCACGAGCCGACCAGGAACAGCAGCTTGATCTCCGGCCGCCGCTCGAGCAGCCGGGTGACGACGCGGTCGAGTTCCTCGTTGGCGTCGGCGAGGCCGGCCAGGTCGCGCTCCTCAATGATTGCGGTGGCGAAGCGCGGCTCTGCGAAGACCATGACCCCGGCGGCGGATTGCAGCAGATGGGCGCAGGTGCGGCTGCCGACGACGAGGAAGAACGCATCCTGAACCTTACGGTGCAGCCAGATGATGCCGGTCAGGCCGCAGAACACCTCACGCTGGCCGCGCTCCCGAAGGATCGGGCGTGGCGCGGCGGCAGCGGCAAGGGCGGTGTTCATGCGGCGACCGCTCCATCGGGAGCGGCACTCTGCAGGCGGGCGGCGCGCAGCTTCAGGATGAACTGCGTCGCGTTGACGACGTAGGTAGCATAGGCGGCCAGCACGAGCCACATCCGGCCCTCGACGCTCAGCGCGCCGGTGAACAGGCACCAGAGATAGGCGGTGTGCAGCGCCAGCACGAGCATCGAGAACACGTCTTCCCAATAGAAGGCGGGCGCGAACAGCCATTTGCCGAAGACCACTTTCTCCCAGATCGACCCGGTGATCATGATCGTGTAGAGCAGCATCGTCTTGACGACGATCGAGGCGGTGGCGGCGTCGGCGCCGCTGCCCGTCCGCAGATAGTGAACGACCAGGACGAGGCTGACCGCGAACGCGAGGAACTGGACCGGGGCGAGCAGCCCCTGGACCAGCGTCCATCTGCTGTTATCGCGGCGGACGCGTTCGGCGGGCGTATAGAGCGCCGTCATTGTCCTTCCGCCGCTCCCTTCCCGTCGTTGTGGCGCATCGTTGTCCGGCTCGATTTCTAGGATTGCTATGTCGAAGCGTAGCATCGCGCTTTGCCGTGTCAATTGGATTGGACGTAAGGTTTAATTGACAGTCGGGATGGTTTCGGGGTCAATACCGGGATGGGATTGCATGACCTTGGAGGCGCGCGTAGCGTCGTGCCGTTCGGGTGGAGCAAGACCGGTAACCGGCTGCGCCATCCCGGACGGGACGTACGACGTGCATCTAACCGGGGGAGGCCGAACATGGCTTCGATGCAGGATTTCACACCGAGTCGGGAGGAGCTGTCGCCGCAGGCGCTGCACCGGCTCATCGAGGGCGAGATCATCCCGCGCCTGCTGATGGCGCATCGCGCGCTGCCGAGCGGCCCGCCACAGCTGAAACTGGTCGATGCCCCGGTCGCCGAGGGCGTCGCGGAAAGCTTCGCCGTCGCCGCGCTGAACAGCGAGGCCTATGCGCTGCTGGTCGAGGTCGATGCCCATCTGGCGCGCGGCGTCGGCGTCGATTCGGTGTTCATCGACATTCTCGCGCCCGCCGCGCGGCACCTTGGCGACCTGTGGGAAGCCGACGCCTGCGATTTCGTCGACGTGACGATGGCGCTGTGGCGCCTGCAGGAGATCGTCCACGAGCTTGGCACCCGTAACCCCGGTGCGGCGGAGCGCCGCGGCGGGGAGCGCCGCGCCCTGTTCGCGCCGATGCCGGGCGAGCAGCACGGCTTCGGCTCGCTGATGGTCGAGGAGTTCTTCCGCCGCGCCGGCTGGACCACCGCCAGCGAACCCGGCGCCAGCGAGGCCGAACTGGTCGGTCTGGTCGGCAAGCGCTGGTTCGAGCTGGTCGGCCTGACGCTGGCGACCGATGCCCGGCTGGCAGACTTGCCGCGCGTCATTTCAGCGCTACGTACGCATTCGCGCAATCCGCACATCGGCATCATGGTCGGCGGCAAGGTCTTCGTCGACCACCCCGAGCTGGCGCGCGAGTGCGGTGCGGACGCGACCGCCGCCGATGGCCGGCAGGCGGTGACGGTGGCGGAGACTCTGGTTGAAGGCCTTATTCACGCTGCCGAACAGCCGGTCCCCTCGCGTGCCTAGGCGCGCCGCCCGACAATCCGGCTGACGCCGTGGATTTGTCGGCCTCGCTTGCCGCAGCGGTGCCGTTCCGCGCCGGCGCTTCACTGCTCGCCGATGTCGATGCCGATCTTGCCGCGCGCGTCATCGCGGCGTCCGGCGATGTCGCCCTGGTCGTCGACGGTGCCGGCGTCATCCGCGACGTCGCGCTGGGCAGCGGCGAGCTGGCCGGCGACGGCTTCGAGTCGTGGATCGATCGCCCCTGGGTCGATATCGTCACCACCGAAAGCCGTAGCAAGGTCGAGGAAATGCTGCGCGACGCCCCCGCCCGCGGCCCGGCGCGCTGGCGGCAGGTCAATCATTCGCTGCGCGGCACCGAGATCCCGATCCGTTATCTCGCCATCGACGCGGCTCGCGACGGCCGGGTCATCGCCATCGGCCGAGACATGCGGGCCGCGGCGGCGCTGCAGCAGCGGCTGTTGTCGGCGCAACAGTCGATGGAGCGCGACTATGTCCGGTTGCGCCAGATGGAGACGCGCTACCGGCTGCTGTTCGACCAGTCGTCGGAGGCGGTGTTCATCGTCGATACCGCGACGCGGCGCATCACCGAGGCCAACCCGGCCGCCCGGGCGTTGGCCGACGGCGACGAGCGGCTGACCGGCCAGGCGCTGGTCGCCCAGCTGGCCGACAGCTCGCGCGACAGCGCGCTGACCCTGCTCGGCGCGGTTGCGGCGGCCGAACAGGGTGCCCCGGTCACGGTCGAAACCGCGCACGGCATGGTCTGCGAACTGTCGGCGACGCTGTTCCGGCAGGACCGCGGCAGCTATTTCCTCGTCCGCCTGACCCCGGCCGGCGGCGCGCCCGCCGGCGATGCCGCCGACCGCCGCCTGATCGACGTCCTCGACCGCCTGCCGGACGCCTTCGTGCTGACCGACGAGAACCTCGACATCGTCACCGAGAACGCCGCGTTCCTCGACCTGACCGAAAGCGCCCGGCGCTCGGCCCTGCGCGGCGCGCCGCTGTCGCGCTTCCTCGGGCGGCCCGGCATCGACCTCGGCGTGCTGGTCCAGCAGCTGAAGGAGCACGGCGCGGTCCGCAACTTCGCCACCATCGTCCGCGGCCAGCACGGGGCCGAAGAGGAGGTCGAGGTGTCCGCGGTGCTCGCCGGCGACGTCGCGCATCCGTGCTTCGGCTTCTCGCTGCGCACCGCGCGGCGCGCCCGGATCGATATCGAGCCCGCCGGCCGCGTGCTGCCGCGTTCCGTCGAGCAGCTGACCGAACTCGTCGGCCGCGTGCCGCTGAAGGACATCGTGCGCGAATCGACCGACCTGATCGAGCGCCTTTGCATCGAGGCGGCACTGACCTACACCGCCGACAACCGCGCGTCGGCTGCCGAAATCCTCGGCCTCAGCCGCCAGAGCCTCTATTCCAAGCTGCACCGCCACGGGCTGGGCAATTTGTCCGGGACGGGCGAGGAGTAATTCCTCGATTGGGATGATGTCCGGCTGAATCCCTGAGCCGTCATCGCCGCGAAGGCTGGGACCCAGCCCGCTTCACAAAGGAGCGGTCGGCTGCGCCGGTGCTGCTTGTCGGACTGGGTCCCCGCCTGCGCGGGGATGACGTTGGTGGCGAGGGGGCACGCTTTTCGTCGTTTTCGTCCAAGACGCAGGCGTCCGATGTGGCTAACCGCCGCACCATGAGCCGTCTGGTCATCTTCGTCTTCGCGGTCGCCGCCTATCTGCTGTTCTTCGCGACCTTCCTCTACCTGGTCGCCTTCGTCGGCGACCTGCCGTGGGTGCCGGTGACGGTCGACCGCGGCCCCGCCTCGCCGCTGGCGGTCGCGCTGGTCGTCGATACCGTGCTTATCGCGCTGTTCGGCCTCCAGCACAGCGTCATGGCGCGGCCGTCGTTCAAGCGCCGCTGGACGCGAGTCGTCGGCACGGTCGCCGAGCGCAGCGCCTATGTCGTCGCGTCGAGCCTGATCCTGATCGTGCTGGTCGCGGGCTGGCGGCCGATCCCGGGCGAACTGTGGCACATCCGCGCAGCCTGGGCGGAATGGACGATGTGGGGGCTGTTCGCGCTCGGCTGGCTGATCGTGCTGGTCTCGACCTTTCTGATCTCGCACTTCGAGCTGTTCGGCCTGACCCAGGCGTGGTCGCACCTGCGCGGCCGCGAGCCGGCGGCGCTGGGGTTTCATACACCGCTGTTCTACAAGGCGGTGCGCCACCCGCTCTACCTCGGGTTTGTCATCGCCTTCTGGGCGACGCCGGTGATGAGCTGGGGCCATCTGCTGCTCGCGGTCGGCATGACCGTCTATGTCATCATCGCCATCGGTCACGAGGAGCGCGACCTGACCGCGATGTTCGGCGACGAGTATCGCGACTATAAGCGGCGGGTCGGCATGCTGGTCCCGGGCGTCGGGAAAAGCCCGAAATAGTGTCCAGCGCGGTTGACGCTTCGGGGCGTCACGCATAGCCTTCGACGATGGCCGAAGCCGTCGCCACGCTTGTTCGCCCAGCGTATCCGCGTCCCCGCGACGTGCTGGAACTGCTGAAGCCGGTGACGTGGTTTCCGCCGATGTGGGCCTTCATGTGCGGGGTCGTGTCGTCGGGCGTGTCGCTTAGCGAACGCTGGCCGTTCCTGGTCGCGGGGATGCTGCTGGCCGGGCCGATCGTCTGCGGCACCAGCCAGGCGGTCAACGACTGGTTCGACCGCGAGGTCGATGCGATCAACGAGCCGAACCGGCCGATTCCGTCGGGGCGCATCCCCGGCCGCTGGGGGCTGTATATCGCGATCATCGGCAGCCTGGTGTCGCTGGCTGTCGGCGCGCTGATCGGTCCCTGGGTGCTGGCCGCCACCGTCGCCGGCCTGGCCTCGGGCTGGGCCTATAGCGCGCCGCCGTTCCGCCTGAAGCAGAGCGGCTGGTTCGGGCCGCTGGTGTGCGCGTTCAGCTATGAAGGCCTGTCGTGGTTCACCGGCGCGAGCGCGATGACCGGCACGCTGCCGCAGGTGCCGGTGCTGATCATCATCGGCCTCTACAGCCTCGGCGCGTTCGGGATCATGACGCTGAACGACTTCAAGGCGGTCGCGGGCGACAAGGCGATGGGGCTGGCCTCGCTGCCGGTCACGTTGGGCGTCGAGACGGCGGCGCAGCTGGCGTGCGCGGCGATGATCGTGCCGCAGCTGGCGGTGGCGGCGCTGCTGTTCCAATGGGGTCGCGAGTGGACCGGGCTGATCGTCGTCGTGGTGATCGGGCTGCAGCTCGCCTGCATGGTGCGGCTGGTGCGCGACCCGCGCCGGTACGCGCCGTGGTACAACGGCACCGGGGTGACGCTGTACGTGCTCGGCATGCTCGCCACCGCCTTCGGGATCGCGGCGTCGTGAAGGGTCTCGGCGACTCCGGACTGGGCTGGCCCGGCATCGCGCGGCTCGGGCTGGTGCAGGCGTCGATCGGCGCGATCGTGATGCTGGCGACGTCGCTGCTCAACCGGGTCATGGTCGTCGAGTTCGCGCTGCCCGCGACGCTGCCCGCCGGCCTCGTCGCCTGGCATTATGCGGTGCAGATGACGCGGCCGCACTGGGGCCACGGGTCGGACCGCGGGGCGCGGCGGACGCCGTGGATCGCCGGCGGCATGGCCTGTCTGGCACTCGGCGCGATGCTCGCCACCGATGCGACGCTGATGATGACCAGCCGGCCGGTCATGGGCCCGGTGCTGGCGGTGATCGCGTTCAGCCTGATCGGCGCGGGCGTCGGCGCGGCCGGCACCTCGCTGCTGGCGCTGCTGGCCAGCGAGGTCGCGCCCGCGCGGCGGCCGGCGGCGGCGGCGATGACCTGGATCATGATGATCGCCGGGATCGCCGGCACCGCGGGCATCGCCGGCCATTTGATCGAGCCGTTCTCGCCCGAGCGGCTGAGCCAGGTCGTCGCCGGCATCGCCCTGACCGCCGTCGCGGTCGCGCTGCTCGCCATCCGCGGCGTCGAGCGCGCGCGGCCGGTCACGGTCCACGGCGACTCCGGGCAATCCTTCAAGGCGGCGGTCGCCGAGATCTGGGCCGATCCCCATGCCCGGCGCTTCACGGCCTTCGTCTTCCTGTCGATGCTCGCCTATTCGGCGCAGGACCTGATCCTCGAGCCGTTCGCGGGCCTGCGCTTCGGCCTGACGCCGGGCCAGTCGACCAGCCTGTCGGGCATCCAGCACGGCGGCGTGCTGGCCGGCATGTTGCTCGTCGGCATCGGCGGCAACGCCTTCTCGCGCGCCGCCGGGTGGATGCGCGGCTGGACCGTCGGCGGCTGCATCGGTTCGGCGGTGGCGCTGGCCGGGCTGGCGATGGCGGCGCGCGCCGGCGGCAACTGGCCGCTGACGGCCAATGTCGCCGCGCTCGGCTTTGCCAACGGCGTCTTCGCGGTCGCCGCGATCGGTTCGATGATGAGCCTGGCCGGGGCCGAGGGGCCGGGCCGCGAGGGCGTCAGGATGGGCGTCTGGGGCGCGGCGCAGGCAGTGGCGTTCGGCAGCGGCGGGTTCCTGGGGGCGCTGGGCGTCGACACGCTGCGCGCGCTGACCGGCGACGTGCCGCAGGCGTTCGCGCTGGTGTTCGCGGCCGAGGCGGGGCTGTTCGTCGCCGCCGCGGCGCTGGCGATGCGGATTGGTTCGGTAGCGCGCGGCGACACGCGCGCGATGGTGGGAGCAGGGATATGACCGAGACGTTCGATGCGGTGGTGATCGGCGGCGGGCCTTCGGGCGCGACCGCGGCGACGACGCTGGCGAAAGCCGGCCACAAGGTGCTGCTGCTCGACCGCGCCGGGCGGATCAAGCCGTGCGGCGGCGCGGTGCCGCCGGTGGCGATCCGCGACTTCGACATTCCCGACCACCTGATCGTCGGCAAGTCGAGCCTGGCGCGGATGATCGCGCCGTCGGGCAAGACCGTCGACATGCCGGTCGGCGAGGGTACCGTCGGCATGGTCGACCGCGGCGAGTTCGACGAATGGCTGCGCGCGCGGGCCGCAACCACCGGCGCCGAGCGCCGCACCGGCACCTTCGAAAGCATCACCCGCGACGCCGACGGCACCGCGGTCGTCAATTACCGCACCGCCCGCGGCGGGCCCGCCCTGCAGGTCCGCGCCAAGGCCGTGGTCGGCTGCGACGGGGCGCGTTCCGGCGTCGCCCGCGCGACGCTGAAGGGCGCCGAGCGGATGCCCTGCGTGTTCGCCTATCACGAGGTCGTCGCCTCGCCGAAGACCGACACCGACGCCTTCGACCGCGCCCGCTGCGACGTCTATTACCAGGGCAAGATGTCGCCCGACTTCTATGCGTGGATCTTCCCGCACGGCGACCAGGCGTCGATCGGGGTGGGCAGCGCCAACAAGGGCTTCGAACTGCGCGACGCGGTCAAGCGCCTGCGCGCCGAGACCGGCCTCGACGTGCAGGAGACGATCCGCAGCGAAGGCGCACCGATCCCGCTCAAGCCGCTGAAGCGCTGGGACAACGGCCGCGACATCATCGTCGCGGGCGATGCCGCCGGCGTCGTCGCGCCGGCGTCGGGCGAGGGCATCTACTACGCCATGACCTGCGGCGACATGGCGGCAAAGGCCGTCGACCAGTTCCTGATCACCGGCGACGCGCGCGCGCTGCGCCAGGCCCGCAAGACGTTCATGAAGGCGCATGGCACGGTGTTCCGCGTGCTCGGGATCATGCAGTTCTTCTGGTATTCGTCCGACAAGCGCCGCGAGCGCTTCGTCAAGATGTGCGAGGATCCCGACGTCCAGAAGCTGACGTGGGAGGCCTATATGAACAAGGCGCTGGTGCGCCGCGATCCGGTCGCGCACCTGAAGATCTTCATCAAGGACACGCTTCACCTGGTCCAGTCGATCGGCAAGCCGAAACCCGCGGCGGCGAATTGACCGCGGCCGTCGCGGCGTTCTTCGCGAACGGACACGCGGTCGATGCCGTGCTGGCGGTGCTGGCGCTCGAAGCGGTGTGGCTGACGGCGCGGCGGCGGACCGACGTGCTGCCGGCGCTGCTGCCCGCCGTGCCGATCCTGCTGGCGCTGCGCGCGGCCCTGACCGGGGGCGGCTGGCCCTGGGTGGCGGGCTGGCTGGCAATCAGCCTGCCCGTCCACCTCTGGGATCTGTCCCGCCGCCTGAAGCGACGGGATTGAGTCTTACTTCTGCGTCTGCAGATAGGCGATGACGTCGGCGCGGTCCTGCGGCTTCTTCATGCCGGGATAGCTCATCTTGGTGCCCGGCACGACCTTGCGCGGATTCTCGAGGTAGACGAACAGTTCCGCCGGGGTCCACACCAGGCCGCTGCCCTTGTTGGCGGCGGAATAGCTGAAGTTCGGGATGCTGCCCGCCTTGCGGCCGACGACGGCGTGCAGCGACGGCCCGATGCGGTTCACACCGGCGGTGGTGACGTGGCAGGCCTTGCAGGCGACGAACAGCTTGGCACCGTTGACGGCGTCGCCCTTGGGAACCGCGGTGGTGGCCGGCGCCTGCGGCAACGCCGCGACGGCGGGGGCGGCAAGCCCGAGCGAGGTGAGGGCGGCAGCGATAAGACGGTAGTCGGTCATGGTTTCTCCCCAGGAATGTCCGGCAGCGATGTTACACAATCACCTGTATGGAGCAATGTTCCTGAACCGGGGCGAAACCGCGCAGGACAGGGGTGCAATTGCCGGGCTCAGGGCGTCACCGCCGGGCGCGCCGCCAGTGCGGCCTCGTCCAGCACCGCCAGCCCGGCGAGGCCGGCGCGCAGCCGCCGCGCCGGGGCCAGCCAGGCGTCGCGCGCCGCCGACACCGGCTGCCGCTCGATAAGCGCCACCGCCCGCGTGACGTCGCCCGCCGCCAGCGCCGCGTCGGCCTGAACCAGCGCGTCGCCGCCGCCGGGCGCGCGGTTCCGCACCGTCACGATGTCGGCCAGGCCGGCGGTGAACGCGCCCCACCAGCCGCTGTTCGCGGCCGCACCGCCATGCAGCCGCGCCAGCCCGGCGCGGAGCGCGGCCGTGGTCACCGGCGCGGCGGTCAGCGCCGCCACCGCCTCCACCGCGGGCGAGACGCGCTGCCCGAACAACGCCCGCAGCGGCTGCGCCAGGCCCGGCGCGACGCGCCCGCCCTCGATCGCGCGGCGCGCCGCGAGCACCGCCAGGGCGCCCTGCGCCCGGTCGGCGTCGGCGCGCGCCGCCTGCAACGTCATGACGATCTGCCCGGAATTGGCATCGACCCGTCCCGTTAGCGCCGCGACCCCGCTGGTCAGCGTGTCGATGCGCGCCGTCCCGGCGCTGGCGCTGCGCTCCAGCCCGTCGAGCCGCGCCTCGACCGCCGCGACGCGCTCGTTGGCGGCGGCGACCGGCGCGGCGAGCCGCTGGGCGGGCCGCGCCTCGAGCGCGCGCAGCCGGGCGTCGAGCGCCGCGACCTGGGCGCGCACCGCGGTGACGTCGGCGCCGCTGGCATCGAGCGTCTCGAAGCCCGGCAGATACTGGCGCACGCTGCGTTCGAACCACGGATTGGCGATCAGCCCGAGCGCGAACACCAGCAGCAGCGCCGCCAGCACCCACGCCCCGACGTTGCGCCGCGGCGGCTGGGTGAGCGGGATCGGCCGGGACGCGACCCGCGCGCGAAACCGCTCGGTGGCGTCATTGGTGTCGCTATCGTCCATCTTGGGGACCGTTGTCGCACGTCAGTCCGGCGGCGGCAAAGAGCGCGGCCTCCGTCGGCTCGGCCGCGACGCTGACGCGCGCCCAGCCCGTACCGGCGGCGGCGGCGATCGGTGCACTCAGCGCGACGACCGCGACGCCGCTCCGGTCGCCGCGGAACAGCGCGGCGAACCGGGTCGCGGTGCGGACCGAATAGAGCAACGCGAGATCGAAGGGCGGCGTATCGAGTCTCGCGGCAAGCTCGGCTGCATAGACGGTGACGACCCCGACGGTGAGGCCCGGCGGCACGCTCGCGGCGCTGCGGTCGCGCCCGGCGAGGTGGAGCAGGCGCGCGATGCCGCCGCTAGCAGCAAGCGCGAACACCGCGCTGGCATCGCCGCGGGCGCTGCGTACGTCCGTGAACCCGGCGGCGCGCGCCGCGGCAGCGGTGGCCTCGCCGACGGCATAGGCAGGAAGGTGAGCCAGCGCCGCGCGATCGCCCGCCAGCGCCGGTGCGCTCGCGCTGGTGAATGCCACCGCCTGCCAGTCGCCGGGCGGCAGCGCCCACGCCACCGCGTGCGGGATCAGCAGCGGCGCGACGATCGCCTCGTGCCCCAGCGCCCGCAACCGCGCGGCGGTGCGCGACGCGGCGGGTTCCGGCCGGGTGACGAGGACGCGCATTGCCCTGCCGGCTCAGCCCCCGAATTGCGCGCGCAAGGCGGGCGACGCGCGCGCCAGCAGCTCCGCCGCCAGCACCGCGACCGCGTCCGCCGCACCGTCCAGCGCGGCGCGCGCCGTGCCGCGCTGATGCTCCGACCCGTCCGCCATGATGATCTCGCCGGTGAAGCTGGCGTGGCCGTCCGCGACCCGCGCCAGCGCTGCCACCGGCGAATGGCAATCGGCCTGCAGGCAGGCGAGGAAGTGGCGTTCGAGGCGCACCGCGGCGTGGGTGTCGGCGTGGTCGATCGCCGCCACGCTGGCCGTCACTGCCGCATCGCCCTTGCGCACCGCGATGCCGACCGCGCCCTGCGCCGGGGCGGGCAGCCAGTCGTCGATCTCCAGCGCCACGCCGGCGTCGATGCCGAGCCGGTCGAGCCCGGCGGCGGCCAGCAGGGTCGCGTCGAAGTCGCCTGCCTCGATCCGTGCCAGCCGCGTCGCGACATTGCCGCGCAGCATCTCGATGCGCAGGTCGGGGCGGACCGCCATCAGCTGCGCCGCCCGGCGCGGGCTCGACGTGCCGACCCGCCCGCCCTGCGGCAGCGCGGCCAGCGACGCCGCGCCGATCAGCCGGTCGCGGACATCGGCGCGCGGCAGCATCGCGGCCAGCGCGACGCCGTCGTTGAGGTCGGTCTCGACATCCTTCATCGAGTGCACCGCGAAATCGATGCGGCCGTCGAGCAGGGCGGCGTCCAGCTCCTTGGTCCACAGCGCCTTGCCGCCGATCTCGGCCAAGGGCCGGTCCTGCACCCGGTCGCCGGTGGTGGTGACGGTGACGATCTCGCACTGCGTGCCGTGACGGCCGAGCGCCGCGGCGGTCATGTGCGCCTGGGCGAGAGCGAGCGGCGAGCCGCGGGTGCCGAGCTTCAGAATTGCGTTCATCGCCGCCGCTTGTGCTAGGGCGCGCCCGGCATGGCAAGCACCGCCCCCCTCATCCTCGGCATCGAATCCAGTTGCGACGAAACCGCGGTCGCGCTGGTCCGCGGCGACCGCACCATCGTCGCCCAGGCCATTGCCAGCCAGGATGCGGCGCATGCACCCTTCGGCGGCGTCGTCCCCGAAGTCGCGGCGCGCGAGCATGTCGCGGCGCTCAGCCCGATGGTGGCGCGGGTGCTGGCCGACGGCGGCGTGACGCTGGCGGACGTGGACGCGGTCGCCGCCACCGCCGGGCCGGGCCTGATCGGCGGCGTCATGGTCGGGCTGGTCACCGCCAAGGCGCTGAGCTTTGCGGCACGCAAGCCGCTGATCGCGGTCAATCACCTGGAAGGCCATGCGCTGTCGCCGCGGCTGATCGATCCGGGGCTGGCGTTCCCCTATCTACTGCTGCTGGTCTCCGGCGGGCATTGCCAATTGCTCGCGGTCGAGGGCGTCGGGCACTACCGGCGGCTGGCGACGACCATCGACGACGCGGTCGGCGAGGCCTTCGACAAGACCGCCAAGATCCTGGGGCTCGGCTTTCCCGGCGGCCCGGCGGTGGAGCGCGCCGCCGCGGGCGGCAACCCGGCCGCCGTGCCGCTGCCCCGCCCGCTGGTTGGCAGCGACGAGCCGCACTTCTCCTTCGCCGGCCTGAAGAGTGCGGTGCTGCGCGCCCACGCGACGGGTCGATACAGTGCCGCCGACCTTGCCGCGTCGTTCCAGCAGGCGGCCGTCGACTGCCTGGTCGACCGGACCCGGCGGGTCCTCGCGCGCGAGCCCGGCATGACCGCCTTCGTCGTCGCCGGCGGCGTCGCCTCCAACGCGGCGGTGCGGGCGGCACTGGCTGGCCTCGCGGCGGACCGCGGCATCCCGTTCGTCGCGCCGCCGCCGTGGCTGTGCACCGACAATGCCGCGATGATCGCCTGGGCCGGGGCGGAGCGGCTCGCGCTCGGCCTCACCGACGGCCTCGACGCCGTGGCGCGCCCGCGCTGGCCCCTCGATCCAGCGGCGGAAGCCGCGCGCGGTGCGGGAGTGAAAGCATGATCGGCGTGATCGGCGGCGGCGCGTGGGGCACGGCGCTGGCCAGCGTGCTCGCCGGCAACGGCGAAGCGGTGACGCTGTGGGCGCGGGAGGCCGACGTCGTCACCTCGATCAACCGCTCGGCGGTCAACGAACGATTTCTGCCCGGCGTCGTCCTTCCCGCCGGCATCACCGCCACCGGCAACCTCGGCGCGCTCGACGACTGCGACACCTGGCTGGTTGTCGCGCCCGCGCAGCATGTCCGCGCCGTGCTCGCCGAGGCACCGGTGGCCCGGCCGCGCACGCTGGTGTTGTGCGCCAAGGGCATCGAGGCGGGCACGCACCGGCTGATGGCCGAAGTCGCCGCCAAGGTGGCGCCCGGCTCGGCGCTGGCGGTGCTGTCGGGGCCGACCTTTGCGGTGGAAGTCGCCGCCGGCCTGCCGACCGCGATCACGCTGGCCTGCGCCGATGCCGCGCTGGGCGCGGCACTGGTGGCGCGGCTCGCGACCCGCAGCTTCCGGCCCTATCTGACCGACGATATCGTCGGGGCGGAGATCGGCGGCGCGGTCAAGAACGTGCTCGCCATCGCCTGCGGTGTCGTCGTCGGCGCGCGGCTGGGGGAGAATGCCCGCGCCGCGCTCCTGTCGCGCGGCTATGCCGAGATGGTGCGTTTCGCGGTAGCGCGCGGGGCCCGGCCGGAGACGCTCAGCGGCCTGTCGGGGCTGGGCGACCTCGTGCTCACCTGCGGCTCGCCGAAGTCGCGCAACATGAGCCTCGGCATCGCGATCGGCGAAGGCCGGCCGGCGGCCGACCTGCTCGCCAGCCGCGACACCGTGGCGGAGGGCGCGGCGACCGCCCCGGTGCTGGTCGAGGCGGCGCGCGCGGCGGGTGTCGAGATGCCGATTGCCGAGGCGGTAGCGGCACTGCTGGCCGGTGCCGCGGTCGGTCCGGTGATCGCCCGCCTGCTGGAACGGCCGCTGCGGACGGAGGCCTAGAAATCGACGGCGATGCCGCCCTTTTCCCAGTCGCCGTAGCGGACGGGATCGAGCCCGCCGCGGCCGCCCATCTCCGGCTCGGGCGGCGTCGCCGGGTCCATCTCCGGCTCCGGCTCGGCCGGCATGGGCAGGTGGTCGGGCAGGTCGTCGGGGCGGGTGGCCATCGGGGTTCCTTGGATGCTACGCCCATTCTAACGCCGAATGGCCGCCAAGGGGACCGTCAATGAGCTATCAACCGGCCACGCTCGATGGGCGTATCGTCGCGATCACCGGGGCCGGCAGCGGCATTGGCCGCGCGCTGGCGCTCAACCTGGCGAAAAAGGGCTGCCGGCTGGCGCTCGCCGATAAGGATGCCGACACGCTGGCCGAGACCTGCCGGATGCTCGGCAACGCGCACCATTCACAGACCGTGCTCGACGTCAGCGACGACGCGGGCGTGCACGCCTGGATCGACGGCGCGGCGGCGGAGTTTGGCGGCCTCGACGCGGTCATCAACAACGCCGGCCTGACCGTGATGGGCAGTTTCGAGGACACGCCGAAGGCCGACTTCGACCGGGTCATGGCGGTCAATTTCGACGGTGTCGTCAGCGGTTGCCGCCACGCGCTGCCCCACCTCAAGGGCCGCGAGGCGGCGTGGCTGGTCAACGTCAGTTCGGTGTTCGGCATGATGGGCTATCCCGGCCAGACCGCCTATAACGCCTCGAAGTTCGCGGTGCGCGGCCTGACCGAGGCGCTGTATCTGGAGATGCAGGTGTCGAACCCGGAGATAAGGGTGGTCCGGGTCCACCCCGGCGGCATCAAGACCAATGTCGTGCGCAACGGGAAATCGGTCGGCGCGATGCCGGTCGCCAGCGCCTTCGACCGCGCCGAAAGCTTTGAGAAGAACAGCCCGACGACGCCCGAACAGGCGGCGCAGGTCATTGTCGACGGCATGGAGAAGGGCCGCCACAAGGTGCTGATCGGCCCCGATGCGCGGGTCATCGACCTGGTCGTGCGCCTGTTCCCGACCACCTATTTCAAGCAGATCGGCCGCTTCCTCAGCCGCCAGAACGCCAGTTGAGGCCGCCCGATCCGCCCGGACTGCCCGCCCGGCGAGGTGCGGCGCGGCTGCTCGACGCGGTGCTCAACCGCGGCCTGCCGCTCGACGGCGCGCTCGACGCGGCGCTGCGCGGCATCCAGCGGCCCGACGACCGAGCGCTGGCGCGCAACCTCGCCAGTTCAGTGCTGCGCTGGCTGCCCGACCTCGATGCACTGATCGACAGCGCCACCCAGCGCCCGCTGCCGCCCGACGCCCGCGCCCGCATGGCGCTGCGCACCGGGCTGGCCGGCCACCTGCTGCTCGGCACGCCCGATCACGCCGTCATCGCGACGACGCTGGCGCAGCTGGAGAGCGGGCCGCGCCGTCTCGCCCATGCCGTCCTGTCGCGCCTGCTGCGCGAGGGCGCGACGCTGCCCGCGGTGCCCAGCCTGCCCGACCTGTTCGCCGTCCGCTGGGCGATGGACTGGGGCGACGCGGTCGCCGCCGCCGCCGCCGCGACACTGGCCCACGAGCCGCCGGTCGACCTGACGCTGCGCGATGCCGCGACGACCGATCACTGGGTGGCAGCGCTGGGCGGCGTCAGCCTGGCCCCCGGCCATGTCCGGCTGCCGCGCGGCGTCGGCGTGCCGCAGTTGCCTGGCTTCACCGAGGGCGCGTGGTGGGTGCAGGACTTCGCCGCGTCGCTGCCCGCCCGTTTGCTCGACGTGCGGGCGGGGGAGACGGTGCTCGACCTGTGCGCCGCGCCGGGCGGCAAGACGCTGCAGCTCGCTGCCACCGGAGCGGCGGTCACCGCGCTCGACCTGTCGGCGCCGCGCCTCGAACGGCTGCGCGAGAACCTGGCCCGGACCCAGCTGAAGGCCGAAGTGGTGGTCGCCGATGCGCTGAAATGGCAGCCGAAGCGCGGGTACGATGCCATTCTGCTCGACGCGCCGTGCTCGTCGACGGGCATTTTCCGGCGTCACCCGGACGTGCTCTATGCCCGCGCGTCGCGCGACCTCGCGCCGCTGCTGGCGCTGCAGGCGGCGCTGCTCGACCGCGCCGCCGGCTGGCTCGCGCCGGGCGGGCGGCTGGTGTTCTCGACCTGCTCGCTCGACCCGCGCGAGGGCGAGGCGCAGCTGGCGGCGCTGCTGGCGCGCACGCCCGGGCTGGCGCTCGCGCCCGCCACCGATGGCCTCGGCGCGACGCCTGGCGGCTGGCTGCGAACCCTGCCGGGCCAGCTTGAAGCAGCAGGCGGCGTCGACGGCTTTTTCGTCGCCAGTCTCAAGAAACTGTAAACCAGGCCTTACAATCGTGTGACCGGGATCGGCTCGTCTCGAAGGAGGCACGGTTTGGCACGAGAATTGCTTGGCTGTCAGCAAGAGTTCGATGGGATCATCGCGATGAACAAATTTTTTACCGCGTTCGTAATGCTCGCCGGCGTCGCCGCGGCACCGGCTGCCGCGATCACCTACGATGCCTTCAGCAGCTTCGACGGCACCCAAGGCGCGGGTAATTTCTTTTACGGTTCGTACAACCTCGATACGACGGTCCCCTCGATCTTCGCGTTCAGCAACACCGTCTATGGTGGCCCGGGTTGCGCGATCGCGGGCTCGGTCTGCCTGCAGGCGTCGGGCAACAGCGACGTGCCGGGCGCCTACAAGAGCCTGACGACGTCGTTCCAGTATAATTCGGTGAACGTGCCCAACGACCGCCTGCTCGTCCACCCGGCCAACGGTTCCGGCGAGGCGGTCTATGTCGCGTTCTCGGCACCCGCAGCGGGCACCTATTCGTTCAGCGGCAGCTTTTCGGTGCTCGACACCAGCCCGTCCGGCGTCGGCCTGTACCGCTTCACGACGCCCGGCAACGGTGTCCAGATCGGCGCGCTGAACGCGGTCGGCGATACCTACAGCTTCTCGGGCTTCACGGCGGCGCTGAACCAGTTCGATACGATTGTGCTCGTCGTCAGCAACGGCGACGGCAGCTACAACAACGATTCGACCGGTGTTAACTTCAGCGCCACGACCGTGCCCGAGCCCGCCACCTGGGCGCTGATGATCAGCGGCTTCGGCCTCGTCGGCCTCGGCATGCGCCGCAAGGCCGCGCTCGCCGCCTGATTTCTCAAGTTTCGGCTCGTCACCGATGGGGCGCGTCCAGGGGGCTGGGCGCGCCCCAACCAATTTAACGCATCCGTAAGCCGTACCGCTTCCGGGCCACGCCCCGCCCTGCTAGACGGGGCCATGCAGCAGCCCGTCCGCATCGCGCCGTCGATCCTCAGCGCCGACTTCGCGCGCCTCGGCGAAGAGGTCCGCGCCGTCGCCGGGGCCGGGGCCGACTGGCTGCACGTCGATGTCATGGACGGGCATTTCGTACCCAATCTGACCATCGGCCCGGCGGTGGTGAAGGCGCTGCGGCCGCACACGACCCTGCCCTTCGACGTCCACCTGATGATCTCCCCCGTCGACCACTTCCTCGATGCCTTTGCCGAGGCCGGAGCGGACACCATCACCGTGCACCCTGAGGCGGGGCCGCATCTCCACCGCACGCTCCAGCGTATCAAGGCATTGGGCAAGCGTGCCGGTGTCTCGCTCAACCCCGCGACGCCGGCGAAGATGCTCGACTACGTCATCGACGAGGTCGATCTGGTGCTGGTGATGAGTGTCAATCCGGGCTTTGGCGGCCAGAAATTCATCGACAGCCAGCTCCGCAAGATCGCCGCGATCCGCAAGATGATCGACGCTACCGGCCGCGCCATCGATCTGGAGGTCGACGGCGGGATTGACCGCGCCACCGCGCCGCGCGCGATTGCCGCGGGCGCCGACGTGCTGGTCGCCGGCACCGCCACCTTTACGGGCGGCCCCGACCATTATGCCGCCAATATCGCGGCGCTGCGCGGATGAGCCAGGACGACGACGCGCGGATCCCGGGCGTCGACGTCGCGGCGGAGGGCCAGCGGCTGCTGCGGGTCGGCGGCGACAAGGGGCCGTCGCTGTCGGAGCGGTTGGGGGCGCGGCTGCAGCACCTTGGCTACCGCTCGCCGCTGCACCGGTTGCGGCTGCGCGGCCGTTATCCGCTGCGCCTGATCGCGGTTCCGCTCGATCCGATCGAAGGCGATGCCGGCGTCGGCGAACGGCTGCTCGCCGGGCGGCTGATCCACGCCGGGCACAACGCCGGGGCGGCCACCACCGCCTTCGACGATCCCGCCGCACCGCCGGAGTGGCGCGACTGGGTCAACAGCTTTGCCTGGCTGCGCGACCTTGCGGCAGCGACCGAGCGCGGCCCCGGCGCGCGTGTCGCGGAGCCGCTGGTGGCGCGCTGGCTCGCCGCCAATGCCGAGTTCGATGCCGCCAGCTGGCGGCCCGACCTGTGCGCCAGCCGGTTGCTGTTCGGGGCGGCCTATGCGCCGTACATCCTGGCGTCGAACGACCATGTCTACCGATCGGCGGTGCTCAACGCGATGGCGCGCTGGGCCCGCCACCTCGACCGCGCCGTCGACAAATGCCCGGACGGCCTTGGCCGCGTCACGGCGTTCGCGGGACTGGTCACCGCCGGGCTGCTGATCGCCGGCGGCGAGGCGCGGCAGGCGCGCGGCGAGGCGGGACTGGCGAAGGCGCTCGATGCGCTGCTGTTCCCCGACGGCGGGATCGCGACGCGCGCGCCGGTGGACCAGATCGCGCTGCTCGAACTGCTGCTGCTGCTGGAGGCGGTCTATGCGGCGCGGCGCGAGCCTGCCGCGGCACCCGTCGGCCAGGCGCTGGCGCGGCTGCTGCCGGCGATCAAGGCGATGACGATGGGCGACGGCCGCCCCGGCCACTGGCACGGCAGCAGCGGGATCGGCGCGGAGCGCGTCGCCCGGGCACTGGCGCTGGCCGGCGGCGACGCCGTCCGCCCGGCCCGCCACGGCGCCGATTCGGGTTATCAGCGGCTGACCGCGGGCCGGACCATCCTGGTCACCGATGCCGGGCCGCCGCCGGTGGCGCGGGTCGCGATCGGTGCGCATGCCAGCACGCTCGCCTTCGAGCTGAGCGACGGGCCGCAGTTGCTGGTCGTCAATTGCGGCGGCGTTCGCGGCCTGCCGCGGCCGCTGTCGCCGGAGCTGGCGGCCGGCCTGCGCACCACCGCGGCGCATTCGACGCTGGTACTCGACGACATTAATTCGACCCGCATCCGGCCCGACGGGGCGCTTGGGCGCGGGGTCGAGGAGGTTGTCGCGCACCGGCAGGAAAGCGAGGAGGGGCACTGGCTCGATCTCGCCCACGACGGCTATGCCCGCCGCCACGGCGTCCGCCACCGCCGCCGGCTGTTCCTGTCGGCCGACGGCAGCGACCTGCGCGGCGAGGATGCGCTGGAGCCGCTGAGCCCGCGCCGCAAGCCGGCGGGCCGCGTCGACATCCGCTTTCACCTCGGCGCGGGCATCGAGGCGGTGCCGACTGCGGACGGGCTGGGCGCTCTGCTGCGCCTGCCCGGCGGCCGGGTCTGGCAGTTTCGCACCCGCGGCGGTGCGCTTGCGGTCGAGGCCAGCCTGTGGATCGCCGACGACGGCCGGCCGGTGCCGACGCAGCAGCTCGTGGTCGCGGCAGCGGCGGGCGAGCCGGTCAGCTGGTCGTTCAAGCGGACCGGCAAGTAGCTGTTCGCGGCGCGCGAAACCGCCTAGACGCCGCGCGATGAACGACCAGATCAAGATCACCCGCGCCCTGCTGTCGGTCAGCGACAAGACCGGCCTCGTCGAACTCGGCCAGGCGCTCGCCCGTCACGGCATCGAACTGCTGTCGACCGGCGGCACCGCCAGCGCGCTCCGCGCCGCCGGGCTGACCGTCACCGATGTAAGCGACCATACCGGCTTTCCCGAGATGATGGACGGGCGGGTCAAGACGCTCCACCCCAAGGTTCACGGTGGCCTGCTCGCGCTGCGCGGCGATGCCGGGCACGCCGCGTCGATGGCGGATCACGGCATCGCACCGATCGACTGCCTCGTGGTCAACCTCTACCCGTTCGAGGCGACCGTCGC
>JBBQWN010000009.1:0-95746 GCA_038210595.1 Sphingomonadales bacterium | reverse complement strand
CCCGTTCCGCTATTTCAACAGCTCACCGGAGGTGATCCGGCTGGTTGTGATGATGTACGTGAAGTACCCGCTGTCGCTGCGCAACGTCGAGGACCTGCTGGCCGAGCGCGGCATCGACATCTGCCACGAGACAGTGCGGCTGTGGTGGAACCGGTTCGGGCCGTTGTTCGCGGCCGAGATCCGGAGGAAGCGGGTGCAGTCGATGCGTCAGGTCACCCAGTGGCGCTGGCACCTCGACGAGGTCTACGTGAAGATCGGCGGCGTGATGCACTACCTGTGGCGGGCCGTCGATCACGAGGGCGAGGTGCTCGAGAGCTACGCCACCAAGACCAGGGGCAAGGTCGCAGCGCTCAGCTTTCTCAAGCGGATGATGAAGCGGCACGGCAAACCAAAGACCATCGTCACGGACAAGTTGCGCTCCTACGGGGCTGCGCTGAAGGAGATCGGCAACGAGGATGCGCAGGAAAGCAGCCGCTGGCTCAACAACCGGGCCGAGAACTCACACCAGCCGTTCCGACGACGAGAGCGGGCGATGCTCAGGTTCAGGCGGATGCACACGCTGCAGAAGTTCAGCTCGGTCCACGCTTCCATCCACAACCACTTCAACAGCGAACGCCATCTCGTCAGCCGCCAGGAATACAAGACCCAGCGCTACGCAGCCCTTGCGGAGTGGCGGGCAGTCGCGAGCTAGACCCGCGGCGCTTTTGGGATACGTGCGCTCATCAGAGACGAACTGCATTTAGACTGACAGCACCGCCAGCGACCCGGGGCTTTGGTTTGAGAAGAGGGCAGCCCCGGCTATCGTCCCGCCGCTGCCAGCGCCAGGGCCGGATCAGTCCCGCTCTCCACCCGCGCCAGTTCCCAGCGCGCCGCCGCAGTCGTGGCGTGACGGTCAGTCGTGAGCTAAGCCGACGACGCTGTTGAGGTACGTGCTTCCGCAGGAGTCCAGTGCCAGGCAGAATGGCAGTGCCGGTCTGACCGTTATAGGCCCCGTCGAATTAGCATTTCCGCCGCTCATCCAGCTTCGTCCTTACGGCTTTGGTACGGATATCACGCTTGTCCGACGCTGCCGGAAAGATGGAATCCAGCCGACTGCGCTTAGACAATCAGTTGGTCGGACCGGTGATTTTCTCTAGACGAGAACGATGAGTGAGATCCTGTGACGGAGGTAGGTGCCGCGGCACGCGAACAGCCCGTGGCGGCCATGCGCGCGCGCGGACTACTGGCCGCGTTGCGGGCGCCGCTGGTCGCCGGCATCGATCATGCCGCGGTCGTCACCCGGATCGAGGGCGAGAGCGGCTGGTCGGCGCGCTTCATCTTCATGACGCTGATGTCTGCGGGCATCGCGGTGCTGGGACTGCTGCTGTCTTCGCCTGCGGTGGTGATCGGGGCGATGTTGATCTCGCCGCTGATGAACCCGATCCTGGGTCTCGGCTTCGGCCTGGCGACCTTCGACTTCGCCGAGGTGCGGCGGTCGTCGGTGGCGCTCGCCGGTGGTGCTGCAGTGGCCATCCTGTTCACCGCGTTGATCGTCCTCGCGTCGCCGCTGAAGGCGCCGACCGCCGAGATCCTCGCCCGCACCAGGCCCAATTTGTTCGACTTGCTCGTCGCGCTGTTCGCGGCGCTTGCGGGCACTTTCGCGATCATCCGCGGCCGCGGCGAAACGATCGTCGGGGTCGCCATCGCAACGGCCCTGATGCCGCCGCTCGCGGTCGTCGGCTACGGGCTGGCGACGTGGAACATGCCGGTGTTCATCGGCTCGATCGAGTTGTTCGCGACCAATTTCGTCGCCATCGCACTGACCGCGACCGGCATGGCGCGCTTCTATGGCTTCGGTCATGCGCTGTCGGTCCGGCAGAGCCTGATGCAGACCCTGCTGCTGATCTCGGCTTTCGTGCTACTGGCGATCCCGCTGGGCTTTGCGCTGCGTCAGATCGCCGGCGAGGCGGTGGCGGTGAACCAGGTCCGCGCGCTGTTCGTCGACCGTTTCGGGACGCAGGCACGGATCAGCCAGCTCGACGTCGATTTCGCGCGTGATCCGCTGATCGTGCGCGCCGTCATTATCGCCCCGCGAACAGCGCAGATCAGCAACGCCGACCTGCGCACGGCGCTTGCGACCAAGCTCAGCCGTCCCGTCAGCCTCCAGCTCGACCGTGTACTGCTCGCCCCTGGGGCCGACGCGCTCGCCACGCAACGCGCCGAGGTCGAGAAGGCGGAGGCCGCAAACGCCGCGGAGCAGGATGCGGCCGATGTTGCGCGGCTCGTCGCACTGGCCGCCGGGACGACCACCGCGCGCGTCACGCTTGACCGTGACCATCAGCGCGCGACCACCACCGCGGTTCCGCTGCCGGGCGCCAGCCTCGCCGCCTATCATGCGCTCGAGGCGCGAGCAGCGGCGGCGGCGGACGGCTGGGATATCGTCATCGTCCCGCCGTTCACCGCGCTGCCGCCGATTCGCTTTGCCGACAATGTCGATAGCCCGGACGACAATGCCCGCGCCGCCGTCGCGCTGTCAGCATGGGCAGCGCGGCGCTGGAACGCGCCGGCGCTGGGCGTCCCCGGGCTGCCGGCGCGAGGCATTGCGCCGCCGCGACCAAAGCTCGCCGAACGCCGGGCGCTCGCGATTGCGGCGCTGCTCAGGGCGCAGAACCTGGCCACTGTCGCCGCGCCGCCGCAGGGCCAGGCGATCACGCTGACGGTCGCATCGTCAGGGCTGGATCAGCCTTGATCGGAGACGTGACGATCACCCCGTTCGACGCCGCTGCCATCCTGATCGTGCTGGCGGCTGTGCTCGGCTACATCAACCGGCGCTTCATCGGGCTGCCGCCGTCGGTTGGGCTGACCATCATGGGGGCGCTCGCCTCGCTGGCGGTGATCGGCATCGACAGCCTGCTTCCGGGCGTCACGATCAACAACGATATCGTGCGCTTTTTGAAGGCGATCGACTTCCGCGCCACGCTGATGGACGGGATGCTGTCGTTCCTGCTGTTCGCCGGCGCGTTGCACGTCGACTGGACCGAGATGAAGCGCGGGCGGCTGGCGATCCTGGCGCTCAGCACTGCCGGTGTACTGATCTCGACGCTCATCGTCGGCGGCGGCTTCCAGCTGTTGTCCGCGGCAATCGGACTGCCGGTGCCATTGGTCTGGTGCCTGGTCTTCGGCGCGCTGATCAGCCCGACCGATCCGGTCGCCGTGATGGCGGTGCTGAAGCGCACCAGCGTGCCGTCGACACTGCAGGCGACCGTAGCGGGTGAGAGCCTCTACAACGACGGCGTCGGGGTCGTCGTCTTCTCGATCCTGCTGACGACCGCGCTCGGCACCGAGGCATTCGAGCCCAGCCGCGCTACCGTGCTGTTCGTGCGCGAAGCGGGCGGCGGACTGCTGCTCGGCCTCGGTGTGGGCTGGCTGGCGTTCGTCGCGATGCGGTCAATCGACGACTATAACGTTGAGGTGCTGATCAGTCTGGCGGTGGTCATGGGTGGCTACACACTCGGGCGCTGGCTGCACATCAGCGGCCCGGTCGCGATGGCAACGGCCGGACTGCTGATCGGCAATCGCGGCGTCGAGGAAGCGATGAGCGACAAGACCAGCGAATATCTGCTGAAGTTCTGGTCGCTGATCGACGAGATCCTCAATGCCGTGCTGTTCCTGCTGATCGGACTCGAGGTCGTCGCGATCCCGGCCGATCCGCGCCTGCTGATCATCGGGGCCGCGGCGATCCCGCTGGTGCTGCTGGCCCGCGCGATCTCGGTATTCCTGCCGCTGACCGCGCTGCTGCCGTGGCTGAAGCTCGGCAAGCTCGCGCCGACGACACTGATCTGGGGCGGCCTGCGCGGCGGCATTTCGGTGGCGCTGGCACTCAGCTTGCCCGAGGGGCCGGCGCGCAGCACCGCGCTGGCCGCGACCTATGTCATCGTGCTGTTCTCGGTCGTCGTTCAGGGCGGCAGCATCGAGCGGTTGCTGCGCTGGCAGTCGCGGAGGGCCGAGGGCACGTCGGTTTGAGCCCGGCACTGCTCAGTACGCTGATCCTTGTGTTCAGCCTGATCCTGTTCGTGTCTGAGAAGGTCCGCCACGACCTTGTTGCGCTGCTGGCCCTGTTCGCCTGCCTGCTGGCCGGCCTGACGACGCCGATGAAGGCGCTGGCCGGCTTTTCCGACCCCGCCGTGATCGCAGTCGCCGCGGTGCTGGTCGTCGGGCGCGCAGTCGAACTGTCGGGCATCGCAGCGGCTTTTGCCCGCACGATCGTTCCCGCGTCGGCCGGGTTCGCGGTGCGCCTGTCGGCGCTGCTGTTGGTCGGCGCGGTGCTGTCGGCGTTCATGAACAATATCGCCGCGTTGGTCATCACCATGCCGATCGCCGCGGAGATTGCGCGGCAGAGCAAGCGCGCGCCGGCCGCGACGCTGATGCCGTTGGCGTTCGCGACGATCCTCGGCGGGATGACGACGCTGATCGGTACACCGGCCAACCTGATCCTGTCTTCCGTCCGCGAGACCGAACTCGGGGCTCCGTTTGGATTCTTTCAGATGGCGCCGGTTGGGGGTGCGGTCGCCGTCGCCGGCCTCATCTACCTGGCGCTGGTCGGCTGGCGCCTGCTGCCGATCCGCCAGTCGGCGCGCGACCTCGCCCGCGCGCCCTGGCGGGTCTTCGAGCTCACTGTCGGCAGCTCCCTGCGCCGCGATGCACTGCTGATACAGCTGCGCGAAGCATCGGTGCGGCTGCTCGCGGCATTCCGGCAAGATACCCGCCTCGCGGCGACCGCCAGCCTAGCGGCGGCCGACACGCTGCTGCTGTTGTCACGGGGTAACCAGTGGAGCGTTGCCGAGGCGACCGGCCTGACCAGCACGCTGGATCCGGCCCTAGTGGCCGATGGCGTTACTGCCCGCGTCGCTGTCGCCCACGGCTCGTTCCTGATCGGCCTGAGCCACGAGGCGGTACGCATCCGCAGCGGTCACGCGCTTGCCGTGGTGGCGGCGGGACCGCGCGCGGCACGGCAGCGGGTGCCGCTCGATACGCTGCGTATCGAGGCCGGGGACCAGCTGTTCGTGCGCGGCGCACCGGACGCCATCGCTCGCTTCGTGACCAGCGCGCGGCTGCTCGAGATCGACCGGCTCGACCCGGTGCCGGTCGACCGGCGGCGAGCGCTCGCGATCCTTGGAACCTTCCTGTGCGCGATCATCGCGATCGTCTTCGCGCAGGTTTCCCCGGCGGTGGCCTTCCTCGGCGCAGCGGTGGCGCTGGCCGCGACCCGGCTGATCGCCGCCGACGAAATCTACCGCTCGATCGACTGGAGCGTCATCGTCCTGCTCGCCGCGATGATCCCGGTCGGCCAGAGCTTCGAGACCAGCGGTGCGGCGGCGACCGCGGCAAGGCTGCTCGCCGACCTGCTGGCCGGTGCGCCGCTGCCGGTCGTGCTGATGGCGATATGCGCGGTGACGATCCTGCTGTCGATCTTCCTCAACAACGTCGCCACCGCGATCATCATGGGACCGCTGGCGATCGACGCCGCCGGTCTGCTCGGGGTAAGCCCGGACGCGGCGCTGCTCGCCGTGCTGGTCGGCGCGTCGGCCGATTTCCTCACCCCCATCGGCCACCAGAACAACCTGCTGGTGATGGGTCCGGGCGGCTACCGCTTCACCGATTATGCGCGGATGGGGGCGCCGCTCGTTGTGCTGGTGGTCGTCATCACCGGGGCCGTGCTGACGCTCGGCTACGGCTGAGCCGGAAGACTGCGGATGTTGATGTCGCGCTGCGCAAACGGAATCTCGATGCCGTTGTCGCGGAACGAGATCCACAGCCGGTTGAGGATCTCGGAGCGGACATTGCCGACGCCGGCCTCGGGGTCGCTGATCCAGGCCAGAATCTCGTGGTCGACGGAGCTCTCGCCGAACGCCATCAGCCACACTGTCGGCTTTGGCGTCGCGAGGACGCGTTCGGAGGCGACCGCCGCCTCGATCATCAGGCGCTGCGCGAGTGCCAGGTCGCAGTTGTAAGCGACGCCGACCGGGATGTGCACGCGGATGTTGGGGCTGGTGTACGACCAGTTCTCGACCGGATCGGTCATCAGCTGCTCGTTGGGGATCAGATGCTCCTTGCCGTCGCGGGTGACGACGGAGACGGCGCGCACGCCGATCTTGTTGACGCTGCCGAAGGTGTTGCCGACGACGATAACGTCGCCGGGCTTGATCGAGCGGTCCATCAGCAGGATCACCCCGGCGATCAGATTGCCCAGCGTCTTCTGCAACCCGAACCCGACCGCCAGTCCGAGCGCGCCCGAGAACACCGTCAGGGCGGTCAGGTCGATGCCGAGCAGGTCGACGCCCAGCAGGACCGCCGCGACGACAACGACGATGCCCGACAGTTTCTGCAGCAACACCCGCTGGCCGGCATCGAAGCCGCCGAGCCGCCCGATCGAATGGTTGACGACGCGGTTCAGGAAGCGCGCCAGCACGAACAGGACAGCCGCCACCAGCGCGAAATTGATGATGCCGAGCAGCGACAGGCGATGCGTCCCGATGCTGAACGCGAACGCATCCAGACTGGCAGTCAGCGTGTGCAGCCCGCCGAGCATCGCCGCCGCGCCCGCCACCAGCACCACCAGCGCCGCGCCCACCGCGGTTCCGCCGCGCAGTCCGGCGGCGCGACCGGCATTATAGGCGAACACTGCCAGCGCGGTCGCGGCGGCTGTAGCGATCAACAGCGCCGCATAGCCGCCCGCGGGCACCGCCGCATTGCCGCCGATGACCATCAACAAGGCGGCTGTGCCGCTCCGCAACAGGCGGCGGATTCGGTCGCAAAGCAGGTTGCCACCCGGGCGCCCCGTCGCGCGCTGGAGCAGGCCGGTCAGCGGCATCGCTGCGGTGCGCGCGACCAGCCAGCCGATTGCGACCGCGATCAGGATGGCCGCGACCGCCACCGCAATATCCGCGGATTGCGGCGTCGCCGCGAGTGGCACGCCGAGCGCACGCAGGCTGGGTAACGGGTCCACGATAACTCCCGGCGACTGGGTAACCGTCCCCGGATGGAGCCGGATGGCGCGACGGTTGGTTACGCCTGTGTCAACAACGGGCCACGACCCGAAAAGGCTGCCACCCAATGCTGATTGCCATTCTCGCCTGTATAGCCGCACTCGCCGTGACCGCGCTGCTCAGCGTCGGCCCGCTGGCGCGGTCGACGGGCTGGAAGGCGACAGTGACTCCGCTCGCCTCGATCATCGGCAGCGGTTTCCTGATCTGCGGGCCGTTGCTGGCGCGCGAGTTCGGCGCGGCGGCGCTACCGGCAATGGCGGCCCTGCTTGCGCTGGCCTACGCGGTCGGCGCCGTGGTGCGGTTCAACATCATCCACATCGAGGACCATGCCGCAACCCTGACCCTCAACGACCCCTTCGCCTGGGCAATGCGGGTCGGCCAGTTCCTGCTCGCGGTCGCCTATTCGGTGTCGGTCGCCTATTATCTGAAGCTTCTGGCGGAGTTCGTGCTCAAGTCGGTGCCGTTCGCCATTGGCAACCATGCTCTGGTCGCCAATGTTCTGGTGACTGCGATCATTACCGGTCTGACGCTGCTGACCTTTTCCGGCGACCTCAAGCGCATCGAGCATGCCGCGCACGCGACGGTGGCGGTCAAGATTGGCATCATCGCCGGGCTGCTGACCGGCCTCGCGACCTGGTGGCTCATGCACGCGGGCGCACCGATCAGCCTGCCGCCGGCGGCGGTATCGATAACCAGCATCCCGCTGCTGCTCGGACTGCTGATCACGGTGCAGGGGTTCGAGACGTCGCGCTATCTTGGCGCGAGCTATGATCAGGCGACGCGGGTCCGTACCATGCGCTACGCCCAATGGCTGTCGTCGGCGATCTATCTCGGGTTCCTCGCGTTGCTGACCCCGTTCCTGCAGCAGGCGTCCCATGCCGAGGGCGTCGCCGGCATCCTCGACATCATGGCGCTGGTCGCGCCGATCATGGGCGTCTTCGTGCTGATCGGCGCGGTGGCCAGCCAGCTCAGCGCGGCCATCGCCGACTCGATCGGCTCGGGTGGTTTGATCCTCGAAGTGTCCCGGCGGAAGCTCGGAGTGCGGACCGCGTTCATCGTCGCCAATGCACTGGCAATCGCGGTGGTCTGGCTGACCGACCCGTTCGAGGTCATCGCGCTGTCGTCGCGGGCGTTTGCGCTGTTTTATGCAGTCCAGGCGTTACTCGCAGTGTGGGTGTCGCGGCGGACGCGGGCGGGCTCGCCGCTTCTCGTCGCCGGCTTCGCCGCGGTCGGACTGATCTGTATCGTCGCCGCGCTCGTCGGCGCGCCAGCCGAGGGGTGACGCCGCGTCGTGAATGCCCGCATCCGACAATTCTTCGGAAACCTCGCCGATACCTTCTGGCTGTTGCCCGCCGTGCTCGTGGTTGCCGGCATCATGCTGGGGCTGGGCATGGTTGCGCTCGACCGCAGCGGGCTGGTCCCGCAGGCGTTGATCGATAGCCCGTGGCTGTACAACGGTGGCGGTACCGGTGCGCGGACGCTGCTTGGCGCGGTCGCGTCGTCGACCATCGGCGTTGCCGGCACGGTGTTCTCGATCACCATCGCCGCGTTGTCGCTGGCGGCCGGCCAGATGGGGCCGCGCCTCCTCCGCAACTTCGTCAGTGACCGAGGTAACCAGTTCACGCTCGGCGCCTTTCTCGGCACGTTCTCCTATGCACTGATGGTGCTGCGCAGCGTCCGGACGCAGGACGAGGGCGTCTTCGTGCCACACGCCGCGCTGACCGTCGGTATCCTCCTCGCCTTCCTGTGCGTCGGCGTGCTGGTGTTCTTCGTCGGGCACATGGCGGGCCGGATCAACGTCGATACGATGATCGAACTGGTCAGCGACGATTTGAGCGACGCGGTTGCGTCGCTAACCGTCGCCGAGGCGCCAGCGCCGGCTGTATGGGCGCCATTCGGCGCCGCCGCGGTCACTGTACCGGATCCGCGCCGCGGGTATCTGCAGGAGCTCGACCGCGGGGCCCTTGCCCAATGGGCGGCAGCGAAGGGCATCAGGATCGAGCTGCTGGTGCGACCTGGCGACTTCGTGTTTCCGGGCCAAGTCATCGCCCGCGCCGAGCCGGCGGTTGACGGGATCGACGCGGCGATCCGCCGGGCGACGGCGCTCGGCGGCCAGCGCGTCAGCCGCGCCGACCTCGAATATCCCGTGCGCCAGCTGGTCGAGATCGCGGTACGCGCGCTGTCACCCGGCATCAACGACCCGCATACCGCGATCAGCGTCCTCGACCGGCTGGGTGCCGCGCTCTGCGATCTCGTGCCTCTTCATCTGCCCAGCGGCGTCACGCTGGTCGATGGCGTGGCGGTATTGTGCACACCCGCGACCTCCTACGACGGCTTAGTCGATGTGATGTTCAACATGATCCGGCAGAACACGGCTGGAAGCGCGGCGGTCTTGATCCGCGTACTCGACGTGTTGTCCGCCGTCGCCGGTTGCGAACAAGATCCCGGCCGTATCGCCACCTTGCGACGCCATGCCGAACTGGTGATCGAGGATGCGCGACGGACGATCGCGACGCCAGGCGATCTCGCCGATTTGATCGCCCGCGACGCTGCTTCGGGATTCGATCGAGCCGCGTCGTAACTGCTTGAGTGTGAGACGCATCATCTCCAGCATCTCGCTTATTGCGACGCGGCAGCAAGTACCGCGTCGCAAGATCAGGCGGTGCAGCGTTAGCACCCCTGGGCGGAGGGCTCGAATCCCTCCGCCCGTCGCGCCGTCTAGCAGACGTCACCACCCGAAGGTGATGCCGATCCGTTCGCCGAACGAGCCCTTTACCGTGGAGCCGGCGAAACCGCCTGAGACATAAGCATGGTCGCTGACCTTGACGACGCCGGCGACCGAGAAGCCCTGCTCACCGCGGAAGTTGGCCAAGTTGAACGACACCGCGACCTTGTCGCCGGGCGGGATCATCGCGCCGCCGATGGCGATGGCGGTGGCGATGCCGCCATAGCTGCGGCGGATGTCGCGCTGCAGCCCGCTGACCTGTCCCTGCAGCGTCCCGACCTGACCCTGCAACGTGCCCGTCGCGGTCTGCAGGTTGCTGATGTCCGACGGGCCGAACGAGGAATAGGCGAGGTTACCGCCGCTATCGCCGGTGACAAAGCGGGTGGGCCCGACCTGGGCGTTCACGCTCGCCGTCGTGCCGAGGCCGGGGGCCCGATAGGTGGTGGCGGCGGTGCCCAGCACGATCTGGTTGGCCTGGGTGGCGACACCTCCGCCGAGCGCGATGCTGTTCGCGCCGGTCGCCGAGGCTCCGTTGCCCAGCGCCAGCGCGCCGGCACCGTTCGCCGTGCTGGCATTGCCGATCGCCACCGCGCCGTCGCCGGTGGCGCTGTTGTTCGCACCCAGCGCCACGGCCCCCGTACCGGTGGCGGTGTTGGGATCGCCGACCGCGACCGCCCCGTTGCCCGAAGCGGTATTGCCCGCGCCGATCGACACCGCCTTGCCATTGATGGCCTGCGCCGCATCGCCGATCGCCACCGACGACGCGCCGCTCGCAACCGAGTTCTGGCCGACCGCAACGGACCCCGCGCCGCTCGCCACCGGGACCGCGCCGTCGCCGTTGGCGCGGAAGTATTTGCCATTGGCGTTGGCGGTGTCGGCCGATGCCTGCGCCGTCGCCGCATTGAGGAGCGCGGTATCAGCGGTCTGCTGCGCTGCCGCCGCATTTCCGCCGGCCTGCAGCGCGAGCGCGTTCAGCTGACCGACAGTTGCGGCGTCATGGGCCTCGGTGCCATCGGCGACGTTGATGATCTGGCGCTGGACGCTAAAGTTTCCGACCGAAACGCTGTTTCCGCGGTCGGCAACGGAATTGGCGCCGAGGGCTACCGAGTTTATCTCGGTCGCGACCGCGTTGAAACCGAGCGCGACCGCTCCGCTATTGGTTGCTTGCGCAGCGCTGCCGACCGCGACGCTGAGGTCCGCTACCGAGTTAACGCCAGTGCCGATGCCGATCGACTGGGCTCCGGTGGCCCTTGCCGGAATTATCGACTGGCCGCCGATCGCGATCGACCCCGATCCGGAGGCCGTCGCCCCGTTACCCTGGGCGATGGACTGAGAACCCGTGGCGATGGCACCGCGCCCGATCGCGACCGCTCGGGCACCCGCGGCGCTTGCCGTCGCACCGTCGCCGATCGCGATGTTCCCGGAGAACCCAGCGACCGCCTGGCGGCCGAGGGCGACGGCACCGTCGCCGAGCGCCATGGCGGCCTGAGTGTCGCTACCATTGGTTCCGCCGATGGCCACCGATCCGACCCCGCTGCTCATGGCGAAATGGCCGATCGCGACATCGTCGACACCATTGGTGAAGGCGCCGGCTCCGAAGGCACTGCTGTTGACGCCCGAAGCGGTGGCCTCGCTGCCGACCACTGTTGCGCCGAGGGACAGGCTGCGCGCGAAACTACCGACCGTCGTCGTCAGCCTGGAATAGGCGGAGGCACCGGTGCCCGCCGCGAGGCTATAGTCCCCTCCCGCGTAGGTGGTGCGGACCGCACTGCCGCCCGTTCCCGGGTCGAAACCGCCGATTGCAACCGAGCTTGCACCGGTCGCCGCCGCGCCCTGCCCGATCGCAGTCGAGTTGGCGAGCGCGGCGGTCTGGTTGAGCGTCACCGAATTGTCCGGGTTGACCACCCGATAGAAGCCGCCGATCGCGGTACCGCCTGCCCCGGCGAAGGCATAGGTACCGATCGCAATCCCGTCGGTGCCCGTCGCCTGCGTGCCAGAGCCGATGCCGATCGAGCGCTCGCCGGAGGCGCTGGCGCTGGTCGTCGTGTGCGAGAATGAACCGCCGATGGCGATGGCATTGTCGCCAGTGGCGCGGGCGTAATTTCCGCCGGCGAAGGACGCATAGCCGCTTGCGGTCGCATCGGAACCGACACCGGTCGCATACTCGCCGGAGGCGGTCGCGTTGCTGCCCACGGCGACGGTGTCGATCTGGTTAGCTTCGGTGTCCGCCCCGACGGCAACACCGGAGAAGCCGGTTGCGCTGCTGCTCCTACCGATGGCGATGGCCTCTTCTTGGGTCGACCCGGCCAAAAAGCCGAGCGCGACACTGTAATTGCCCTCCGCTCTGGCACTGGTGCCACCCGCGAAGCTTAGACCACCGGAGGCCGACGTGGAGCTTAAAATCGCCCCGTTCGGCATCGCCAGGGCTCCACCGATGGCAACGGCGCCAAAGCCGCTGCTGCTCGTGTAGCTGCCGAACGCGGCCGAATAATTGCCTGAGGCGGTGGTGTTGGCACCGACGGCCGTGCTGAGGATACCGGTCGCCTGAACGAAGCCGTCCCCGGCACCGGCGTTATCATCAAAGCCGCCCAGGGCGGTACTTCCCCGGCCGCTGGTGAGTGCCCTGAAGCCGATGGCGGTGCCATAGGGGTCATTGACCGTGGCGGCTGCGCCAATCGCGGTTCCTCCCACGGCAAACGCGTTCGCGAAGCTGCCGAACACGGACGTGTCATCGCCAAGCGCCTGGGTGAAGCTGCCGACCGCCGTTCCGCGGACAACCGGGACCTGATCGGTTAGCCGAACGCGCGCCAGGGTGCCGATGGCGGTGTTCGCGGAGCCATTTGCGATCGCGGCTTCGCCGCAGACCGTGCTGGTGTCCGTGCCGGCGCTGACCGAGCCCGAGCCGCCGGGCTGGGTGTTTGCGCAGATGACGTTGGCGGCCACTGGCATCGGCGCCAGCGCCGCAAATGCCGAACCGGTGAAGAGAAGCACGCCGTTCCGGCGGGTGCGGGTCGAGGTCCGTGCGTTCAATCGAATGGCAATCATCGCCACTACTCCCTGTTCCCGTCGCCACCCCAATCGCGGGGGCACATCCGGCCCGAGGCCGCAGCGGACGGGGGCGCTGCGACAATTGTTTCTTGGCCGAGGCAGGGGCGCTGGGCATATAGGCCGAACGGGCTACCGGGATGCTTTTCGGGCGGTTTATGGAAGTTTTGAGTTGGTCTCAGGACGACGCGGCACGGCTTCTGGCGCTGCGCGCCGAGACCATCCGCGGCGACAGCCGGGGGCTGGCCGTCGGCATGGCGTCGGTGATCATCGCTCAGGTCATGATCATTGTCCTGCTCGCGCCGCGAGCGACGACGCCGTGGTTGTGGATCTATGCCGCCGCAATGGCCACCGTCGTCGCCAGCGCCGGTGCCATGAGTGTCGCACAGCGTCGGCTGCAGCCCGGCGACCTGGAACTGATGACGCGCTGGATGCCGGTCGCGGGACGGCTCGCGCTTGCGTTTCAGCTGCTCTCGGCGATCCAGCCGTGGGTGCTCATGCCGCTGGCGACCCCGACAATGATGGTCGTCCTCCATCTGACCTTCGTCTGGGGGCTCGCGGTCTCCGCGTTATTTGCTACCGACGATGAGGCCGATTCACGTCCGGTGCTGATCGGCCTGCCGGTATCGCTCAGCGCCTATATGCTGCTGCATGACCTGCCGCTCGCACTGCCGCTGGCCATCCTCTACTGCGCGGCCGGCCTGTCATTGGCGTTCTACGAGCGCTCGCGACACAGGCAGCAGCGCGAACTCTACGCGGTTCGGATTGCCGGTGAGCGTGCCGCCGGAGAGCTTTTGGCGCGCATCGAGCGCAGCGAAGCGGAGGCGGCACCGGACACGCCAATGGCGGCACTGGCGGCGGGTATCCTTACGCCGCGGCAATTGCAGGTGCTCCGCCAGGTTGCCAAGGGCCTTTCCAACAAGCAGATTGCCCGCGAACTCGACATCTCGCCGGCGACCGTGAAAGTGCACGTTGCCCAGATCTTGGCGATGACCGGCGCCGGCAACCGCACGGCTGCCGCCGTGGCCATGCTCAAGGTGTCATAGTTTCGCGCAGCCTCGCTCGCCCCTGCGTGATAGCCTCCGACTTAAACTCGTTAGTTGCAAATTGAGGGCAAGGCTGCCGAGTCCGTCCGCTGCTTCAAAAGCTCGGCAGAGGTGGTCCGGCTGGTTGCGATGATGTATGGAAAGTGCCCGCTGTCCTTGCGAAACGTCGAGGACCTGGTAACGGTCCGGCGGTGGTGGATACGGTCCGGACCATTGCAGTCGCCTGCAGATCAAGGACTGTGGCCGCTGGCCAAGCGGCCGAGTGGAAAACTCAACCAGCAATTGCGATGATGAGAGCGCGCGATGCCGCGTTTTCGACAGATGCGCACGCTGCAGAAATTCAGCTCAGTCCATACTTCGTCTGACACTCTCAAATTAGCCTTGACGCCGTTAGACTTAGAAGTTGAAGGGCAAGCGTACGCCTAGCGGCCCCTAAAACTCTCGCGAACGTTCCAAGCTATAAACGTGAACAAAGTAGCAGCTTCGAGCCCGCGATTTTGTGCACTAGCCGGAGCGGGAAAAGCAGCTAAACTAACTTTGACAGTGCCGCCGCGGATGCTAGAAAATTAGGTGGTTACCCACGGGGTATGGCGGAGGGCACTATGCTTCGGAGACTGGGAGTAGCCTGTACGTTGGCAGTGTTGGCAGCCAGCAGCGCCCACGCCGCAGTCAGCGCCATCGTCACTGGTTCGACGGTCGATGTCTCGCTGACGCCAGGCCCGCAGCCGGGCGGCGTCTACCACTTTGAAGGTGCCTTGCTCGACGACACGATCAATGACCTGTCGCCGTCTGGCGCCAGTTACACGTCGCGGTCGGAGGTCGATGGCGCTCAGATCCTGTTCGTGAACGGTAACGCGACCTCCGGCAGCAATGCGCTGGCGACAAGCAGCACTACGCTCGACGTGACGTTTACTAATTCGAGTTCGCAGGCGGTCAATACGACGCTTCGTTCGACAATCTTGCCGGCCGGTTTCGGCCTGTTCGTTGGTTCGGCCGGGTGTGCGGCCGGTGTGATAACGAACTGCAGCGAGGCCGTTGGCGGCCCCAATTTTGCAGACTTTCCCTATAACGGCTCCAATGTCTTCGGACCGCTGGCGCTTGCCTCGTTCAAGTTCGCAATTTCGAGCGGCCGCGACGTCCTGTTCAGCCTGTCCGGCAGTATTTCGCTTATCCGCGACGCTGCGACCGGCAAAAACGTGCTCGTGGCTAACATCGCCAATGCGGCGAGCGTGCTAAGCGGGTTCAGCGCGGTGACCCCCGCCGACAGTCCGACCGCGCTTGCCTTTGTCTGGGACTCGACCGACATCGACCTGTCGCTCGGCACCCTCGCCGCCGGGGAGAGCCGCGTCCTGACCTACACGACCATTACCTCGACGCTTACCCATAGCTTCGGCACCGGCGGCTGCGGCCTTGTCGCCTTCAGCGAATTCGGCGACCCGGTTGGGCGTGGTGGCAGCATTCCGCCGCCAGCCGTCGCACAGCTCGCTGCGCTAACTGACCCGTGCGCGGGTGGCGACACCGGCGGCTTGACACTGCAGCGGCCGTCGCTTTTCACATTCCCGGTCCCGACGTTCGAAGACGGCGTGCTGTCCGTGCTGGCCGACTCGACCGTACCCGAACCGGCGACTTGGGCAATGCTCGTCGTCGGCTTCGGTATGGCAGGGGCGGCGCAGCGGCGTCGGCGTGCTGCCGCGGCCTGACCGGCACGCATCGGCATGAACGCGCCCGCAACGGCGGACGCGGCAGCGCGGTATCGGGCCTTCATCAGCTACAGCCATGCCGACAAGTCGGTTGCGGCATGGCTGCACCATGCAATCGAGGCCTACCACGTCCCGACCAAACTGGTCGGGCGCGTCACCGCCATCGGCCCGGTACCCCGGCGGCTGACCCCGGTCTTCCGCGACCGCGACGAGCTGCCTGCGTCGGGTGATCTTGGCAAGGAGCTCACCGAGGCGCTCCGTGACTCGCTGTTCCTTATCGTCATCTGTTCACCTGCCGCGGCACGCTCGCAGTGGGTCGACCAAGAAATTCTCACCTTCAAGCGCATGCACGGCGAGAGCCGGGTTCTGTCGCTGATCGCGAGCGGGGAACCAGGGTCATCGGCGCTCGATCCCGCCTCGCCAAACGAATGCTTCCCCCGCAGCTTACGGTTCAAGGTGGGGCCCGACGGGCTGCTTTCGAATGGTCCGGCTGAGCCCATCGCCGCCGACCTTCGCGAGCATGGTGACGGCAAGCGGCTGGCACGCCTCAAGCTGCTTGCCGGCCTGATCGGCGTCAAGCTCAACGACCTGGTGCAGCGGGAGGCGCAGCGCCGCGCCCGGCGCCTGGTCGCGCTGACGACGGCGTCCGTCATCGGTATGTTGTTCGCCGGCGGCCTCGCCTTCTACGCCAACGCGCGGCGGATCGAGGCGAACAACGAGCGCGAGATCGCGGTACGGGAGGCAGCAGCGTCCCGGGCGGCCTCAGACTATCTCATCGGCACCTTCAAGCTATCGAATCCGGCGACCGAGAATCCGCGCACCATAACCGCGCTCACCATCCTCGGCCGTTCCGCCGATCGGGCGCGCACCGAACTCGCCGACCAGCCCGCCATCCAGGCCCGGCTGCTGAGCACGCTGGGGTCAGCCTACAACAATCTTGGACTGTTCGGTGAGGCGCGAAAGGCGCTGACTGGCGCGGTCCCGACGATCGGCCGCGCCGGCCCGGACGGGGCTCGCGTCATGCTTACCCTCGCCAACACCGATCTGCAGCTCGGTCGCTTTGACGAGGCGATGGCCAGCGTGCGGCGTGCGGAATTGCTGCTCGGCCCCGATCTCGCGGAGCATGGCGACCTGCGCGGTCTCGCCGCCGCCACCGCCGGACCGATCCTGACCGCGAAGGCCGACGTGGCCGGTGCCGTCAGGGCGTTCGACCGGGCGCTGGCCTTCCTGAACGCCGATCCGACGACCAAGCCGGAGATGCTGGCCACCGTGCTCAACAACCGTGGCCTGGTGCTGTCGGACGCGGGCGAGTTCGACAAGGCGGAGGCATCGTTGCTTGATGCGAACGCTCGCTACCGGAAAATCTATGGCGACCAGCATCTGGCCACGGGACGGTCCTGGTACGGGCTGGCGCAGAACGCCTTTCTGGCCGGCAAGCTGCCGCTGGCCGCGCAGCGCATCGCGAAGGCGCTGGCGACCGAACGCCGGGTGCTGGACCCGGACAATCCGATCATCGCGGACGCGCTGTCCCTGCAGGGGCAGATCTACCAGGGCCAGAACCGGCTCGACCAGGCGTCGAGATCGCTGACTGACGCGATCACCATCTATCGCAACGCTTACAAGGCCCCGCACTATCAGATCGGCATTGCGGAAGTGTACCTGGCGCTCGTCGAGTCGGGGCGCGGCCGGACGGCGAAAGCGCTGGCGGTGCTGGACGACGCCAAGCACAATTACGACGTCAGCTACGGGCAAGTGCATGCCAATCACGGCGACCTGCTGGTCAACCGCGCGTCGATCCTGGCCAAGGCGGGACGCCGCGACGAGGCGGTGCGGGACTGTGCTGCCGGCGTCAAGATTCTCGGCGACACGCTCGGCCGCGATTCCAGCTTCACCAAATCGAGCGCCGCGAGTTGCGCGAAGCTCTGAACCGGCACTGTCAAAGCAACCTTCCTGCGGTCCGGGCCGGGCGATAGCCCCAATTGGGCAGGGCATGCCCGCCAGTTGTTCCGACGCGGAGAGCGGGCGATGCTGCGTTTCGACAGACGTTGCGAGCTACGCCGACGGCGCTTTTGGGATATGTGCGTCCCCACGAGATGAGTGCCAGTTGGACTGACAGCACCTGAGAGCCCTAAATGCTCGGGATTGGGGGCGGCCGTATGAAACTGGAGCTCACTGCCTATGTCTTCCGCGGCTGGTCGCCGCGGCTTAAGCCGGCCGCATCGCGCCGCGAGTGGATGGACGCGACGCCCGAATCCTTCGCCTATCGCTGCCTGCCGCTTAAGATTGCCAACGAGCATGGCTGGGAGTTGCTCAGCCCATGCGGGTTCGAGGCGGAGTGGAGCGGCGGGCCGCTGGCGGGCGATGTCGAGATCATCGCCGACGCCGGCACCAGCGCGCTCGATACGCCGGTCGCGCTGTTCGGGCAGGCGACGCTGACCTTTCATGTCCCGGCGCTGTTCCGCACCCCGCCGGGCTGGAACATGTGGATCGGGGGGTCGCCGAATGCCGCCAAGGACGGCATCGCGCCGCTCGGCGGAATCGTCGAAACCGACTGGTCGCCGTACAGCTTCACCATGAACTGGCGCTTCACCCGCCCGCATCACCGCATCCGCTTCGAAGTCGACGAGCCGATCGCCTTCCGGATGCCGTTGGAACGCCAGGCTCTCGAGCGCTTCGAGGCGCGGATCGCGCCGATCGACGAGGCTCCCGAACTCCGCGCCCAGTTCGAGGCATGGAGTCGCTCCCGCGACGCCTTCCAGCGCGACGTCGCCGCCAACCCGTCGCTGTCCCCGGCCGAACGCTGGCAGAAACTATACTATCGCGGCCTCGAACCCGACGGCACGGCCGGCAGCCGCGACCATCAGGCGCGCGTGCGGCCGTGTCCGTTCAGCGGCTCCGGACAATAGTCGCCGCGGGCGCCCGCAGCCCGGTCCCGGTTTCGCACCGCGACCGCATTCGGGCAGAGCAGACGCTCCTGCTGTTCAAGAATTGCCCGGTCGGCGTGATCAGCGCGGCACTGGTCTCGCTGCTGCTCGCCATTTTTCTGCGCGACGCTTCGGCCACGGGCTATGCGTTCGTGTGGAGTGCGGTCGTCTCCGCGTGCGCGGCGGCGCACCTGCTGCTGTGCTGGCGCTACCACCGGGCTGCACCGCCCGAGGCGGCGTGGCGGCGCTGGGCTCTGGCCTTCTCGGCGATCGCGCTGGCGGAGGGGCTGGCGTGGGCGGCGGGCGGGCTATGGTTCACCTACCCGCATGATCTCGCGGCGCAACTTATCGTACTGCTCGCGGTGCTAGGCGTCGTCTCGGGCGGGGTGGTTGTCTTCGGCTCGTACTTGCCGACTTATCTCGTCTTCCTCGTCCCGATGCTGCTCCCGCATCTATTCCTGTTCGCCGGCTTCGACAGCGGCTCGCGCCACCTCGTCGTCGGTCTGGTCGCCGTCTATCTCGTGGCGATGCCGGTAATTGCCTGGCGCTTCAACGCACAGCTGGAGGAGGCGATGCGGCTGCGCTTCGCCAACCGCGATCTCGCCGACGATCTTGGCCGCCAAAAGGCCAGTGCCGAGGCCGCGAACCTGGCGAAGTCGAGCTTCCTCGCGGCGGCCAGCCACGATCTCCGGCAGCCAATCCATGCGCTCGGCCTGTTCATCGGGGCGCTGCGCGGGCGAACGATGGATGCCGAGGCCGCCGAGCTGGTCGACCATATCGACGGCTCGGTCGCGGCGATGGACGGGCTGTTCGCGTCGCTGCTCGATATCTCCAAGCTCGACGCCGGCGTGGTCGCCGCCCGTATCGAGCCGTTCCCGGTCCAGCCGCTGCTCGAACGGCTGTTCCGGGAGCATGCCGGTGAGGCCGCCGCCGCGGGCATCGCGCTCAGGCTGGTCCCGACCCGCGCGATCATCGACAGCGACCCGGTGCTGCTGGAGCGCGTCGTCCGCAACCTCATCTCGAATGCGGTGCGGTATACCGATCGCGGCGGCGTGCTGATCGGTTGCAGGCGTCGCGGCGCCACGCTGAGCATTGAGGTCTGGGACACCGGCTGCGGCATCCCGACCGCCGAGCAGGAGATTATCTTCCGCGAATTCCACCAGGTCGGCAACCCGGAGCGCGACCGTACCAAGGGCCTCGGCCTCGGCCTCGCGATCGTGCAGCGGGTGGCGGCGCTGCTGGCGACGCCGGTGGCGCTGCAGTCGGTGCCCGGCCGCGGCAGCGTCTTCCGGGTAGCGGTGCCGCTGCACCGCGGCGGCTGGACGGCACCGGCCGAGACCGCCCCCCAGACTGTGCCGGCAGCGCGGACCGGCACGATTTACGTTATCGACGACGAGCTGGCGGTCAGGCAGGCGATGGTGTCGCTGTTGACGACCTGGGGCCACCGCGTCGTCGTGGCCGAGTCCGCCGAGGCGCTGCTTGCAACCGACCTCGCGCTTGACCACCGCCCCGACCTGATCATCAGCGACTACCGGCTGCGCGAAGGCGCCAACGGCATCGCTGCGATCCGCGCCGTCCAGGCTCGCCACGGCGACGACATCCCCGGCGTGCTGATCACCGGCGACACCGCGCCCGATCGCATCGCGGAAGCCGAGGCGAGCGGCTTCCTGCTGCTCCACAAGCCGCTGTCGAACGCCCGGCTGCGCGCCGCGATCGGCAACCTGCTGCGGCCGCGTGAGCCCTAGGCCTGCGCCGCGAGGCGCGCGGCTTCGCCCCGGCTGGCGACGTTCAGGGTGCGGAAGATCGCGGTAAGGTGCGCCTTCACGGTCTTTTCGGAGATCGTCAGCCGGTGCGCGATCTCCTTGTTCGAGGCCTCCCCGGCGACCAGCTTCAGGATGTCGCGCTGGCGCTCGGTCAGCACGGCGAGGCGGTCGGGGTTGGGGGTGGTGCCCGCCATGAATGTCGGGACATAGATTTCGCCGCTGAGCACCAGCCGCACCGCCGCCAGCAACGTGGCCGGGCTCGCCGACTTCGCGACATAGCCGAGCGCTCCTGTGGCCAGCGCCGCGCGGACATCGCCGGCGTCCTCCGATGACGACAGCACGATGACCGGCACGGCGGGGCGTGCATCGACGAAGGCGGCCAGAGCGGCAGTGCCTGACAGTCCGGGCATCATCAGGTCGAGAACCGTCAGGTCGAGGTCGGCGTGGTCGCCCGCAACGATGATGGCGGCAGCAACGTCGGCAGCCTGCAGGATCGTGCCTTCGGGAAACGCCTGCCGCAGCACCGCGGTGACGCCTTCGCGAACCATTGCGTGATCGTCGATCAGCAGGGCTTTCATGGCGTCTGATACTGCGGATTGCCGCAGCTGTCAGCAAGTCGCGGCATGGTCCTACGACCCTGGCGTCGCGGTCTTAAGGCTACAGTCCAATTTACGGAGAGTTAGCCAGGAGCCATGCCCGCAACGCGCCTCGGCATGGCGCGCCGGGGCAGTTCGAGAGCGGGAACGGGGCAATGACGCAGCACCACGCATCGGGATTCGGCAAGTGGCGCTGGCTCGGCGGCATCGTCACCCTGGCCAGTGCGTCTGGCGTGGCGGCACAGTTTACGCCACCCGCGTATTATCTCCCCGATATCACGACCAGCGACGGCTTTAAGTGCGAGCCAACCGAGAATCTTTCGCCATTCAGAACGACCAGCGGGAAGAATGCGACCGCGTCCCGGCCGGAAGGTTCGATCGTTGTCGTCGCCGATTATGACTGCACGAAAGACGGGTCTTCGCCGGAAGAGCGCGCCTTCGTAACCGTCTACTCGGACATCAGCTTTGCAGTGCTCTCGCAGGAACAGGTGGCGCCGATCGAGGCGGCCGCCATCGGTGGCGCGCTCTACGCCCTCGAACTGTCGCGCGACCCGGTGGTGGTCGGGGTGTTCGAGGCCGCCGGCACCGGGGCAACCTTCAACGGCATCCCGGTCGATCCGTTTCACGCCTTCCGCTACGATATCGATACCAGGGTCTTCGAGGATCTCGGCAGCCTGGTCGGCCCGCGGGGCACATCGGCGGCCTTCGGGGGCAACATCGACGGCTCGGTCATCGTCGGCACCAGCGAGGCGTTTTCGGTGCTGAACAGCGGCGGCAGCATGACCCGTATCGACCAGGCCTTTCGCTGGACGCGCGCGCTGGGGATGCAGAACATCGGCGCGACCTTCGTGCCGGGTTTCCAGAGCTTTTCGACAGCCTATGACGTCAACGACGATGGCACGGTGGTGGTCGGTGCGGCGAGCGTCCCGATCCCTAATCAGTTCGACCAGCAGCATGCCTTTCGATGGGTGCTGAGCGATGCCGCGACGGGCGCGGGCGTCTTCACCGACCTCGGCGCGACGACGAGCACGGCGACCGCGGTCAATTCCGATGGATCGGTCGTCACCGGCATCTTCAACGGCAATATCGCCCATGCCTTTCGCTGGACGCAGGCGAGCGGCGCGGTCGATATCGGCAGTGCACCGGGCTTTGGACAATCCTTTGCCACCGACATCTCGGGTGACGGGCAGATCATCGTCGGCATCCTGTCGCCCGACCTGCGACTCTCCGTCGGCGGACTCACCAGCAAGGTGCCGAATGTCGTCTTCAACGCCCGGGCTTTCCGCTGGACCCAGGCGACCGGTGTCCAGAATCTCAACACCCTGGTCAGTGCGGCCGGGGTCGACCTGACCAACATCACGCTGCTGTCCGCCGATACCATTTCCAATGACGGACAATTCATCGGCGGGCGGGGCTTGTTTCCAAATGTCACCGACCAGCGCGCCTATGTCATCCGCTATGTCGACGCGACCAACGGCGTAACGCCGACCACCGCGAGCTTCATTCCAGGCACCGCGACACCGACACCGGCGCCGACGCCCGCGCCCACCCCGACACCCACGCCCACGCCCACCCCGACTCCAACGCCGACCCCGACCCCCACCCCGACGCCGACGCCGACCCCCACGCCTCCGATCAGCGGTCTTACCACCGCGGCCTCGGTGCGATCATCCGTCGACCGGCTGGGGGAGGGGCGGCGCGGAATCATGGCGCAGCAGCACGGCTTCGCTGCGGTCCTGCTCGATGAGAACGGGCGCATCGCCGACGATTCGGCGGTCGGACTGTTCGCCACCGGCGGATCGGCCGCCGGCGGCACCACCGGTCGCTCGAGCCTTGCCAGGGGACTGACGCTGCTCGGGGGGCTATCCTACGGCGAGGAGGGCTACCGGACGACGCGGGTCGAGGACGTCTTCCTCGTCGCCGCCAAACTGCGCTATATCCGCGATCTCGGTTCGACGCGGCATCTGCTGTTCGAAGCTGGCGGCTTCTGGTCGCCGAGCGGCACTTACCGCTTCGACCGGACTTATGTGGACGGCGTCGGCACCGCCACCGGCACCGGTCGCGCCGGTGCCGACCAGAGCTATGTGTTCGGCCGTGTCGGCGGTGTCGTCGACGCCAGCCCCGCCGATGAACTGGCGCTGTCGGTCGAGGCCGGACGGCAATGGCTCCACACCGATCGCTATGACGAGCCGCTGACCGCCGTTAACCCGTTCGAAGCGCACGTCGCCGCCGCCCGCGAGTCCGCGACTGTCGGCAAGCTCCGCGGCCAGTGGAGCCACACGTTCGGCAAATCCATCGACGCCACGGTCTGGGCGGCTGGCGCGCGCAGTTTCGATGGCCGGACCAGCCTCGTCGCGAGCGTGCCGGGGTTCGGGTCGCTCTCACCCCATTTCAGACGCGCCTCCTGGGCTGAATACGGCGCGCGAATGGGCTACGGCCTCAGCGAACGCCTGGGCGTCGAGGTCTTCGCCGACGGCGTTAGCGGCGGGGACCTGATCGGCACCCGGGTTCATGCCGGTGCCGCGATCAAATTTCGGTTTTGAGCGCGCGTGACCGGCACCCGGCGCAGGATGGCGATGCGGTGGTAGCGGCGCAGCGGGCGCTCATCGGCTAGACTTCCGAACGCAACCCGAGACCGAGAAGCGCGGCCAGTGCGAGGGCGACGCCGACGGCGATCAGCGCCGCAGTCCAGCCCAGCCGGTCGAAGACCTGACCTATTGCGGCGGCTCCAGCGAGCCCTCCGCCATAGTAGAAGCTGAGATAGAGGCCGCTGGCGGCAGCGCGGTCGTGGGTGGCGAAGCGTCCGACCGCGCCAGTGGCTACCGCTTGGGCAAAGAAGGTGCCGACGCCGACCAGCGTCAGACCGGCGAGCACCGCCGGCAGCGACGGCAGCGCGAGCAGCGGCAGTGCGATGAGCGCCAGCAGCAGCGCCAGCGGCAAGGCGCGGTGCGCGCCCACCCTGGTCGCAATCCGCCCGGCCAGCGGCGTCGTCACCATCGACGGCGCGAAGCACAGGAAGACAAGGCCGAGCGCCATCATCGACAGCGACAGCGGCGGTCGCGCCAGCACAAAGCCGACGTAGGAGAACAGGCCGATAAAGGCGAACAGGATGAGAAACCCAGCGCCATAACTGCGCAACAGCCGTGGATTGGCAAGATGCTCGCGCCATGCATGCCAGAAGCGCCGACCGGGAACCTTGCCGGTCGCCATCGGCGGGGTATGGCTGAGACGCCAGGCGACCAGTGCCGCCCCGACGAGATTGAGGAAAGCGAACAGAATGAAGTTCGCCTCGGTCCCGGCGATGCCGGTGACGGTCGCGGCCACGAGACGGCCGACGAGATTGCTCGCCACTCCGCCGGTGACATAGGCTGCGAGCGCCGTCGTCGCCCCGCTGACACTGCAGCGCTCGTTCAGATAAGCGATGGTCAGGGTGAACGCCGTTGCCATGCACAAGCCCTGCGCGATGCGCAGCAATGCGAACACCGCAAGGGTCGGCGCGACGCTCAGCGCCAGTGTTGGCAGCGCCAGCGTAGCCAGCGCTGCCACAATGGCGCGCCGGCGCTCCAGCCGTTCGCCGAACGAACCCGCGAGCAGCCCTGCGATGGCCATTCCGAGCGTGCTCGCGTTGGCGGCCAGCCCGATGTCCGACGGCTTGACATGGTAGAGCTGCGCCAGGGTCGGCAGGATCGCCTGGGTGGCGAACAGGTCGACGAGCGTCAGGAAGCCGATCAGGCCGACGGTCAGCGGGCTGACACCGTGACCGGAGCGGGCGCTGGGCGGCAGAATGGCGGCGGCTGCGGTCACAGGCAATCCTGACGGCGAGAGGGATGCGTCCCCGTCTGGCGAAACCGGGGGAGCGCGGAAAGGGCCTTACTCACCGCGGTCATCGACCGAGATCTCCTTGCCGAGGTCGACGGCGCCGAGGACAGTGTCGGTGACGGCCTTGCCAGCGGACGGGGCGCCGGCCAGCCGATTGACGCGGCCCTGGTCGGCCGCGCATTCGCCTGCCAGGGCAGGGGCAGCAACGCCGAAGTCACACGCGACTATGGCGGCGCGGGCGACTAAAACGGACATGCAATTCTCCTAGGGTGACGGTCGCGCAACCACAGTGTGAAGGCCCGGTGACGAGACACACGCTAATCGTTGGCTGCCATGCCCGCCAATCGCTTGTCCGCATCGCTTCGATGCATGCGGCTGATGGCTACGGCGCTGCCATAAGCGGGCGCATCGAAACCACAACGAGACAGTATTTGGGCTTCGCGAACAGCCCCTGGCGCAGCTGTTCGGGCAGGTCGGGAACAACAAGTTCGCCCTTCAGGAAGCCGTGGCTCTTGGCATGCGCGTCGCGCACCGCATGGCGATGCCGCTCGAAGGCGGAGCGGTTGGTCGAGGCCATTTTCGCAAGAATTTCGGTTGTGAGCCGTTGCTCGTCCTCGGCGAGTATCTCGAGATCGGGCGAGTAGCGCAGATACGGCTTACTCATAGGTCGGCTCCCGGTTGCGAGCAGGAACGCATACTCGCCACGCCGACGTGCTGCGGGGCCGCCGACACAACTCGGTGCCCCAAACCAGGTTCCTGTTAAAATATAATGGCGCCAACCGCGGCTGACGGAGCCTCGCCCCGCCTCGGTCACGGTCTAGCCTAAACCTGCCACCTGAACCGGTTTCGTCCCGGTGCGCGCGCAAGCTTGTTTGAATGACTGGTGCCGGGTCGACCCCGACGAACTATGGCGGTCATTCTCGTTGACCGTGCTGGCTTGATGTTGCCGCACGCGCAAGCCGATTATCCGCGGCAAATTGCAAGGACGTCCACGCCCGTTAGCCGCAAGAACAGCTAGGCGTGAAATAGGTGCCGCCGGCGCTGCCGCAGCCCGACCCCCGCGATGCCGAAACCGCCGATCATGAGTGCCCAGGTCGCCGGCTCGGGCACCGCGCCGACGCCCGTGCCGATAAAGCCGCTGGACTCGAAGCCAGGCGTGATCGCGATCGAGCTCAGGGTCACCGTCGGATCGCCGACGATGCGCCCATAGATGTTGACGATCGACAATGCGCCCTCATAGACATTGAAGGTCTGCGGGAAATCGCTGAAGCCGATGAAATCGGCGTCCCGCGCGGCGCTCAGACCGGTGTTCTGAGTCGTGACGATCGAGAGCTGGCTGGTCTTGAGGTCGATGCCCGACCCCAGATCGAGGGTCAGCGTCGCACCAAAAATCAGCGTCGCCAGATCGCTGGTCCCGTTCACATAGCTGATCGTGCCGAGCAGGAAGTCGGTGTCGGGTGCAATATTGCTGAAGCTCGCGCCCTGGAAGTTCAGGAAGCTGAAGCCGGGGTTGTCACCCCAGCTGATGGTGCTGTTGTTGGCTGCCAGATTGAGATAGCTGAAAACAGCGGTCGTGCTGTTGTCGAACGATTGCAGGCTGTTATCGATCGCAATTACGCTGCCGGTCAGCACCGCATCGCTGAACGCCCCGTTGACGGTGCCCGAATAGCTGTCAGCCGCGACCGCCGGGGCCGAAACCGCTGCCAGCGCCAGCGCGGACACCAGTGCAAATCTGTTCATAGCCCGACACTCCTGTTGCATTCCGAAAGCAGGTGGTGCGCGCAGAATATGCCGTTAGGCGTTTGCCAGTAAATTGGACCAGGGTCGTAGGACCTTCATCGGGCGCCGCAGAGAGTCGATACAAGGTAGATTTGGCGGGGTTTTACGACGAACGGCGAGACTTCTGCCCGCCGGTCGCCTCAAGCCGATTGTTTCGCGCATCAAAGACTATAGATCGTGGCAACCGTGCCGGGTGCGGGCAGGGCGTTAGCCAGCTGCATGGCCAGGGACTATTCCGGCGCGGCCAGCGCGATCGCGCCGAGCGGTCCGCTCAGGTCGCCCAGCCCCGGCGCGCAGAGGATGGTGCGCAGCGTGTCGGGCGTCACTGGGGCGACATAGGCATTCAGGCGCCGGGCGACGTCGGCGCGGATAAGCGGCAGCAGCTGCGGCTGGCCGTGCCCGACGCCGCCGCCGATGATGATCCGCTCCGGCGACACAGTGAGCAGCAGCATCGTCAGCACCGCGGCGATCTCCCCCGCCACTACGGGCCACACCGGGTGATTGGCATCCAGGCTGGCGGCGTCCTGCCCCGTCCGCGCGGCAATCGCCGGGCCGGACGCCAGGCCCTCCAGGCAGTCGCCGTGGAACGGGCAGATGCCTGCGAAGCCGTCGCCGGACGCGACGCCGATATGCCCGACCTCGGGATGGACGAGGCCATGCAGCGGCCGCCCGCCGACGACGATCCCCGCACCGATGCCGGTGCCGATGGTCAGATAGACGCTGACCGCGGTGCCCTTGGATGCGCCCCAGCGGTGCTCGGCCAGCGCGGCGGCGTTGACGTCGGTGTCGAAGGCGACCGGCACGCCGAGGTCCGCGAACGCCGCGACGACCTCGGTGCCCGCCCAGCCCGGCTTGGGGGTGTTGGTGATCCGCCCGCCGGCGATGTCGAGCGGCCCGAAGCTGCCGATGCCGAGCGCCGCCAGCGGGCCGTGGCGCGCCCACTCGGCGAACGCCGCGCGGCAGGCCGCCAGCGTCGCGGCCGGGGTCGTCGTCGCGATCCGCCGCAGCTCGACGATGGTCCGGCCGCGCGCGATCAGCACGACGGTCTTGGTGCCGCCGATCTCGATGCCGCCGGTCAGGCGATCCATGCGCGGTCGCCGTCGAGGCCGATCCTGAACTCCGGTGCCGGCACGCCGCCGAAACCGGCGCGGCCGGGCCCGGGCTGGTCGACGAAGCTGCTGACGCTGAGGTCGGGGAGCACCAGCCAGCTATACGCCTGGAACGGCGCGCTGTCCGGGTTGGCGGCGACCAGCCCGGTGCCGTTCAGCGGACGGTAGGTGCCGGACAAGCTGTCGGCGACCATGCCGTACAGCCCGGTCGGCGCGACGATGCCGGGCGCGAACACCGACGCCTGGGTCGACCAGAACAGATAGTAACGTCCGGCGTGGACCACGACATGCGGCCGCTCCAGCTCGTTGTTGACCCCGTCCGCATGCACCAGCGGCGGGCGCAGCCGCCAGCCGTCGGCGGTCCGTGCCGCGATCCCGACCGCGCCGTTGAAGGCGGACGTCGACCGCGCCAGCGACCCGGCGAACAGCAGGTAGGCAGCCCCGTCGGCGGGGTCCTTGAACCAGCCGGGGTCGCGGAACGACTTGATCGTGCCGACCGCGCCCTCGGCTTGGTCGGCAATGACATAATCGATGCCGTCGCTGGCGACCGACAGAACTGGCGGGCTCCAGCCGGCGATGGTGCCGTCGGGGCGGAGCCGCCCGCGGGTTTCGAACAGGCGTTGTTCATAGGTCGGTCTGGCCTCGCCGCGGCGCCCGGCGGCCGTGAAATACAGGGTCACCACCTCCCGCCGCGCATCGACCACTGCCGAGCCCGACCATTCGCGGCTGCCCGGCGACACCCCATCGGGCAGCGCCGGTCCGAGATCGCGCCATGTGTCACCGTCTCGGTGCAGCAGGCGCAGCCGGGCGCGGTCGTGGCGCAGCACCGGCTCGCCCGCCGCCGCGGCCGACAGCGCGAACCACAATTCGCCGCCGGCGATCGGCGCGACGCGGCCGTCGGCGAACTGCACCGGCCAGAAATCCCACAGGTCGAGGTCGCCCGCGATCCGCCGAATGCGGCCGACCGGCGGCAGCGCCGGGCAGGGCGCGGCGGCGATGCCCGCCACCGCCGCCGCCGTCCAGGGAGACGTCATCAGAAGTCGAGGCGGACCGACGCCGAGATCGTCCGCCCGCTGATCGACCGCGCGCGCACGATGCCGTTGGCGGGGATGCTGCCCTCCTCGGCCTCGGTAAAGCCCTTCTGGTTGAGCAGGTTGTTGACGTTCAACGACACGGCGACGCGCTCGACCGGATTGACGACGAGGAAGGTGTTCAACTGCGCGAACGCCGGCAGCTTCAGCTGGTTGTTGTCCTGGGCATAGGAGGCGGTGGTGCCGACGACGTTGAAGCCGGCGGTGAACCAGTCGTGCTGGAACTGCGGCGTCAACTGATAGGTGAATTCCGCCTGCCGCCGCGGCCGGTTGCCGACGACCGCGGGGTTCAGCACGTCGCTCTTGATCTTGGCATGGGTGTAGGTGCCGCTGGCGGTGATGCTGAAATCGCCGGTGCGGAAGGCACCTTCCAGCTCGACGCCATAGGCATCGTATTTGCGGTTGAAGAAGCGCTGCGTCGTCGCCTCGAAATTCTGCTCCTCGGTCTTGGCGTAGAAGCCGGTCGCGTAGAGCGACAGCGGCCCGGAGCGGAACTTCACGCCCGCCTCGGCCTGGTCGACGAAATCGACCGCGGCGGTGCTGTCGGTCAGGCGGCCGGTGGTGGTGCTGACCGCCGGGCCGAACAGCAGGCGGTCGGCGTTGGCGCGCGCGCCGCGGCTGTAGCGCCCGAAGATCGCCAGCGTGTCGAGCACGCGGTAGTTGGCGCCGAACGAGTAGGACAGATAGTCGTAGTTGTACCGGACGGGGGCGGGCGAATCGAGCGGGATCACCGAGACCTGCGTCTCGGGGACCGAGATGCTGCCGTTGCCGTTGACGTCGAAGGTCGTCACCCCGACCCGGCCGCCGCCGAGATCGGCCCCAAAGATCTGGCCGCGGGCGCGGCCGAAATCATAGCGCAGCGAGCCGTCGAGGGTCAGCCGGTCGATGTTCAGGCTGGCGGACGCGAACGGCGCGTTGGTGGTGTAGTCGATGTTGTAAATGCGGCGGCAGCAGTTGCCGAAGAAGCTGGCGCCGTAGGCGACGACGCCGTTCTCGGTCTGCAGCTGCCCGCCGGCGTTGGCGACGTCGATCAGCGCGGCCGTGCCGCCGCCCTTCACCTCCAACAGGTACGACGCCCACAGCCAGGTCGTGTTGATCGTCTGGCGCGAGAAATAATAGCCGCCCTGCAGCGTCAGGTTGGCATTGCCCAGCTTCAGTTCCTTGGTGACGCGCAGGTCGTTGGTGATGTTGTTCAGGCTGTTCAGTTTGACATCGAACAGGACGATCGAGGCCAGCAGGCCGTTGCCGTTGAGCCCAGCCGGATCGGCGATCGTCTGCCCGGCGTTCGGACCCGTCGCATAGCGCAGTGTCGAACCCGCGCCGCCGATGCTGTCGGCGGTGGTCTGCGCGTCCTGCACCGCCGCAGGGAACGGCGAGACGAAGCGGCCCGACGTGTCGGAATAACGGAAACGGTCGATGACGTTCCACCCTTCGGCGAAGTCCCAGCTGCCCTCCGCGCCGATGGCATAGACCAGCGGGTGCTGGCCGTCGCGGATGTCGGCGGTGGTCGGCTGGTTATCCCGGCCCAGCGACAGCGCATCACGGAAATATTTGCTGTGCAGCGTGTCGTTGTTGATGCTGAAGTTGGTGATGTTGCGGTAGTCGGGGTTGCCGTCGGTGCCGTTCACCCGCACCGGATTGGGCAGATAGCCGATGGCGCGGTCGTTCAGATATTTGCCGTAGAGGCGGACATAGCCGCCGTCGAACTTGCGCGTGATGTTGGCCTTGATCTGGCCGCCCTTGTTGCCGTCATAGCCGGCGCGCCGCGGCCCCTCGCCCTGCCGGTAGAAGCCGCCGACGTGATAGGTCCAGTCCTCACCCAGCTTGCCGCCATAGTCGGCGTCGATCCGGTATTCCTCATAGTCGAGGCCGACCGTACCCTGGATGGAGCCGCCCTCCTGGGTGCCGGTCTTGGAGATCAGGTTGATGACGCCGCCGGGCGAATTCGACGCAAAGGTCGAGGCCGAGCCGCCGCGCACCGCCTCGATGCGGCTGACGTTGAAATCGGCGCGCAGGAAGATGTCGGCGTTGCCGAAGGTGATGTCGCCGAATTCCAGCACCGGCAGGCCGTCTTCCTGCAGCTGCAGGAACTTGGCACCGCCGCTGGCCACCGGGAGCCCGCGCACCGCGATATTGGCATTGCCCTCGCCACCCGACGATTCGGAGCGGATGCCGGGCAGCTGCCGGAAGACTTCGGCGACCGAACGCGGCGCCAGCTTCTGCGCCTGTTCGAACGAGATGCCGCTGACCGAGACGCTCGAGTCGAGCCGGTTGGTGCTGCGCGACACGGCGGTGACGACGATGTCCGCATCGTCGACCGCGGCTTCCGGTGCTGCCGCGGTGTCCACTGGCGGCGGCGCGTCCTGCGCAAGGGCCGGCACGGCAAGCATGAAGGCGAAACCGGCGGACCCGGCACGCAAGGCTGCGGCGAACGTCATGAATCACTCCCCAAATGTCGGACCGTCTTGATGCGGCGGGGTCAGGCTCCGGGTTTTCGCAATCGATTGCAAGTGGATTCTTGCAATCGATTGCGAAAGGCCGCCAACTGCGCCATGATTGCCACAGCGAGGCCGGTACACCGGCCCGTCCGGGGAGTTTCGACGTGATTGAGAATGCCACACGGCCGCGCCTGTCGTTCGCGGCGATCGTGCAGATGAACATCGGCTTCCTCGGCCTGCAGTTCAGTTTCGGGCTGCAGCAGTCGAACATGGGGCCAATCTATTCGTATCTCGGTGCCGACGAGGCGACGCTGCCGCTGCTGTGGCTGGCCGGGCCGATCACCGGCCTGCTGGTGCAGCCGCTGGTCGGCGCGCTCAGCGACCGCACCGTCACCCGGCTGGGGCGGCGGACGCCCTATTTCCTGATCGGTGCGGTGCTGTGCAGCCTCGGCCTGCTGGCGATGCCGTACAGCCCGGCCCTGTGGGTCGCGGCGAGCCTGCTCTGGATCCTCGACGCCGCCAACAACGTCACGCAGGAACCCTATCGCGCCTATGTCAGCGACCGGCTGGGGGCGGACCAGCGGCCGCTCGGCTTCCTGACCCAGGCGGCGTTCACCGGGCTGGCGCAGACCTTGTCCTACCTCGCCCCGACCCTGCTGGTTTGGGCCGGCATGGACAAGGATGCGGTCGCGGCGAACGGCATTCCGCAAATCACCCATGTCGCCTTCCTGATCGGCGCCGGCCTGTCGCTGGCGACGATCCTGTGGTCGGTGATCCGCGTCCCCGAACTGCCCCTGACCGCGGCCGAGATCGCCGCGATGCGGACCCGGCCGCTGTCGCTGGGCAGCAGCCTGCGCGATATTCTCGACGCGGTGCGCGACATGCCGCCGGCGATGCGGCAGCTTAGCGTTGCGATGCTGTGCCAGTGGTACGCGATGTTCGCTTATTGGCAGTATATTACCTTCGCCGTCGGCCGCTCGCTGTTCGGGGAGGGGGCGGCCGCGGTCCGCGACGCGACGCTGGTCACCGGGCAACTCGGCGCGATCTATAATTTCGTGGCGTTCCTCGCGGCCTTCGCGCTGGTGCCGTTTGCCCGCCGCTACGGTGCGCGCCCGGTTCACGCGCTGTGTCTCAGCGCTTCGGGGTGCGCCATGCTGGCCATTCCGAACCTCGGCAGCCAGGCCGCCATGGTGGTCCCCATGCTCGGCATCGGACTCGGCTGGGCCGGCATGATGGGCTGCCCCTACATCATGCTCGCCAACGCGATTCCTCCCGAGCGAACGGGCATTTACATGGGCATTTTCAACATGTTCATCGTCATCCCGATGCTCATCGAAAGCGTCACCATGCCGCTGATCTATCGCCCGCTGCTCGGCGGTGACCCGCGCCACGTGCTGCTTCTGGCCGGCGCTCTCATGCTCGCCGGCGCCGTCGCGACGCTCAGGGTGCGGATACCGCGACCGTCGATCGCCTGACCACCAGCTCCGGCGGCAGCACCACCGACTCGACCGCCTCCCCCGCCAGCCGCCGCAGCAGCAGCTCGACCAGCAGCGCCGCCCCCTGCGCGATGTCCTGCCGGACACTGGTCAGCGGCGGCGAGGTGTGCGCCGCAAGATCGAGGTCGTCATAGCCGGTCACCCCTGCATCCTCCGGCACGCGCAGCCCGCGCTCGGAAAATGCTCGTAGAGTCATCATGGCAATGGTGTCGGACGCCGCGACCACCCCGTCGGGCGCCGGGCGCCGTCCGAGATAGTCGACGATCTGCGCATACGCCGCGTCGGGGGTCAGGTGCACAGCCAGCGTGTCGCAGGCGAGGCCTGCAGCCGTGCAGGCGGCATGGACGCCGCGCTCGCGCTCGGCGATTTCGGGAGCATCCGGATTGCCGAAAAACGCCAGCCTCCGCCGACCGGTCTCGATCAGGTGCGCCGCAGCAAGCTGGCCGCCTGCAAAATTGTCCGATCCGACCGAGCAATGCGACTGCCCCGGCAGTTTTGCGCCCCACACCACGATCGGTGCGCCACGCGTCGCAGCTTGGTCGAGCGCGGCGGCCTGGTTTGACTGACCGATGACAATGGTGCCGTCGGTGCGGCCCGACGCCAGCATCCGGTCGAGCCAGTCGTCGCCGTCCGGGATAACGCGGGACAGCAACAGATCGTAGCCGCGCCCGGTCAGCTCGTCGCCAAGATGCCCGAGCATGGCCATGAAGAACGGGTCCGATAGATGCTGGCCCGTTTCATGGCCCAGCGGTAGCAGGACGCCGATCGCCTGAGTGCGCCCGAGACGCAGGTTGCGAGCCTGCCGATTGGGCCGAAAATCGTGGCGGCTCGCCAGTTCGATGATCCGCTGCCGTGTAGCGGCGCTGATCATCGGATTGCCGGCCAAGGCCCGTGATGCGGTCGCTGCTGACACGCCCGCGGCTCTTGCGAGCTGGGCGACACTGGTGATCTGTGGTTCGTCTGCGGGAGGCATGATTGGTGTTCGCTACCCAACATGCGCGCGATTGGCGAGTAGCTAGCCCCGCCCAGCGCCGTATCCGCCCGACAGCGGTGTACGCTCAGAGCAGCTTGTCGAGCGTGATCGGCAAATCGCGGATGCGCTTGCCAGTGGCGTTGAACACCGCGTTGGCGACGGCGGCGGCGACTCCCGTGATGCCGATCTCGCCAACGCCGCGTGCCCCCATGGGTGCGTGCGGGTCGGGGATGTCGGTCCAGATGATGTCGATCGCGGGCACGTCCATGTGCACGGGGATGTGGTATTCGGCCAGGCTGGGGTTCATGATGCGCCCGCTACGCTCGTCGAACTGGGTCTCCTCCATCAGGGCGAGGCCGAGTCCCATGATGATGCCGCCGCGAAATTGGCTGGCGGCAGTCTTGGGGTTGATGATGGTCCCGCAGTCGAACGAGCCAAGGAAGCGGCTGATGCGCAGCTCACCGGTGACGGCGTTGACCCGGACCTCGCAGAACATCGCGCCGTGCGAATGCATCGACCAGTGTTGCACCTCCAGCGGCGGCGGCGCCGCTACCTCGGCGCTGACCTGGTCGCGTTGGGCGCGGCTGAGGATCGAGGCATAGGTCTCATGGCGTCCGGGCTCGTCGCGCTTGCACAGGCCGCCGTCATAGCCGGCGACATCATCGGCTTTCAGCCCGGCAAGCGGCGAGTCGTTGCCCGCCAGCTTCAGCAACTCGGTGACCAGCGCGCCGTGCGCCGCGATAACCGCCGCACCGACCGACGCAGTCTGCTGCGAACCGCCCGCCAGGACCACGCCGGGCAGGGCGGAGTCGGCATATTCAAAGGTGACCTGGTCCAGCGGCAGGCCGAGCCGATCGGCGGCGATCGCGCTGTGGGCGGTGGCGGTGCCCATGCCCATCTCATGCGCAGCAACGGCTACCGTCACGCGGCCATCTTTAGTAAGGGTCAGCCGCGCGGCACCGCCGGGCATCCGGTGATAGGGATAGGCCGCCGTCGCGCAGCCCATGCCGATCAGCCACTCGCCATCGCGGCGGGCGCCCGGCGTGGCGCTGCGCGTCGCCCAGCCAAAGCGTTCGGCCCCGGCGCGATAGGCCTCCACCAGATTGCGCGACGAGAACGGCGTGCCCGCGGTCGGGTCCTTCTCGGGCTCGTTCCGCAACCGCAGTTCGATGGGATCGAGGCCAAGCTCGACGGCGAGCTCGTCGACCGCACTCTCAAGGGCGAAAGTGCCCACCGATTCGCCGGGTGCGCGCATGAAGGTATTGGCGATCATGTCCATCTCGGCGACCTGCACGTCGAGCTTGAAACTGCCCGCAGCATAGGCCGCCTTGGTCGCCAGGATGAACGGTTCGGGCAGGGCGTTGTTGGCCGTCATCGCCACAGTGCCGGTATGGACGATGGCGTCGAAGCCGCCGTCGATCTGCGCCCCGATGGCGACCCGCTGCTCGGTCATCGAACGCCCGCCGACGCCGCGATAGACGCCCTCACGAGACAGGACGATGCGCACCGGCCGGCCTGCAAGGCGCGCTGCCGCCGCCGCCAGAATCTGATGTTGCCACAACGTCTTGCCGCCGAAGCCGCCGCCGACATAGGGCGAGGTGACGCGCACCTGCGCCTCCCTGATTCCGAACACCTGCGCCAGCGACCAGGCTGTGTGTGATACCGCCTGGGTGGCATCGTGGATGATCAGGTCGTCGCCCTGCCACGTCAGCGTCGCGGCGTGCAACTCGATCGCGTTATGGTTGTGGCGCGGCGTCGTGTAGGTCGCGTCGATCTTGTGCGGGGCCGCAGCCAGCGCGGCCTCGGCATCGCCGATCTCGAGCAGCAGCGGCTCGCCGCCGAAGCTGCCTGACGCCGTATCGGCCTTTGCCGCTTCGAATGCCGTGCGCGCCGGCGCGCGCTCATAGGTCGCGACGATCAGCGATGCGGCATGGTCGGCCTGTTCCTGGGTTTCGGCCAGCACGACCGCGATAGGCTGGCCGTTCCAATGAATCTCGGCATCCTGCATGACGGGCAGGTTGTCGCCCGACACCGCCTTTGCAGCGGTCAGGAACAGCGGTGGTGGTTGCAACCGCGGCGCGTTGCGATAGGTCATCACCAGCACCACGCCGGCCGCTGCCTCCGCTGAAGCGACATCGAGTGTCACGATGCGACCACGCGGTATCGTACTGTGCGCCAGCGCCGCATAGACCATGTTCTCGAGCGGTATTTCCGCCGCGAAGCGCGCCGCGCCCTTGACCTTCAGCGGGCCATCGATGCGCGACACCGGCGTGCCGACCAAGCCGTGCTTCTGGCGGATCAGCGGGTCGGGCTTGCCGCCCGGCAGCCAGCTATCCGGGGCCAGTTCGACCGCCTTCTTCATCACCGACTGCGCGGCGCCCTGGGCCAGCGCCGCAGCGTCCTGAACCACACTCATGCCGGCTCTCCCGCCAGTTCGCCGAGCACCGCGAGGATGGTGCGGCGGGCCAGTTCGATTTTGAAACCATTGTCGCGCAGCGGCACGGCGTCGGCGAGTTCGGCGTCTGCAGCGGCGCGGAAAGTCGCGGCGGTGGCCGGTTGCCCGCGCAGCGCCGCCTCGGCGGTAGCGCAGCGCCACGGCTTGTGCGCCACCCCGCCGAGCGCCAGCCGGACATCGCGCACGACACCGCCCGCCACGTCGAGCCCTGCCGCTACCGACACCAGTGCGAAGGCATAGCTCGCCCGGTCGCGTACCTTGCGGTAGGTCGACGCCATGCCGAGCGGCGGCAGGGTGACAGCGGTAATCAGCTCGCCCGGCTGCAGCACCGTCTCGATGTCGGGCTGGCCGCCCGGCAGCCGGTGAAAGTCGACCAGCGCGACCTGCCGCGCCCCGACCGAACCTTCGAGATGGACCACGGCATCGAGCGCGGCGAGCGCGACGCACATATCGGACGGGTGGGTTGCGACGCAGGCCGGCGACGCCCCGAGGATGGCATGGATGCGGTTGAACCCGTCGACCGCGTCGCAGCCGTTGCCGGGCACGCGCTTGTTGCAATGGGCGGCGTCATCGTAAAAATAGGCGCAGCGGGTGCGCTGCAACAGGTTTCCGCCGACCGTCGCCATGTTGCGGATCTGCGCGCTCGCGCCGGCGAGCACGGCACGCGCCAGTACCGGATAGCGGGCGCGGACGCGTGGATCGGCGGCGAGCTGGGTATTGCGGACCGCGGCGTCGATCAGCAAACCGCCATCCGGCGTGTCGGCAATCGCGGCCGGCAGGGCGGTGATGTCGACCAGCCGGTCGGGCCGCTCGACACCCTGGCGCATCAGGTCGACGAGGTTGGTGCCGCCGCCGAGGTAGCGCGACGCCGCGCTTGCTGCAGCCAGCCGTACCGCATCGCCGCTGTCGCGGGCGCGCTCATACGCAAAGGGGTTCATGCCGCGGCCTTTGCATAGGTCTCGCTGATCGCCGCGATGATGCCGTTATAGGCACCGCAGCGGCAGAGATTGCCGCTCATCCGCTCGCGCAGCTCGTCATGGTCGAGAACGATGTCGGCGGCGAGATCCTCGGTGACATTGCTCGGTACCCCGCGTCGGGCCTCGTCCGCCATGCCGACTGCCGAGCACAGTTGGCCCGGCGTGCAATAGCCGCACTGGAAACCGTCGTGCTCGACGAAGGCCGCCTGCAGCGGGCTGAGGCCGTCCGCTGTCGCAAGACCCTCGACCGTGGTGATCGCACGGCCCTGGTACTGGACCGCGAGCGCCAGACAGGAATTGATCCGCTCCCCGTCGACCAGCACGGTGCAGGCCCCGCACGCGCCTTGGTTACAGCCCTTTTTCGAGCCGGTCAGGCCGAGATAGTCGCGCAGCAGATCCAGTAGCGAGGTGCGCAGGTCGCAGGCCGCTTCGACCTGCTTGCCATTGACGGTGAAATGCATGAACCCTCCCGGCGGCGTGATAGGCGCGCGGCGTCCAACTATCGGAATGGCATTTGGGTCCGGCGCGGCGGTCGTCAAGGCCGCTTCAGCGCGTGAACACCACCGTCGTCGCGCCGTTGGGCAGGATGCGGCGTTCGGCCGCCCACGTCACGGCGCGCGACAGCACCGCGCTCTCGACGTCGCGACCGGCTTCGATCATCGCCTCGACGCTGAAACCATGGTCGACGCGGCGCACGTCCTGCTCGATAATCGGCCCCTCGTCGAGGTTGGCGGTGACGAAATGCGCGCTGGCACCGATCAGCTTGACGCCCTTGGCGTGCGCCTGGCTGTAGGGCTTGGCACCCTTGAAGCTGGGCAGGAAGCTGTGATGGATGTTGATGCAGCGCCACGCCAGCGCCGCGCAGGCGTCGGCCGACAGCACCTGCATGTAGCGCGCCAGCACAACCAGATCGATGCAGTGTTCATCGACCAGCTCCAGCAGCCGCCGTTCCTGTGCCGCCTTGCCGCCGTCCGCGATCGGCAGGTGGACGAACGGGATGCCGTGCCATTCACAGAATGACCGCAACTCAACGTGGTTCGACACCACCAGCGGGATCTCGACCGGCAGCGTGCCGGTGCGCCAGCGGTGCAGCAGGTCGTTTAGGCAATGCCCGAAGCGCGACACCGCGATCATCACGCGCGGACGCGCGTCCGCATCGACGATTGCCCAGTTCATCACGAAACGTTCCGCAATCGGCGCGAAGTCCTGCTGTAGCGCCACCAGGGCTGGGAAGCGCGGGCCCGCGGCCTTGAATTCGATTCGCATGAAGAACCGCCCCGCAGCGAGGTCAGCGTACTGTTGCGATTCAACGATGAAGCCGTCGTGATCGGCAAGATAGGTCGCGGTCGCGGCGACGATGCCGATTGCGTCGGCGCAGGTCACGGTCAGGATATAGTGCATGGTCATACCAGGGCGGTGTCGTGCGCGGTGCGTGCCAGCATCAGGTGCCCGCCGCCAGTGGAGCCTCCAGGCGCGCATCGTCTTCGGCAAAGGTTCGCACGCTGGTCCAATAGTGCCAGGCCGCCCACAGCCCGGTCGTCGACAGTGCCAGGAGCGCGTAGCGCAGCGATTCGGTGTTGTTGCCCAGCGGCCCGGCCAGGCGGTCGCTGATGAACCCGACCGCCAGCGGCGCGACGATCAGGTTCGCGACATTGGCGGTCAGCAGGCTGATCGCCATGCCCTGCGCGCGCATCGAGGCCGGCAGAAAGTTGAGCAGCAGCGCCATCGTCGGCCCGACGTAGAGGTAGATCGCCGGTACCACGATCCACAGCATCGCCGTTGCGACGCCCAGCGAGTGGGTCCAGAACAGGATGAACGCGGGCGGCGTCGAACACAGCACCACGACCGCCAGGAAGTGCGCGATGCGGCGCGGGTCGCGCATCGCGGGCAACGACAAGATAATGCCGGTGGCGACCGTCGCGCCAAGCCCCGCCCACAGGTAGATGGTGCCCAGCCGAGCACCCGCCGCGCCGGTGCCCAGACCGTAAGCGCGTTCGAGGAACGTCTGGACCCAGAATAGCATGCCCCAGCCCCATAGGCAGATGACCGTGCCCGCGGCGTTGATATGCCAGGCCGAACGCTGCGACCACAGAAAGCGCAGCGTCGCGCGCAGAGACCCCGCGACCGGCGCAGTGACGGCCTCGAACTGCCCGCGGGCCGGCTCGCGTACGGTCAGCAGGATGACGAGGCCGAGCGCGATGCCCGGTACGCCAAGCGCGATGAACGCAGCGCGCCAGCTGTGAAAATGCTCGACGATCCGGCCCGCGACGGTCGAGCCGAGCCAAGCGCCGAGCGGCAAGCCGAATGCGAATAGGGTCAGCGCGAAGGCGCGGCGCTCGCGCGGGAAATAATCCGCGATGATCGAAGTGGACGGGGGCGTGCCGCCGGCCTCGCCGACACCGACGCCGATGCGCGCGATGAGGAACTGCGCGAAGCTGGCGGTCATGCCAAGCACCGCCGTTGCCGCCGACCACAGCACGAGGGCCGCGGCGACGATGTTGCGCCGGTTGGCGCGGTCGGCGAGCCGCGATACGGGCAGGCCGACGGTGATGTAGAACAGCGCCAGCGACACGCCGGTCAGCCAGCCGACGCCGGTGTCGGAGAGGTGAAATTCGAGCCGGATCGGTTCCAGCACCGTCGACACGACATAGCGGTCGGCAATGTTCAGTGCGTAAACGAGGCCGAGCATCAGCACGACATACCAGCGTGCAGGCGACAGGCTCGGCGGCAAGGCTGTCATGCAGCTGCTTAGGCCTCGGGTGTCATGCGCAGCGCCAGCCGGTTGATGCCGTCACCGCGGACATAGCTTTCGACATGCGCCCAGGCCTGGACCATCGCCAAGCCCGCCCCGCCGCCACGTTCGGGGGGCAGGTCGCCCGGCGTCTTCGCGACGCGGGGATCGAACGGCGGACCTGAATCGGTCAGCGCCAGCGTCACCTCGCGACCGTCCCAGCCGATTTCGAGCGTCAACTGGTCGTTCGCGGTCAGGCCGGTATGCTCGACCAGATTGGCGACCAGTTCCTCGACGATGATGCACAATCGCGCGCCGGTATCGTCGCCCAGCCCGGTAACGGCGGCAAAGTCGCGCGCGAGGTCGCACGCCGCCCCAATCGCCGAAGCGTCGACGGCGAGCGTCGCCGCGTGGTTGCACACCCCCGTCACGAGGTTTAGTCTATCCGAACGCGCCAGGGGGGTAAATCATGGGCCGGATCGTCGTCGCGCTGATTGCTGCTTCGTTGCTGACCGCGCCCGCCGCGGCCGAGATCGGCACAGTCAAGAAAGCTATCGGCACCGCCACCGTGCTGCGCGGCACCGTTGTGCTGCCGGCCATGCCGGGTACCAAGCTCGATGTCGGCGATACTTTGGTCACCGGCAAGGACGGGCGCATCGCCGTCACTTTCATCGATAATGCGCGGTTCGCGCTTGGGCCGAACAGCCGCGTCGTCGTCAACCGCTTTGAGTTTGACGACGCCAGCCATCAGGGCCGCTTCGACGCCAAGGTGCTGAAGGGCCAGCTGGCGGTGATCTCGGGCCAGATCGCGCACGAGAACCCCAAGGGCATGACGCTGCAGACGCCGACCTCGGTGCTCGGCATCCGCGGCACCCGCTTCGTGGTCGCGGTCCGGTGAGGGCGGCGGCGCTCGGGCTGGCGCTGCTGGCCGGCGGCTGCGCGTCGTCAAGCGTCGTGCTGCTCAATGGCGAGGGCGGCAATCCCGTCGGCGGCGTGGCGGTGATCGACCCCAAGACCGGTGAGGACATACAGATGATCGACCGCGCCGGCGGCCGCATGATCGTCGCCGACGGTCGCCGCTCGATGCGCGCGATGGACGCGGCCGCGGCGGAAAAGAAATACGGTGCGCTGCTCGCCGACCTGCCGGAGCCGCCCAAGACCTTTGTGCTGTACTTTCCCGAGGCGAGCACCACGCTGGCGCCTGAATCCATTGCCACCCGGGATGCGCTGCTGGCCGAGGTGGCGCGGCGCGGGGCTGGCGTCGACGTCCAGATCGAGGGGCATACCGATCGCGTCGGCGATGCCGCCGACAACGACGTGCTGTCGCGGCAGCGGGCGCAGGCGGCGCTGGCGCTGCTGGTGCCGCTGGGGCTCAGCAACAACATCACGCGGGTCGTCGGTCGCGGTGAGCGCGCGCCGGTCGCCGGCCACGCCACTGCCGACGGGGTCGAGGACCCGGTCAACCGGCGCGTCGAGGTGATCGTCCGCTAACCGCGGTAGCGCAGCGTCACCACCGTCAGGTCGTCGCTGGGCGGCGTGCCCGCCTCGAACCGGCGCACGGCCGCCACCAGCCGCCCGGTGATGTCGTGTGCTGCCTCGTCGGGCCGCCAGCCCGCCAGCACGTCGTGGGTCCGCTCGCTGCCGAAAAAGCCGCCGTCGCCGTTCTGCGCCTCGCGCACCCCGTCGGTGATGAACACCAGCCCCTCGCCGGGCGCGAGTTGGGCGTGTTCCAGCGGATAGGTGACACCGGGCAGGGTGCACAACGGCAGACCGCCTTCCATCGCCAGCGCCTCGACCCGGCCGTCGGCGTGCACCAGCCACGGGTTCTCGTGGCCGGCATTGACCATCTCCACCGCACCGGTGGCCGGATCGATGATGCCGCACAGCATCGTCACCTCGACCAGGCTGTCGATCGCCAGCTCGGCGTTCAGCGCGAACATCGCCAGGTCGAGCGGCAGGCCGCCGCGCCTGAGCCAGCTGTGCGCCAGCGCCTTCGACACCGCCATGAACAGCGCCGCCGACGCGCCCTTGCCGGTGACGTCGCCGATCAGGAAGGCGATGCGGCCGTCGCCCATGCGGAAGGCATCGTAGAGGTCACCGCCGATCAGCTGCGCCGGCTCCAGCCAGGCGTCGAGATCGAGGCGCGGGTCGAGGCTTGCAAGATGCGTGCGGTCGGGCAGCATCGCCTGCTGGATGTCGCGCGCCGCCTTCATCTCGCCCTGGCTGGCGAGCGCGTTCTCACGTAGGTGACGGGCGGCGCGGCTGGTCTCGATGAAGCCGCCGATGGTGATGGCGACGCCGGTGACGAAGCCGATCAGCACCGGGCGCACGGGGTCGAGCAGCAACTGCCAACCGGTGAACGCTGCCCAGCTGCCGGCAAAGACCGCCACAGAAATGACCAGCGAGACCAGCGACGAGCGCGCCGCGCCCCAGCGCGGAAACCCGGCGATGGCGATCAGCGCGAGGATGATCCCCAGCCCCCATTCCGCCGGTAGCGCCCACGCCGGGCGCGCCAGCCAACCGCCGGTCAGGATCGCATCCACCGCCTGGGCGTGGATGCGGACGCCGAACTGCGGTTGCCCGAGCGGCGTTGTGCGGATATCGCCCAGCCCAACGCTGGCGGGGCCGATCAGGACGATGCGGTCCTTGTAGGCGGCGGGGTTGCGCGGCTGCCGCAGCACATTGACCGCCGACACCTCTGCCCCTTCCGGCAGCGTCCCGAACCACAACCGTGCGGCGCCGTCAGAACCGACGGGGATGCGGTGGCCACCTACCGCAACAGCGCCGTTGCTGGTCTCGATAGTATCGCGGCCAAGCGCGACGCGGGCAACTTCGAGCGCAAAGCCCGGTGTCGGCTGTCCTGCCAGCCGCGCCACCATCGGCTGCAGGCGCGTTACGCCGCCGGCCTCGACCGCACCGTTGATGATGCCCGCGCCTGCGGCGGCGAATTCGATCGCCTCGACATTGCCGGCGGCGCGCGGGAATGCCGTTATGGTGGCGGGCGGCGCGGCAACGAAGCGGGCCTCCACACTTAGCGCCGGGGCTGGGCCGAAGGCTTCCACCGCAGTGTCAACGATGCCGGTGCGGGCGACCACGGCCGGCACCCGGGCGATGGCCTGGGCGAAGGTCTCGTCGAGCGGGCGCAGCCGGGCGACCTCGGCGCGGGCGGCGGCGCTGAGGTCGGGGAAGGCGTCGGCGAAGCGCTGCGGCTGGCTCGGGTCGGCTTCGGCGAACAAGATGTCATAGCCGACCGCCGTGGCGCCGCCCTCGCGCAGCCGGTCGGTCAGCGCCGCGAGATAGGATCGCGGCCACGGCCACGGCCCAAGCGTGCGCAGGCTCTCGGCATCGATGCGGACGATCAGCACCCGGGTGGCGGCGATCGGGCGGGGGTGCAGGCGCTGGTAGCGGTCGAACAGTGGCTCCGCGAACGGCGGACCCGCGGCCCAGGCGAGCAGCAGCGTGATCAGCGCCGCGCCGACCGCCCCCGCCACGCGGAGCCGCGCTTGGCGGCCCGCGACGCGGGCCGCATGGTCAGACGGTGACTTCGAGTCCGTCATAGGCGCACAGCACCTCGACCGCCGGCCCGTCGCCGCGGGTCAGTTCCTCATAGGCGATGGCGTCGCGATGCATGCCCTGAATCTGTGCGTCGCTGTAGGTTGGCTCGTGGTGGAACAGCGCAAGGCGCCGGGCGGCGGCGCTGCGACACAGGTCGATGGCGACCAGGCTGGAAGAATGCCCCCAGTCCTGCTTCAGGCTGACCGTGTCGCGCAGCGAATACATGGTGTCGCAGACGACCAGGTCGGCGCGTCCGAAAAAGTCGCTGAATCGGTCCTCGGCGGCCATTGCCTCCGATTTGTGCTCGCTATCGGTCGAATAGACGACCGCCTTGCCCCCGGCCTCGAAGCGCCAGCCATAGCTATCGTGGGAGTGGAACTGCTCGATCAGCGACACCGTCATGCCGCCGACCTCGCGCGGTGCGCCCGGCGTCATGTGCACGAACTCGATTTTGGCGCGCAACCAGTCGAAGGCGACCGGAAAGCTGATCTCCTCCTGCTGCCGCCGCAGCGCCGCTTCCGCGTCGGCGTGGCCGGCATGGACGACGATCGTCGCCGCCGGATCGAAGGCCGGGGCAAAGAACGGGAACCCCATGATATGGTCCCAGTGCAGGTGCGACAGGAAGATGTTGAAGCGACGCGGGTGGCCCGCCGAAACCCGGGCCAGCGCCGACAGGCCAAACTCGCGAAGTCCTGAGCCCATGTCGCAGACGGTAAAGTCGCCGTCGCCGCCCTCGATCTCGACGCACGACGAGGCGCCGCCATAGCCGCCGGTCAGGGCGAAGTCGTCGAGGCCGTCGAGGAAGGCGTTGGCTTCGCCCGCATCGGCGAAGGTCCGCCCCGAGGCGGCGGTCAGCGCACCGACCAGCTTGGCGCGGACCTGTTCGGCGCGCGTCGCCACCGGCAGCGAGCCGCGCGTGCCCCAGAAGCGAACCAGCATCGCGTCAGTCCGGCAGCATGTCGTGAACGGTGAACAATTTGTCGTAGCGGCTGATCGCCAGGATCTGCTGCATGGCCCGACCGGGGGCCGCGAGCGCCATCTCGACGCCGGCTTCCTTCGCGGCGGCGAGCGCGGTCGACAGCGCCCGCAGACCGCGTGAAGACATGTAGTCGACCCCCGACAGGTCGACCACGAAGCTGAGGGCCTCGGCCTGCGCCGTCGCGATCGCGGCAACCAACGCCTGCGAAAACGCCAGCCAATTACTCTCGTCGACCCGGCCATGCGGGCGGCCGACGAGCCGCTCTCCTCGCGTTTCGGTCTTCCAGTCCATGCCGCCCCCCGTGCGCCGCGTGATAGTGCGGGGGACGGCGCAGCTTGTCTAGAACTTGTCGCCACCGGTCTTGTCGCGCCGCGGTCGATCGATGCCGGGCGCGAGGGGCGACAGTGACGCCGGCCGGATGCGGGGCTGCCCCTCCTCGGAACCCGTGCTGCGGAGGGCCTTGGCATAAGCGCTTTACGCGATTCTTACGCACCGCCCGCACCGGCGCATGGCATCTTCACGGGCGGCGACCCTAATGGGCATCCTCGACCTACGAGGATAAAAGCCATGCAGGACCTGATCGCCGTCGGTGCCATCCTCGGCCTGACGCTGCTGACATTGCTCTACATCGCCCTGGCGGACCGCGCCTGATGACGATCGATCTCTGGCTGGGCGCAGTCACCGCCGCCGGCCTCCTTCTCTATCTCGTCGCCGTGCTCGTCCGGCCCGAGCGCTTTTAAGGCTAGAGACATGACCGTTCAGGGCTGGCTGCTCATCGGCCTGTTCACAGCATTACTGGTGGCGATCACCAAGCCCGCCGGGCTGTGGCTCTTCGCGCTGTACGAGGGACGGCGAACGCCGCTGCACATCGTGCTCGCCCCTGTCGAGCGCGGTTTCTACGCGCTGGCCGGTGTCGATCCACAGGAGGACATGACGTGGCGGCGCTATGCAACCCACGTCATCCTGTTCAGCCTATTCGGAGTGCTGTCGCTGTACGCGATCCTTCGCCTGCAAGCCGGCCTGCCGATCAATCCGCAGGGCTTCGCCGGCCTCAGCGAGCACCTGTCGTTCAACACCGCGGTCAGCTTCGTCACCAACACCAACTGGCAGTCGTATTCGGGCGAGTCGACGATGAGCAACCTCAGTCAGATGGCGGGGCTGGCGGTCCACAATTTCCTGTCCGCGGCGACCGGCATCGCCATCGCGTTCGCGGTCATCCGCGGCTTTGCACGCCGGGAGGCGAAGGGCCTCGGCAATTTCTGGGCCGATCTGACGCGCATCACGCTCTACCTGCTGCTGCCTGCGTGCCTGGTGTATGCGCTCGCGCTGGTCGCGATGGGCGTCCCGCAGACCTTCGCCGGCTCGGTGGTCGCGACGACGCTCGAGGGTGCCAAGCAGACGATCGCGCTCGGTCCGGTCGCTTCCCAGGAAGCGATCAAGATGCTTGGCACCAACGGTGGCGGCTTTTTCAACGCCAACTCGGCGCACCCATTCGAGAACCCGTCGGCGCTGTCGAACCTGCTGCAGATGCTGTCGATCTTCTCGCTCGGTGCCGGCCTGACCTATGTCTTCGGCAAGGCCGTCGGCAACAGGAGGCAGGGCTGGGCGATCTTCTCGGCCATGCTGCTACTGTTCCTCGCCGGCACCACCGTCGCCTACATGTCGGAGGCGACCGCCAACCCGCAGCTTGCCCATCTCGGCGTCGCCGGGGGCAACATGGAGGGCAAGGAGGTGCGCTTCGGCATCGCCGCGTCGGCGCTGTTCGCGACGATCACCACCGACGCCAGTTGCGGCGCGGTCAACGCCATGCACGACAGCTTCTCGGCGATCGGCGGCTTGGTGCCGCTGTTCAACATCCAGCTCGGCGAGATCATCTTCGGCGGTGTCGGCTCCGGACTCTACGGCTTCCTGCTCTACGCCATCCTCGCGGTGTTCGTCGCAGGCCTGATGGTCGGACGCAGCCCCGAGTATGTCGGCAAGAAGATCGAGGCGCGCGAGGTCAAGCTGGCGGTGCTCGCCATCGCGGTACTGCCACTGATCATCCTCGGCTTCACCGGCATCGCGTCGGTTCTGCCGGACGGGCTGGCCGGCCGCAACAACATGGGGCCGCATGGTTATTCGGAGATTCTCTACGCCTTCAGCAGCGCGGTCGGGAACAATGGCTCGGCGTTTGCCGGCCTGACGGCCAACACGCCGTTCTATAACGGCATGCTCGCCGTCGCGATGTGGCTGGGGCGGTTTTTCGTCATCGTGCCGGTGCTCGCCATCGCCGGGTCGCTCGCTTCCAAGCGCAGCGTACCGCAGTCGTCGGGTTCGTTCCCAACCACCGGTCCGCTTTGGGTCGGGCTGCTGATCGGCATCATCCTCATCCTCGGCGGGCTTACCTTCCTGCCGGCGCTCGCCCTCGGACCCGTCGCCGACCAGTTCGCGACGATCCGCGGCCAGCTGTTCTAGGAGCTACGAGCATGTCCCGCGCCGCCGCGCCCTCGCTGTTCACCGCCGCCCTCGTCGGGCCGGCCGTGGGCGATGCCTTCAAGAAGCTCGCGCCCGCCCAGCTGATCCGCAATCCGGTGATGTTCGTCACCGCAGTGGTGGCGCTGCTGCTGACCGTGCTGCTGTTCACCGGCAGCGCCGGGCCGAGCATCCCCTTCCAGATCCAGATCGTCGTCTGGCTGTGGCTGACCGTGCTGTTCGGCAACTTCGCCGAAGCCATCTCGGAAGGCCGCGGCAAGGCCCAGGCGGCGTCGCTGCGCCAGACCAAGGGCGAGCTGACTGCGACCCGCCAGACCGGCGAGAGCGTCGCTGCCAGCCTGCTCAAGGTCGGCGACCTGGTCGTCGTCAAGACCGGCGAACTGATCCCTGCAGACGGCGAAGTCGTCGAAGGCGTGGCGAGCGTCAACGAGGCGGCGATCACCGGCGAAAGCGCACCGGTCGTGCGTGAGGCCGGCGGCGACCGTTCGGCGGTCACAGCGGGCACCCGCGTCATCTCCGACCAGATCGTCGTGCGCGTCACCGCCGGTCCGGGCGAGGGCTTTCTCGACCGCATGATCGCGCTGGTCGAGGGTGCGTCGCGCCAGAAGACCCCGAACGAGATCGCCCTGACCATCCTGCTCGTCGGTCTGACGATCATCTTCCTGATCGCGGTCGGCACCGTGCCGATGTTCGCCGCCTATGCCGGGGGCGCGATTCCGGTCGTGTTGCTCGCGGCTCTGCTGATCACGCTGATCCCGACGACGATCGCGGCCTTGCTTAGCGCGATCGGCATCGCCGGCATGGACCGGCTGGTGCGTTTCAACGTGCTCGCCAAGTCGGGCCGCGCGGTCGAGGCGGCGGGCGACGTCGACGTGCTGCTGCTCGACAAGACCGGCACGATCACCGTGGGCGACCGCCAGGCGACCGAGTTCCGTGCCGTCAGCGGCGTCTCGATGGGCGAGTTGGCTGAGGCTGCCCATCTATCAAGCCTCGCCGACGAGACCCCGGAGGGGCGCTCGATCGTCATGCTTGCCCGCGATCAGCACGGCCAGACCGCGACGATGCCGGCGGATGGCGAAATCGTCGCCTTCTCCGCCGCGACCCGTCTGTCGGGGCTGAAGTTCGGCGACACCATCATCCAGAAGGGCGCGGTCGACTCGGTGCTGAAGCTGGTCCCTGCCAGCGCCCAGGCGACCGAACTGTCCCGGATGACCGACGAGATTGCGCGGTCCGGCGGCACGCCGCTGGCCGTAATCCGCAACGGCCGCATCCTGGGTGCCATCCATCTTAAGGACATCGTCAAGGCCGGGATGCGCGAGCGATTCGCCGAGCTGCGCCGGATGGGCATCCGCACGGTGATGATTACGGGCGACAACCCGCTGACTGCAGCCAGCATCGCCGCCGAGGCGGGCGTCGACGACTTCCTCGCCCAGGCGACGCCGGAGGACAAGCTCGCCTATATCCGCAAGGAACAAGTCGGCGGGCGTTTGGTCGCGATGTGCGGCGACGGCACCAACGACGCGCCCGCGCTGGCGCAGGCTGACGTCGGCGTAACCATGAACACCGGTACGCAGGCGGCGCGCGAGGCCGGCAACATGGTCGACCTCGACAGTGACCCGACCAAGCTCATCGAGATCGTCGGGTTGGGCAAGCAATTGCTGATGACCCGCGGCGCGCTGACGACGTTCTCAATCTCGAACGACGTCGCCAAGTATTTCGCGATCCTGCCAGCGATCTTCGTTGTACTGTACCCGGGCCTTGGGGCGCTCAATGTCATGCACCTTGGTTCACCCGAGAGCGCAATTCTCTCGGCGATCATATTCAATGCATTGATCATTCCCGCACTGGTGCCGCTGGCGCTGAAGGGTGTCGCCTACCGGCCGGCAGGGGCAGGGCAGCTGCTATCGCGTAACCTGCTGATCTACGGCCTCGGCGGGCTGGTCTCGCCGTTCGTCGGCATCAAGCTCATCGATCTCGCCGTCTCCGGCATTGGCCTGGCGTAAGGACAAGCCCATGAATTCCGATATCTCCAGCGCCGCCCGGCCCGCCGCGGTCCTGCTGCTGCTCTTCACGCTGCTCACCGGCCTCGCTTATCCGGCGGTCGTGCTCGGCATTGCGCAGGCGGTGTTCCCCGCGCAGGCCAACGGCAGCCTCGTCAGAAATGCCGATGGCCAGGTCATCGGCTCCGACTTGATCGGGCAGACCTTTGCCGCACCGCGCTACTTTCACGGCCGGCCGTCGGCGGCGGGCAAGGGCTATGAGGGCCAGTCGTCATCGGGCTCCAACCTCGGCCCGAACGCACAGGGCCTGATCGATCGGGTCAATGGCGACGCCGCTGCAACCGGGCTTAAATCGGGCATCCCTACCGATATGGTGACCGCGTCCGGCTCAGGCGTCGATCCGCACATCTCGCCCGAAAATGCTCGCGCCCAAGTCGGCCGGGTAGCGAAAGCGCGCGGTCTCGGCGAGGTGCAGGTGAACGCGCTGGTCGATGCGGCAGTCGAGGCACCGCTCGCCGGCATCCTCGGCGAGCCGCGCGTGAACGTCTTGCGCCTCAATCGACAGCTCGACGCCGGCGGCGCTAGAAAGGGCGGGTGATCGACCCCGACCGTCCCGCGCCGGAGGCTTTCCTGCCCGCTGCCCAGGCGGAGGGGCGTGGTAAGCTTAAGGTCTTCCTCGGCGCCGCGCCCGGGGTCGGCAAGACCTTCGAGATGCTGACAGAGGGCGCGCAGAAGTTGAAGGCCGGCATCGACGTGGTGATCGGCGTCGTCGAGACTCACGGCCGCGCCGATACAGAGGCGCTTACCCGGCCGTTCGAAACCATCCCGCGCCGCGTCACCGAGCACAGCATCCGCGCGCTCGACGAGATGGACCTCGACGCCATCTTGGCGCGCGCGCCGCGTCTGGTGCTGGTCGACGAGCTCGCGCACAGCAATGCTGCCGGCAGCCGCCATCCCAAGCGCTACCAGGACGTCGAGGAGCTGCTCGACGCGGGTATCGACGTCTGGTCGACGATCAACGTCCAGCATATCGAGAGCCTAAACGACGTCGTCGCCTCGTTCACCCGCGTCCGGGTGCGCGAGACGGTGCCCGACCGGATGCTGGAAGAGGCCGAGCTCGAGGTCGTCGATATCCCGCCCGACGAGCTGATCGAGCGGCTCAAGGATGGCAAGGTCTATGTCCCGGCGGAAGCGACGCGAGCGCTCGGGCACTTCTTCTCGAAGACGAACTTGCAAGCGTTGCGCGAACTGGCGCTGCGCCGCGCTGCGCAGGCGGTCGACACGCAGATGCTCGACCATCTCAAGGCGCACACGCTCGGCGGCAGCTTCGCCGCCGGCGAGCGTGTGCTGGTCGCGGTCAGCGAACTGCCGAATGCGCCCGAGCTAGTGCGTTCAGCGAAGCGCCTTGCGGACGCGCTGAAGGCACCATGGACCGCTCTGCATGTCGAGACCCCGCGTTCGCGCGCGCTGGGTCCCGACGAGCAGGCCCGGCTGTCGGCGACGCTGGCTCTGGCGTCGCAGCTGGGCGGTGCCACCGCATCGATCCCGGCAACCAGCGTCGTCGAGGGGTTGCGCAGCTATGCCGTCGAGGCGCGGATCACCCAGATCGTCATCGGTAAGTCGGCACGGTCGTGGTGGTTCGAGCTGCGTCACGGCTCGGTCGTCGATCGGCTGGTGCGCGGCATCGGCGATGTTGCGGTTCACGTCCTGCCCGCGGCAGCGGTCCCCGGTGGCGACCGGCCGGTCCGCGCCGCCGCCCAGGGGCTGGTCTGGCGCGACTATCTGAGCGCCGGCGCGATGGTTGCGGCGATGACGCTGCTTGGCCTGTTCGTGTCGCGCTGGATCAGCCTGAACAGCGTCGACATGCTGTATCTTGTCCCGGTGTTCGCCGCCGCCAGCCTGTACGGCCTGCGCGCGGGCCTTTTCACCGGGGTGGTGTCGGCGCTCGCCTACAACTTCTTTTTCCTGCCGCCGCTCTACACCTTCACCATCGCCGATCCGCAGAATGCAGTGACGGTGGTCGTCCTGCTCGGCGTCGCGGTGGCGGCGAGCCAGCTCGCCAACGGCATCCGCGTGCAGGCCGATCTCGCGACCCGCAGCGCCCGCCACAATGCAGCGCTGGCCGGTTTCTCGCGCCAGCTGACCGGAGTTGCGACGCTGGAGGAACTGGGTCAGGCGATGTGCGCCGAGTTCGCGCGGATGTTCGAGGTGCGGGCAATCCTGCTGTCGAACGCGGGCGGGCTGCTCAAGATCGTCGCTGCTTCCCCGCCCGAGGATCGGCTCGGGCCGGTAGAGATGGCGGCGGCGCAATGGGTCGCCGACAAGGGCCAGGCGGCGGGACGCGGGGCCGATACGCTGACCGCCGCCGACTGGCTGTTCCAGCCGCTGGCGTCGGGCGGCGTAACCCGCGGCGTCATCGGGCTGAGCCGCGACGACGGCCGCGATCCGCTGCGGGCTGATCAGCTGCCGCTGCTCGCCAGCCTGCTCGATCAGGCGGCGCTGGCGGCCGAGCGCATCCGGCTGGAGGGCGAGATGGCGGGCATCGCAGCTCTGGAGCAGCGTGACCGGCTGCGCGCTGCGTTGCTGTCGTCGGTCGGGCATGACCTCCGGACGCCGCTGACAACCATTCTCGCGTCCGCCGCGGCGTTGCGGCAGCGCCATGAGGACCCGGCCTTCGAGGCTTTGGAGGCGGAAACGCAGCGGCTGTCGCGTTTCGTCGCCAACCTGCTCGACATGGCGCGAATCGAGGCCGGCGCGCTGCGCCTCGCGGTCCAGTCGGTTGACCTGACAGACGCAGTCGCCAGCGCCGTCCACGACGCCCGCGGCGCGCTGGCCGGCCACGCCATCAACCTCGAAGTGCCATGCGATCTGCCGCTGGTGCGGGTCGATCCGCAGCTGTTCCACCATTGCCTGCTCAACCTGCTCGACAACGCCGGCAAATATGGTGACGACGGCTCGCCGGTGACCATCGCGACCAGCCGCAACCCCGACGAACTGGTACTGAAGGTGCTCGATATCGGCGACGGGCTGCCATCGGAAATGGCGCAAAAGGTGTTCGAGACCTTCGCGCGCGTGGAGGGATCGGACCGGGGCAAGGCGGGAACGGGCCTCGGCCTCGCCATCGTCAAGGGGTTCGCCGAGGCAATGGGGCTGAGAGTCAGTGCTGGCAACCGCGACGACGGGAGAGGGGCCTACTTCGCGCTGCACATACCGGCCGACCTGCTCGTCCGCGTGCGCGAAGCGGCGTGACCGCGGCGAAGATTTTGGTTGTCGACGACGAGGCGGCGATCCGCCGGCTGCTGCGCGGCGCGTTGGAGCGCGGCGGCTATGCGGTCGTCGAGGGCACCAACGCCCGTGACGCGCTCGCCAGCCTCGGTATCGACAAGCCCGATGTCGTTTTGCTCGATCTCGGCCTGCCGGACCGCGATGGGCTGGAACTGATCCCGCTGATCCGATCGAAGTCGAGTGCCCGCATCATCGTCGTCTCTGCCCGAGACGACACACAGGAGAAGGTCGCAGCGCTCGATCTGGGGGCGGACGATTTCGTCACCAAGCCGTTCGACACCGACGAGCTGCTCGCCCGCGTCCGCACCAGCCTGCGCCACACACTCTCCAGTGAGGCCGGAGCGCCAGTGGTGACACTCGGTGACATCGTTATCGATCTCGCGCGGCGACGGGTGACGCTCGCCGGTGCCGAGCTTCGTCTGACGCCAAAGGAATACGGCTTCCTTGGAGAACTCGCTAAGCGGCCCGGACGCGTCCTTACCCATGTCCAGTTGCTGCGCGCTGTATGGGGCCCGGCGCACGACAGCGATGTCGAATATCTCCGCGTCGTCGTGCGCAGCCTGCGGCAGAAACTGGGGCCTGGCGGCATGGCGCTGATCCGGAATGAGCCCGGCGTCGGCTACCGCCTCGGCTGAAGTTAATTCGTTGTTATCCCGTTACGTGTTAATATCTGTTTCTCGGTCGTGGACCGGGCAGCGCGGACAACGCGCGCCTCGGTCGGTGCGTTAACGCAGGCCTGCAACGAACGCCTGCCCTGCATTGGGGTGCGAGACCATGGACCGCAGAGACATCATGCTTGGCGGCGGCGCGCTGGCGCTGTTCGGATCACGGGCGCTGGCCGCGCCGGGCACCGCGACACTGGAAAGGGCAGAGCTCAATCCGGCGTTGCGCAAGCTCGATCCAAACATCTTCACAGCCGTGTGCCGGACGCGACCGAACATCAACAGCCTGACGCCGGCGCAGTTGGCCGCGCTGCGCCACGGCATCGAGGTGATGCAGTCGCGCCCGGTCAGCGATCCGACCAGCTGGCTGTATCAGGCTGGCATTCACGGCAGCAATCTCTCGCCCCAACGGCCGCAATGGGGCACGTGCCAGCACGGCACACTGCACTTTCTCAGCTGGCACCGGCTTTACCTTTATTATTTTGAGCGCATCCTGCGCGCCGCCAGCGGTTCCCCGGCGCTGGTGCTGCCGTTCTGGAACTGGACCGCCGACCGCGCGCTGCCGGCTCCGTTCCGCACCCCGACCAGCGGTAACGCGCTCTTCGTCAGCCAGCGGTCCAGCGGCATCAACGGCGGCGCGCTGATCCCCACCAGTGCGGTGTCGACGACCTCGTGCCTTAGCGAGAACAGCTACAACGGCTTCACCGGCAGCATCGAGGGCAGCCCCCACGGTGCGGTGCACGTCTCGGTCGGCGGTTGGATGTCGAGCTTCAACACCGCCGGGCAGGACCCAATCTTCTGGCTCCACCACTGCAATATCGACCGGTTGTGGGATGTATGGGATGCGGGGGCAGGGCACACCAATCCCAGTAACGCGTCATGGCTCAACCAGGAGTTCACCTTCTTCGACGAAACCGGCGCTGCGCGGACAGTCAAGATGGGCCGGGCGCTGGGCGGCTGCAAGTCGCTGGGCTATAGTTATCAGCGGAGGAAGCTTTTCCTGGACGCAACCATCCTCGCCTCGCAGATCAGTCCGGAGCTGGCGCAGAGCATCCGCCAGCGGAACGTTGCCGAGACAGCACCATCCGTGGCGCTGGGCGGGAGGCCCGCCGAAGCCACGGTCAGGCTGCCGGTGATGTCGGCAGGCGCGGTGGCCAAGAAGACCTATCTTGCCTTCGACGACATCGACGTCGCCAATCCGGAGGGTTTCTACGAAATCTATCTCAACCCGCCGCCGGGCAAGACGCCGGTGTTCACCGACCCGAGCTATGCCGGCAACCTGGTGCTGTTCGGGCTGACCAAGGCCGACCAGGCCTCGATGCACCATGCCGGAGCGATGGGCGACATGGCCCCGCGCCGGGTGTTCGACATCACCCGCAAGATCGCGCAACTGGCCAAGGCACCGGGGTTCGATGCCCAGACGATGCGGGTCGTGCTGGTGCTCAAGACGCCCGAGGGCGGTGGTGCGAGAACCCCTGCTGTGGATGCGCCGCGCGCCCGGATCGGCAAGATCAGGGTCATCGTGCAATAGGGCCGCGCTAGAACTCGATCCCGGCGCGCTGACCCTCGGCGCGGCGTTCGGCTGCCCATTGCCGCAGCATCGCCGCGGTGCACCCGGTCTGGCCGCCGAAGCCGACCGCCGAGCAGCTGTCGGGGCGCTGCACCCGCGCCACTTCGTCCAGTGTCTCGACCCGGCTCGCCCAGTTCTGCTCGGTTCGAGCCTGCTTGTTCTGGCGCAGCTTCTTGGGGATGCGGAAGCGCTCGCTTTCGGGCAGGCGACCGCAGACGACGATGTCGCCATTGGCGGGCGTTGGGCAGGCATCGTTGCCGAACACGGTGGCGGTGGTCATGCGCCCGGTCGGTTCCGCAGCGAGGGCGGGGGCGGCGAGGGTTATGACTATGATGATGAAACGGCGCATCGGGAATCCTACACTTCGGCCGGCGTTAACCACCCGGTGGTTGCGGCGGCACCGGCCCCGGCTATGGTCGCACCGCAACAGGGAGGCAAGATGCAGCTGACGCCGGCGATCGCCGCGCGCCTGATGGCGCTGACGCTGGCGCAGGACACCGTCGATGCCGCCGGCTGGTGGACGCTGCTGACCTGCGCGCGGGCGTGGCCGGCGCTGCCCGAGGCAGAGGCGGTGCGCGACCGCGCGATGGGGCGCTTCGGCGTCGACGAAGCCATGGCTGGCGGCTGGGCGTGGCAGCTGACGCTGCATGCCGAGATGCGGCGGCACCGCCAGTCGTGGGCGGGCGCCCTCGACGCGCAGGCGCGGGCCGCGGTGCGGGCGGCGCACCTCTGGGTCCGCAATGCCGCCTATCCGGTGCGGGCCGGCAACGCCGCCAACAGCGGCTTTGCGATGATCCACGGCCACGCCTGGGCGACGCGCCACGATCCGGAACTGGCGCTGGCGCTGACCGCGCTGGCGCGGCGCTGGTTCGGCCGCGACCGCGCCGCGCAGGTGTGGGAGCCCGACGCCGACGCCCAGCTGTCACCGATCCTGAGCGAGGCGCACGCCATGCTCCGGCTGCTGCCGCGCGGCGAGTTCGAGCCGTGGCTGGCGGCGCTGCTGCCGGGCCTGGACGATGCGCTGCCGCCGGTGCTGTTCGAGCCGGCCCGGGGCCTGCCGGCGCTCAATCTCGGCCGGGCGTGGAGCTGGCGCGCCATCGGTGAGCGGCTGCCCCTCAGCCATGTCGTCCACGCCGCCGCCGACCGCCACCTCGCCGCCGCGCTGCCGGGGCTGGCGGCGGAACCCTGGGCCGCCTGCTTCGCTCTGCTGGCGCTGCTTCCCGACAGCCCCGACACCTCTGCCTAGAAAGATGCCATGCGCCTGCTCGCCCAATCGCACGTCGCGAACCGCTACCTCGCGCCGACCGAGATCATGGCCAAGGTCCAGGTCGCGCACGCGCCGGGCCAGACCATCATCTCCGAGGGCCTGACCGTCACGCCGCACCACGCGCTGACAGCCGACGAGCTCGACGACGGCCGGCTGCTGCGCGGCGTCGTCGAGGGCGATGTCGAGATCGCCTATCACGCCGTCGTCGAGGTCGAGCCGCGCGCCGAAATCCATGCCGAGCTGGTCCAGCACGAATGGAGCGAGCTGCCCGCCGACGTGCTGCCCTATCTGATGCCGAGCCGTTACTGCCCCGCCGACCAGTTCCTGCGCTTCACGGCGCGCGAGTTCGGGGCGCTGTCGGGCGGTGCCAAGGTGCTGGCGATCATCGCCTGGATCCAGGACCATCTCGACTATACCCACGGCGTGTCGACCCCGCAGACCACCGCCGAGCAGACCTTCGTCGACCGCGCCGGGGTGTGCCGCGACTTCACCCTCCTCGGCATCGCGCTGTGCCGCGCCGGCGGCATCCCGGCGCGTGCGGTCGCGGCCTATGCGCTGGCGCTCGACCCGCCCGATTTCCACGCGGTGTTCGAAGTCTGGCTCGGCGATGGCTGGTGGCTGGTCGATCCGACGGGGCTCGCGCCGGTGGCGGGCCTGATCCGCATCGCCCACGGCCGCGACGCGGCCGACATCGCCTTCCTGACCACCAGCGGCGCGGTCGAGCCGATCGCGATGCGGGTCAGCGTGGTCGAGCTGTAGCTAGAAATTGTCGTCGGCGGGATCGTCGCCGAGGTACCAGGCGGCATGCCACAGGCGCTTCACCCGCGCCTTCAACGCCGCCATCACCGACGTCTTGCGCCGCGCCGCCGGCGCGCGCCGTTCCGGCGCGCTCCGCCACGGCACGGTCATCGATGGTTCAGTCATTGGCACGCCCCCGAGCCCTGTCGACTCAGGCGTCGACACCGGCATGATACATTACGGGGGCGGATTTCAAAAAGTTTCCGTGAAGACGCTACACATCGAAAATTAATTATGATGGCTTCGACGCGCTGTCCCGGCGTTCGCGTTTCGACGCGTTTCCGATGGCGCTGCGGGGCAGGCTATCGCCGAGCCGGATTGCGCTCAGGCGTTCAGATTTGGATGTCGGAAGTCTGCTTTCGCCCAGTTGCGGTCATTCGCCGTCCATGATTTACTGTCGGGATGAGCCGCACGACAATACACTTTGCGCTAGTTATCCTCGCGCTTGCATGTGCCGGTCTGAACCTTTTCGACTGGTTCAGACACGGCGGTTGGGGATTAGGCTTAGCCGCCGTGTTCGTAATGAGCGCGATCATCGACCTCGCGTTGTGGCGTAAGTCCGGCCGAAAACGGGCGGACGGCAGTTAAGACCCACTTCCAGTCATCTAAATCGTCACACTGAACTTGTTTCAGCATGACGGCGGGGAGAAGACCGCTTCCCACCATTCCCGGTCGTTCCCGCCCCGCCTATGATTATGGCGCTCTCCAAAAGCGGACCGGAAGCTTTCGGGCGGGAAAGCTGCCGGTCGGCAATCGCCCAGTTGCGGTCGTTAAGATTGCGCGCCTTTCGGCTCTATGACTGTCGGGAGAGGAATCGCCCTTTCACCCCTCTTGTCACGTAGCCTATACCGACTTTGATATTCCCGCCTTTGCTTTGTCACCTCGTATAGGACAATTCCTGAACTAGTCCCGAGGTTGAGGCTCTCGACCATACCGAACATTGGAATACTGACGCACATTTCGCTTCGCTCGACGGCCCGTTCGCTTATCCCAGTCGCTTCGCTGCCAAACCAGACCGCCAACTTGCTGTGCAAGGTAAAGTCTCCCTCATGCAGGTATATACTAGTCTTGCCTTTCACGTGAGGCGAAGTGACGAGCGATTTGAAACCCTTCTTTTCAAGATGGTCAAAACACGAATCGGTGCTGTCAAACCGCTTAACAAAGGTCCATTTTACAGCGGAGACTGACGTCTTCGAAATTGATTTGCGTTCACGCAGTTCCTGCCAATCATCCGGCAACGCGCGATGCGGATCGACGACGTATACTTTCTCCACACCGAGCGCGTTAACGTTTCGAATGACCGTGCCGATATTCTTAATGTCAGTGGGATTTTCAATTACGGCGATCAAGTTTTTGCAGCGGAATTGTTTGATCTCCTCCGCCCGTTTCCGCACAGTAGGCTTCGATGTGGTCCTTTCTTCCATGACTGACAATAGCACGCCTGCGTCCGCTAGCCACCATTCCCGGTCGTTCCCGCCGTGCGGATTGTCACGGCTTTCGCGAAAGCGGACCGGCAGCTATGGGGCGGGAAAGCCGCAGGGCAGCTGCCGCCCCACTTGCAGTCGTCTATCGCTAAGCGAGAATCGTGTCCGCGAGCGTCACGAAACATAGAAGCATCAGGCAGTGTTGCGCAGCAAAGACAAACCAGAAGAGCTTTGGCCGGTCGGACCGGCGCAAGCGGGCGAAACTCCATCCGAGCTGACCGCTCCGCCAGTCACTTACAATCATCCAGACCCACGCAAATGCGAAGATCAAGGACCAGAGAAGGAGCTTGCTGTATGGCTCCATTTTACCTGACTACGCTGCGGCGCTCATCCACGAAAGGTCAGCTTTCCACCAATTGCGGACATTCCCGAAAATCCGCTCTAGCCAGTCACCCCGTTCCACCCGTCCCTGAGTTCCCGCTTCAGCACCTTGCCGATGGCGCTGCGGGGGAGGGCGTCGACCACCGCGATGGCGCTGAGGCGCTGGGTCTTGCCGAGCTGGGCGTTGGTCCATTCGCGGACCGCCTCCGGCTCGCCGCCGCGCAGCGCCACGAACGCCACCGGGGTCTCGCCCCAGGCGTCGCTGGGTACGCCGACCACCGCCGCCTCGACGACGTCGGGGTGCTGCACCATCACCGCCTCGATGTCGCTCGGGTAGATATTGAAGCCGCCGGAGATGATCATGTCCTTCTTGCGGTCCATCAGCGTTAGGAAGCCGTCCGCATCGAAGCGCCCGACATCGCCGGTGCGCATGAACACGCGGCCGTCGGGCGCGGTCCACTGCGCCTCGCGCGTCTTCGCTGGCTGGTTCAGATAGCCGAGCATGGTGCCGGCGGAATGGCCGACGATCTCGCCGACTTCGCCCGGCGGCAGCTCGGTCCCGTCCTCGCCCAGCACCCGCATGTCGTGGCCGGGCGCCGGCTGGCCGACGGTGTGCAGCTTGTCGGGGTGCTTGTGCGCCTGCAGCACGCACAGGCCGCCGCCCTCGGTCATGCCGAAATACTCGACCAGCCCGCCCGGCCAGCGCGCCAGCACATCCGCCTTCAGCGCGGCGGGGAAGGGCGCCGAGGTGCAGAACTTGCACACCGTCGACGCCAGGTCGAAGCCGTCGAACTCCGGCAGCGCCATCAGGCGGCGGTACTGGACCGGGACCAGCATGGTGTGGGTCATGCGGTGCCGTTCGGCGAGGCGGAGATACTCCAGCGCATCGAACTTCGGCATCAGCACCACCGTGCCGCCGCCGCCCAGCGCGGGCAGGAAGCTCGCCATCGTGGTGTTGGAATAGAGCGGCGTCGACAGCAGTGTCACCGACTGCGGGCCATAGCCCAGCGGCACGCCGCCGGTGATATGGCCCCAGCGCATCGCATGGCTGTGGACGATGCCCTTCGGCGTCCCCGTCGTGCCGCTGGAATAGATGACGTTGAACGGCGTCTGCGGCGCGATTTCGGGCGCGCTGAACGGCGCGTCGCCGAGCCAGGCGCGATAGGCCGGCGTATCGTCGAGGCGCACGGTCGGGGTGGCGATGGCCTCGGCCGCGGTTTCGGCGGCGACGGCGGCATCGGTGAAATAGACGCCCGCGCCGCTGTCGGCGACCATCGCGGCGATCTGCGCGGGCGTCGACGACGGCGCGATCGGCGCGACGGCGACCCCGGCCCGCAGCGCCCCCAGGAACGTCGCGGCATAGGCAATCGAGGTATAGGCGCAGATCGCCACGGTGCCGCCGGGGCCGATACCCAGCGCTTGCAGGCGGGCCGCGACGCTGTCCATCCAGCGGTCGAGGTTGCCGTAGGGCAGGCACTCCTTCCCGACGATGAAGGCGATGCGCGCCGGGTCCGCGGCGGCGTGCGCGCGGATGAGGTCGGGCAGGGTGCCGAAGGGCTGGGCGAGCAGGTCGGTGGCGCTGGTCATGGCGTGACCCTAATCTTGCATCCGGCGCAAGGCTACCGACATAGCCCGGCAACACAGTAGAGCGTTGCGTTCCGATCTGCTAACCCTCGTCTTCGCAACCACGGAGCTTTGCCCCATGGCCACCCAGGCCCCGACGACCACTGCCGAGCCGACCATCACGCTGACGCCGCCCGCCCCCGTCGCGGTGGTCGCGCCGGAGAAGGCGTCGGGCCTCGTGCCGGTCGACGATGCGACGCGGACCAAGCTCGACGCCAATGTCGAGAAGTTCATCGCGGAACTGGTGGCGGAGGACGCGGCGTCGCCGGCGTTCGGGGCCAAGGTCGACCAGCTGACCAACCTCGGCGCGCGCGAGATCGCGGAGGCTGCGGGCCAGTCCAACCGCTTCCTCGACCGGCCGGTGCGCGCCATGGACCGCGACACCGGCATCGGCGCGAACCTGACCGAGCTGCGCGCCACCATCGAGGACCTCGATCCGGGCCGGCGCGGCAACCTCCTCACCCGCAAGAAGATGTTCGGGCTGATCCCGTTCGGCGGCAACAAGCTGCGCGGCTATTTCGACAGCTACAAGTCGGCGCAGTCGAACATCAGCGCCATCCTGTCGCGCCTCGCGGCCGGCAAGGACGAGCTGCTGCACGATAACGCCGCCGTCGACCTCGAGCGCCAGAACCTGTGGAAGACCATGGGCAAGCTGGAGCAGATGATCCACGTCTCCAAGACACTGGATGCGCAGCTGGAGGCAAAGGCGGCCGAGATCGAATACGCCGACCCCGCCAAGGCCAAGGCGATCCGCGAGAGCGCGCTGTTCTATATCCGCCAGCGCACCACCGACCTGCTCACCCAGATGGCGGTCAGCGTGCAGGGCTATCTGGCGCTCGATCTGGTCAAGAAGAACAATGTCGAGCTGGTGAAGGGCGTCGACCGCGCCTCCACCACCACCGTCGCCGCGCTCCGCACCGCCGTGACCGTGGCGCAGGCGCTGACCGCGCAGAAGCTGGTGCTGGAGCAGATCACCGCGCTGAACACGACCACGGCCGGCATGATCGACTCGACCGGCGAGCTCTTGAAGACCCAGACCGCGGTCATCCACCAGCAGGCTGCCAGCAGCACCATCCCGATCGCGACTTTGCAGCGGGCGTTCCAGAATATCTACACGACCATGGACGCCATCGACACTTTCAAGCTGCAGGCGCTTGATTCGATGAAGACCACGGTTAATGTGCTGACCAGCGAGGTCGAGAAATCGCGCGGCTATATCGCCCGCGCCGAGGGTGCGTCGAACAAGGCGCTGGCGGGCGCGTCGCCGGCGTTCGCGGCGCTGGAAGGCTGACATGGCCCGCGACGTCGACCGCGCCATCGCCCGTTTCGACGAAGTGCTCGACCGGCTGCCGGGCGGCGTCAACCGCACGGCTCAGACGAGGCGCATCGCGCGGACCGTGACCAACGCCGGGCGGCGGGCGCGGCGCGGGGTCATTGCGGTGGCAGTCGAACTGCTGGCGCTGCTCGCCTATTCGCTGTTCATCGGGCCAATCGGCGTCGTCGGCTTTGCGCTGGCGGTCCTGCTGATTCCGCTGCTGTTCATCATCGCGGCTTCGCTGCCGCTGGGCAATACCGATGTCGCGCCCGCCGAGCTGAAGAAGACGCCGCCGGCCCAGCTGCCGCGCCGCACCGAGATCTTCCTCGACGCCCGCCGCCGCGACCTGCCGCGCCTCGCCGCGCCCACCCTCGACCGTATCTCGGCGCAGCTGAACACGCTCGGGCCGCAGCTTGCCGCGGTGCCCGAGATGAGCGCCACCGCGCAGGACGTCAGCCGCCTCCTCAACACCCACCTGCCCGAGCTGGTCGAGCGCTATGCCAAAGTGCCCCCCGCGATGCGCAGCAGCCCTGACGCCGACGGCGGTCCCAGCATCGAGGCGCGGCTGGTCGAGGGGTTGAAGACCGTCGACGCCGAGCTCGCCCGCGCGTCCGAGGCGCTGGCGGCCGAGCATCGCGACGCCTTCCTCGTCCAGGGCAAGTTCCTGGAAAACCGCTACAAGCCCGAGAACGTGGTCGAATAGCCGCGGGAACCGGTTTCCCGCCGCGACGCTTTCTCCCGTTCTGAGGGAGATGCACGATGGCGGAGAAGAGCTTCAAGGCCGGCGACAAGGTCGAATGGGATTCAAGTGGCGGGCATCCCGTCGGCAAGGTCGTCCGGAAGGTCACGAGCCCGACGCAGATCAAGGGCCACAAGGTCGCCGCGTCGAAGGACAATCCCGAGTACATCGTCAAATCCGCCAAGAGCGGGGGCATCGCGGCGCACAAGCCGGGCAGTCTGAAAAAGGCCTGAGCCCCGGACCACTTGCGGCGTAACCCGACGCCATGCGTTATGCCGCACGATGAACAACTCTACTCTCCTCCGCCGCGTCTGGCTGGTCGTCAACGCCGGGTCGGGCTCGACCGACGACACTGTGGCAGCGGGACTGAAGGCGAAGCTGGCCGAGAGTGGTATCGCGCTCGCCGGTGAGACCGACTTTCCCGGCGACGCCGCGCCAACGCCGCGGGACCTTGATGGCGTGCAGGCCGATACGCTGCTGATCTGCGGCGGCGACGGCACCATCAACGCCGCCTGGACCGCTGCCGACGACTGGTCGGGGCAGTGTCTGGTGCTGCCCGGCGGCACGATGAACGGCCTTGCCAAGGCGTTGCACGGTGAGGCCGACCGCGACGCAATCCTGGCGGCGGCGAGCGCGGCACGGCTGGTCCATCCGCCGATCGCCATTGTCGGCAGCCAGCGCGCGATGGTCGGCATCATCCTCGGGCCGGCGGCGGCCTGGGTTCATGCGCGTGAGGACGTCCGCAAGGGCCGCCTTGCCCGCGCCGTCCGGGCCGCGCGACTGGCTTGGTCGCGCACCTTCAGCCGGACGGTCCGGATCGCGGGCCAAACGGCCAAGCACCGCGCGGTCGTCGTCAAGCCGGTCGCGGACGGACTGGAGGTCTCGGCGGTCAGCGCGGCGGGCATCGCCGATGCGGTGCGCCTCGGCTGGGACTGGATCCGCGGCGACTGGCGCGCCGGGCCGGGCGTCACGGTCGCGACTGTCGACGAGGTGACGCTGGTCGGCCGCCGCTTCGTGCGCGCCCTGTTCGACGGTGAGCCCGCCAAGCTCGACAGCCCGGCCCGCGTCCGCGCCGGCCACACCCGCCTCGCCTTCATCGCCACCGCATGACGCGCATCTTCCATGTCTCCGACGTGCATTTCGGCACCGAGGACCGCGTTGCGCTGGACTGGTTCGCGGGTGTCGTCGGGGCGGAGCGGCCCGACCTCGTGCTGCTGACCGGCGACCTCACCGCGACCGCCCGCCGTAGCGAGTTCGCGGCCGCCTCGGCATGGCTGTCGGCGCTCGCCGTGCCGGTGCGGATCGAGCCGGGCAACCACGATCTGCCGGTTTTCCGGCCGTGGCAGCGGCTGCTCAACCCCTATGGCCGGGTGAGGGCGCTGGCGGATGTTCTGCACCAGCCGCTGGAACTCGACGGCGTCACCCTGGTGTCGCTGAAGACCACGGCGCGCGCGCAGCTGCGCGTCAACTGGGCTAGCGGGCACGTCCACCGCACGGCGCTGGCAACGACGCTCACGGCGCTGCAGGACAAGCGGCCCGGCACGCTGGCGCTGGTCGCCTGCCACCACCCGCTCGAGCACACGCGGACGCGCGGCGGAGGGGCGGCGCTGGCGGCTCTGGCGGCGGCCGGCGCGGATGCGGTGCTGACCGGCCATACCCATGATCCGTTCGACCGGCTGTGGGAGGGTGGTGCGCGCCCGGTCCGGATGATCGGCGCTGGCACCTTGTCCGAACGGGTCCGCCGGACGCCGCCGTCGTTCAATCTGGTGACCGTCGCGGGCGGTCGGCTCGATGTGACCGTGCGGACGATGGCTACTCGCTGAACTCGGCCAGCTCGGGGATGCGGGTGAAGGCGATCTTGGGCCCAGACGAGCGCGTCGCGCCGCGCTCGTCGTGGCCGACGGTCACCGCATCGCGGCCCCAGCGCGCGTTGGCCTTGTCGAGCGCGCGGCTGAGCGACAGGCGGCGCGCCTCGGTCGCGGCGCTGATACTCGTGCCAGCATCGAACAGCGCCAGCTGCGCCTCGCTGGCGGGCGTCAGCTCGAGGAAGGTCACCGACACCTGCCGGTAGCGCGGGTCGGGCATCTCGCCCAGCATCCGCGCCCACAGGCCCTCGACGCAGTGGAGCAGGGTGAAGCTGTCCTGCGCCGCGACCAGGCGGCAGCCGTGCGACCATTTCGTGCCTGCCTCGCCCTTGACCGTCAGCACGATCATCGACGTCCGGCACTCCATCCGGCGCAGCCGCGTGGCGGCCTTCATCGTCAGGCGGCGGGTGACCAGCCGGGCGCGCTCCGGCCCGCGGCGGTCGGGGGCGAGCACGCTGCTGTGGCCGATGGTCCGCCGCTGCACGGCGCGCTCGGGCAGGTCGGCGCCGCGCAGCAGCCAGTGCAGCCGCTCGCCCCAGACGTTGCCCCATACCTCGTGCGCCTCGCGCGGCGTCAGCGCCAGGATCCGCGCCATGTCGACGATGCCCTTGGCCGCCAGCCGCTTTTCCATGTTGCGCCCAACCCCCGGGATGTCGCCGGGAGTGAGGCTGCACAGGCGCGCGTACAGCGTGTCGGCGGTCAGGATGGTGAGGCCGTCGGGCTTCTGCATGTCGCTGGCGATCTTGGCGAGCAGGCGGTTCGGCGCGGCCCCGATCGACGACTTCAGGCAGACGCCGACGTTCGCCGCGATACCCGCCTTGATCCGCGCCGCCAGCGCCGCGACCTGGGCGGGCGCGTTCTCGTTGTCCATCAGGCGGCAGGCGACTTCGTCGATCGAACAGACCGCGGTGACCGGCACATGGGTTTCGATCTCGGCGATGACGGCGTGATGAAACTGAACATATTTTTCGTGCCGGGCCGGGACGACGACGAGGTCGCGGCACATGGCGCGGGCCTGCCAGATCGGGGTGCCGGTCTTGATGCCATAGGCCTTGGCCTCATAGCTGGCGGCGATGGCAGCGGTGGAATCGGTGTGGACCGCTGCCACGGCGATCGGACGGCCGCGCAATTCGGGCTGTAATTGCTGCTCGACGCTCGCGAAATACGAGTTCAGGTCGAAATACAGCCAGCGGAGGGGCGGCGACTCGTCCATCGCCGCCACCCTAGCACAAGCGGAACATCAGTGGAACGTCAGGGCTTCCGGCGCTGCGATGGCGGCGGCGGTGCGGCCGGCCCCGGCTGGGTGGTGGCCAGCGCCACGGGTACGATGGAGACGCCGTAAAGCTTCCAGCGGCCGCTGGTATATTGATAGATGAGGTCGAAGTTGATCGCCGTCGGCCGCAGCCCGAACTGGCCGGTCAGCCGCATCAGGCCGGGCCCGACGATCGCCGGCTGGGCGGCGAAGCTGGGGGCCAGTAACAGCGTCGTCGACAGGTCGATGTTCTGCGACCGCAGTCCTGCAAACACCTGCGTCAACCGGGCGGCATCGTTATTGGCCTGGAAGCCCGGCGCGCTGAGATCGCGCAGCACCGAATAATTGCCCGAACGGTTGGCATGGTCGACCGCGGCCATCGTCGACCAGATCAGTCGCGACAGTTCGAGCCGGTCGGGGACGGGTGCCCCGGACTGCACCGCGCCGGGGACCTGTGACGCCGCAGGGGCGGTGCTGACCAGCAGCACCGCCCCCAGGACGCAGCGGGCGGCGATGTGCCGCCCGCCGAGTTTCCGGCTTACCACGCGAACTGGAAGCCCGCCCGCGCGCCGACTTCGCCGGTGTTGGTGCCGACGCCGACACCCGCCGAGACCTGCGACATCGGACCGATGGCGGCCGAGATCGCCGCCGCGACGGCGCCGCGCTTGTTGTAGTAGCCGCCGCCGCCCGAGACCGCGAACTTCGCACCGGCCGGGATCGACGGGGTGTCGAGCGCCAGCGCCAGGGCGACGCCCTCGTTTGCCTTGCGGATCTCGCGACGATCCTGCTGCTGCAGGGTGAACAGGGTCGAAGTCTGACCCTGCAGCGTCGCGATGTCGCCGAGCGCCGTCGTGTTGCGGCCGAGCGTGCCCGACCCGTCAACCGTGACGAGGCCGACCGCACCGGTCTGAGCGGCGGTCGAGGCGGCGATGTCGCCGACCGTGACCGACGAACCGGCGCTGCCGAGCACGACCTGGTTGGCCCGGGTCGTCGTCGCCCCGAAGCCGACCGCGGTCGAACGGTCGAAGGCCGCGACGGTGTTCTTGCCGAGCGCCGTCGCCGAGACGCCGCTTGCCGCCGCCTGATGGCCAACCGCGAGGCTGGTTACGCCGGTTGCGGCCGCCTGCCAGCCGAACGCCTGGGCGCCGGTGGTGGTCGCCCGCGACTCGCCGCCGACCGAGGTCGAGTGGAAGCCGGTGGCCGAGGCCAGGTCACCGATGGCGACCGCATCCTCGTTGCGGGCTTCGGCGTTGTCGCCGAGCGCGACCGACGTCAGGCCGGTTGCCGACGACTTGTAGCCGACGGCGGTCGACGAGATGCCGTTGGCGAACGCCTGGACACCGATGGCGGTGGCCTGGAAGTTGCCCGCCGTCGACTGGTCGCCGAAGGCCGAAGCATCACCGGTGGTCGCGACCGACTGGCGGCCGACCGCGGTGCTGTTGAAGCCCGTCGACGACGACTGGTAACCGAGCGCGACCGCGCCGGTCGCATCCGCGAACGAACCGACACCGAGCGCGACGGTCTGGAAGTTGAGCGCTGCTGCCGTGTTACCGACCGCCGTCGAGTCGCCGACGGTGGCCTGCGAGCCGGCACCGACCGCGGTGCTGTTCTCGCCAAGAGCTCGGGCGCCAAAGTCGCCACGCTCGGGGTCGTTGCCGCCGATGGCGGTCGAGCCAGCGCCCGTTGCCTGCGCATCGTTGCCGACCGCTGTCGAACCCGTGCCCGTTGCCCGCGCGTAACCGCCAAGCGCCGTCGAGGCATAAATGGTGCCGGTGCCGCCGGTGGCCTGGGAGTTATAGCCCAGCGAAATTGCGCCGTCGGTGCTGCCGCTGGCGATGGCGTTACGCCCGAAAGCGGACGCATTGTTAGCGCTAGCGCTGGCGAAAACGCCGAACGCCGAAGCGCTGTCTGCGGTCGCGCTGGCGCCCGTGCCGACCGCGGTGGCCTCGGTGCCAACAGTGACAGCGCGGGTGCCGATGGCGGTGCTGTTCGTGCCGCCGGTCACGCTCGCCTGGTAACCAAGCGCGGTACCGCCGGTGCTGTCAACGAACGAACCGACACCGATCGCGGTGGTCTGGAAGCCCAGCGCCTGCGCCTGCGTACCGACCGCAACCGCGTCGCCGGTCGAGGTGCGCGACGAGTTGCCGATGGCGGTGGTGTTGTTGCCGATGGCGGCCGCCTGATAACCGTTGGCCGTCGAGCCCATGCCGCTGGCGAACGAACCGACGCCGGTGACGGTCGACTGGATGCCCAGCGCCTGCGCCTGCGTGCCGAGCGCAACCGCGTCACGGCCGTTGGCCCGCGAGCTGAGACCGAAGGCGGAGCTGTTGCCGCCGATCGCGATCGCGTCGCGACCGAAAGCGCTTGTACCATCGGCGGTCGCCTGGGCGCCATATCCAACGGCCGTGGTGTCGGTGCCGGTGGCGAGCGACTTGCTGCCGACGGCGCTGGCGTGCGTACCGTTGGCCGTCGCGCCGATATTGCCGGAGTCGTCGCCGCCGATCGCGAGCGAGCCGACGCCCGTCGCGCTGGCGTCGTCACCCAATGAGGTGGCGCCCGCACCGGTGGCGGAAGCGGTCTCGCCGACGGCCGTCGCACCCTGTACGCCGACGCCTGCGGCGGTGGCACCCTGACCAATCGCCGTGTCGATGACCGTCACCGTCGACGAGCCGGTGCCGCACTCGAGACCCGGCGTTTCCTCGCAGGTCGCGGTCGCGCCGGCCAGTGCCGGGCTCGACATGAGGAGCGCCGAAATTCCTGCCGCCGCCAAAAGGCCGGCGCGCGTCGTCACTGTCTTCGAAATCGTCATCACAAAAACTCCCCTGTTCGAAATCAAGAAACCAGTCGCGCCCAGTCGCCACATTGCCAAGCAGCTGACAGAACGTCCCTATCGCGCGACGAAAGGAGCCGCAATACGACTTTCGCTAACCCTCGCAAAAAGGCTGACTTGCGTCTCCGGGGCCACACCCCTATAGCCGCGCGCTGCCCGTGCCCGCATCCCTGGAGGCGCACGGGTCCAACTGTAAGGAAGCACCCATGAGCGAAGCGATGCAACTCGCGGCCGCGGTGCGCGAGCGGGCAGGCAAGGGAGCCTCCCGTGCCGTGCGCAGAACCGGTCGTGTCCCCGCCGTCATCTACGGCGACAAACAGGCCGCCATCTCGATCCACGTCCCCGAGAAGGAGCTGACCAAGCTGCTCCACACCGGCCACTTCATGAATTCGGTGGTCGAGCTCGATCTCGACGGCGCCACCCACCGCACCCTGCCGCGCGACGTCCAGTTCGACGTCGTCAGCGACCGGCCGGTGCATGTCGACTTCCTGCGCCTCGCCAAGGGTGCGAAGATCGACGTCGCGGTGCCGGTCCACTTCACCGACGAGGAAAAGTCGCCCGGCATGAAGCGCGGCGGGACGCTCAACATCGTCCGTCACGAGGTCGAGCTGAACTGCCCGTCCGACGCGATTCCCGACCAGCTGGACTTCTCGCTGGCCGGCCTCGACATCGGCGATTCGATCCACATCTCGGCGATCACGCTGCCCGCCGGCGTGACGCCGGTGATCACCGACCGCGACTTCACCGTCGCGACGATGGTCGCGCCGTCGGCCCTGCAGAGCGCCGACGCTGCCGCGGACGAAGCGGTCGCCGCTGCCGCTGCCGCCGAATCGGCGGCCGAGGCCGAGGCCGAGAAGAAAGACGAGTAGCGGCGTTTCCGGGGCCGGTGGGATGCAGATCTTCGCCGGCCTCGGCAACCCGGGCGCGACGCACGCGCTGCAGCGCCACAATATCGGCTTCATGGCCGCCGACGTGATCCACGACCAGTACCGGTTCGACCCCTGGCGGCTGCGCTTCCAGGGACTCGTCGCCGAAGGCCGGGTGGGGACGGAGAAGCTGCTGCTGCTCAAGCCCGCGACGTATATGAACGACAGCGGCCGGTCGGTCGGCGAGGCGCTGCGCTTCTACAAGCTCGGGCCCGAGGCGCTGACGGTGATCTACGACGAGCTCGACCTGGCGCCCGGCAAGGTCAGGGTCAAGACGGCCGGGGGCGCGGCGGGGCATAACGGCATCCGCTCGATCGACGCGCATGTCGGGCCGGAATACCGCCGCGTCCGGCTGGGCATCGGCCACCCCGGGCACAAGGACAAGGTGCTGGGCCATGCGCTCGGCAACTTTGCTAAGGCGGAGGTCGGCGGCTGGCTGCCCGATGTGCTCGGCGCGGTGGCGGCGGAACTGCCGTGGCTGGTGGCGGGCGACGATGCGCGCTTCATGAACGAGGTCGCAAACCGAAACCGAGAGGACTGAAAATGAGCTCTGCTGACCATGACGCACAAATAGCGAGCATGTCGATAAACGCGACGATAGGTGAGCTCAGTCGCTATCTTGATAGCGAGCTTGCTAAACATACCGGGCCCTTGCGAGACTTACTGAATGAAAAGCTCGCCGATTACGCCGAGTGGTGGCTTCGAGAGGGTTTTGCAATTGCACATCGTATTTGCGTTGAAGAACATGGTAAAAAGCAGCCAATCGACCAAATTAGATTTGCGGATGACAAAGTATGGCTTGGCCCGGACAAAGTGCGAGCCGTACTTCTTCAGGCGCCGATGCAAGGCCGTCCCGATTCGAGCTGGAAAATATAGATGGGCTTTCGCTGCGGGATCGTCGGGCTGCCGAACGTCGGCAAGTCGACGCTGTTCAACGCGCTGACCGAGACGGCGAGCGCGGCGGCGGCGAATTATCCGTTCTGCACGATCGAGCCGAACGTCGGCAACGTGCCGGTGCCCGATCCGCGCCTCGCGGTGCTGGCGGGGATCGCGCAGTCGGCGAAGATCATCGAGACGCAGCTGGGCTTCACCGACATCGCCGGCCTGGTGCGCGGCGCGTCGAAGGGGGAGGGGCTGGGCAACCAGTTCCTCGGCAACATCCGCGAGACCGACGCCATCGTCCATGTCCTGCGCTGCTTCATCGATGACGACGTGACGCATGTCGAAGGCAAGATCGACCCGATCTCGGACGCCGAGACGGTGGAGACCGAGCTGATGCTGAGCGACCTCGAGAGCCTGGAAAAGCGCGTGCCGGCGCTTGCCAAGAAGGGCATGCAGGGCGACAAGGACGCGAAGGCGGCCGCGGCCGTGCTGGGCCGCGCGCTCGAACTGCTGCGCGAGGGCAAGCCGGCGCGGCTGACGGTTCCAGCCGACGAGGAGGAGGCCGCGGCACTGGCGCAGGCGCAGCTGCTGACCGCCAAGCCGGTGCTCTATGTCTGCAACGTCGAGGAGGCGAGCGCGGCGAACGGGAATGCCCTATCCGCCAAGGTCGCGGCCAAGGCAGCAGCCGAAGGGGCGCGCGCGGTCGTCATCTCCGCCGCGATCGAATCCGAGATTGCCCAGATGGACCCCGCCGACCGCCCCGACTTCCTCGCCGAACTGGGCCTGACCGAAACCGGCCTCGCCCGGGTGGTGCGCGCCGGCTACGACCTGCTCGGGCTGCTGACCTTCTTCACCGTCGGCCCGAAGGAGACGCGGGCGTGGACGGTGGCGGCGGGCAGCCGCGCGCCCCAGGCCGCCGGCGTCATCCACACCGATTTCGAGAAGGGCTTCATCCGCGCCGAGACGATCGCCTATGACGACTATGTCGCGTTCAAGGGCGAGGCCGGTGCGCGCGACCACGGCCGTTTCCGGTCGGAGGGCAAGGAGTATGTGGTGGCGGACGGCGACGTGCTGAACTTCCGGTTCAATGTCTAAGGGCAAGCTGAACCCGGTGGCCGCGCCGGTGCCGGCGGAGCCTGCCGCGCCCGAGGGTTATCAGTCCGCGGCGGTCCAGCTGCAGTTCGGCACCGCGCGGCTGGCGGCGCGGGTCGATGTCACGCCGGCCGGCTTGCTTGCGATCGGCGGCATGGTGTCGATGATGGTGCTGGCGAGCGCCGAGATCGTCCGCGCCGCGCGCCGGCGCTAGTCGCCTGCGAAGGCGACCAGCGCGCTGACCGCAATGCCGGCGGCGCGCAGACGGTCGGCCCCGCCAAGGTCGGGAAGGTCGATGACGAACGCCGCCCCCGCAACGTCGGCCTCCGCTTGAGCCAGCAGCTGGGCGGTGGCCAGCGCAGTGCCGCCGGTCGCGATCAGGTCGTCGACGATCACCACCCTTGTGCCCGGCGGGCAGGCATCGGCGTGCATCTCGATCCGGTCCTGGCCGTATTCCAGTGCGTAGTTGATGCCGTGAACGGCGCCCGGCAGCTTGTTACGCTTGCGGATGAGCAGCAGACCGCAGCCGAGCCTGGCGGCAACCGCAGCACCGAAGACGAAACCGCGCGCCTCGATGCCCGCGATCAGCGCCGGGCGGAGCGGCGCCACCGCATCGCTCATCCGCTCGATAGTCGCCGCGAACCCCGCGCCGTCGAGCAACAACGTGGTGATGTCGCGAAACTGGATGCCCGGCTTGGGATAGCCGGGAATCGTGCGGATCAGCGCGGCAAGGTCGGCGTTCGCCGCGGTCATGCGCTCACTTGACCGGATTGGCACCCGGCGTGCCGCACTTGGCGAACTTGCCATCCTTGCGGCAGCGCGCGGCGGGGGCGGGCGTCATCGGGCATTTCGTGAACTTGCCCTTGGCGTCCTTGCACGGCGCCGCCAGCGCCGGGGCGGACATGCCCCCCAGTGCGACAGCAAAAGCGGCGGCGAATGCGAGTGTACGGGTCATGGCGTCCCTCCGGCGTTGAACCGGGGGCGAGCCTAGACCTCCTGCGCGGCGGCGCAAGTCACTCCGCCGGGACGGCGGTCTTCTTGCCCTTCACGTCCGCCCACACCCGCTGATAGGTCATATAGGCGAGGCCGGTCAGGATGATCAGGAACAGCACCACGCCCAGGCCGGTGCTGCGACGCGCCTCCAGCTTCGGCTCCGCCGCCCACATCATGAACGCCGCGATATCCTTGGCTTCCTGGTCGAGCGTCGCCTTGGTGCCGTCGGCATAGGTCACCTGGTCGGCGGCCAGCGGCGGCGGCATGGCGATGTTGAGGCTGCGGAAATACGGGTTGTAGTAAAGGCCGTCCGGCACAGTCCAGCCGGGAGGCGGATCCCTGTAGCCCGACACCAGCGCGTGGATGTAATTGGCGCCGCCCTCGCGGGCCTTCGCCAGCAGCGAGAAGTCGGGCGGCAGCGCATTGTTGTTGGCGGCGCGCGCGGCGATCTCGTTGGGGAAGGGCGGCGGGAAATGGTCGCTGGGCACGCCCTTGCGTGTCGTCGGCTCGCCGGTCTTGTCGTCGATCGACGCGATGTCATAGCTCTTGGCGAGCGCCTTGATCGCCGCCGGCTCGAATCCCTTGCCCAGATCGGCAAGGTTGCGGAAGGCGATGCGGTTAAGGCTGTGGCAGGCCGAGCAGACCTCCTTGTAGATCTGGAAGCCGCGCTGCAGCTGCGCCCGGTCGAAGTTACCCATTACCGGATTGTCGAAGCTGAAGCCGGCCTTGGTCGGCTCGAGATGATATTTGTGAACCGGATCGGGAGCCTCCGCATCGCGCGGCTGGACGAAACCGAACAGCAGCGCGGCGCAGAATACGGCACCGAGCAGCCCGGCAATCAGCTTTACCATTGTCGCTAAGCCCTTATTCGGCCGGCTGCGCGGCGCCGGTCGGCGGCAGTTCCGCGATGCCCGCGCCCGGCAGCTGTTGCGCGGCGGGCGCACCCAGGTTGGTATGGCGCTTCAGCACCGCTTCCGAGATCGAGTTGGGCAGCGGCAGCGGCCGCTCGATGCGCGCGATGATCGGCAGGATGATGAGGAAGTGCGCGAAATAATAGGCGCTGGTGATCTGGCTCAACCGCAGCCACGGCTCACCGGCATGCTGCCCGCCGCAATAAGCGAGGATCAGCACGTCGACGACAAACACCCAGAAGGCGATCCGCGCCATCGGCCGGTAGTTGTTGGACTTCACCGGCGACGTGTCGAGCCACGGCAGGAAGAACAACAGCAGGATAGCGCTGAACATCGCCAGCACGCCCCACAGCTTGGCGGGCACGAACAGGAAGTCGACGGTGAAGGCGCGCAGGATCGCGTAGAACGGCCAGAAATACCATTCCGGAACGATCAGCGCCGGCGTCGAGAGCGGGTTGGCCGGGATGTAATTATCGGCCTCGCCCAGCGCATTCGGCGCGAAGAACACCACGGCGGCGAACAGCAGCAGATAGATGCACAGGCCGAAGAAGTCCTTGGCGGTGTAATACGGGTGGAACGGCACGGTATCCTGCGGGCCCTTGACCGAGATGCCGGTCGGGTTGTTCGAGCCCGGAATGTGCAGCGCCCAGACGTGCAGGATCACGACGCCCAGGATCACGAACGGCAGCAGGAAGTGCAGCGAGAAGAAGCGGTTCAGCGTCGCGTTGTCGGGCGCGAAGCCACCCAGGAGCCAGGTGTGGATGACATCGCCGACCAGCGGAATCGCCGAGAACAGGTTGGTGATGACGGTCGCGCCCCAGAAGCTCATCTGCCCCCAGACCAGCACATAGCCCATGAAGGCCGTCGCCATCATCAGCAGGAAGATGACCAGCCCGAGCAGCCACAGCACCTCGCGCGGCGGCTTGTAGGAGCCGTAATAGAGGCCGCGGAAGATGTGGACGTAGACGGCGATGAAGAAGAACGACGCGCCGGTGGCGTGCATGTAGCGCATCATCCAGCCGCCGTTGACGTCGCGCATGATGTGCTCGACGCTGTCGAACGCGATCTGGGTGTTGGCGGCGTAGTGCATCGCCAGCACGATGCCGGTGATGATCTGCACGACCAGCGCGACGCCGGCCAGCACGCCGAAATTGTAGAAGTAATTGAGGTTCTTCGGCACCGGATAGCCCGCGCCGACGCTATCGTAGACCAGCCGCGGGACCGGCAGCTTTTCGTCGATGTACTTACCGAGCGCGGTGGTCGGCGTGTAATGCTTGGCCCAGGGGAAGCTCATGGTTTCAGCCTCAACCGATGGTGATTTGGGTGGGGGACTTGAACGCGTATTCGGGAACCTCGAGGTTCTTTGGGGCGGGGCCCTTCCGAATGCGCGCCGCGGTATCGTAGGCGGAGCCGTGGCAGGGGCAGAAATAGCCGCCGAAATCGCCCTTGTTCTCGCCTTCGCCGGCGCCCAGCGGCACGCAGCCGAGGTGAGTGCAGACGCCCAGCGTGATGAGCCAGTTGGCGTTGCCGGGCTTTGTCCGCTGCGCCAGCGTCTGCGGGTCGCGGAGCGTCGAGATGTCGACCTTGTTGGCGGCGGCCTGCTCCGCCGGCGTCAGGTTGCGCACGAACACCGGCTTGCCGCGCCAGCTGATCTTGATCGCCTGGCCCGCAGCAATCGGCGTCAGATCGACATCGATCGAGGCCAGTGCCAGCACGTCGGCGCTGGGGTTCATCTGGTTGACCAGCGGCCAGGCGACCGCGGCCGCGCCGACCGCCGCGAACGCACCGGTGGCGATATAGATGAAGTCGCGCCGACGTTCGCCGGTTTCAGTCAGGTCGTCATGCGGCTGCGTGGCCATGCGTTTTCGAACTCTCGCGATTTGTGACAGGGCTGTTAGCGCTCCCGGGTAGGACTGTGCAACGGGCATTTTGGCGCGGGGGGTCCTTGCCGTCCGCCGCGGCCCCCGGCATGACGCGGTCCATGGCCGATTTCGACGATCAACAGCTTGCTGCTCAGGCATGGTTCCAGTCGCTGCGCGACCAGCTGTGCGCCACGTTCGAGGCGCTGGAAGACGAAGGCGATAGTGATGTGCCCGCCGGCCGGTTCGAGCAGACGGCATGGGAGCGCCCCGACCCCAGCGGCGCACCGGGCGGCGGCGGCCTGATGTCGGTGATGAAGGGCCGCGTGTTCGAAAAGGTCGGCGTCAACACCTCGACCGTCCACGGCACGTTCTCGCCCGAGTTCGCCAAGAACATCCCCGGTGCCGGCGAGGACCCGCGCTTCTTCGCCACCGGCATCAGCCTGGTCGCGCACATGGCCAACCCGCATGTTCCCGCCGTCCACATGAATACGCGCTTCCTGGTGACGACCAAGCGCTGGTTCGCCGGTGTCGCCGACCTCAACCCGCCGCTGCCGGTCGACAGCGACACCGCCGAGTTCAAGGCGGCATTCGAAGGCGTCTGCGACCGCCATGGCGCCGACTATTGGTCGCGCTTCTCAAAGTGGTGTGACGAGTATTTCTGGGTGCCGCACCGGGGCCGCCATCGCGGTGTCGGCGGCATCTTCTACGATTATCTCGAGGACGACTGGGAGGCGGACTTCCTGTTCACGAAGGAAGTCGGCACTACGCTGCTCGCGACCTTCCCGGCGATCGCGCGGCGGCGGATGCACCTGCCGTTCACCGACGCCGACCGCGATGCCCAGCTGCGCTATCGCGGCCTCTATGCCGAGTTCAACCTGGTCTATGACCGTGGCACCACGTTCGGCCTCAAGACTGGAGGTAACACCGAGGCCATCCTCATGAGCCTGCCGCCGCTGGCGAAGTGGGATTAGGCGAAGACGTCCTCGGGCGGCGTCGCGACCTGGCCGTAGATGACGCCGATCGCGGCCGAGAAGTAGACGAACAGGATCGCGCTTATCGCAGCGGCGACGAGCGTGCCGAGGATGCCGATGACCCCGCCGCTGCCCAGGCCGAACTGGATCGCGGCAGCCAGCCCGCTCAACAGCAAGAACAGCAGCAGTAGCAGCACGACCGACCAGGTCGAGCCGCGCGACAATGACCAGGCGCGGCGGATGCCCGCGACGACACCGGCATCCTCGCGCAGGTAGACGCCGACCAGCGGCGACAGGCGCGCCATTACCCACGTAACAAGCGGCAGGACGACGGCGATGATCAGGCCGACCAGCCCGGCGATCATCTGCGGATCGACCGTGCCCGCGCTCGTCCGGGTCATGCCGCCAGTCGCACCGAATACGATCGCAAGAATCGCCAGCACGATGCCCGCGACCAGCGAGAAGACGAGATAGGCGACTGCGAACAGCACCAGCGCGAGCAGAAACTTGCCGAAGGCGGGCAGGGCAGCGGCGATCGTCTCACCGATCGTGCGGCCGCCGCCCTCGCGCGGGTCGGAGGTGATCGCCGCGATGGTGAACAGCCCGACGTACTGGACGAGGGTGATGCCAAGCAGGACCAGCCACATCGACGCGGGGATGGCAGGTGGCGGTGCAGCACCCGGCGTCAGCGACGGCATCGTCGCAACCTGGGGCGCGAGCAGCCGCATCGCCACGGTCGGCAGGAACTGGCACGCCGCGGCAAGCGTCACGAACACGCCGAGGTGGCGCGCGACAATCGCGCGCGTCTCACCCCATATCGCAGCCGATGTGGTCACCCCCCGGTTCCGGTCAGGCCGCCTTCGCGACGCCCTTCTCGGCCATCAGCGTCTCCAGCTCGCCCGAGCGGTACATCTCCATCATGATGTCGCTGCCGCCGACGAACTCGCCCTTGACGTACAGCTGCGGCACGGTCGGCCAGTCGCTGTATTCCTTGACGCCCGACCGGACCTCCGGATCACGCAGCACATCGATACCTTCGAAGGCGACGTCGAGCTGCTCTAGAATCTGCACGGCGGTCGACGAGAAGCCGCACTGCGGAAAGATCGGCGTGCCCTTCATGAACAGCACGACGTCGTTCGCCGCGACGATACCGCCGATGCGTGCCTTGACCTGATCGTCAACCATTTCGCTCACTCCTCAATCACTGTCGTCAGCTGCAGGGCGTGCAGTTCGCCGCCCATCCGCCCGCCAAGCGCATTATAGACCATCTGATGCTGGCGCACCCGGGGCAATCCCGCGAACGCCGCCGAGACGACACGCGCCGCATAATGATCGCCGTCGCCGGCCAGATCGGTGATCTCGACCGTCGCGCCCGGCAGGGCGGCCCGGATCGCCGCCTCGATATCGGCAGCTGCCATCGCCATCTACATGTCCTCGCGGAACTGGCGCTCGGCCTCGATGAAACACAGCTGCAGCTGGGCGCGGATCTCGGCGTCGCTCGCCTTGCCGGTCAGGTCGGCGGCGAGCTTGGCGATAACATCCTCGTCGCCGGGAAGCTCGAGATCGGCGAGGATCACCGCTCTCCAATAGTCTTCGGCCTCCGCCCCTGACTTGCCGAGCAGGCCGGCCGCCCACAGACCCGTCAGCTTGTCGCGCCGCGCCAGCACCTTGAAGCGCAGCTCCGCATCGCGGGCATACATGTCCTCGAAGGCCTTTTCGCGGTTCTGCAGGTTCGACATAAGGTCCTCGCGGCTGTGTTGGCTCCGCAGATAGAGCGGCGCGGCGCGGGGTTCAACGGCGCGGTCGCAACATTGTCACACCGCACCTGCGCCGCTATGTTAGGAAGGTATCGCCCCGGTTCGCTTCCGCGCCGGGGCGTCGTCGATTCGAGAAGGCTCCGCCCATGTCCCGCCGCCGCCAGATTTACGAGGGCAAGGCCAAGATCCTGTACGAGGGCCCGGAGCCCGGTACGATCATTCAGTACTTCAAGGACGACGCGACCGCCTTCAACGCCCAGAAGAAGGGCACGATCAGCGGCAAGGGCGTGCTCAACAACCGGATTTCCGAGCATATCTTCACGATGCTCGGGACGATCGGCATCCCGACGCACTTCGTCCGCCGCCTCAACATGCGCGAGCAACTGGTCCGCCAGGTCGAGATCGTGCCCGTCGAGGTCGTGGTGCGCAACGTCGTCGCCGGGTCGCTGGCGAAACGGCTCGGCATGGAAGAGGGCACGCCGCTGCCGCGCACCATCCTCGAATATTACTACAAGGACGACGCGCTCGGCGACCCGATGATCACCGAGGAGCATATTTCGGCATTCGGCTGGGCGACACAGGACGAGATGCACGACATCGCCGACCTCGCGGTCCGCATCAACGACTTCATGGCGGGCATGTTCGCCGGCGTCGGCATCCGCCTCGTCGACTTCAAGCTGGAGTTCGGCCGCCTGTTCGAGGGCGACTACAGCCGCATCATCCTTGCCGACGAGATCAGCCCCGACGGCTGCCGCCTGTGGGACATGAAGACCAACGAAAAGATGGACAAGGACCGCTTCCGCCACGACCTCGGCGGCGAGGTCGAGGCGTATCAGGAGGTCGCGCGTCGCCTTGGCTTGTTGCCCGAAGGGGCCGATGGCGCGATCCTCGACCTCGACGAGCACCGCAAGTCGCGGGGCAAATAGCGCCTCAGTGCGCCTTGCCCGCCGCGCGTGACGGGATGGCCAGGATCAGCGCCAGCATCACCGCCAGCAGCGCTGCCGACGCGCCGTAGCGGCTGAGCTCCAGCCCGCCCTTGGCGACGGGCTTGTCGAGCAGGTCACCAAGCACCGCGCCGAGCGGCCGCGTCAGCACGAACGCCGCCCAGAACAGCGCGGTGCGCGATGTCGCGGTCACATAGTAGAGCGCCGCGATCGCCGCGAGCAGCCCGCCGAAGATCACCGCGCTGGCGCCGTAGCCCAGCCCGTTGGTGTCCGCCGTCCAGTCGCCGAGCGCGGTGCCCAGCGTTTGCGAGAACATGATCGTCACCCAGTAGAAAACCTCCGCGCGCGGCGTCGCGATGCTCTCGACCGCGACCGTGCCCAGCGTCCGCCACCACACCAGCAGCGATGCCGCGAGCAGCGCCAGCAAGAGCGCCGAGCCGCCGGCATACCCGACGCCGAGATCGCGGGTGACATAGTCGGCGATGGTCGTGCCGACCGTTGTCGTCGCCACGATCGTCGCCCAGTAGAGCAGCGGATGGTAGCGTGACGCGCGGATCTGCGCCGCCACCGCGACCGCGAAGATGACGCCGAAGATCGCCGTGCCGACGACATAGCCCAAGCCCATCGACATGCTGACCGCGTCGCCGCCGGTTTCGCCCAGCGTCGTCGCGGCGATCTTGATCAGCCAGAACACCAGCGTGACCTCCGGCACCTTGCTCAGCCGCTGGCGCATGTCGTCGGTCATCCGGTGGTCCCTCACGTGCATCCCTGTCTGGACGGTGCCAGCCATAGAATGCCGCACCGCTTGCCCGCAACGCGCGTCCATCCTAAACGCCTCGCGCATGAAAGCCCGCGTCACCGTCACCCTGAAGCCCGGCGTGCTCGATCCGCAGGGCCGCGCCATCCACCACGCGCTGGAGGGGCTGGGCTTCGACGGCGTCGCCGGCGTCCGCCAGGGCAAGGTCATCGAGCTCGATCTCGCCGACGGCACCAGCGTCGCGACGATCGAGGACATGGCGCGCAAGCTGCTCGCCAACACCGTAATCGAGACGTTCAAGGTTGAAACGGCTTAGGCCGGGTCGAAACCGTCTAGAGGAGCCGCGCCCATGAAGACTGCCGTCGTCGTCTTCCCCGGCTCGAACTGCGACCGCGACCTCGCCGTCGCGCTGCGCGACACCACCGGTCAGGCACCTGCGATGGTCTGGCACCGCGACACCGAACTGCCCGATGGCCTCGACCTGATCGCGCTGCCCGGCGGCTTCTCCTACGGTGACTACCTCCGATCCGGCGCGATGTCGGCCCGCTCGCCGATCATGCGGGCCGTGGTCGAGGCGGCCGGGCGGGGCGTCGCGGTGCTGGGCGTCTGCAACGGCTTCCAGGTGCTGACCGAGGCGGGGCTGCTGCCCGGCGCGCTGATGCGTAACGCCGGCCTCGATTTCGTCTGCCGTGATGTCGTGCTGACCGTCGCCAACAGCCAGACCAGCTTCACCAGCCGCTTCGACGCGAACGAGCAGATCCGGGTGCCGGTCGCCCACCACGACGGCAATTTCACCGCCGACGCCGACGAGCTCGACCGGCTGGAGGGCGAGGGCCGGGTGGTATTTCGCTACGGCGAGGCCGTCAACGGCTCGGCCCGCGACATCGCCGGCATCGTCAACGCCCAGGGAAATGTGCTCGGCCTGATGCCCCATCCCGAGCGGGTGATCGAGGCCGCCCACGGCGGCACCGACGGCCGCCGCCTGTTCGAAGGGCTGGTCGCGGCGCTGAGCTAGACCTTCGCCCGGAACGGGGTGAAGTCGGTGCCGTTGTCGAACACGTCGACGCCTTCGGCGCGCTTGAAGAAAGCGACCACGCGGTAGGTGACGGGCGTCAGGACCACCTCCCACAGGACTTTCAACAGGTAGTTGGTGACCATTACCTTGACCACCAGTGATGTCTCCCAGACGCCGAGGAAGGCGAGCGGGTAGAAGATCGCGCTGTCGACCGCCTGGCCGACGACGGTCGAGCCGATGGTGCGGGTCCAAAGCATCCGGCCCTGCGTCCACACTTTCATCCGCGCCAGCACGAAGGCGTTGGCGAACTCGCCCGCCCAGAACGCCAGGATGCTGGCGATGACAATGCGCGGTGTCTGGCCGAACACCTCCGCCAGTGCGATCTGGCCGGTATAGCCGGGGGCCGGGGGCAGGGTAACGATCACCCACGCCATGAAAGCCATGAACAGGCTGGCCGCGAACCCGGCCCACACCACGCGCCGGGCGCGGGCGTAGCCGTAAACCTCGGTCAGCACGTCACCCAGCACATAGCCGAGCGGGAAGAATAGGATGCCCGCGCCAAAGATCACCGGGCCGAACAGCGGCAGGGTCAGCGTCGCCGGCTTGCCCGCGCCGATCAGGTTGGAGCAGATCAGGATGGCGACGAACGCCGCCATCAGGAAGTCGTAATAGCGCAGGTGCCGCCCGGCGATGGCGTCCGCATCGACCGTGCGCAAAGTCGTATCGCTCATCGGCGTCCCCCTGCGGCCCAGTCTAGCCGCCATCCGCGGCTGGCGACAAAGTGCAATTGGCCGCGGCGAAAGATTTTCTGCCGAACGCCTACCGTTACGATAGGATATGCAGTGAGAGCAAGCGGCGCATGATTCTCCCCGCCTCTTGAGCGAGCCTCGGCGGGTGCTGTCACCGGCACCCGTCGCTTTTTCGCGTCACGGCAGCCGCGTCGCGGTCAGCCCGCGCGTCTTCAGCATCGCCTGCACCGAATCCGGGCCGGCCAGATGCGCAGCGCCGACAGCCATGAACACGCGGCCGGGGCGGTTCAATCGCGTCTTGATCCAGTCGGCCCAGCGGGCGTTGCGGTCACGCACCAGCACCCGCTCCAGGTTGGGTGTCGCGCCCAGGGCATCGGCCTTGAACTCGGCGGCGATTGTCGCGGTGTCGCCGGCCAGCCATGCCGCGATCAGGCGTCGGGAATCGGCCTGCGCGGTCGCGGCATCGTCCACAGTTGCATCCAGCAGCGCGCGCTGATCGGTTTCGGACAGGTTGTCGAAATAGCCGAACTGCTGCTCCAGTGTTTCCAGCGGTGTCACCGGCTTGTCGGCGGCCCGGACGCGGGCGGTCAACGTCGCCTCGACGCCGTTCTCCGCGGTGAAGCCGAGTCTTGCCAGCGCGCCGTCGCCAAGCACGATCGCCGCCAGCCAGGTCTCCATCAGGTCGAGGGTGTCGGGCGACAGGCCGGCGCCGGCGATCGCGGCCTTCAGCGCAGTGCGCTTTGACGGCGCGACCCGGGTCGCGAGTTTCGGCGGCGCGGGCGAATAGCCCAGCCGCGCGACCAGCTGCGCGACGACACCCGGATCATCGGGCAGCACGGCCTCCAGCACCAGTGTGTCGGCGGCATCGACGCGGGCTGTAACCCGCGGTGTAAGCCATGCCACACCGGGCGGCAGCTCGTGGATCGAGCCGAACAGGATGATCTCGGTGTCGGCGTCGGCGACCTGCCACAGCGCCGGCTCGGCAGCGGCGGGTACGGCCGCCAAGGCAAGAGCCGCACACAGGACGCTTCTTAACATCGCGGGACGGCTAGCCGAATGCCGGGCGGACGGCAAATACGGTGCTATTTCTCCAGCCGCAGGTTGCTCAACTGAGAGCCAATCTGGGTGAAGATGCTCTTGAGCTTGGTCGCGTCAGGTGCGTCGTAATAATATTGCGGCGACGTTGCGCAGTTCGAGAACAGCGTCTTTGTCGATGCCGAGATCGCGGTACCGGTGCTGACGGTGATCGTGTAGACGATGATGTTGTTCGACTTGATCTTCGTGCACATTCGCGCAGTTCGGGTGTCGAGCTCGGTCTTCGCCTGCGCGACCGTCGTGATCGAGGCACTCAGCCGCTTTTCTGAGATACGTCCGTAAGCCGTGTAGTCGGGCTGCTGGTCCTTGGCCGTGCTTAACTGAAACCAGTTATTCTCACCGTCGGTGATGAGCAGGATCACCTTCTGCATATACGGTGTGTTGTAGTCGAGCGGGAAGCCGTCCGGCGTCGTCGAACCCCAGGGGTTGGTTCCCCACAGGCCGCGCCATTTCGGCGAGATCGACATCCAACCCGCCTGCAGACCGACCGGGATGATCGTGCCGTTACGGTGCGAGGTGCGCAATGCTGCGATCACGGCCTTGATGCGATCGCGGTTATTGTCGAGGCCCGCCATCGGCTGGCCGCAACCTAGGTTGGGGCCCGTGCGGTTGTTGTCGGGCGTATAGGCACTGTTGGCGACTGTCACGTTGGTGTCGGTCGGCGCCGGCGATCCGGTCGCGGCCCAGCCGTTATCGAGCAGAAGCGGCGACGTCCCGATCGTCGTGTTGTACAGGAACGGCGTGAATGGCTTGGGCGTACCGACGAAGTTCGTCCCCGTCACCGGGGGCGTGTCGCTTTCGTCCTCGGGCGCATTCCGAGCTTCGGTACACCCACGCCAATTGTGCGGCGAGTATTTGCTGCCGAGGACGGTACCGCCTGTCATCCAGGCGGAGCGGCTGACGCCGTAGTTGACCGAGGCTGTAAACGGCACGACCGAGACATACAGCGTGTCGATCGTCTGCTTGCTGCCGAACAGGATATCGACCAACGTTGTCGCCGCTTCCTTGAGCTTGCCGATCGCGTCGCCGCTGTCGAGCGAGCCAGTGACGTCGAGCACCAGCGCCAACTCCATTCCCAGTGTCGTGCGGCGGGCGGTGGCAGTCGCCGCGATGGGCAACGTGTTCCACCCCGCCAGCCTGAGGAATGTCGTTTCGATCGTGCCGCGCGCATTGACGGTCAACAGATTGTTGTTTTCGCTTGGCGTCGCTGTGAATGTCGTGAGCACCGCCTGCTCGGAGGCAGCAACGAAATTGGATTTGAAATAGGTATTGGCGTCGGCCGTGAGGTCCACGCCCTCGACGCTCAGCTTCCGGCCTCCGGCCAGCGCGGCGGCATCGACCGCCTGACTCAGCCGCGACTGTGCCACATAGGCACGGCCGAAATCGACGCCGATGCCAGCGAGCAGCGACATCGGCAACAGCATGAAGGTCGCCATCAACGCGGCATTGCCACGGCGGCTGCGATGCGCGCGCTTCATCATGAGGCCACCAGTTTCGGGCCGACCAGACGGGGCCGCCGGACGGCTGTCGTCGAAAAAACCTGGTCCTTATCCAGGCCGAGCAGTTTTCCAGACAGCAGGAACGGATGGAATTTGTAGCCGACCTCGGCGAACACGGCGGCCTCGCCGGACGCCAGCGTGATATTGCGCATCTTGGTGACACTGACATTGCTGTTGATATCGGTGCGGCCCCAGCGGCGAGTCCAGCTGATGACGGGGCCAGCCCCGTTGTTCGATATCACGGTGATGATAACGGCACCGTCGGTGAACAGACTAAGCGGTGTCGCAACCTCGCGCGCCGCGACATTGACGACCCCCAATTCCTTGCCCGTTGTAACGGTGTCGGGATTGGGCGCGTCGACGAACGTTTCGGTCTGCGAAACCAGGTCGGCAACCGCCGCAGCCGCTGAAGTGGCGCGGTTGGTGTCGGTAATGAAGCGGCCGAGATCGATGATCGCCAGCATGAAGCCAAGCAGCATCGGCAGCGACAGAGCCAGCTCCAGCGCGCTGGCGCCGCGGCGGCTACGTGGATGGTGCCGGCTCATTTCGTCAGATACGGTTCGTTACGCGCGACGATCCGCGCTTCGAAGTTCAGCTTTTCGGGCAAGCCGGGGGTCAGTCCGCTGAACGGTGTGGTGGTGTAGCGCAGCGAGTACACCGTGACGTCCCCGCCAACACCCAGCGACGCACCGCCCTGGTCCATGCTCCAGCTGCCGTCGCCGTTGATATCGGTATACGGCTCGCCGTTGTCGTAGGCCTTGTTACCGTTGACATCGATGTAAGGCTCAGGATCGCCGATCTTTGAATAGCCGCCGGTGTAGGACAGCACCGCGATGCAGACATTGTCGGCACGCAGGATGCTGCCAAGCGACCCGGCAATCAGCTGCCGCATGAACGTGACGCGCGTATCGGTCGGCGTCGCGCCGGCGCCACACCACTTAACCGGAATGACGTTTTCGTCGATCGATACCGGCTTCTGGCCGGTAATCCCCCAGCGCGACGCGACGCGCGCGGCATAGCCCAACTGGTGGTTGACCAGGCCAAAGAACGCGAAGTCAATGGCCGCGCCCAGCAGGAGCAGCAAGACGGGAATGGCGAACACCATTTCCAGCGATGCGGTGCCGCGCTGCCGACGTCTCACGGCCGCGCATCCTTGCCAAAGGCACGCAATGCCGCAACAAATTGCGGGTCGACGCCGGCCGGAATCGTCTTTGACGGAGTCGCTGCCGCCTGAAGCAGTTGCAGGTTGCCGCGCATCCGGGCGGGCGCGTCGTCGGTGTTCGCCCACGGCTCCAGCAGCTGTGCAGCGCGCGCGCTGTCGCCCTGCAGCGCCACCGACAGCGCCATGTTGTTGCGCGCGGGACGATCAAGCGGATCGGCGCGAAGCGCGCTGGTGTACGCCGCCTGCGCCTCGCCATGACGGCGTTGCAGGTCGAGCGCGACGCCGAGGCCGACCCAGGCACGCGGGTCGTTCGGGATCTCCGCGGCCGCGGACCGGTAGGCGGACTCGGCCGCGGCAAGATTGCCGGCCCGCAACTCCGCCCGGCCACGCGCTCGCGACAGGCCCGGCAAGCCCGGCTGCAATTCGGTCGCACGCTCCAGCGCCGCAACCGCCTCGCCGAGATGGTTGTCGGCCTCGAGCGCCTGGCCCAGCCCGAACCACGCGGCTGCATCGCGGGGGTTTTGCTTGGTCTGCTCGCGGTAGAGCTTGGCAGCCAGCTTGCTCTGGTCGCTGCGCGCGGCGGCGGCGGCGAATGCCATGCTGCTGATCGGTGGCTGAGGCGCATCGGCCGCTGCTGCCGGCAGCGCGAGGGCTGTCGCGACCAACATCAGCACGCGGATGTGTGCGGCGATGTTCATCCGTTGCCCCCCAGCTTGCTGAGGGCGCTGAATAGCTGGAGGAAGGCCGGGCCGGCAACCACCAGCGTCGTCGCCGGCAGGATGAAGACGATGATCGGCATGGTGATCAGGACCGGCAGTCGCGCCGCCTTCTGCTCCATGACCGTTTGCCGCTCGAGCCGGATATCGGCCGACAGGACGCGCAGCGCCTTCCCCAGCGGCGTACCGTAACGCATCGTCTGGATCAGCGTCGACGCGATCGAGCGCACCGATTCGAGACCGACGCGGTCGCCCATGTTGCGCAGCGCAACCAGCCGGTCAGGTAGCATGCGCATTTCCGACACGGTGATGCCGAGTTCCTTGGCAAGCTCGGCATGCGCCTGTTTCAACTCGATCGAGACGCGCTCAATGGCGTTATCCAGACCGATGCCGGCCTCGCCGCAGACGACCAGCAAGTCTAGGACATCGGGGAGCCCGCGCTCCATGCCGCCGCGCCGCGATTTCGCGAGATGGGCGACCACCATGTCGGGCGCGCGCAGGCCGAGCAGCAGCGCGCCGAGCAGCGCAGCAGCGGACGTGAGCAGGCTGGCTTCGCTGGTCTGAATCCAGACCACGGCGAGTGCGCCGAGTAGCCCGCCGCCAACAATCTTCGTGCCGATCAGCCGCCCGACCGCACTTGGGCTGACGAAGCCAGCAGCATACAGCGTTTGGCGCAGCTTCGGACCCTCGCCCGAACCGATGAGCGGGGTGGCGATGAGCAGGTCGCCGATCCTCGCCAGCGGGCTGCGCGCTGGATCGGCGATCTTGGTTGCCGGCCGGCCAAGCTCCAGCCGCGCCTGCAGCGCCCGACGCGACCGCAACGCCCGCACGACGAACAGCGCGGTCAAGCCGATGGCAATCACGCCGATCAGCAGCAGTGCGATTTCGGGGCCGGTGATCATCACGCCAAAGTCTGCTTGATGAGCGTGCGGATGACGAGGAGGCCGACGCTCTGGATGACGATCGCGATACCGAGGATCAGCCGCCCGGTGTCGGTCGTGAACAGGGTCATGACATAGTCTGGCCGCACCGCCATCAGAATTGCGCCAACGACGAACGGCAGTACCGACAGCACCGCGACGGTCGCCATCGGCTCGGAGATCAGCGCCTGTACCTTGAGCCGTAGCGCTTTGCGCTTCCGCAAGGTCTCGGCAAGATTGTCGAGCGTTTCGGAAAGATTGCCGCCGGTCTGACGCTGCAGCGAGATGGTTACCGCAAGAAAACGATAGCCCGAGAGAGTGCAGCGCGCTGCCATGTGCTGCAGCGCCGTGTCGAAATTCTCGCCAAGCGCAATCTGATCGACGCAGCGGCGGAATTCGGGACCGGTCGGAGCGGGCAGTTCGTTCCCGGCCGCGCGCATTCCCTCCAGCACCGGCAGGCCGACACGGACGCAGCGAATGATGACGCCAAGCGCCTGGCTCAGCTCGTCCTCCATTTTGTCCTCTACCTTGCCGCGCTTCTTGGCGACTGCCAGCCGGGCATAATAGACTCCTGCGGCCGCAGCGGCGGCGATCGCATAGGCTTGGTCAATGCCAAGCAGCAGGTGGGCGACGGCATAGACTGCAATGCCGCCCAATGCCCCCATCACGGCGCAGCGCAGGATCGGAATCATCGTATCGCTGGCGCGGTCGCGGTCGAGGCCGAACAGTTGATCGATCAAGACGAAGCGCGGCAACCGCGCCGTCCGCTGTCCGGTCGAGGCTTCGCGCGTGACAGCCAAGGTGGGCTGCACCTCGGCGATGCGCCCGGCCAGCTGGCGACGCCCCGAACGCCCGGCAAGCGCGACCGTCGTGCCGGCGAGCAGCAGCGCCGTTGCGGCGATAATGATCCAGATCATCTGAGTCATTCGCGTTCGCTTGCCCCGAGCGCGGTCATGAACGCGTCATCGAGACCGAAGTAGCGGATCTTGTCGAGGAACCCGGGCCGCGTGCCGGTCGCGCGGTGACCGCCCCGCAACGTGCCGTCGCGGTTCTCGCCCTCGTATTCGAACGCGAACAGGTTCTGCAGCGTCACGACATCGCCTTCAAGGCCCGCGACCTCAGTGACCTCGGTGATGCGGCGGACGCCGTCGCGCATGCGCGAAATGTGAACAATGACATCGACGGCGGACACGATCTGGTGGCGGATCGCGTTGAGGGGCAGGCCGGTCGCGCCCATCAGCACCATGTTCTCGATACGCGCGATGGCGTCGCGGCTGTTGTTAGAGTGGACAGTGGTCATCGAGCCGTCGTGACCGGTGTTCATCGCCTGCAACATGTCGAACGCCTCATCACTCCGGACCTCGCCGATGATGATGCGGTCCGGCCGCATTCTTAAGGCGTTCTTAACCAAGTCGCGTTGCGTAATCAATCCACCGCCTTCGAGATTGGCGGGCCGCGTCTCAAGTCGCACGACATGGCTCTGCTGCAGCTGAAGCTCGGCGGCGTCCTCGATAGTGACGATGCGCTCGCGCTCGTCGATAAACCGGCTGACCGCGTTGAGCAGCGTCGTCTTGCCCGAGCCGGTACCGCCGGCGATCACCATATTGAGCCGGCTGCGCGCCATGATCTCGAGGGCGCGGGCGAGCGGTGCGGTCATCGCGCGATATTCGACCAGCTTGGCGAGGTCGATCTTCTTCTTGGCGAATTTGCGGATCGACAGGGTCGGGCCGTCGAGCGCCAGCGGCGGGATGACGACGTTGACGCGGCTGCCATCCTCGAGCCGCGCATCGAGCAGCGGCGACGACTCGTCGACGCGCCGCCCAATCGCCGACGCGATGCGCTGCGCAATCGCAAGCAGATGGGCATTGTCGCGGAAGGTCACGTCGGACCGTCGCAGCTGGCCACCGATCTCGATGAATGTATGCTTGGGGCCGTTGACCATGATGTCGGTGATGCGCTCGTCCGCGAGCAGCGGCTCCAGCGGACCGAGGCCGAGCATGTCATGAAGCAGTTCGCCGACCAGCGCGGCCTGCTCGCGCGCGTTAATCTGAATGCGATCCTCGGTGGCGACCGCGCCGACCGCGGTGCCGATGGCAGCGCGCAGCTCGCCCTCGCTCATTTCGGCGATCAGCACCGGATCGAGCCGCGACAGCGCGGCGCGGCGGATCTGTGCGAACTGCTCCGCCGTCGTGCGCATCAGCACCACGGTGGGTTCCGGCGTACCAGCAACGACGGGTGCCGCCGGCGGGGCCTCGTCATCCGGAGTCTGGCGCCGTCCGAAGCTCATCGGCCGAGCAACCGCTGCATGAGGCCGGCCTTGGCCTTCGCGCCGCCTTGGCCGGACAGCTCGGTGACCAGGCGCGCGACGGCGGTTTCGATCGCGCCGCCGCCCTGCCAGGCCGGCTTGCCGAGGTTGATGCCGCCGCCGAAGATCTTGGGGCTATAGGGCACAACGACATCGGGCGCGCGCCGCAGCGCGGTGGCGAAATCGGCGTCGCTCAGGTCGCCGGGCCGGCCGGCCTTGTTATGGACGAGGATGGTGCGCTGGTTGCCCGAACTGACCGGCACCCGTGCCACGTCACGCGCGCTCACCAGCGTTGCCTCCGTGACGAGCAGCCGCAGATTAGCGGCACCGAGCAACCAGCGGGCGGCCTCGCCGCGGACGCGCGGCATGTCGACGATAACGTAGTAATAGCTTTTGCGCAGGCGCTCGATCAGCGTCGAAACAGCGGCGGCGACCGCATCCTGGTCGCTGTCGAGCGGCATCTCACTGGCCAACAGGTCGAGTCGCTCGCTCGCGCTGATCGTCGCGCGCTCAAGCAGCAGGTCGTCGATGCGGCTGGGGCTCTCGAGCGCTTCGGCCAGGCCGGCGTTGGGCTTGACGTTGAGCAGCAGCGCCTGCGCGCCGTTGACGGTATCCAGATCGACGAGCACCACCCGGCGCGCTGCCTTTTCCGCCAGATAGCTGGCGATGTTGCAGGCAATCGAGCTGGTGCCGACGCCGCCACGCGCACCGCTGACAACCACCAGCTTGCCTTGCCGCTTGGTCTCGGTAACGCCACCGGACGCGGTGTTGCGCGCCAGCAGCTTCTCGACGAGTTCGGTGGTCAGCGGCTTGAAGACATAATCCGTGACCCCCATCGCGATCAGTTCGCGATACAGGCCGACATCGTTCTCACGGCCGATTGCGATCACCCGCAGCTGCGGCTCGCAGACTTGCGACAGCTCCTGCATCGCATCGGCAATCATCTCGGTCTTGGTCACGTCGACGAACAGCACGGCCGGCGAGCGGCTCGTCTTCAGTTCTTTTTCTGCGGTGCGGATGTCGCCCTTGCGAACTTCGAAATTCCGCAAGCCGAGATTGGCCGCGGCCCGGCGCAGCGTCTGCTCGCTTTCCGTGTCAAGCACATAAGCATGCACGCCGGTCAGGCGCGATTCGTCGACCGGTATCGGCGTCACGGGCAGCGTGGCGTTCACTGGCCGCTGCTGCTGGCGGGCCGCTCCAGCGTGCCATTGCTACGCAGCGGTTTAACCTTGTCGGTGCGCAGCCGGATGATCGCCGCAGCTTCCAGCGCCGCGTCGCTGCCGCGGGAATCACGGCCCTGATTCAAATCGTTGGGATCAGCGACCATCGCCCGAAGGTTGTCGGCATTCGCGCAGCCGAAGTATGGCGAGCTTTCCACCGTGCCAGCGCATGGCGGCACAGTGGGTAAAGCTACCGGCTTCGGCTTGCGCGCGTTCGCCGGTGCCGCCAGCAGCAGCAGTGTCGCGGCGATGACAGGGGTAGCACGCACGGGGTTCACTCCAACAAAAAGCCGATATCCTGGATCGCGATCGGCGCGCGGGCGGGATCGATTGGTGCCTTCGCGAGCCCGGGTTTGCCGGGCGGCGGTCCGGCGCTGAGGGGGGCCGCGCGGCCGTCAAGGGCGATCCGCGCCGCGTCGTTGGCGTTCGACGGCGGCGCGCCGGCGGCGGCGGCGGGCGTCGGGGGTGACACAGGCGCACCCGGGCCGCCCGGCGACACCGGCGTCGCCGGCACGTAAGGCGTGGACGGCAGCTGGACCGGTGCACGGAGCGGCCGGTTATCGGTTGCCGTGGCGATACGACCGAGCAGCAGGCTCTTGAAATCGACCGCCGGCGTGACCGTATCGGTCGGCACCGCAACGAGCGTCGGCGACGCGACCGGACGCACCAGATACGGCGTCACCATGATCACCAGTTCAGACTCGTTACGCTGGAACCGCGTCGAACGGAACAGCGCGCCGAGGATGGGCAAGTTGCCGAGGCCCGGCACCTTCTGGATGTTGTTGGTGCTATTCGACTGGACGAGGCCCGCGATCGCAAAGCTCTGGCCGCTGCCCAGCTCGACAGTGGTGTCCGCGCGCCGGACGCGCAGGCCCGGAATGCGCAGACCGTTAATGTCGATGCCGGCGTCCCGGTCGAGCTCGCTGACTTCTGGCCGGACGTGCAGGCTGATGCGACCGTCGTCGAGCACCGTCGGTGTGAAATCGAGCGCGATACCGAACTGCTTGAACTGTACAGTGATCGCGGTGCCGCTGCCGGTGCTGGTGCCGCCATTGTTGACTGGGATCGGAAACTCACCGCCCGACAGGAAGCTGGCGGTTTCGCCCGAACGCGCGGTCAGGTTGGGCTCGGCCAGCACCGTGATCAGCCCGTCCTGGGCGAGCGCGTCGACGACGGCGTTGAAGTCGGTATTGGTGCCAACGCGGCGGATGCCGAAGCTGTCAGCCCCGGTCGGCGAACGCTGGATCAGCCCGTCGACACCGCCGCTGACCAGGTCGCGGCCGATCCCGACGAGGAATTGCGAGCCGCCAATGCCGACCAGCGATTCCCAGTTGAAGCCGAGTTCCTTCGAAACCGTCCGCGACACCTCGGCGACACGGACGCGCAAATTGACCTGCGTCGGCTGGGTGACGCGCAGGTCGCCGCTGACCAGTTCGGGCCTGGTCGCCGCCGCCTGCGCCAGCGCAATTGCTTCGACGGCCTGAATCGGCGTCGCGACGTCGCCGCTCAGGTGGATGACATTGCCGACTCCTTCGGCGTCGGCGTTGGCACCGGGAAGCTGCGGCAGCCGGTCCTTCACCGTCCGCGCGTCGGCGTTGACTTTGACGTCGACGCTGGCGAGCACATGGCCGTCCTTTGCGAACGCCGAGACCGTCGACCGGCCGGGCGCCTTGCCGAACACGAACATCGTGGTCGGGGCCGGTACCTGCACGTCGGCGACGTCAGGCCTGGCGACGGCGACCGTGTCGGCGGCACCGGGCAGACGCACGGCCTTGCCCTGACCGACGCTGAGCTCGATCATCTGGTACGATACCGGGCCGGCCGCGGTCGCGATTGTCGTCGTCGCCAAGCCGAGCACGAGGGTGGGCAGGAAGCGTGACATGGTCAAGTCCCCGCCGTTGCCGAGCCGCGGAATATGCGAACGCCCTGCGGCGGCTTGGGCGGGGTCGCGGCCGTCGGGGCGTTGACCTTCAGCCGCACGCTCTGCAGCGCCGGCGATACGGCACCGGCCCAGGTCGGCCCTTCGGAGACCTGCTGGTCGGGGTCGGCCTCGGTCGCGCGCAGTGCCAGGCTGAGCTTGCCGAGCGAGGCGGCGACGGCGATGCGCTCGGCTTCGGGCTGTGTCGCCTCCAGTGTCACCGTCGTCGGGACCCGAACCTCGGGCGGGGCGGCGGCACCCGGCACGGCGGAGGCGGGCGCATCGCTCTTCGCAGCGACGCCCAGCCGCTGATCGGTCGACAGCACGCGCGTGTTGAACAGCACGGTCTCGCTGACCGCCTTGCGCGACGGCTGGGTGCCCTCGAGGTTGATTTCCTGGGTGAGGATGAGATCGACATGGTCGCCCGGCCAGATTAGCCCGCCGGCGGCAGTGGCGGCGTCGACCGAGACGGCGACGGCGCGCATGCCGGGCGAGACGATGGCGGCGAGGAAGCCGCGCTCACCGGCGGCGATGACGGAATTACTGGCGAGAATCTCGCCCGCTCCAAAGGCGCGGCGGGTCACCGAACCGGGCAGCGTCTGCGCTGCCGGCGTGCCTTCGATGATCGCGGATGCTGGCGGCTGGCCGGCGGGCCATTCCAGGCGCGCAAGATCTTCGGGACGTATCAGGTGGCCGGGGGGCAGCGCCGCGACAACGGTCATGACGGCCAGGCGGCGCGGCGCTTCGGCGGTAACCACAGGCCTCGGCGTCTCGCCGCGCCCATATAACAGGTACGCAGCAAGCCCGAGGACTCCAGCGATGACGACCGCCAGAAGAATACGCACTCCAGCCCCTCTCCAGCACTATGGACCCCAATACCCCGGCCCACGCACGTTCAGTTGATGTAGATCAACGTACTGCTCAATACGCCACCCGTAATCGCGATCGCGTAAGGTATTGACGGCGCAAGCCGGCAACGCCTCAATTCATTTCGGACCCAACGCGGCAGGGTCGACCCAGAGACCCGTGCCTGGCGCCGGGCCAGCGGACGGAGCGACAGGCTGACTAGCGCGAGAACAGCGCCCGTCACGGCCATTCCGAAGACCAGCGGCAACGTCGCCGCTGGCCCTGCGATCAAGGCCGCGCCGGCGAACAGCTTGGCGTCGCCCCAGCCCCACAGGCCGAACCACGCCGCCGCTATTCCGGCCACCGCACCGATGCCGCCGCCGATCAGCGCCATCCCGGGATTGGAGGCGGTTGCGACCGCCACCAATCCGAGGACGAACAGCGCGAGCGAGGTCCAGTCAGGGACCAGTCGCCAGCGCAGATCGGCAAGGCAAGCCATCGCCAGAGGCGGCAGCGCGAGCCAGAAGATCCAGCTCATGCTGCCCGCCCTGTCGCGTTGCTTAAGGCGCGACGAACGTGCTGTTGGCGGCGTCGTTCGTCTTGTTGCCGACGGCGTCGATCGTGTTCGTCAGCTTGCCGCCGAGCCCGATCAGCGCGGCAAGAACGGCGACGGCGACGAAGGCGAGAACCAGCGCGTACTCGAGCGCGATGGCACCGCGGCGGCTCTTGTTGCCCGAAATCTTGCGAAGCGAAGTGATCATCGAATTTCCCCTGAATAGACCGAAGTTGGAGCGGCGACCAAGGCCGCCGCTCCATCGTTGCTTACGGCGCGACGAACGTGCTGTTAGCAGCCGAGTTCGTCTGGTTGCCGACGGTGTCGATCGTGGCGGTCAGCTTGGTGCCGAGGCCGATCAGCGCAGCCAGAACGGCGACGGCGACGAAAGCGAGAACCAGCGCGTACTCGAGCGCGATGGCACCGCGGCGCGACTTGCGCGAGGTCATGGTACGGACGAAATCGATCATGTTTTGGCCCCTATGTTAGTTCGACAAGCGGGCCAACATCGTTGCCGATACGGACCCGTACCGGTCCGCTAGGCATAAACGCAGAATCTGTCAAACCAGTTTCTCGATACTTAAATCCGTTTATTCGTCCCGGCGCGGTCGAGAGCTGCCCGACGAAACTCGCGTCGAAGCAAAGATTAACGCTGCGAGGGTAGGTATAACGCCACCGGAAGCCCACCCGGCGATGGATTCCACATCGCCATATGTTGCGATTCAAGATTCGCAGGGACTCGTTGCGCCACTATTACTGGAGTTGAAAGCGAGGTGCAGCCAACATGCTTTGACCTGCCTGTCACAACCAGCCCGAAACATTGCTGTGGCGGAAATATCGCAGTGATATCGAAAACCCGCCACCGCGTGGTCACTGCCAAACGATATGGCGACAAGAGAGCGCAGTGTCAGCGCCGCGACAGTTCGCAAAGGAGCAAATGCTGGCGCTGCGGTTGCGATGGGTTTTGCGTAGCGCCAGGACGCTCTGAGCAGTGGACCAGCGGAGCGGGTGAAGGGAATCGAACCCTCGTCACTTGCTTGGGAAGATAATTTTCCGGCGACGCATAGCGCTTCATGCAGACCGTCATCACGGGGTTTTCCTCGGTCAAACGCCATTCGAGCTTCTCATGCTAACCGTGCTTGCGCTTCCTTGCCCGGCTTATACTGGAGACAGAAAGGAGACAGGCTCATGCCGAACGTCCACCTCACTGATCTTTCCGTGCGGGCCATCAAAGGCTCGGATAAATACGTCACCTACTGGGATGATGCTACTCCCGGCTTTGGCATCAGGGTCGGCAAACGCTCGAAGACCTGGACCGTCATGCGGGGCAGGGCACGCGAGCGCGTGACTATCGGAAGGTATCCTGACGTCTCGCTTTCGGAGGCTCGTACCGAGGCGAAGCGTCTGCTATCGACAGCGCCGGCAGCCAAGCACACGTCCAAAACGTGGGCGCAGGCACGCGACGAGTTCCAGATCGAAAACTATAAGGACTCGCGCTCCAGCTGGCCGGGCATCGTGAAGCTGTTTTTCGCCAAGCACCTCAAGGAGCTCGATCACCGGCAACTGGCAGACATCACCGACAGCGACATCAAAAGAGTGTTGGATAAGCTAGCAGCTACGCCTTCGACCCAGCTTCACACCTACCGGGTGTCGCGCACGTTTCTCAAATGGTGCACCCGGCCGCCGCGTCGCTATCTTCTCCGGTCGCCGATGGAAGGGTACGAGCCGCCCGGCAAGGATCGAAAGGGCACCCGAACCCTTACAGACGACGAGCTTATTGCCGTCTGGAAGGCAGCAGGAAGCCTCTCACGCCCCGTCCTACGCCTACTGGTACTTTGGGGCCTTCGGAACGGGGAAGCGTGCGCCTTGAGCCGAAATTGGGTGAAGGATGGCGTTCTCACCATACCCGGTGGCAACACCAAAAACGGCAGGGACCACGGCATTCCTATCCTGCCGCTCGCGCAGTCCATCCTCGATGATCGCCTAGAGATCAGCGAATATTACTTCCGCGGCCGATACAGCAACGAGACCCACCTGACGCCGGGATCGCTGAACCGCATGCTCCGCGAGGTTCAGGAAGAGACCGGTACGAAGGATTGGACGCTTCGAGACATTCGCCGGACGTTCCGGTCCAATATGGCCCGGCTCAAGGTGCCGCGCGAAGTCTGCGAGGTCCTAATCAACCATGCGCCACCGGTACTCGACGAAATCTACGACCGGTACGATCGTCTCGAGGAGAAGCGAGAAGCTCTCGCGAAGCACGAGGCGTTCGTGTTACAGCTACTGTCCCGCGGTTAACCCCAAGGGCGTTGCAACGCTCCGTAAAGGAGCTTGCGATGAGGTTGTTATCGAAGAAGCAGGTGCGTGAAAAGGTTCTCTATAGCCCGGCACACATAGCCAGGCTTGAGGCAGATGGACGCTTCCCCAAGCGGGTACGTCTTGGTGCCGGCAGGGTTGGCTGGGTGGACCGGGAGATCGACGACTGGGTCAACGCGCGCATTGCGGAACGCGATGCACACACCGGTTCCTAACAGAGCCGACTAAGGGCCGGTGGAGAAATCCATCGGCCCTTTTTCCTACTCAGCGCTTTCCTTTCGGTACATACCCGCCTTTGCCCGGCTGTGCCTTCGCTCCCCATGCCTTCATGGCCTCGGCCTTGCTGGGCTTCCGCTTACCTGACGTCTTCGGCTTACCGTATTTTTTCCCGGTGCCTCCAAATAATGCGCTGAAAAACCCCACTGCTCGCCTCCTCATCTGCCACCGTACGTCAGGGGCATACGCCCACATATCCTGTATGCCGGTACTATCGACCGTAATATGCTGATTCCGCACCACTGTTCGCCTGGCTACCGCCACGACCCAACTCTAATCTACCCTTCATATTCATTCAGGGCCGGCAGCCCTATCGGACATGCCTTAGATCAGAGTTGGGTCGTGGCGCTAC
>JBBQWN010000008.1:0-100649 GCA_038210595.1 Sphingomonadales bacterium | reverse complement strand
GGATGCGACCGCCGCCGAGGTGATGGCAGCCATCGACCACGCGCTGCCGGCGATCGAGATCGTCGGCAGCCGCATCGCGGACTGGGACATCCGTATCGTCGACACGGTCGCCGACAATGGCTCCAGCGGAGCGTATGTGCTCGGCACGACCCCGAAGCGCATCGCGGACGTCGACCTGCGCCTGTGCGGCATGGTGCTGTGGCGGCGCGGGGAGCCGGTGTCGGTCGGCGCGGGCGCGGCCTGTCTCGGCCATCCGCTCAACGCCGCCGCCTGGCTGGCGCGCAAGATGGCGGCGGCGGCGCGGCCGTTAAGGGCCGGCGACGTCATCCTGTCGGGGGCGCTCGGCCCGATGGTCGCGGCGCTGCCGGGCGACCGGCTGTGTGCGGAGATCGCCGGGCTGGGCTCGGTCCGCATCGGCTTTGGCGAGGACCCGGCATGATCGATCTCGATGCAGCCGCCGCCGCGCTTGACGAGGCGCGGCTGACCGCCACGCCGATCGCCGGTTTCGGCGACGGGTTGGGCCTCGACGACGCCTACCGCATCCAGCGCGCGTTGAACGACCGGCGGCTGGCCCGCGGGGAACGGAGCCTCGGCGCCAAGATGGGCTTCACCAGCCGCGCCAAGATGATCCAGATGAACGTCGCGGACCTGATCTGGGGCCGGCTGACCGACGCCATGCTGGTCGACGATGGCGGCGAGATCGCGCTCGGCAACTACATCCACCCGCGCGTCGAGCCGGAGCTGGCGCTGCTGATCGGGCGGCGGCTGTCGGGCTGGGTGTCGATGCTGGAGGCGCAGGCGGCGCTGGCGGCGGTCGCGCCGGCAATGGAGATCATCGATTCGCGCTACCGGCAGTTCCGCTTCAGCCTGCCCGACGTCGTCGCCGACAATACGTCGGGGGCGGGGCTGGTGATCGGCGCGTGGCGGACGGCGGCGACCGACATCGCCAATATCGGCATGGTGATGAGCATCGGCGGCCGGGCGGTACAGGTCGGGTCGAGCGCGGCGATTCTCGGCCATCCGCTGCGCGCGCTGGTCGCCGCGGCGCGACTGGCCGGTGCGGCGGGGGAGAGCCTGGAGCCGGGCGAAATCCTGCTCGCGGGCGCGGCGACGGCAGCCGAGCCGCTGACGCCCGGCGCGCATGTCATGGTGGAGGCCGGCGGCGGGCTCGGTCAGGCGAGCTTCACCGTCGCTGCCTGACGCTTACGCCGCCTTGCCGATCCGGGCGGTGTCGAAAATGATGGTGAGGTGGTCGATCAGCGCGGTGCCCGGCGCGAAGTTGAACAGATCGACCAGCGCGCACGCGGTCCGGGTGCCGTCGGTGCGTTCCCAGCGATAGTCGAAGTGGGCGGCCAGCCGCTCGTCGGTCTCGCCGGTGTAGATCTCGCGCAGGGTAACTTCAGCGGCGACCGTATCGGCGAACAGGCGGCGATAGAAATCGGCGACGGGGACGCCGCCATAGACCGGCGAGGTTACCCGGCCACCGGGCGTGAAACAGGCGACGACCCCGTCGAGGTCGCCCGCCGCCATCGCGGACAGATAGGCGCGGACGACGGCGGCGCGGCTCACGGCGCCAGCGGCCGATAGGCGGTCGCCTTGATCTCGATCAGCAGCAGCGGGTGGGGAAGCTGGTGGACGGCGACGGTCGTCCGCGCCGGCCCGGCCTCGGTGAAGAACTCGCCCCAGACCCGGTTATAACCGCCGAAGTCGTTCATATTGACCAGGAAACTGGTCGCATCGACCAGATCGGCAAGCGTCGCGCCGCAGCTCACCAGGATGTCGGCGATGTTCGCGATGACGGCCCGCGTCTGGACCTCGATGTCGAGCCGGGTGACGCCCAGCGCGTCGACCTCCGCGCCTGCAAAGCTGTTGTCGGCACGACGCGAGCTGGTGCCCGACACGAACAGGAAGTCTCCCGCCCGCCGCACATGCGGAAAGCGGCCGCGCGGCGTCGCCTTGCCGGGGACGACCAGGGCGGCGGCGGCAGGCTCGGGCATGTCAGGCTCTCCCGAAAAGATCGCTGCGCTGATCGATCAGGTGATCGCTGGTCTTCAGCGCGAGCGCATGGACGGTGAAGGTCGGGTTGACCGCGCCGGCGGTCGGGAACAGTCCCGGCCCGGCGATGTAGAGATTGTCGATGCCGTGAACGCGGCCCGTCGCATCGGTGACCGACGCGCCCGCGTCAGTGCCCATCGCGGTGCCGCCCATCAGGTGCGCGGAGTTCATCGGCGTTGTCCAGATATCGGTCGCGCCGCCACCCTTCAGCACTGACTGCCCCTCGTCGCGCAGTGCCGCGTAAAGCCGCTTGGCATCGTCCGAGAAGCGGTGGACCAGCCGCGCGCCGCGGACGCCCCAGGCATTGGTTTCGGCGCTCAGCTCGACGCGGTTGGCGGGGTCGGGCAGCGCCTCGCACATGCCGATGATGTTGGCGGCGTGGCGCACCGCGCGCCGCAGCCAGGCGTCGAGCGCCGCGCCGTTCAGGTCGAGCCGCGCCGCCGCCAGCCCGGCGATGTCGTTGGGCTTGATCGACGGCGCGATCAGCCACTGGCGGCTGCCGAACGCGCCCGGCGTCGCGGTCTTGGCATAGGCATCGTGGCTGATCAGATGCGCGCCGACGACGCCGCGGTGGGGCTCGGTCTCGTCCGGGAACAGGCCCAGCACCTGGACCAGCCCGTGGGTCATCACCCCGCGCCCAACCTGGTCGTGATCGTTGCCGACGCCGGCGGGATACAGCGCACTGGCGGAATTGAGCAGCAACGCCGGGTTGCCGACGACCGAGCCGCACAGGATGACCAGCCGCGCCGCCTGCACCGCGCGCCGCCCGTCCGCGCCGCGATACTCGACCGCGTCGATGCGGCCGGCGCGCGTCGCCAGCAACCGGGTCACCGGCGTGTCCGACAGGATGCGCGCGCCCGCCGTCTCGGCCCGCGGCAGGTACAGCGCCCAGGGGTTGGCCAGCGCCATGATCGGGCAGCCGGCATCGCACCAGCCGTCGTACTGGCACGCCGGGCGGCCGCCGAACTCGACCGAATTGATCGCCATCGGGGCGGGCGCGGTGCGGATGCCCGCGGCGGCGAAGGCGCGCGCCAGCACCTCGCCCTGCTTCAGCGGCGGCAGCGGCGGCATCGGGTAGGCGGCCCCGAGCGGCCGCCAGGTCTCGGCGGCGGCATCGCCGGACAGCCCGACCTCGGCCTGGATGCGGTCGTAATAGGGGCGCAGGTCGTCGTAACCGATCGGCCAGTCGCGGGCGCGGCGGTGGTCGCGGGCGACGGTGAAGTCGGCCGGGTGCAGGCGCGGCCACGTCCCGTAGTGGTGCAGCGCCGCGCCGCCGGTGCCCCAGCCGGCATTGAAGCCGAAGCCGATCGGGTTGGCGCCCGTCGTCGCCACCGGCGGCCCGCCCCAGCGCAGCCGCCGGCTCCAGATCTGCGAGCTGATCATGTCGCCGGCCTCGCGCCGCGGCCCCGCCTCGAACACCGTCACCGAACGCCCCGCCTCGGCCAGCCGCGCGGCAAGCAGCGCCCCCGATGCGCCGCCGCCGACGATGGCCACGTCGACGGTCACCAGTCGGTCTCCGGCTCGATGTGGGGCAGGTATTCGACCCCCAGCCGGGCGAACCCGGCGCGGGTGCCGTAGGCGATGTCGATGGCGTCGAGCCGGACGGCGAACAGGAACAGCGGCGCCGGCGGCCCGCTCCAGCCCGCGCCGCCGCTGCCGGCAAGATCACCGAGGATCGCGGTCCAGCGCGGATCGCCGGCAGGCGGTGGGGCCCCGCGCCGCGCCAGCGCGGCCAGCGCCGGGCGGTAGAAGTTTGCATAGGGCGGCGCGACGTCGAGGTAACGCAGCGCCAGCAAGCTGTCGGCGGCGGGCACCGTGATGTGGTGGTCGACAAAACGCACCAGCCCCCCGGCCCGTGACGGCGGCGCGATCGCCTCGCCCAGGCCCGCGAGCCACGCCGCCTCGGTCGCGGTCAGGGTGCGGAAGGTTTCGCCGCGCACGGCGGCATCGGCGGGTGACAGCCAGCCCAGCAGGCCGCCGGACAGCGGCACGAGCACGAGGCCCGCTGCCGGCCGTCCGATCACTTCCCGCCGGGTCACGCTCAATCGCCGTTCTCCGCTGACCCCGCATGATGTCACGCCGCCTAAATAGTTCAAGCTTAAATGATTGCATGTTCCACCATTATCGGGACTGATGCGCGGGCAGCAGAAGCGGAGGTCAGCGATGGACGGTCGGCACGGCATGGCCCGGCCCGGGCATTTCAAGCTCGGCACCTTCGCCAGCAATTGCTCGGGCGGCATGACGGTCACCACGGTGCCCGAACGCTGGTCGGCCAGCTGGGCCGACAACCTGCGGCTGGCGACGATGCTCGACGAGGCCGGCATCGACTTCATGCTGCCGATCGCGCGCTGGATCGGCTATGGCGGCGCGACCAATTTCCACGGCAGCGTGCTGGAGACGACGACCTGGGCAGCCGGGCTGCTGGCGGCGACGCGCTCGCTGACGGTGTTCGCGACGCTGCACACCGCCGCCAACCACCCCGTCGTCGCCGCCAAGCAGATCGCGACGCTGGACCAGATCGGCAACGGCCGCGCCGGGCTCAACATCGTCGCCGGCTGGAACGCGCCCGAATACCGCGCGCTCGGCCTGTCGCTGCCCGACGACCACGAGACCCGCTATGCCTATGCCCAGGAATGGTTCGACATCGTCGAGGCGCTGTGGACGCGCGACGGCAGCTTCGACTGGGACGGCCGCTTCTTCCAGCTGCACGGCGTCCACGGCGATCCCAAGCCGGTGCGCGGGCGGCCGCCGATCATCAACGCCGCCGGTTCGGAACAGGGCCGCACCTTCGCCGTCGCCAACGCCGATTTCCTGTTCACCCCGGCCATCGACCTGGCGCGGTCGGTCGAGGAGGTCGCGGCGCTGAAGGCGCAGGCCGCTGCTGCCGGGAAATCTGTCGACGTGCTGACCTTCGCCCATGTCGTCTGCCGCCCGACGCGGGCCGAGGCGGACGCCTATGTCGCGCACTTCATGGGCGACTGCATCGACGTGCCGGCGGTCGACAACCTCGTTGCGCTGCAGTTCGCCCACGCCCAGTCGTTCCCGCACGACCTGCTGGCGCTGATCCGCGACCGCATGGCGATGGGCCACGGCGGCTATCCGCTGATCGGCACGCCCGACGAGGTGGCGCAGGGGATCATCGACCTGCACCGCGCCGGCTTCGGCGGCAGCACCCTGTCGTTCGTCGACTACGCGGCCGAGTTCCCGTATTTCCGCGACAACGTGCTGCCGCGGCTCAGGGAGGCGGGGCTGCGCCAGGCCTGAGCACGCCGTCCGGCCCGCGCCGCAGCGGTGCCGGCTGGCGCGGCAGCGGCGCACCCGGCGCCGCGGCGATGGTGATGCCGTGCGGCCAGTCCGGCGGCACAACGGCCACGAAGCGCGCCAGCCCGCCGGTGCCGCCCAGTGGCCTGGCAAAGCCGATGACGATGAGCGCGCCCGCCTCCGGCAGCTGATCGAGGTTGGCGACATTCTCGGCCTGCGCGAAGTCGTGGCGCAGCAGCCAGGCCTCGGCGGCGAAGTCGGGGCTGTCGTCGGTATCGAGCGTCTCGTGGCCGTGGAACAGGATGTGCCGTTCGAGGTGCAGCAGCTTGAGCGCTGGGATGCCGATGCCCGGATGCGGCGAGGCGGCGAACCGCGCCGGGTCACCCCAGCGCTTCGACCAGTCGCTGCGGATCATCACCACCGCGCCCGCGGGCACCCGGCCGTGGCGGGCCTCCCAGCCCAGGATGTCGGCGGGCGTCGTGACATAGCCGGGGTCGGCGCGCACCCGGGCACTGACGTCGATCACCACCAGCGGCCGCACGGCATAGGTCGGCGGCAGGTCGCTGATCGTCGCGCCGCGGTCGCTCCAGTGCGCGGGCGGGTCGAGCTGGGTGCCGATCTGGTCCGAACCGAAGCCATAAGCAGTGATGGCGACGCCCTGCCGTTCGTAACCGATGGCCTCGCCCGCGCGCACGACGCCCGGCACATTGCTCGCGGCGCGCGCCGGGCCGACGCTCAACTCGGCAAGGCCGGCGCCTCTGGGTTGTCCGGGCGCAAAGGCGTGCGTCAGGTCGATGTAGCGCGCGCCCTGCAACGAGCGATCATAGACCCCCCACAGCCCCGGCGGACTGTGACGCGAACGCAACATCCCGCGATCAAACGCAACCGCGGCGACCGCACCGATGACCATCGCAAGCGCGACCATCGTCACTGAAAACAAACGGGATTTCGTCTTCATCACGTCTGCCGCCCCTGCCCCGCACACCCATGCGCCCGATAATCGGCCAGCCGTGCCCGAAAAGCTATTGCCACTCCATGATTGCTCATACAGTTTTGTTTCAGGGCTAAACCTTCTGGGCGGGAGCGGGTAACATGGCGAGCGGGACTGCGGTGCGTCGGGCGTGGCTGCTGGCGGGGATCGCCGCGGGGTTGATGCCGGCGGTGCCGCTGGCGGCGCAGGAGACCGTCGCGGCCGCCGACCAGAACGCGCTCGACGATATCGTGGTGACCGCCAGCAAGCGCGGCGCCCAGAGCCTGCAGGTCGTGCCGCTGTCGATCCAGGCGGTCACCGGCGACACGCTGGCCGCCAAGGGCGCGATCTCGTTCATCGATTTCGCCGGCTCGGTGCCCAGCCTGCAGTTCGACGACCTCGGGCCGGGCGACAAGAAGTACATCATCCGCGGCGTCACCTCGACCGGTGCCTCGACCGTCGGCGTCTATTACGACGAGGCCGTCATCACCGCGTCGAACGCCAACGACGGCGGCGGCCGCAATGCCGACATCCGGCTCTACGATCTCGAGCGCATCGAGGTGCTGAAGGGCCCGCAGGGCACGCTCTACGGCGCCAGCTCGATGAGCGGCACCATCCGCTTCATCACCAACAAGCCGAACCTGACCGAGTTCGGCGGCAACCTGACGGGCGAGATCGGCGGCACCGAGAAGGGCGGCACCAATTACAACGTGCACGGCACGGTCAATATCCCGATCGTCAAGGACCGCCTGGCCGTCCGCGTCACCGGCTGGTACGACGACCAGAGCGGCTATATCGACCAGGTCCGCATTCCCGCCGGCCGCCGCAACAACGTCAACAACGAGCTCGCCACCGGCGGCCGGGTGCTGCTGCGCTGGAAGCCGCTCGACGATTTCACGCTGACCGGCTCCGCAACGATCCAGAAGCTGAGTTCCGACAGTTCGTCGCGCTATACGCCGCCGGGCGCGGTGTCGTTCTCCGCGCCCGGCTTTCCGGCGGTGCCCGGCGGCGACCTGATCAACACCGACCTGACGCTCAGCCCGCTCGACGACAAGCTCCACATCTACAGCCTGACCGGCGAGTACAAGGCGAGCTTTGGAACCATCACGGCGACCACCAACTGGTACGACCGGACCTTCAACTACGCCTTCGACAGCTCGCCGATCCTGTTCTTCTTCGGCGTGCCGATCCCTGGCATCACGCTGCAGCCCCAATATCGCCGCGTGTGGTCGAACGAGATCCGCTACGCCTCCGATTTCGACGGCCCGGTCAATGTGGTCGTCGGCGGCTTCGTGCAGCGCGAGAAGACCAATTTCGAGGTGCAGGTGGTCAAGTCGAACGCGCTCGGCGAGCCGAACGGGCCGTTCAGCCGGCTCAACTCCGACGACGCGCTGAGCACGCCCGACGGCAACTCCTTCTTCGGCCGCACCGACGATCAGAAGATCAATCAGGAGGCGCTGTTCGGCGAGCTGACCGCGACCCCGATCGAGGGCCTGACCGGCGTCTTCGGCATCCGTTATTTCCATTCGAAGCAGCGCGCCGATCAGGAAACCACTCACCCGTTCGGCGGCTTCACCGCCTCGCCGGTCGGCGTGCTGACCAACAAGTCGAGCAACAGCAAGGTCACCTACAAGTTCAACCTGTCGTACCGCTTCAACCCCGACATCCTGGTCTACGGCCAGGCCGCGCAGGGCTTCCGCACCGGCGGCGTCAACGCCGCCGACCTGCCGTTCACCTCCAACATCCCGCGCGGCTACACGCCCGACACGCTGTGGAACTACGAGATCGGCGCCAAGACCGAGTTCTTCGACCACCGCCTGCGCGCCAATGTCGCCGCCTATGCGATCCGCTGGTCGGACACGCAGGTCCGCGCCGTCGATGCCACCGGGGCCTTCCCGTTCACCACCAACGCCGGCCGGGTCAAGATCGACGGCTTCGAGGCCGAGATCGATGCCAACCTCGCCAAGGGGCTGCAGCTGACGCTCGGCGGCTCGTACCAGAATGCCCGGCTGCAGGATTCGCAGCCGCCGATCCCCAACAACCCGAACCTCGGCTTTGCCGGCGACAAGCTGCCGAACGTGCCCAAGTTCCAGGGCAATGCCGCGCTCAGCTACGACTTCCCGCTGACCGGCGACTTCGTGGCGACGCTGCGCGGCGACCTGACCTATCGCGGCAAGACCAAGACGCAGTTCAACACGTCGAGCCCGTTCAACGTGCCGCTGAACAGCTATGCGCTGATCGACCTGCGCGCCACCGCCCACAACGACCTCTGGTCGGCGTCGCTGTTCCTGCGCAACCTGACCGACAAGCGCGCCCAGGTCGACGCCATCTCGTCCGATCAGGACCCGCTGGCCCGGCTCACCGTGCGGCCGCGCACCTATGGCGTGTCGGTCACCCGGAACTTCTAGGCCCGTGTCCGGTGACGTTGGCGAAGACCCGCGCCAGCAGCGCCAGCAGGTCGGCCTGCTCGCGCGCGCTGAGTCCGGCGACGGCATCGTCCTGGCGGCGCGTGACGATCGGATAGAGGCGGTCGAACAGCGCGCGGCCATGGGCGAGCAGCCAGACCTCGACGAAGCGCTGGTCGCCGCTGCCGGCGCGGCGCTCGACCAGGCCTTCGCGCGCCATGCTGGTGATGGTGCGCGACAGCGCCGACTGCTCGATCATCGCGGCGCCCGCCATCGCGCCGATGGTCTGGCCGTCGCGCATCTTCAGCACTGCCAGCACCCGCCAGCGCGCGATGTTGATGTGCTGCGCGGCAAGGTCGACCGCCAGCTTCTGGTTCAGCGCCGAGCTGAGCCGCAGCAGCACATAGGGCAGGAAGCTTTCGAACAGCTCCGGGTCGGGAGCGGATGGCTGCGTCACGGGAACCCCGATGTCGTTACGGCTGAACCGGGTCTAGCGTAGCCAAGGCTTGCGCTCCAAGCCGTTATATGAAAACTCATACGATGCCCGATACGCCGACCGCGCCCAATCCGATGCTCACGCCCGGCGGCTTCAAGCTGGGGCTGTTCGGGGCCAATGCCGATGGCGGCCTGGCGGTGACCCGCGTTGCCGAGCGCTGGCCGGCGCGGTGGGACGAGATCCTGGCGCTCACCCGGCTGGCGGACGAAGCCGGCATCGACTTCTTCCTGCCGATCGCGCGCTGGAAAGGGTTCGGCGGCGTCACCAACGCGCGGGCACGCTCGTTCGAGACGCTGACGCTGGCCGCCGCGCTCGCCGCCGCAACCGCCCGCATCGCGGTGTTCGCCACCGTCCACGCCCCGTTCGTCCATCCGGTGTTCGCGGCGAAGGCGATGGCGACCATCGACCACGTCAGCGGCGGCCGCGCCGGGCTCAACATCGTCTGCGGCTGGAACGGGCCGGAGTTCGACCTGTTCGGCGTGCCCCAGACCAAGGCGCCCTACGATCAGGGCAACGAATGGTACGACATCTTCGCAAGCGTGCTGGCCGGCGGCGAGGCGCGCGACTTCGACGGTGACTTCTACCACCTGAAAGGCGTCGAGGGGCAGCCGCCATCACTCCAGAGCCCGCGCCCCGTCACCATGTCGGCAGCGTTCTCGCCCGCCGGCCGCGACTTCGCGGCGCGCACCAGCGACTTCATCTTCACGACGTTCGTCGAGCCCGCCGACGCGGTCGCGACGATTGCCGATGTCGCCACCCGCGCTGCCGCCGCGGGCCGCACCATCGGCGTGTTCACCGCCTGCCATGTCGTCTGCCGCCCGACCCAGGCCGAGGCGGACGCCTATTACGAGCGTTTCGCGGTCACCGAGGCCGACACCGCGGCCGTCGACAAGCACATGGCGATGAAGGCGGCGATGTCGGGTTCGCACGACCCGTCCGCCTATGCCCGGCACCGCCAGCGCTTCGCCGCCGGGGCCGGCACCTATCCGCTGGTCGGCACACCCGACAGCATTGCGGCGCAGATCGCCGAGCTGCACGGCATCGGCTTCGCGGGCGCGGCGCTCAGCTTCGTCAATTACCTCGACGAACTGCCCTACTTCGCGGAAAACGTGCTGCCGCGTCTCGCGGCGGCGGGGCTGCGATGAGTTTCACGAACACGACGCTGGCGAAACTGCGCCGCGGCGAAGCGACGTCGTGCGTCTGGCTCAGCCTCGGCGCGGTCGCGCTTGCCGAGATCGCCGCCGAACAGGCGCCCGATGCGGTCGTGCTGGACGGCCAGCACGGCCTGTGGGACGTCGTCTCCACCCACGCGGCTTGCGCCGTCATCGCCCCCCACGCGACGCCGCTGGTGCGTGTCGCCGCGAACACCGGCCATGCGATCGGCAGCGCGCTTGACGCCGGCGCGCAGGGCGTGATCGTGCCGCTGGTCGACGATGCCGCGCAGGCCGCCGCTGCCGTCGACGCGGCGCGCTACCCGCCGCACGGCAACCGCTCCGGCGGCGGCTTCCGCCCGCTGCGCGACTTTCCCGCCTATGTCGCCGCCTGCGCTACCGAGACCCTGGTGTCGGTGATGATCGAAACCCGCGCCGGCCTCGACAATGCCGCCGCCATCGCCGCCGTGCCGGGGCTCGACCTTATCTTCATCGGCCCCGGCGACCTCGGCCTCGCGCTCGGCGACGCGGCCGCGCTGGAGCCTGCCATCGCCACGATCCTTGCAGCGGCGCGCGCGGCCGGCGTGCCGTGCGGCATCTTCACCGGCGACGCCGACGCCGCCCGCCGCCGCATCGCCCAGGGCTTCGCCTTCGTCGTCGCCGCCGAGGATATCGGCATCAACCGCCGCGGCATCGCCACCGGCCTCACCGGAACCCACGCATGACCGCGCTTCACGACATCCGTGCCCAGATCGCCGCGATCCCGCTGGAGAACATCTCCAACATCGCCAAGCAGGCGTTCGACCCGAACTCCGGTATCCTGCCCTTGTGGTTCGGCGAGGGCGACCTCGCCACCCCGGCGTTCGTGGGCGAGGCCGTGACCCATGCCATTCAGGCCGGCCACACTTTCTATTCGCACCAGAACGGCATCCCGCCGCTGCGCGACACGCTGTCGGCCTATCACAACCGCCTGCTCGGCACGCAGATCGGCCCCGACCGCATCACCGTCACCTCGGGCGGCATGCCGGCGATCATGCTGGCGGTGCAGCTGCTGGTCGAACCCGGCGACAATGTCGTCGTCATCGATCCGGTCTGGCCCAACATCGGCGGCTTCGTGAAGATCGCCGGCGGCGAGGTCCGCTCGGTGCGCATGGACCACGGCGACGCCGGCTGGACGCTCGACATCGACCGCGTCCGCGCCGCCTGCGACGGGCACACCAAGGCGATCTTCTTCGCTTCGCCCGGCAACCCGACCGGCGCGATGATCCCGCTCGAGGTGCAGGCCCAGCTGCTCGCGCTGGCGCGTGAGACCGGGATCTGGCTGCTGGCGGACGAGGTCTACCACCGCCTGGTGTACGGCGAACGCGTCGGCCCTTCGATCCTGACGATCAGCGAGCCCGAGGACCGCATCCTGGTCATCAACAGTTTCTCGAAATCGTGGGCGATGACCGGCTGGCGGCTGGGCTGGCTGGTCCACCCGCCGTCGCTGGGGCCGACGCTGGCGATGATGACGCAGTACACGTCGAGCGGCACGACGACCTTCCTGCAGTATGGTGCCATCGCCGCGATCGAGCAGGGGGAACCGTTCGTCGCCGCCATGAACCGCTATTGCGAGGCCGGCATGGAGCTGGTCTGCTCGGCGCTGGAGGGCATGGGCCGGGTCCGGCTGCCGGTTCGGCCGAAGGCGGCGATGTACGTGTTTTTCGAGATCGATGGCATGAGCGATTCGCGCGCCGCCTGCCTGGAGGTGCTGGAGAAGTCGAAGGTCGGCCTGGCGCCGGGGATGTTCTTCGGGCGCGGTTCCGAAAGCTTCCTGCGCATCTGCTACTGCCGCTCGCCCGCCGTGCTGGCGGACGCGATGGAACGCCTGCGCCCGGTGCTCAGCTGAGCGACGCCGCGTTCCATGCGGTGACCCGCGACGCCCGCATCGACGCGGACGCCGCCTTCGCGTTCCTCGCCGATCTCGGCACGCTGGGCGAATGGACGGGCTCGCGCTGGGACCTCGCATCCGCGACGACGGCGACCGGCGTGTCGGGCGTCGACGGCCGGCGGCTGCAGGTCGGGCTGGAGGCCGACGCGGCGCGGCGGACGGTGTGGTTCACGGTCGCCGACGCGGATGGCGGGCCGGGCCAGGCGCTGCTCGCGGTGCGTGTCGTCGACGGCGCGGATGCCGGCATCGCCGGCTGCCGCATCACGCTGTTCGCGTGGCGGCCGGCGCGCTTCGACGACGCGCGCTGGGCCGGCGTCCACGCCGCCCATATCAGCGAGGTCGAGACGCTGGTGACCGTGCTGGAGCGCCGATGACCGAGCCCGCCGCCGTCACCCGCGAGGCCGGGCTCGCCCGTGCCCTGACCCAGCGCCAGATCGTCATGATCGGGCTGGGCGGCGCGATCGGCACCGGCCTGTTCATGGGGTCGGGCATCGCCATCGGCTATGCCGGGCCGGCGGTGCTGATCTCCTACGTCATCGCCGCGGCACTTGCCGTGGTGATGGTGCTCAGCCTGTCGGAAATGGCGGTCGCGCACCCGACCGCGGGCTCGTTCGGCGTCTATGCCGAAATCTACATCGGGCCGTGGGTCGGCTTCCTGGTGCGCTACACCTACTGGTTCGCGCAGGTCATCGCGATCGGCGGGGAGGCGGTCGCGGCGGGCATCTTCATGGGCTTCTGGTTCCCGGACGTGCCCGTGTTCCTGTGGGCGGTCGGGTTCGCGGTCGCGCTGGTCTGGGTCAACGCGCGTTCGGTGGCCAATTTCGGTGCCTTCGAATACTGGTTCGCGCTGATCAAGGTCGTCGCGATCGTCCTGTTCATCCTCTTCGGCGCGACCTTCATCCTCGGCCTCGGCGTGCCGGCGATCGGCTTTTCCAACCTGACGCAGCTGCCCGGCGGGTTCATGCCGCACGGCTGGACCGGCATCTGGTTCGGCGTGCTGATCGCGGTTTTCTCCTTTTACGGCATAGAGTTGATCGCCGTCACCGCCGGCGAGGCCGCCGACCCGGCGACCGCCATCCCCGCCGCGCTCCGCTCGATGGCGCTGCGCCTGTTCCTGTTCTACGGCCTCGCACTCGGCATCATCGTCAGTTTCATCCCCTGGACCCAGGCCGGCGCCAGCGTCGTCACCCAGAGCCCGTTCGTGAAATTGTTCGACTATGCCGGCATCCGCTACGCTGCCGGCATCATGAACTTCGTCGTCGTCACCGCGGCGCTGTCGAGCATGAACACCAACCTCTATCTCGCGGCGCGGATGCTGTTCTCGCTCGGCCGCGGCGGCCATGCCCCGGCGCGACTGGGGGTGCTCAGTCCGCGCGGCACTCCGGTGACCGCGACCATCGTCTCGGGCGTCGTCATCATCGGCACGGCGTCGCTCTCCTACGCCACCGCAAAGGCCTATAATTACCTGTTCGGCATCGCCCTGTTCGGCGGCGTGCTGGTGTGGATCACCGTGCTGGTCTGCCACCTGCGCTTCCGCTCGCGGGTCGATCCGGCGCTGCTGGTCCGGCGCACGCCGTTCTTCCCGGTGCCGCAGCTGATCGGTATCGCGGTGCTGTCGGCGCTGCTCATCACCATGGCGTTCGACACCGAGTTCTGGAACGTCGCCTGGATCGTCGGGGTGCCGTGGCTGGTGCTGCTGTCGATCATCTATGCCGTTCGAAAGCAGCGGAGCCGGAGAGTCGCCGCCGGCTGACGGCGGCCGGGGAGCCGACCCGCTACGGCACCACCGCCGTCGTCTCGATCTCGACCAGCGAGGCCGCTTCGACCAGCGCCACCACCTGCACCACCGCCATCGCCGGGAAGTTGCGGCCCATGTGGCGGCGGTAGGTCGCACCGATCTCCGGGAGCGCCGCGAGATAGGCATCGCGGCTGGTGACGTACCAGGTCATGCGGACGACATGCTCCGGGCCGGCACCGGCTTCGGCCAGGATCGCCAGCGTGTTGGTCAGCAGCTGGTCGAACTGCGCCGCGAAGCCGTCGGGAAAGCGCTCCTCCGCGTCCCAGCCGACGACGCCGCCGGTGACGACCATCCGGCCCGCCGCCGCGATGCCGTTGGCATAGCCGCGCGGACGCGGCCAGCCCGCGGGCTGCAGGGTCTGGTGGACGGTCATGCCAGCCGCGCCCGCCAGTCGTCGGGCCACGGCACCGGCCGCGCCGTGTCGAGGTTCATCAGCACCTGCTTCAGCCGCACGGTGAAGCGCCGCGCACCCGCCACCGATGCCGCCGCGCACAGGTTGATCGAGGTCGTGCCGAGCGCGGTCAGCTCGACGTCGATGTCGAGCACCTCGCCCAGCCGGCACGGCGTCGTGAAACCGGCCTGGAGGTCGACCGTCGGCAGGCCGAGGCGCAGCGGCCCGTGCATGCCGGCGCGGCTCACGCCGACCGCGGCCGCCGTCCAGTCCTCGATGGCGGCGTCGACCAGTTCGAACAGCCGGGGGAAATAGGCGATCCCGGCCGGGTCGCAGTGACCGAAGCGGACGGGGGCGGAAAACACAAAGCTCATGGGCGCACGTAGCCGCTCAAGTGCTGGCGCGCGATGACGATTTTCTGCACCTCGCTCGCGCCCTCGTAGATGCGCAGCGCGCGGACCTCGCGGTACAGCACCTCGACCGGCACGCCGTGGACGACGCCGAGCCCGCCGAAGATCTGCACCGCCTTGTCGATCACCAGTTGCGCCGAGTCGGTGGCGTGCAGCTTGGCGAGCGCCGCCTCGCGCGTGTTGCGCCGCCCCTCGACATCGCGGACCCAGGCGGCGCGGTAGATCAGCAGCGCCGAGGTATCGACGTCGAGCACCATCTCCGCCAGCTTCGATTGGGTGATGGCGTTGTCGGCGAGGCTGCCCTGCCCAAGCTTGCGGCCCTGCGCCCGCCGCGTCGCCTCGTCGAGCGCCCGGCGCGCGAAGCCCAGCGCCGCCGCGCCGACCGTCGAGCGGAAGATGTCGAGATTGGCCATCGCCTGCGCGAAGCCCGCCCCGCCGGTGCCGAGCAGCGCGTCGCCGGGCAGCTGCATGCCCTCGAACCGCAGCGTCGCCAGCGGGTGCGGCGCGATCACGTCGATGCGTTCGGCGATGGTGAGGCCCGGCGAGTCGGCATCGACGATGAACGCCGAGATGCCCTTGGCGCCGGGGGCCTCGCCGGTGCGCGCGAACAGCACGTAATAATCGGCGATGCCGCCGTTCGAGATATAGGTCTTGGCCCCGTTGACGACATAGCCGTTGCCCGAAGCCGCGGCGCTGGTCGTCATGTTCGCCACGTCCGACCCCGACTCGAGCTCGGTCAGCGCGAACGCCGCCATCTTCTTGCCTGCTGCCACGGCGGGGAGATAGGCCGCCTTCTGCGCCTCGGTGCCGAACAGCGTGATCGCGCCCGAACCCAGCCCCTGCATGGCGAACACGAAATCGGCGAGGCCGGAGTAGCGCGCCAGCGTCTCGCGGATCAGGCAGAGGGAGCGCACGTCGAGCCCCTCGTGCACGCCCCCGTACGCCGCCGGCACCGCGTAGCGCAGCCAGCCCCCGGCGGCGAGCTTCGCCAGCAGGTCGCGGCACTGCCCGTCGATGTCGGCCTCGCTGTGGGCTCCGGTCAGTTCCGCCTCGCACCACGCCTCCAGGTCGCGGGCGAGCGCGCGGTGGCCGTCGTCGAGGAACGGCCAGTCGAGAAAGCTGCGGTCCGGCATCAATCGCCCTCGAACACCGGTGCGCGCTTGGCTGCGAACGCTTCGAAGGCGCGGCGGAAGTCCTGGGTCTGCATGCAGATCGCCTGCGCCTGCGCCTCCATCTCGATGGCGACGTCGAGGCTGACCGCCCATTCGATGTTGAGCTGGGTCTTGGTGATGCCGTGCGCGAACGTCGGCCCCGCCGCCAGCTCCCGCGCCAGCGCTGTCGCCGCCGCCTCCAGTTCCTCGGGCGCGACGAGGCGGTTGTGGAAGCCCCAGCGCTCGCCCTCCTCCGCGGTCATCACCCGGCCGCTGAACAGCAGGTCGGACGCCCGGCCCTGGCCGATGATGCGCGGCAGGATCGCGCATGCGCCCATGTCGCAGCCGGCCAGGCCGACTTTCGTGAACAGGAACGCGGTCTTGGTGCGCGGCGTCGCCAGCCGCAGGTCGCTGGCCATCGCGATGATCGCACCGGCGCCGACGCAGACGCCGTCGAGCGCCGCGATCACCGGCTGCGGGCAGGCGCGGATCGCCTTGACCAGGTCGCCGGTCATGCGGGTGAAGTCGAGCAGCTGCGGCATCGTCATGGCCGTCAGCGGCCCGATGATCTCGTGGACGTCGCCGCCGCTCGAAAAATTGCCGCCCGCACCCGTCACGATCACGACCTTGACCGCGGGCGCATAGACCAGCGCGCGGAAGGTGTCGCGCAGCTCCGCATAGCTGTCGAAGGTCAGCGGGTTCTTGCGCTCCGGCCGGTTCAGCGTGACCGTCGCGACGCCGTCGGCGAACGCCCAGCCGAAATGTTCAGGCGTGAAGCTGTCGGGATTCATGGCCGGTCCTCCGCGATCGAGTCCTTGAGCTTGCCGAGCAGCCCGTACAGCGACACCCGCTCGTGCCCGTCGAGGCCGCCGAGCCACTTGTCGATCCACTCGTGGTGCGCCTCCGCCATCCGCTCGAAGGCGGTGCGCCCGGCCGGCGTCAGCGCGACGATCGAGGCGCGGCGGTCGTCGGGGCTGCTGCCGAGGCTGGCCCAGCCGTCGCGGACCAGCGTCTGCACGAGTGCGGTGACGTTGCCGTTCGAGACCAGCAGCGACCGCGACAGCGCCCCCATCGTGACGCCCTCGGGCTGCCGGTCCAGCGCCGCCAGCACGTCGAAGCGCGGCAGCGTCGTGTCGAAGCGTTCCGCAAAGCGCCGCTTCAGCCGTTTCTCGACGACCATCGCGCAGCTGAGCAGCCGCAGCCACAGCCGGACATTGGCGCGGCCGGTGCCGAGCGCGCCGTCTTCGTGTTTTTCCCGCAGCGCGCTCACATGATCTCTCCACCGGCAACGGCGATCGCCTGGCCGGTCATCGAATGGCTGCTGGGCAGGCACAACCACAAGACCGCGTCGGCGACCTCCTGGGGGTCGATCAGGCGGCCTTGCGGATTGAACTTCGCGAGTTCCGCGCGCGCGGTTGCAGCGTCGCGCCCAGTCTTGGCGCTGATCGCAGCGACCGAGGCGGCGACAAGGTCGGTGTCGGTGAAACCCGGGCAGACCGCGTTGACCGTCACCGATGTCCCCGCCAGCTCGACCGCCAGCGCGCGGGTCAGCCCGATCGCCCCGTGCTTGGCGGCGACATAGGCCGCGACATAGGCATAGCCCTTGACCCCGGCGGTGCTGGCGATGTTGACGATGCGGCCCGCGGCCGCCGCCTTCAGGTCGGGCAGCGCCGCCTGGCAGCAGTGGAAGACGGCGTCGAGGTTGACCGCCATCGTCGTGCGCCACGCCTCGGCCGTCAGCCGCGCGAACGGCGCGCTGCTGCTCGCCCCGGCATTGTTGACCAGGATCGTCACGGGTCCGTGCGTGGCGCGGGCTGCCTCGAAGGCCGCGGCGACCTGTTCGGGATCGGTGACGTCGGCGACCGCGACCGCCGCCCCGGTCTCCTCGGCTACCGCCTCCAGCGGCGCGCGCCGCCGTCCGACCAGCGTCACCCGCGCTCCCGCCGCCGCCAGCGTCCGCGCCACGCCCGCGCCGATGCCGGTGCCGCCGCCGGTGACCAGCGCATGGGTGCCGGCGAGCGCGGTCACGCCTTCAGGGTCTCCGCGGCGCGGGCGAGGTTGCGCGCCAGCTGGCTCATTCCCGCCTCATAGGGTCGCGGCACGGCGACGCCGCGATAGTCCGCGCCGGCCGCCGCACGCAGCGTCCACATCGGATCGACAAGGTGCGGCCGCCCCAGCGCGACCAGGTCGGCGCGACCGCCCGCCAGGATCGAATTGACATGGTCGGGCTCGTAGATGTTGCCCACCGCCATCGTCGCCAGCCGGCCTTCGTTGCGGATGCGATCCGCGTAGGGCGTCTGAAACATGCGGCCATAGACGGGCTTGGCGTCGCTCCAGGTCTGGCCGGCGGAGACGTCGATCAGGTCGGCTCCGGCGTCCCGGAAGGCGCGTGCGATGGCGACCGATTCGTCGGGCGTGATGCCGGCGTCACCCATCCAGTCGGTCGCCGAAATCCGCACCGACATCGGGCGCTCGGCCGGCCACGCGGCGCGCATCGCGGCGAACACCTCGAGCGGGAAGCGCAGGCGGTTCTCGAGGCTGCCGCCGTAGTCGTCGGTGCGCCTGTTGTGCAGCGGGGTCAGGAAGCTCGACAGCAGATAGCCGTGCGCGGCGTGCAGTTCGACCATGTCGAAGCCGGCCTCGACCGCCATGCGCGTCGCCGCGACAAATTGCTCGCGGACCTCGTCCATGTCGGCGCGGGTCATCGGCGACGGCGTCGCATTGCCCGCCGACCAGGCGACGTCGGACGCCGACAGCAGCGGCCAGTTGCCGTCCACCAGCGGCGCATCCATCGTTTCCCAGCCGAGCTGGGTCGAGCCCTTGGCGCCCGAATGGCCGAGTTGCAGGCACATCTTCGCCGCGCTGTTGGCGTGGACGAAATCGGTCACCCGCCGCCACGCCGCGACGTGCTCGGGCGCGTACATGCCGGTGCAGCCGGGCGTGATCCGCGCCGTCGGCGAGACGCAGGTCATCTCGGTGAACACCAGCCCCGCGCCGCCCTGCGCCCGCGTGCCGTAGTGAACGAGGTGGAAGTCGTTCGGCGTGCCGTCGGTCGCCGAGTAGGTCGCCATCGGCGACATCACGACGCGGTTGGCGAGGCGAAGCTCGCGCAGCCTGTACGGCGCGAACATCGGCTGCACCGCGCGGTTGCTGCCCGCCGCGCCCGCCTGCGCCGCGAACCAGCGCTCGACCCCCTCCAGCCACACCGGATCGCGCAGCCGCAGATTCTCGTGGCTGACACGCTGGCTGCGGGTCAGCAGCGAGTACGCGAACTGGATCGGCGCGAAATCGAGATAGCGGTCGAGCGTCTCGAACCATTCGGTCGAGTTGCGCGCGCTGTTCTGCAGCTTCAGCACCTCGACGGTGCGCTCGGCCTGGTACTCCTCCAGCGCCGCGGCGCGGGTCAGGCCGGGGCGGTTCAGCACCTCGGCCAGCTTGATCGCATCCTCCAGCGCCAGCTTGGTGCCCGACCCGATCGAGAAATGCGCGGTGTGCGCGCTGTCGCCGAGCAGGATGATCTTGTCATAGGCCCAGCGCTCGCACAGCACCCGGCGGAAGTTCAGCCACGTCGCCGGGCCGCTGAGGTGCGCGGCGTTGGTCATCAGCGGATGGCCGCCGAGCTGTTTCGCAAAGATCCGCTCGCACAGTGCGATGCCCTCGTCCTGGCTCATCCGGTCGAAGCCGAGGCCGCGCCACACCTCCTCGGAACACTCGACGATGAACGTCGAAAGCCCGTCGTCGAAGCGGTAGGCGTGCGCCCAGATCCACCCGGCCTCGGTCTTCTCGAACGCGAAGGTGAAGGCGTCGAACACCTTGGTGGTGCCGAGCCAGCAGAACTTGTTGGCGCGCACCTGGATATCGACGCCGAAATGCTCGGCATAGCGGTCCCGAATCTTCGAGTTGACCCCGTCGGCGGCGATGACGAGATCATAGTCCGCCCATTCCTCCAGCTCCGGCCCGAACTCGGTCTCGTAGTGGAGATGGACGCCGAGCTCCGCGGCGCGCTCGCTGAGGATATCGAGCAGCAGCTTGCGGCCGATGCCGATGAAACCGTGGCCCGAGGAGCGGTTGACCTCGCCCTTGTGATGGACCTCGACATCGTCCCAGTGCGCGAAGCGTTCGGTGATCGTCTTCGCGCTGACCGGATCATTGGCTTCGATGTTGGCGACGGTCTGGTCGGAGAACACGACGCCCCAGCCGAAGGTCACGCCGCGCGCGTTGCGTTCGAAGACATGGATGTCGTGCGCCGTATCGCGCAGCTTCATCGAGATGGCGAAGTAAAGTCCCGCCGGTCCGCCGCCCAGGCACGCGATGCGCATGGCTACTCCTGTAAGCCGGCACGGGCCTAGCGCCCACGCCCTATTGTTTCAAGCCTAAACTAATGACAGGCCGGCGCGTTGGCGAATGCGAAATGCCGGTGCGGCCATAGCTCGCAGTCAGGGGGGTGGCGGCGTCATCGACGGGATTGTCGAAAGCCTGCCCGTCGCCGACAACCGCGGCATGATCGACGATTTCGTGGGAACGCATCTGCCGCCGCCGGAGCAGTGGCCGGCGTTCGACCTGGCGGGCTTCGACTATCCGGACGCCATGAACGCCGCGGTGGCGCTGCTCGACGACGCGGTCGCGGCGGGTGAGGGGGAGCGGATCGCGGTGCTCGGCGACGATGCGCCGGTCACTTACGCCGTGCTGAAGGACCGTTCCGACCGCATCGCCCGTCTGCTGGTCGAGGACGAGGGGTTGGTGCCCGGCAACCGGGTGCTGCTGGCGGGCGCGAACTCCGCGACGCTGATCGCCGCGTGGTTCGGCATCCTGAAGGCCGGCGGCATCGTCGTCGCGGTGATGCCGCTGCTGCGGACCGCCGAGATCGCCGCGGTCATCGCCAAGGCGCGGATCAGCCATGCCGTCGTCGACACCGGCTGCGCCGATGCGGTCGCGGCGTGCGCGGATCTCAGGACGCTCACCTTCCCGCAGCCGCTTGAACAGCGCCTCGCCGCCGCCGCGCCGGGGTTCGTGGCCGTGTCGACCCGCGCCGACGATCCCGCCATCATCGCCTTCACGTCGGGCACCACCGGCACGCCCAAGGGCACCGTCCACTTCCACCGCGACCTGCTGATCCCCGCCGATGCCTTCGCCGCCCGGGTGCTGGGGGGGCCGCGCGGCGCGGTGTGGACCGCGACGCCGCCGCTCGCCTTCACCTTCGGGCTGGGCGCGCTGATCCTGTTCCCGTTCCGCTTCCACGGCACGTCGGTGGTGCTCGGCGACACCTCGCCCGCCGGCATCCTGGCCGCGGTCGCGCATCACCGCATCACGATGCTCTTTACCGCGCCGACCGCCTACAAGGCGATGCTGGCGCACGGGGTCGCCGGCCACGACCTGTCGTCGCTGCGCACCTGCGTCTCGGCCGGCGAACATCTGCCCGCCGAGACCTTCGAGGCCTGGCGCGCCGCCACCGGCCTGCGCCTCGTCAACGGCATCGGCGCGACCGAGATGATGCACATCTTCATCTCCGCTAGCGGCGACGCCATCCGCCCCGGCGCGACCGGTCGCGCCGTGCCCGGCTACACCGCCTGCGTGCTCGATGCCGATGACCGCCCGCTGACCGAGGGCGAGGGGCGGCTGGCGGTGCGCGGCCCGACCGGCTGCCGCTACCTCGACGATCCGCGCCAGGCGGCTTACGTGATCGACGGCTGGAACGTCACCGGCGACAGCTACCGGCTCGATGGGCAAGGCTATTTCTGGTACCTCGCCCGGGCCGACGACATGATCGTCTCGTCGGGCTACAATATCGCGCCGCCGGAGGTGGAGGCGGCGCTCGCGGCGCACCCCGCCGTGCGCGAATGCGCGGTCATCGGCGTGCCGGACGCCGCCCGCGGCCAGATCGTCAAGGCGTTTGTCGTCACGGCAGAGCCACCCGGCCCGGCGCTCGCCAGGGCGCTGCAGGACCACGTCAAGGCCAGCATCGCGCCGTACAAATACCCCCGCGCCGTCACCTTCGTCACCGAATTGCCCCGCACCGCGACCGGCAAGATCCAGCGCCACCGGCTGCGCGAGGCCGAGTAAGCACGGCTAGGCGGGAGCCGCGCGCGCCGCTAAGCCGCCCGTCATGCCCGAGCTTCCCGAGGTCGAGACGACGGTGCGCGGGCTGCGGCGGGTCCTCGACGGGCGGCGGCTGGCGCGGGTCGAGCTGCGCCGGGCCGACCTGCGCCGGGCGTTTCCCGACGGGCTGGTGCAGCGGCTGGTCGGCGCGCGCGTCACCGGGCTGGGCCGCCGCGCCAAATACGGCCTGATCGCCACCGACCGCGACGACACGCTGATCTTCCACCTCGGCATGTCGGGCCGGATGCGGCTCGATCCCGAGACGCTCGAAAAGCACGACCACGCCGTGTTCACCACCGACGATGGGAACGTCGTGGCGTTCAACGATGCCCGGCGCTTCGGCTCGCTCGACCTGGTACCGACCACCGGCCTCGACGCCTGGCCGGCGCTCGCGGCGCTCGGCCCGGAGCCGCTGGGCGTCGACCTGACCGCGCATCTGACCGCCGCCTTCAAGGGCCGGATCGCGCCCGCCAAGGCGCTGCTGCTCGACCAGCGCGTCGTCGCGGGACTGGGCAACATCTATGTCTGCGAGGCGCTGAACTGCGCGCGCATCCACCCGGCGCGCGCCGGCGGCATGGTCAGCGCGGCCAAGCTCAGGGCGCTGGCCACCGCGATCCCGCTGGTGCTGGAGGACGCGATCCGGGCGGGCGGCTCGACCTTGCGCGACTTCGCCCAGGTTGACGGCACGCTCGGCTATTTCCAGAAGTCCTTCCGCGTCTATGGCCGCGAGGGGCTGCCCTGCCCCCGCGACGGCCATAGCATCAAGCGCATCGTCCAGAGCGGGCGGTCGAGTTTTTTCTGCAGCTGGTGCCAGAGGTGACCCAATGACCTATTCGACCATCATCCTCGAGCGCCACGGCCGCGTCGGCGTCATCACGCTGAACCGCCCGGAGGCGCTGAACGCGCTCAACCACCGGCTGACCAGCGACATCACCGAGGGCCTGCGCGAGCTCGACGCCGACGACGGCATCGGCTGCATCGTGCTGACCGGCGCCGGCAAGGCGTTCGCCGCCGGGGCCGACATCAAGGAGATGGCGCCGAAATCCTTCGCCGACGTCTACGGCGAGGACTTCATCACCGCGACCTGGGAGGAGCTGACCCGCACGCGGAAGCCGACCATCGCCGCGGTCAACGGCTTTGCCTTGGGCGGCGGCTGCGAGGTCGCGATGATGTGCGACACGGCGTTCGCCTCCGAGGCGGCGAAGTTCGGCCAGCCCGAGATCAAGCTCGGCGTCATCCCGGGCTCGGGCGGCACCCAGCGGCTGACGCGCTTCGTCGGCAAGGCGGTGGCGATGGACCTGATCCTGACCGGCCGCCTGATCGACGCGGCGGAGGCGCTGCGCATCGGCCTGGTCGCGCGCGTCTACCCCGCCGACGAACTGATGCCCGAGACGCTGAAGGCGGCCGAGCAGATCGCGTCCTATGGCCTGTTGTCGACGATGGCGGCCAAGGAGGCGGTCAACCGCGCCTATGAGACGACGCTGGCCGAAGGCGTCCGCTTCGAACGCCGCCTGTTCCACGGCCTGTTCGGCACCGCCGACCAGAAGGAAGGCATGGCCGCCTTCGTCGACAAGCGCGCCGCGGCGTTCACCCATCGCTGAGCCTTGACGGCTGGGGCCGCCCGCGATAGTGACGCCGCCTTCCGGTTCGGGGCTCGCTCCGCGCCGCAGCATCGGTTTGGTCCGGTGCGGACCAGATCAACCGAGGACGACAATGGCCAATACGCCGCAAGCTGAAAAGCGCATCCGCCGCAACGACCGCCGCGCCGAGATCAACAAGGCGCGGGTCAGCCGCATCCGCACCTTCGTCAAGAAGGTCGAGTCGGCGATCGAAGCGGGCGGCAAGGACGCCGCTGCGGCAGCGCTGCTCGCGGCCCAGCCGGAGATGATGCGCGGCGTGTCGAAGGGCGTGTTGCACAAGAACACCGTCGCCCGGAAAATCTCGCGCTTGTCGAAGCGGGTCGCCGCGCTGGCCTGACGCCTTCCGTTAATATTTGCCGCAAGGGGCCGTCCGAGTCGGGGCGGCCCTTTTCGTTTGTATTGAACGGCTTGGAGTTTCTGGCCGCGCTGGCCTGTCACTGAGTCGTAACGCTTAAGTCATGAAACAACAGTGATTTGACCGCGGGCGCGGGAAAATCGCGGCTTTTCGTGTCAACGGATTTATTTCAGTTTCGCGCAGATTCCGGCCCTTGATCGGCATTTTTGAAGGGTGCTTATTGGGGTCAGCGGCGACGAGCCGCGGGGGATTCTTCCCACTCGATTCGGGTTCGAAAACACCGTCACCGCGGGCTGGCTGCCTGCGCGCCGCGGACACCCGCGCCGGGAGGGCAACAGGCAAGGTTCCGGCGCAAGCCGGGGCGAATGGGGAGGCGACCGGACTGTGAGTTGGGGAGTGGTTCAGAACGACATGACGGGAACTCCGTCCCCGCTGCCCGCCGTCCGGACGCCGCGTTTCGCCGAAACGCCGCCGCGTGCGGCCGCGCTGTTCGCCGCCGCCCGGCCGGAAACGCGGGAGCCGCGCCCGCCTGAGGCGCGCGCCGTCGCCGCCTGGAACAGCATCCTCACCGCGCTGCGCGACGAATGCGGCGGGCCGACCTTCGAATCGTGGCTGCGGCCGCTGGCGCTGGCGAGCGTCGACGGCGACACGGTGCGGCTGACCGCGCCCAGCCACTTCCTCGCCGACTGGGTGGCGTCGAACTTCCTGGAGCGCTTGCGCGGCCATTGGGGGGCGCAGCTGCCCGGCGTCCGCCACGTCGCGCTGTCGGTCCGCAGCGACACCGCGCCCGCGCCGCTGCCGGCCCCTGCCGCACCGCTGGCGCATCCGACCGTGCCGTGCATCGGCCTGCCGCTGGAGCCGCGCTACAGCTTCGATTCGTTCGTCGTCGGCAAGTCGAACGAGCTGGCCTACAACGCCGCGCGGACACTGGCGGACGGCGGGCCGGTCAGCTTCAACCCGCTGTTCCTCCACGGCACCACCGGGCTCGGCAAGACCCACCTGATGCACGCCATCGGCATGGAGCTGCGGGCCCGCGAACCCAATGCCAAGGTCGCCTACCTGTCGGCCGAGAAGTTCATGGTCGAGTTCCTGGCCGCGCTCCGCGCCAAGGACACGATCAGCTTCAAGCAGCGGCTGCGTTCGGTCGACCTGCTGATGATCGACGATGTGCAGTTCATCGCCGGCAAGGAATCGACCCAGGAAGAATTCTTCCACACGATGAACGAGATCATCAGCGCCGGTAAGCGCCTGGTGATCACCGCCGACCGCTCGCCCCAGAACCTCGAGGGCATCCAGGAGCGCATCCTCAGCCGCATGGCCTGGGGGCTGGTGGCGGACATCAACGCCGCCGATTACGAGCTGCGCCTCAACATCCTGCATTCGAAGGCCGCCGCGCTGCCGCTCGACGTGCCGCAGGACGTCATCGAGTTCCTGGCCCGCAAGATCACCGCCAACGTCCGCGAGCTGGAGGGCGCCTTGAACCGCGTCGTCGCCTACGCCCGGCTGGTCGGCAAGCCGGTGACCATCGAATTCACCCGCGAGACGCTCGCCGACCTGCTGCGCGCGCACGAGAAGAAGGTCACCATCGACGACATCCAGAAGAAGGTTGCCGAGTATTTCGGCCTGAAGATGGGCGACATGCTGTCGGCCCGCCGCGCCGTCGAGGTGGCGCGGCCGCGCCAGGTGGCGATGTACCTCGCCAAGAAGCTCACCCCCCGCTCGCTGCCGGAAATCGGGCGTCGTTTCGGCGGCCGCGACCACACCACGGTCATGCACGCGGTCAAGCGCATCGATGAACTCCGCGCCAAGGACCCCGAGCTCGACAGCGACGTCGCGGCGTTGACTAGACTTCTGGACGGTTGACACCAGCGCGGGCTACCCGTCGGCCCGTGACCCCCCTCGCCCCCACCACCCGCGGCATCCTGTGGATGATCGCCGCCTGCACCGGCTTTGCGGCGCTGTGGGTGTGCATCCGCCTCGCCTCGCACGATCTGCACCCGTTCGCGGTCGTGGTGGCGCGCAACTTCTTCGGGCTGCTGTGGCTGACGCCGATGCTGCTGAGGAACCCCGGGCTCCTGAACCGCCGCCGCCTGCCGATCCACCTGCGCCGCGCTACCTCCGGCGTCATCGCGACGTTCGCGACCTTCTACGCGGTCGCGCACCTGCCGCTCGCGACGGCGCTGTCGATCAACTACACCGCGCCGCTGTTCGCCACCATCGGCGCGGCGCTGTTCCTGGGCGAGCGGCTGCACGTCCGCCGGGTCGCCGCGGTGGCGGTCGGCTTCGCCGGCATGCTGATCGTGCTGCGGCCCGGGATGGTGCCGTTCAGCCCCGGCCTCGCCGCCGCCATCATCGCCGCGCTGGCGACCGCCTTCACCATCGTCGCGATCCGGCGGCTGGTCGGCAGCGACGATGCGCGCGCCGTCGCTGCCTGGAGCTTCGTGCTGACCCTGCCGGTATCGGTGGTCATCGCCGCGCCGTTCCTGACCTGGCCGCGGCCGGAAACCTGGCCGCTACTGATCGTGCTGGGCGCGTTCGCCGCCGGCGCGCAATATGCCCTGACCCAGGCGCTGAGTTTCGCCGAGGCGAGCGCGGTGATGCCCTATGACTTCGTCCGCTTCGGGCTGGTCAGCGCCGCCGGCATCCTGCTGTTCGGGGAGCATGCCGATCTCTGGACGCTGGTCGGCGGCACCGTCATCCTGTCGGCGACGATCTATCTCGCGGTGCGCGAGGGCCAGCTGGCGCGCGCCCATCGCCGCGATCTGGTCCCGACGGTGCTCACCCCGGACAGCTGACTTGCCGCAAGCGTCAACCTCGGCCAAGACACCGCCAAACCTTGGGAGAGTGACATGAAGCTGAGCGGCTGTGCGGCGGTGGTGACGGGCGGGGCCTCGGGCCTGGGCGAGGCGACGGCGCGGGCGCTGGCGGCCGAGGGGGTCAAGGTCGCGATCTTCGACCGTGACGCGAGCAAAGGCCCGGGCGTCGCCGAATCGATCGGCGGCATTTTCTGCGAGGTCGACGTGACCAGCGATGCCTCGGTCGACGCCGGCTTCGCCAAGGCCCGCGCCGCGCACGGGCAGGAGCGTATCCTGATCAACTGCGCCGGCGTCGGCAACGCGGTGAAGACCGCCAGCCGCGACAAGACCACCGGCGAACCCAAGCATTTCCCGCTCGATGCCTTCAACATGGTCGTCCAGATAAACCTGATCGGCACGTTCCGCTGCATCGCCAAAAGCGCGGCGGGGATGCTGACGCTGGAGCCGATGGACGACGGCGAGCGTGGCGCGATCGTCAACACCGCCTCCGTCGCCGGCGAGGACGGCCAGATGGGCCAGGCCGCCTATTCGGCGTCGAAGGGCGGCGTCATCGGCATGACGCTCCCCATCGCGCGCGACCTGATGAGCGAGGGCATCCGCGTCAACACCATCCTGCCCGGCATTTTCTCGACGCCGCTGATGAACGCCGCCCCCGACAACGTGAAGGCCGCACTGGCGGCGTCGGTGCCCTTCCCCAAGCGGCTGGGGCACCCGGAAGAATATGCATCGCTGGCGCTGGAGATGTGCCGCAACAGCTATTTCAACGGCGAGGACGTGCGGCTGGATGGTGCGATCCGCATGGCACCGCGGTGAAGCGCGGGGGACACCCTCACCCGGGCCGCGCCTGACGGCGCGTCTCTCGCCTCTCCCGCAAGCGGGAGAGGGGCGCACTTCCCTCTCCCGCTTGCGGGAGAGGGCGAGAGACGGCGCTAAAGCGCCGGCCCGGGGTGAGGGTGTCCCGCGGCCAACTCGACCTCGACCCGCGTCAGCACCCCCGCCAGATTGGTCAGCACCTCGCGATTGGGGAACCTGACCACCCGCCAGCCCGCACCGTTCAGATACGCTGTCCGCCGCGCGTCATAGTCGACCGCATCGCCATGCTGCGAGCCGTCGAGCTCGATGATCAGCCGCGCGCCGACACAGGCGAAATCGGCGATGAACGGACCGATGCTGTGCTGACGCCGGAACTTGTGACCCTGAAAGCGGCGGTCGCGGAGCGCGTACCAGAGCTTGCGCTCGGCGTCGGTCATGGTCCGTCGCAGCGGCGCTGCGAACGGACTGACGGTGCGGCGAACGCGCGACATGCGGAAACTCTAATCGGGCCGGGAGTGCGGGGCCAGCGACACCCTCACCCCGAGCCGCGCCGCCGGCGCGTCTCTCGCCCTCTCCCGCAAGCGGGAGAGGGAAAATGGCCCCGCTCAGCCGTCCATCGCCCCCGCCAGCGCCACGTCCTTGCCCGTAATCCCGCCCGCGTCGTGCGTCGTCAGGCGCACCTCGACCTTGTTGTAGACGTTCGACCATTCGGGGTGGTGGTCGGCCTTTTCGGCGAGCAGCGCGACGCGGGTCATGAACGCGAACGCCGCGACGAAATCGGCGAAGCGGTACGACCGCTCGAGGCCGTCGCCGACGCGCGTCCAGCCCGGCAGCGTGGCCAGCGCGGCGTCGATCTCGGCATCGGTAAGGCGCATGGGTGACTCCTTGTCAGGGCTGGCCTAGTGCCACGACATGGCTGCCACCGAAACCCTGCCCCCCAGCATTGCCGCCATCGAGGCGCTTGCCCAGGCCGCGGTCGAGCGGCTGCCGGAGCTGTTCCGCACCCACCTCGCCACGACGCTGCTGCGCGTCGAGGACTTCCCCGATGCGGACGTCATGGCCGAGATGGGCCTCGAGTCGGAATTCGACATCCTCGGCCTCTACCAGGGCCGTCACGTCGGGATGAAAGGCGACGAGCCGACGGGCGCGCTGCCCGACATCATCTTCCTCTACCGCCGCCCGCTGCTGGAGGAATGGGCCGAGACCGGCGAGAGCCTCGAGCATCTCGTCACCCATGTCCTGGTCCACGAGGTCGGCCATCATTTCGGCCTCAGTGACGCCGACATGGAGCGGATCGAGGCTGCGTCAGCCTAGCAGCGCCTCGACCCACGCCGGCACCAGCGTCCCCGCCGGCCCGCGCCGCGACTCGTCGAAGGCGGCGGGCGTCGCGTCGAGGTTGAGCTCCAGCGTCCGCGCCCCGGCCTGCGCCGCCACGTCTACGAACCCCGCCGCCGGATAGACCGCGCCGCTGGTCCCGATCGAGACGAACAGGTCGCTTGTCCGCAGCGCCGCCTCGATTTCGTCCATGTGGTAGGGCATCTCCCCGAACCACACGATGTCGGGCCGCAGCTTCGTCACCCCGCAGCGCGGGCAGGCCGGCCCGTCCGACAGCGGCCCGTCCCACGCCGGCGCGGCCCCGCAGGCCCGGCACAACGCCCGCTTCAGCTCGCCGTGCATGTGCAGCAGGCGCTGCGACCCGGCGCGCTCGTGCAGGTCGTCGACGTTCTGCGTGACCAGCAGGAAGCCGCCCGGCCACTCGGCATCCAGCCGCGCCAGCGCCCGGTGCGCGGCATTGGGCTCGACCTTCGCCAGCGCCGCCCGCCGCGCGTCGTAGAAGGCCTGCACCAGCGCCGGATCGCGCGCGAACGCCTCCGGCGTCGCGACATCCTCGACCCGGTGCCCCTCCCACAGCCCGTCGGGGCCGCGGAAGGTCGGCACGCCCGACTCGGCGGAGATGCCAGCGCCGGTGAGGACGACGATGTTGCGCAGAGGTTGGGCCATCGTCCGGATCGGTCAGGTGCCGGGCGGGCGCGCGATGGTGCCGGCGAGCACGTCGGCAACCGCGTAATAATGGACCTCGCGGTCGCCACGCGGCTTCGCCTGCTCACCGTCGTTGAGCATGATGGCGATGACATAGCAGCTGTTGGCGACCGGCCGGCCGCCCATCGCGTACCCGGCGCAACTATACTTGGTCACCCCGAAGCGCGAAAAACCCTTGTCGCGGGTCATCGTCGCCGCCTGGGTGATCGCCTTGCCGAACAGGTCGATCCCGGCATAGGGCCGCGCCGTGATGTAGGTGCGGATCTGGTTGTTCGACTGATAGGCCCCGCCGGCCTCGCCGTCGGCCGGCATGCCGAGCGCCTTGCCGACCAGCGACCCGAGCTGCGCGTCCGCGCTGGTCGCGATCAGGCCGACCGCGATGGCCGCCGCCAGCTGAAATCGTCTGCTCATCCCTCGAACCCCCGTGCGCGCGGACGACGATAGCATCGCGGCGGGTCACGTCGATGCTCCCCGTCGGCAAGGGGCCCCCGCCCGGCGCGCGCGCATCAGACGCTCGCGACGTAGATCGCCGAGGCCGCCTCGAAACTTATGATCGGGGCGAGGATCGAGCCGTCGCCCAGCCGCCGGCCGCCGAGCGGATCGATCGCCTTGATCTCGTGATCGGGCTGGCCGTCGTCGAGGCCCGCGACGACGACATCGAAGGTCCGGGCCGGACCGCCGTGCGGCACGAACCAGTGGATGTTGTCGTGCGCCGAAGTCATCGTCGACAGCGTCCCCACCGCCGCGACGATGTCGCGCGTCGGCCGGACGACCATCGCCTCGCCCTCGTCGCGCAACCGGTCGAAGTTGCGCACCCGAAACCGCCCCGCCACGACCATGTGCGCCGAGGCCATGTGGCGGTGACCGTGCGGCGTGATGACGTTGGCCGGTGCGAAATCGAACAGCGCCGCGCTGAAGCCAAGGCGGCGCGGCTCGCCGTGTTCGTCGAGGAAGCGGACGGTGCGGCGGCGCGGATCGTTGGTCGGGGGCAGCGCAGATGCGGTGACCTGCGCCTGGTTCACCGTGGCCATCAGTTCGGCCACGTCGATCTCGCGGGCCAGCCGGCCGATCTCCACCGTCCACGCCTGCGGCGTCAGCTGGCCGCCGCGAAACGCCCGGGCCAGCTCGCCCTGCCGGTCGATCCAGTCGCGCGCCGCGATCCGCCGCGCCGGCCGGGCGACGGCCATCTCGCCCGCCAGCGCGACCGCGACAAAGGCCGCGAAGGTGCCCGTCAGCTGCGCCCGCCGGGTCAGCCCGAGCGCGTCCGGCGTGGCGGGGCGGGCGCGCGCCCAGTCGGGTTCGATCATGGCCTCCCTCGCACGGCGCTGGCGCCGCCAGGATCGCAGAAACCGCGGCGCCGGTATAGCGGCGTGCGTCCTACTCCCGCACCTGCTTGACCCACACCGCGTGCTTGAAGCCCAGCGTCGCGCGCTCGCGCTCGGCGGATGCACAGAACGCCTTCTCGTCATAGGCGGCGATGGCGATCTGCGCGCCGAGCGCCAGGCCGAAGCCCAGCGCCGCCTGCTTGTCGAGGGCGACGCGCTGGGCCGCCGTCAGCACCTTCGGCTTGCCCTTGGCGTCGTCGTAGAGCAGCGCCATCTCGGTCTCGAACCGCGCCTTGTCGACGGTGAAGCCCTTGCAGGTGACGACGACGGCCTGCTGATGCGCGACCGATTTCAGCATGTTGATCTGGCCGGGGTCGAAGCTGGCCTTCATCGCCGACTTCAGCGCGTCGGTGGCGCTGAGGTCCATGTGGACCAGCGGCGGCGCATCGGCGCGGGGCAGTTCGGCGGCGGCGGCCGCGGCGGCGAGGGCGAGCGCCAGGATCATGCTCAATACCCGCCGCGGTCGTAGGGATCATAGCCGAACTGGCGGTCGGTCCAGTCGGGCGAGAACTGGTCGCGCCAGAAGCACTGGCGCTGCTGCCGGTAGCAGGTGATGTCGCGGTCCGGCGAATAGGCGTCGCCCCAGTCGCGGCGGTCGTCGCGGTCGCGCTTGCTGGCCGAGGCCGCGGCGACGCCGAGGATGGCGAGGCCGAGCACCGCGCCGACGGCGGCACCGCTGTTGTCGTGGTGGCGGTGGCCATAGTGGTCATAGCCATAGCCGTAGCGGTCGCGCGACGTCGCCGCCGACGGCAGCACCAGCGCCAGCGCCGCGGCCGCGCCGAGTATCCGGGACAAGGTCATTGCTGCTCCCCTGCGAATCATGGCCCCAGGCTAACCCAATCCGGGTCCGGAATGAAGCCTGCCGCGCGCCGCGACGGTTGCGGGGCGGGCGATATGGTGGTCCACTGCCGCCATGGTTGAGGCAGGGAAGCTCATCCGGGTTGGCGTGCTCGGTGCCGGGGGTCGCATGGGGCAGGCGGTGATCGCCGCGGTCGCCGCCGATCCGCGCCTGAAACTGGCGGGCGCGATCGAGCGTGCCGGGCATCCGTCGGTCGGCGCAAAGCTCGGCGGCGGCCTGACCATCTGCTCCAACCCGGCGCCGCTGGCGCATGCGTCGGACGTGCTGATCGACTTCACCAGCCCCGACGCGCTCGACGCGACGCTCGATGCCGCGTGCGAGGGGCGGACCGCGCTGCTGATCGGCACCACCGGGCTGCCGGCCGTCAGCCACAAGGCGATCGACCGCGCCGCGAAGTCGGTGGCGGTGCTGCAGGCGGCGAACACCAGCCTGGGCGTGACGCTGCTGCTCCGCCTCGTCGAGCTGGCCGCCGCCAGCCTCGGCCCGGACTGGGACATCGAGATCGCGGAGCTGCACCACGGCCTCAAGGTCGACGCGCCGTCGGGCACCGCGCTGGCGCTGGGCGACGCGGCGGCGCGCGGCCGCGGCACGACGCTGGCGAAACTGCGCGCGCCGCCGCGCGAGACCGCCGCCAAGGCGCGCACCGCCGGCCACATCGGCTTCGCCAGCCTGCGCGGCGGCACCGCGGCGGGCGACCATGACGTGCTGTTTCTCGGCGACGGCGAGCGGCTGGTGCTGAAACACCACGCCGAAAGCCGAGACATCTTCGCCCGCGGCGCGGTCGCCGCCGCCGCCTGGCTGGGCCGGCAGCCGCCGGGCCGCTACACGATGGCGGACGTGCTGGGGGTCTAGGGAGGCGCGGCCACCGCGTTAGGCGGCTGCTTCCGCCGCGTCGCCGATCGTCGCCAAACTCTCTGCCCCCCTCCCTCTTCAGGGAGGGGGACGCTCGGTGCCATGTCCGCTTCCTGCCAAAACCGCCCGGTCGTGACCCTGTCTTCGCGGCGCGACGCCCCTTATTCCGCCGGCGCCGGCAACGCGCGCGCCGCGGCGATCGCGTCCGCCTTCTCGTTCGATTCCTCGCGGATGCGGCGTTCGACGCGCTCGCGGGCGTCCTCGACGACCTCCGGGGTCAGGGTGATCGTCTTCCAGCGGTTGTTGCCCGCGCCCAGCTGCGTCGCCAGCCTGTGCATCAGTTCGGGGCGCTGATAGACGATGCGGCGGACGCGGTCGCCCAGCGTCTCGGTGCGGACGAAGCCGTTCATCGCGCCGTCCATCACCTTGTCGGCCAGCCGCTGCGCCGCCTCCTGCTTGGCGGTCGCCCAGTCGCCGGCGAACGACGCGTTGGTCCGCCGCAGCTGCATGACGCTGTGCACGGTCGTGCCGATGTCGAGCGCCGAGCGGGTCGCGTTGCCGGTCTCGGCGAAGCGTTCGAGAAAATCCTGCCGCCGCCGCGCCGTCCAGCGGAAGAACGCCCGCGGTCGCCGCCCGCCGGTTTCCTCCAGCACCGCCGCGCACGCCGCGCCAAAGTCGGGGTGGTGCTTGCGGTACATGCAGGTCGCCGCCGGATCGAGATCGACCGCAGCCGAGGCGCGGGCATGGAGCCCGGTCTCGCGCAGCGCCGCAAGATAGGCGGTACGAGTCGCTTCGTGGCGCAGGGAGGGTTTCATGAGCGGCCTATATAGTTCTCCGACGACAAGTAATGTGCCGGATAAGCGCGCAAATGTCAAGCGTCATGTGCCGTATCGGTTCACGTGTCCGCGCCGCCTGTCCCTGTGAAGCGGCCCGGGCCCTCGCCGGCGCGGGGACGACGGTCAGGTGAGCGTCATCCTGCTCTAGTCCCGGCGCCCCACCTTGTGCTGCAGGTCGAGCCCGGCGCGGATCATTTCGACGCCGGTCTCGACGGCGGCATCGGGAGTCAGCGCGACCACCACTTCAGCGGGACCCTCGACGACCACCGCCGTGCCGATCGTTTCGATCGTCAGCGGCTTGTCGGCGACGATGGGCGGCAGGGGTTTGCGCTTGGACATCGGGCGATAATGCGCTTGCGACGGTCGCGTTCCCGCGCGCCGCGCTAGCGCTTCTTCTTCAGCAGCCCCGCGCCGCGCGCCTGGATCGGCGTGCGCGGCAGCGTGTCGAGGGTCAGGTAGCCGCGCTCGTCGGGGTCGAGCAGGCCGAAGCGGCGGTCGGCGGCGGCGGTGAATTCCGCCATGCTGATGCGGCGGCTGAGGTCGGCGTCGATCGACACCACCGGTTCGGGAATGTTTATCAGCGCATAGCGGCCGCCGCCGCGCGGCAGCGCCTCCTGCCGCCGGTTCTCGCGCGCCTTCGACGCCGCGCTCGCCTCGTCGCCCTCGCCGCCGCCGCCGACCGGGGCGCCCGATCCGGCGTTGGCGCTGAGCACCCGGAATTCCGGCCCGCTGCCGAAATTGACCTGCACTTCCGGCACCAGGGTCTGCTCGTAATGCTCGATTTCCTTGCCGTCGATGACGCCGTCGCCGTTGAGGTCGAGCGTCGCGAAGAAGCCGGTGAAGTCGCGCCGGAACTCGCCGCGGGTCAGCCGGCCATCGTGGTCGGCGTCGGCGCGCGCGAACCAGATCGCCACTGGATAGGGCTCGTCGCGCGCCGCACGGAACGGCTCCCCCGACGGCGCGATGAACAGTTGCGCCGGGCGCGGCGGCGGCGGTGCGGCGGGCGCGGGCGCCGCGACGGCCTGGAGAAGCGCGATCAACAGCATCGGGGATCCTTACGCATAGCCAAGCTGCCGCCCGGCAAGATCGAGCATGATTTCTTCCGAGCCGCCGCCGATGGCGTTGACGCGGACCTCGCGGTAGATGCGCTCGACCTTCGAGCCCGTCATGTACGACGCGCCGCCGAGCACCTGCGCCGCCTCGCGCGCGACGCTTTCGAGCATCCGGGTCGCCTGGACCTTCAGCATCGCACAGTCGGCCGGCCGCCCCTTGCCGGCGCGCGACTGCCAGGCGCACAGGTCGACCCACGCCTGGGTCGCCTCGATCTGGCGTTCGCAATCGGCCAGCTTGATGCGGATCGACTGGTGCTGCGCCAGCCGCTTGCCGAAGGTTTCGCGGGTCGTCGCCCAGTCGACCGCTTCCTTCAGCGCGACGCGGGCCATCGCGCAGCAGCCCATCGCCATGCCCAGCCGCTCGGCGTTGAAGTTGCGCATGATGCCGGCGAAGCCGCCGTTTTCCGGCCCGATCAGGTTTTCGGGCGGCACCTCGACTGCATCGAAGTGAATGGCGGCGGTGTCGGAGCAGCGCCAGCCCATCTTGTCGAGGCGGTGGCGCGTCACGCCGGGCCGGTCGGTCTCGATCAGCATCAGGCTGATCCCGGCCATGCCGGGGCCGCCGGTGCGCACCGCGACGGTCAGGTAATCGGCGCGCATGCCACTGGTGATGAACATCTTTTCGCCGGTGACGACGTATTTGTTGCCGACCATCTCAGCCTTGGTCCGCAGCTGCGCGACGTCGCTGCCGCCGCCGGGTTCGGTGATCGCCAGGCCGATGATCTTGTCGCCCGACAGCACCGCGGGCGCGATCCGCCGCTTCATCTCGTCCGAACCCAGCGCCAGGATCGGCGGCAGGCCGATGCCGTGGGTCATCAGCGAGGCGGTCAGGCCGCCGGCGCCGGGCGCGGCGAGCTCCTCCGACTGGGTCAGCGAGTGGAAGATGTCGAAGCCTTGCGAATGCCCGCCATATTCCTCCGGGTAGCCGAGGCCGAGGATGCCCGCGGCGGCGGCCTTGCGGTGGAGCTCGCGCGGCAGCTCGCCGTCGGCCTCCCAGCGGTCGATGTTGGGCGCGACCTCGGCGTGCACGAAGCGGCGGACCGACTGCGCCACCGCCTCGTGGGTCTCGTCATAGAACGGCGAGCGCGCCCGCCAGTCGTCGAACGCGGTCACAGGAACACCGCGATGTCGGCGAGCGGCTTCTTGACCAGCGCATGCTCGGGGATTGTCGCTGTCGCCGCCGGATAGCCCGCGACGAGCAGCAGATACGGCTTCTCATCCGCCGGCCGCCCGCAGATTTCATTCAGGAAATTCATAGGGTTCGGCGTATGCGTCAACGTCGCCAGCCCCGCCGTATGCAGCGCCGCGATCAACAGTCCAGTCGCAATCCCAACCGACTCATTGATATAGTAATTCTTCCTCGAATCACCCGCATGCACCCCGCCCCGCCGTTGCGCAAAGATCGCGATCAGCCAGGCAGCATCTTCGAGATAGGCCTTGTCGGCGTCGGTGCCGAGCGGCGCGAGTGCATCACGCCATTCGGCCGGGGCCTTGCCGCCGTCATAGAAGGCGCGTTCCTCGGCCTCGACCGCAGCGCGGATGCGCGCCTTCAGCGGGTTCGAACCGATAGCGGCGAAGAACCACGGCTGATGGTTGGCACCGCTGGGCGCCGTGCCGGCGGCGGCGAGGCAGGCGGCAATCACCGCCTGCGGCACAGCACGGGTCGCGAAGTCGCGGCAGCTGTGGCGGCGGGCGATGTCGTCGCGGAACGCGGTGGCGCGGGCCTGCATCTCGCCGGGCGGATGCTCGATGAAATCGGCGAAGGGTACGGCGGCGTGCGGTTGCAAACGGGCTCTCCGGCGGGACGGCGCCACCTTCTTGCGCCGCCGCCCCCCAGAAACGCAACCCGCTTACATCTTGTAGCTGATCCGCAGATAACCGAACTGACCCGGCACGTCGTAGGTCGACGGGTCGTAGTTGTTACCGCCACAGCTGAAGCACGCCGGCGGATCCTGGTTGGTGATGTTATTCACGCCGACGCTGAAGGCGAGGCGGCGGTCCAGGAACGACGGCGTATAGATGATCTGCGCGTCCAGGTAGAAGCGGCTGTTCAGCTTGTTCGGCCCCCCGGTGTTCGGGTTGATCTCGGTTACGCTGTCGACATAGCGGCCGGTGGCGGAGGCGGCGAAATCGCCAAGCGACCAGTCGATCGTGCCGTTGCCCTTAAACTTGGGATACGCTTGGTCCGGGCTGCCGCGCTCGGTGCCCTTGCGGTTGATGACGACAAAGCCGTTCGAGGTCGAAAGCACGTACTTGGTCAGCCAGGTCGTGTTGAGGTTGAAACCGAACGCACCGAACGACGTCGTCGGCGTCCGGTAGTTCAGCGTCAGGTCGACGCCCTGGGTGCGAATGCTGTCGAGGTTCTGCAGCGTGCCGTCGATCTGGTTGATGAAGCCGGTCCGGGTCCGGGTGATCTGCGCGCAGCTGGCCGGATCGCCGAGCACTGCGCAGTTGTTCAGGATAAGGTTGGTATCGACTGCGCCGATCGCATTCCTGACCCGGATGTCATAGTAGTTCGCCTCAATGCTAAAATTGCTGGCGAACCCGGAATTACGCGCCCAGTCTGGCGAATAGACGCCGCCGAACAGCAAACTGCGCGATTTTTCCGGCTTCAGATTGCGGTTGCCTTGGGTGATTACCGGAAGCTGACCCCCCTGCGGCTCCGAATAGCTGCCATCGGCCGGCACGCCATTAGCGGTGCAGTTGGCGCGCACAGCGGCGCTCAGCTGATAGGGCGTCGGTGTCGTCGCATCGGGATCATTAGTGCAGGGATCGTTGCCCGGCTGATCGAAGCGCGACCGACCGCCGAACAGCTCACCTAAGCTCGGGGCGCGGAAGCCGGTGGCATAATTGGCGCGCAACAGCAGGTCGCGGACCGGCTTCCACAGGCCCGTGCCGCTGTAGGTCGTGCTGGCCCCGCTGATCGAATAGTCGGAGTGACGGACCGAGCCCGTCGCCTCCAGCGAGTAGAAAAACGGCGTCTCCTTGAGCAGCGGTACGCGAATTTCGCCATAGAGCTCGTCGGAGTTGTAGCGGCCCCGCGCCGGCTGCGATGGAATGTCGGCACCAAGGCCGGCGGCGATGATCGGATCCGGATCGAAGCTGGCACTCTGGATCCTGTGCTCGTAGCCGACGGCGAAACCGACCGGGCCAGCCGGCAGGTCGAACAGGTCGCCGCTCAGGTTCGCCGTGAAGTCAGCGAGGTGCTGGCTGCTGCGGTCACGCTCCGTGAACGAGATGAACGCGAGCTGGTCGGCGGTGATCGAGCCGTTGCCGCCGAACAGGTTGAGCGGGACGCAGTCGCCGGTGCAAAGCGCCAGCGGGCCCACCGCCTGCGCGACGCGATCGGCGCGGACGTTGCCGGTGAAGCTCTGCTTGGCATCGTTGAAGCCGATGGCGGCGTTCGCGTCCCAATACCATTTGTGCCCGCCGACGGTGAAGCTGCCGTCCAGCGTCGCGGTCGCCGACAGCGTGTCGACGCGCTGGTTGAACGTGCGCTGCCCGGCCTCGATCAGGCGGCGGGCGATGAACGAGTAGTTCTGGACCTGCCCGTTGGCGCTGCCGTCGGGGTTGGAGCCGGACTGGAGCGTCACGCCGAACGGGTTGTAGGGGTTGGTCGCGTCGATCGAAAGCGTGTCGAAGAGGCTGCCGGCACCGTTGCCGGCATCGGGCCCGATGAACAACGGCTCGAAGGCCGCCTGGTTCTGCGAATTGCGGCGGTTGTACTGCGCCTTGACTCGGAGATTGACGCTCGAGCCAAGTTCCTGCTTGGCGCTGATCCACGCGCCGTAACGCTCGGACGGCGTCAGGATGTAGTTGAACGGTGCGAAGTTGAACCTGTCGGCGTTGGTGAACGTGCGCAGCTCGCCGAACGTCGGCGTCGTGTCAGGGCCGTCGATCGTGAAGTTGCCACGCGGCGTGCCGGGGATGGGCAGCGGACCGACGCGAGTGTCGAAGCGACCGTTGGCGGCCGCGCTACTGCAGCCGCTGTTGCCGATATTGCAGGTCGTCTGGCCCGGGTTGGGGAACTGCGAGATGTCGCGATCCCGCGACCGGACCGCATTCTGCTTCACATAACTTCCACCGAAGACGACGCTCGTCGTCGGGCCCTTGACGCCGTAGCTGATGTTATAGTCCTGCGTGTGGCCGTCGCCCTGCCGGTAGCTGCCGTATTGCGCCGACGCCTGCAGGCCTTCCTGTTCGGTCTTGGTGATGATGTTGACGACGCCGGCGATGGCGTCCGAGCCGTACAGCGACGAGGCGCCCGACTGCAGTACTTCGATGCGCTGGATCGAGTTGGCCGGGATGGTGTTCAGGTCGACGGTGGCGGGAATGCCGCTGCCGCTGGTGCCGTTGACGAAGCGGATGCCGTCGACGAGCACGAGCGTGCGCTTGGCACTGAGGTAGCGCAGGTCGATTTCCGCCGAACCGGCGCCGACGCCCCCGCCGTCGGGCGGGTTGCCGAGATTGCCCGAGCTGTTGTTCTTGGTGTTCAGGCCGCCGGCCGCGCTGGGCAGCCGCTGCAGGATGTCCGCGACCGCCGACAGGCCAGTCTGCTGCAGCGCCGCCTGGTCAAGCACGAGGACCGGCGAATCCTGGTTCAGCGGATCACGGCGGATGCGCGAGCCGGTGACGATGATCGTGTCGCTATCGTCGCTGGCGGCCGCCGCCGTCGCGGTGCCGGGCGCGACAGCCGCGTCGGGACCGGACTGCACCGCCTGCGCCGCCACCGGCAGCGCCGACAACATCGCCGGTACCAGCACCGACGTCCTCAGCCAGGCCCGATATGTCACGCCGTCTCTCCCGTTTTCGGTCAACGGAGCGAATCATCGGGGCCGAAACGGGCCGTGGCAATCGCAACGCGCCCGCCTGCGGCAGGTTTGTCGCCAACTGTAGCGCTGGCGCAACAATCTGGGATCAGGCCGCCGTTTTAAGCCGCGCCGCATACCCCTTGCGGAACTTCGCCAGCTTGGGCCCGACCACCACCGCACAATAGCCGTTCGAACTGCCGTTGTTCTTGTAATAATCCTGATGATACGCCTCTGCCTTGTACCACGGCGCTTCGGGCTCGATCGTCGTGACGATCGGCGCGTCCCAATCCGCCTGATTGCGAGCAATCGCCGCTTTGGCCTCGGCTTCCTGCTCGCGGTTATGCGGAAAGATTGCCGAACGATACTGGGTGCCGGTATCGGCGCCTTGGCGGTTGAGCGTCGTCGGATCATGAGTGTGGAAGAAGATGTCCAGCAGGTCGGCGTAGTCGATAACTGCGGGATCGAAGCGGATCCGGATCGCCTCTGCGTGACCAGTCGTCCCGCTGCATATCGATTTATAGTCGGGGTCGACCATCCGTCCGCCGATATAGCCGGACTCGACCGTCTCGACGCCCTTTAGCTCAGCGAACACCGCCTCGGTGCACCAGAAGCAGCCGCCCGCCAAAGTTGCCGTTTCCATAGCCATACTATCTCGCTCCTCTTGTCCTTTTAACGTATGTAGTCGCTCGTGATCGGCTGGGAAGACCGGGCTTGGCTGGTTGCACAATGGCGGGCAGGCAAACCCGCAGGGGCAGGTAATTGACGCAGTTCGGTGACCTTCAGCAATTCGTGCGCACCGTGCGCGATGCCGTCGACCTGCCCGCGATTACCGCGGTCCTTTCGGACGCGACGCGGCGCTTCGATTTCGACCATTTCGGCATGATTCAGCGCGTTTCGGCGCGGTTGTCCGCCTCCCCCGTACAGTTGTCGGATTTTCCCATCGAGTGGCAGGAGCTTCTCGCCAGCGAAGATTACTATGTTCACGATCCCGTGCTTGCGGCCTGTGAGCGCTCGGTAGCTCCGTTCGCGTGGAGCGATCTGCCGCAGCTTATCACCATGACCCGGCAGCACCGCGCCTATATGGAAAGAGCCGGCAAGCAGGGGTTGGCGCACGGCTACACTATTCCCATCCATGTGCCCGGTGAGGCGTCGGGGCTGTGCAGTTTCGTGACGTCGCACGGTCGCGAGCTACCGGCCAAGTCGCTTCCTGCCGTCCAGTATCTGGCTTGCTTCGCATTCGAGGCGGCGCGTCGGCTGGTGGTCAATCGCGCCGAAGACGAGGGCGTGCCGAAGCTGACTCAGCGCCAGCTCGACTGCGTCGTGCTTGCCGCCAAGGGCAAATCGAACTGGGTAACAGGACAATTGCTGGGATTGTCGCCCGCTACGGTCCACAAATATCTCGAGAACGCGAAGCGGCGCTATAACGTGTCCAGCCGGACCGAGCTGGTCGTGCGCGCACTCTACGACGGGCAGTTGTCGTTCCACGACATCCTCAACTGATGGAGCACGTTGACGTTTGCGGCTTGCCGAGTCGTCGTGCTTGCGGCACGACTGCGGCGTGACGGGGGCAACATTCACCGATAGCGGCGGCACGCTTGCGCTTGGCGGGCGCTGGACGGTCGCACATATCGGCGAACTCGAGCCGCAACTGCGGGCCCTGAACGGCAGCGTCAAGACCATTGATATGAGCGGCGTCGAGCGGATTGACACGGTCGGCGCGTGGCTGATCCACCGCTTGATAAGGGATGGCGGTGCCAAGGTCACTGGTGCGTCCAGCGAGGCGAGCCGACTGATCGATAGTGTTGGCAAGTCTGATCAACCGGTTGAACGCCACCCTTTCAGAGGCAGCGTTTTCGTTCACCGCCTGGAAATGACAGGTCACGCCGTCGTCAGCCAGCTCCATGTGCTGGGCAACTTCCTCGCCTTCCTCGGCAAGACGATGGTCGTGCTGTTCCAGACAATTTTCGAGCGACGCTCGCTCAGGCTAAATTCGGTCGTCCACCAGATGGATGTGGTTGGCGTCCATGCGCTCGGCATCGTCGGGCTGCTCAGCTTTCTCGTCGGCATTGTGCTGGCGCAGCAGGGCGCGGTGCAGCTCCGTCAGTTTGGGGCGGAAGTCTTCGTGGTCAACCTGATCGGCCGTTCGACGGTGCGTGAGCTTGGTATTTTGCTCACCGCTATCATGGTTGCCGGCCGGTCGAGCTCCGCGTTCGCGGCGCAGATCGGCTCGATGAAGCTCAACGAAGAAATCGATGCTATGCACACGATCGGGCTCAGCTCGTTCGAGGTGCTGGTGCTACCGCGAGTTATTGCGACGGGCTTGATGATGATCCTGCTCGGCTTTTATGGGTCGATGATGGCCATCCTCGGCGGTGGCCTTTTCTGCTGGGCTTCGCTGGACATGCCGCCGGTTACCTTTGTTACCCGGCTACAGGAGGTGATCCTGTTCTCCGACTTCTGGATCGGGCTGTTCAAGGCGCCGATCTTTGGGGTCATTATTGCAGTTACTGGCTGTTTTCAGGGTATGCAGGTCACCGGCAATGCCGAAAGTGTCGGTCAGCGGACCACCGCTGCGGTGGTTCAATCGATCTTCCTGGTCATCGTCCTCGATGCCTTTTTCGCCGTGTTCTTTACTGCGCTGGGTTTCGTCTGATGCGGCGGCCGCGCGCGCTCGAACGGTCCGACCGTGAGGCCGCGCAGGACGCGGCTCATGCGGAGCGCGAGATCGTCATCAAGGTCCATGGCCTCGAGAACAAGTTCGGTGACCAGATCATCCACCACGACCTCGATCTCGAGGTGCGGCGGGGCGAGATCATCGGCATCGTTGGCGGTTCGGGGACCGGAAAATCAGTCCTGATGCGCTCGATCATCGGCCTACAAACTCCGCTCGCCGGCGAGATCGAGGTGTTCGGCAAGCGCATGGACCAACTCGATGCGGAGCAGTCGAAGGATTTGCGGCGTCACTGGGGCGTCCTGTTTCAGGACGGCGCGTTGTTCGGCGCGTTGACGGTTACCGAGAACGTCGAAGTACCTCTGCGCGAATTTTTCAAGTTTGAGCCCTCGTTCCTGGCCGAGATTGCCGGCTACAAAATCGCTATGGTCGGCTTGCCCGCGATCGCGGGGCCGAAATATCCCAGCGAGTTGTCGGGCGGCATGCGCAAACGCGCCGGCCTCGCCCGGGCACTGGTGCTTGACCCCCGCATCCTGTTCCTCGACGAGCCGACGGCTGGACTGGACCCGATTTCGGCCGCTGCCTTTGACGAGTTGATCAAGAACCTGCGCGACACACTGGGGCTGACGGTTTTCCTGATCACTCACGATCTCGATACGCTGCATGCGATCTGTGACCGGGTCGCGGTGCTGGCCGACGGGCATGTGCTCAAGGTAGGTACGATTGCAGAATTGATGGATTTCGATCACCCTTGGGTGCAGGAATATTTTCGCGGGCCACGGGGGCGGGCCGCGACAGCCGGCGTGACCCCCGTCAAGGAGTCCGTCTGAGCATGGAAACGCGCAGCTCTTACGTTCTCGTCGGTTCGGTCGTGCTGGCCTTCACCGTCCTCCTGTTTGCCGCCGTGCTATGGCTGGCGCGCTTTTCGGGAGAGACGAAGAAGGAATACGACGTAGTCTTCAACACCTCGATCTCCGGCCTCGCGGTCGGCAGCGCGGTGGTGTTCAACGGCGTGCCGGTCGGTCAGGTGCAGAAGATCGCCTTGGTGCCGGAATCTCCGCAGCTTGTCCGCGTCCGGATTGCCATCGATCCCGATACGCCAATCTTGAAGGGCACAACCGCCGGCCTGGAGGGCGTTGGCTTTACCGGTGTCAACCAGATTTCCGTCACCGGTACTATGGGCGGGCAACCGCCGATCATCGAAAACGGTAAATGGGGCAGGCCGGTGATCCCGTCTCGCCGCGGTGCGCTCGGGCAGTTGCTCGCCAGCGCGCCGGAGCTGCTCAACAATATCTCGGCGCTCGCTGCCAGTCTCAATAAGACGCTGAACCCCAAGAACCGCGAGTCGATCGGTAATATCCTTGCCAACGTCGACCGGCTGTCGAAGGCGCTTGCCGACCGCGGCCCGGAGATCGCCGAGACCCTGGTCGAGGTCAAACAGACACTGCGTAAGGCAGGGGGGGCAGCGGACCAATTAAAGGTCACACTTGCTCATGCCGACGGCCTGATGACCGGCGACCTGCCCAAGCTTATCGCCGACCTCGACAAGACGGTGAAGCGGGCCGACGGCACGCTGGTGAAGGTTGACGGACTGATCGCCGCAGCCAAGCCGGGGGTCGATGCGTTGTCGACGACGACGGTGCCCGAGATTGGGCAGCTGATCCAGGACCTGCGTGAGGTCACCAGTTCGCTCGGTGCAGTGTCACAGAAACTCGATCAGGATCCGGCCGGCGCACTGCTCGGCGGCCGCCGCTTGCCGGAATATCCTGCGGTCAAGAAGGGCAAAAAGTGATGAAGCGGTTGGCTGCGCTCGCCGGATTGCTCGTCGCCAGCTGCGGTCCGCTGGTGCAAATCGGCGGTAACGACAAGCCCCCGACCGCGCTGCTGATGTTGCGGGCCTCAGCACCGCCGCTCGACCGCAGCCGTACCATCGACAAGGATCGTACATTCAGCGTTGTCGTGCCGACGGTGCCGGGCCCGCTGCAGACGCTGCGCCTGCCGGTGACGACCAGAGACACAGAGATCGCCTATCTGACCGGCGCAACGTGGGCCGAACAGCCCAACAAGCAGTTTGCCCGCGTGCTCGCCGACACGATATCGTCGCGCGGGGTCGCCGTGCTGGGACCACGTACTGCGGCCGTTGGAGCGACCCGCAAACTGGTCGGTCAGCTTATCGAGTTCGGCCTCGACGCACGCGAGCCGGCAGCACTTAAGGTCATCCTCCGCTACGATGCGCTGCTCACCGGCGACGGAGGCAAGACGATCGGCCTCAGGCGCTTCGACCAGAGCGTGGCGGTGTCGGGCCAGGACCCGGGCCAAGTCGCGGTGGCCCTCAATACTGCCGCCAATGCCGCTGCCGCCGAAGTCGCGGACTGGGTAACGCGCTAGCCAAGGCTTTTGCTCACCATCTCGAAGACGTCCTTCGACAAGCGCGGTATGTCGAGGATACGCGCCAGTTCAGCCCGCATCAGCGCCGCGCGGTCGGCATCAAACCGCCGCCAGCGGCCAAGCGGGGTGACCAGCCGGGCCGCACTGCTGGGATTCACGCCGTCCGTCGCCAGCACCTGATCGGCAAGGAAACGGTAACCGGCCCCGGACGCATCGTGGAAACGCAACTGGTTGGATCCGAACGCGCCGACCAGCGACCGCAGCCGGTTGGGATTAGCGGCGGCAAAATCCGCGTGGCTGGACAACGCCACTACAGTTGCCAGCGCATCGTCGCGGGTGGATAGCGCCTGCACCGTGAACCATTTGTCGATGGACGAGGCATCGTCTGCATAGCGTGCGTAAAACGCGGCCAACGCGGCCTCCCGCTCCGGCGCGTCGGCATTGGCAAGCACCCCAAGCGCTGCCAACCGGTCGGTCATATTATCAGCGCCCTCAAACTGCGCCCAGGCCGCCGCGACCGCCTCGGGCGCGCCGGTTGCCATGAGATAGCCCAATGCGACGTTGCGGAGCCGGCGGCGCCCCTTCGCCTCCGGGGTCATTTCGTAACGGTTTGCGGCGTTGTCGCGGTACGCTGCCCACCATTGGTCATGGAGCGCGGTCGCCGCATGACCGCGCGCCGCGTCACGACGGCGATGGATCGCTTCGACGTCGACCGACGCCGCATAGTCGCCGATATAGGCTTCCGACGGCAATAGAACGGCCTCGGCGACAAACGCCGCATCGAGGCCGGAGGCCAGCGTCGCGCCCAGCGCATCGACGAGGTCGTCGGCTGGCCCGTCGTTCGACAGCACGTCGAGGGCCAGCTGATGCAACGCCTCATAGCGCGCGAACGGATCATCGTCGTGCGCCGACAGCATGGCGCGCTCGGCCCGCGACACCGGCGCGGTCAGGATCACCGGGGCCGAGAAGCCGCGGTTGAGCGACAGCAGCGGCGGCGCGGGAACGTCGGCGAACACCACTTCGAGGCTTGCACCCGTCAGCTCGATCAGCCGCTCGTCGCCCAGCCGTGCGCCGGTGGCGGCATCGAACAGCGCGGTCCGCAGCGGCAGGTGCAGCGGCGGCTTGTCGGGCTGGCCCGGCGTCGGCGGCGTCGATTGTTCGAGGCGCAGCGTCGCCGTCGCGGCGGCGGCATCGTGGCTGAGCGTCGCCGCGACGCGCGGCGTGCCGGCCTGCTCGTACCAGTGGCGGAACTGCGCCAGATCGTGGCCGCTGGCGTCCTCCATCGCGCGGACGAAATCCTCGCACGTCACCGCCTGGCCGTCGTGGCGGTCGAAATACAGGTCGCTGCCGGCACGGAATTTAGCCGGCCCGAGCAGCGTGTGCAGCATCCGGATGACCTCGGCACCCTTGTTGTAAACCGTCGCGGTATAGAAATTGCCGATTTCCATATACTCGCCCGGGCGGATCGGATGGGCCAGCGGCCCGGCGTCCTCCGGAAATTGTACGGCACGCAGGCTACGCACATCGTCGATACGGCGAACTGCACGACTGCCCTGGTCGGCTGAGAATTGCTGGTCGCGGAAGACTGTCAGGCCTTCCTTTAGCGAGAGCTGGAACCAGTCGCGGCAGGTAACGCGGTCACCGGTCCAGTTATGAAAATACTCGTGCGCCACGACTGCCGCCACGGCGTCGAAGTCGGCGTCGGTCGCGGTTTCAGCATCGGCGAGGATGTACTTCGAGTTGAAGATGTTGAGGCCCTTGTTTTCCATGGCGCCGAAGTTGAAATCGTCGACGGCAACGATATTGAATACATCAAGATCGTATTCGCGGCCGTAGTTGGTTTCATCCCAAGCCATTGAAGTCTTTAGGGCGGCCATGGCGTGGGCGCAGCGCGGGAGATCGGCTGCGGCGACCCAGATGGCGAGGTCGACGGGGCGGCCCGACATCGTCGTGAAGTGGTCGCGGAAGGGCTGCAGGTCGCCTGCCACCGCGGCGAACAGGTAGCAGGGCTTGGGCCAGGGATCGTGCCATTCCGCCCAGTGCCGGTCGCCCTCGACGCCAGTTGCGCCGGGGTTGCCGTTGGCGAGCAGCACCGGGTAGCGCGCCGCATCGGCGGTCAGGTGCACGGTATAGACCGACAGCACGTCGGGCCGGTCGGGGAAGAAGGTGATGCGCCGGAACCCCTCCGCCTCGCACTGGGTGCAGAGCTTGCCGCCCGACGCATAGAGCCCCATCAGCTGGGTGTTGGCGGCGGGGTTGACCGCGACCTCGGTCTCGACGACGGCGCTGTCGCCGGCGATGGCCAGCGTCAGCGTCGCGCCCGCCGGCCGCTCGCTGCGCGCGGCACCGTCGACGCGCAGCGCCAGCAGCTCCAGCGCCTCGCCGTCGAGCACCAGCGGCCGCGCGTGGTCGCCGTTGCGCACCACCGTCAGCCGGGCCCGGACGATGGTGCGGCCGGGATCGAGGTCGAAGTCGAGCGCCACCTCCGGCACCAGCCAGTCGGGCACGGCATAATCGGCAAGGCGGACGATGTGCGGCACCTGCGGCGTGGTCTGGGCATCGAGCATCCGCAGGGCTTAAGCGGCAGCGCGGCGGCGAGCAAGGATTGCAACCCGCGCCGGCCGTGTTACACAGGCCATACACACCGGGGGAACCAGTCATGTCCGTGCTTGCCACCGCCTTCGACGTCGATGCCGCGACGCGGGCCTATCTCGCCACCTTCAACGGCGCCGCGCGGGCGCGGTCCGACGCCTATTTCGAGGGCGGCTACTGGCTGATCCTGTGGAGCGCGGTGGTCGCGCTGATCGTCCCCTACCTGTTCCTGCGCATGGGCTGGGCGGCGCGGCTGTCGGCCTGGGCGCATCGCGTCACCGGCGGCCGCAAGTTCCTGGCGACCGCGCTGTTCCTGCTGGTCTTCCTCACCGCCGAGACGCTGCTGACGCTGCCCTGGACATTCTACACCGACTTCGCGCGCGAGCATCAGTACGGCATGTCCAACCAGAGCTTCGGAGCGTGGCTCGGCGACGACGCCAAGAGCGGCGCGATCGGCATAATCGTCGGTGCGCTGGTCATCGCCCTGCTGTTCGTCGGCGTCAGGCGTTCGCCGACCCGCTGGTGGGCCTATGGCGCGGCCGGCACCGCCGCCGTCATGGCGTTCTTCATCGCGGTCGCGCCGGTGCTGATCGAGCCGCTGTTCAACACCTACAAGCCGATGGCCGCCTCACCGCTGCAGGCCGACATCCTGCGCATGGCCCGCGCCAACGGCGTGCCCGCCGACAATGTCCTGGTCGTCGACCAGTCGCGGCAGACCAAGCGCGTCTCCGCCAACGTCGCCGGCCTCGGCTCGACGACCCGAGTCGCGCTCAACGACAATCTGCTGGCGACCAAGGACGACGCCGGCGTGCTGTCGGTAATGGGCCACGAACTCGGCCATTATGTGCTCCAACATATCGTGTCGCTGATCGTCGGCTTCACCGTGCTGATCACGATCGGCTTCATCGTCATCGCCAACGCGGTGCCGGCGCTGATCCGCCGCAACCCCGGCTGGGGGGTAACCGGCATCGGCGACCCGGCCGCGTTCCCGGTGTGGTCGATCGTGTTCACATTGTTCTTCTTCGTGCTGACCCCGGTAACCAATTCGATGACCCGCTACCACGAGCGCCAGGCCGACATCTTCGGGCTGAACGCGGCGCGCGCGCCCGACGGCTTCGCCCGCTCCGCCCTGCGCCTCGGCGCCTATCGCAAGCTCGAGCCGACGCCGTTCGAGGAAGCCGTGTTCTACGACCATCCCTCGGGCTATTCCCGCATCCACATGGCGATGCAGTGGAAGGCGGAGCATCTGGGGGAGGCGGGGGTGCGCTGAAGCGCGGCCGGGCGCAGCGACGCGAACGCCCTTCGCGTTCGCCGAGCAGCGCCCGGACTCGCGCAAAGCCGGCCGGCGGCCCGGGCAGCCGTCGTGCCCGGTGCCGTCCGACGGCGCGGCTTTGCCGCGACGCGCTTCGCCCTTAAGCTCGCGCCAATGCCCCGCCTCCTGATCTTCGGCCTCGGCTATACCGCGTCGCGTCTTGCCGCCCGGCTGCGCGGCGAGGGGTGGCAGGTTACCGGGACCAGCCGCGCGACGCTGCCGCTCGATGATCCGCGCGTGGCGCAGGAAATCGCCGCGGCGACCCATATCCTGTCGAGCGTGCCGCCCGCGGACGGGACCGACCCGGTGCTCGACCTCCACGGTGATGCGCTGGGAGCCAGCGGCGCATGGCTCGGCTATCTGTCCTCGACCGGCGTCTACGGCGACACCGGCGGCGCCTGGGTCGATGAGAGCGCCGCCATCGGTAGCGGCCGCCGCAATGCCCGCGCCGAGGCGGATTTGCGCTGGCAGGCGATCGGGGCGCGCGTCTTCCGCCTGCCCGGAATCTATGGCCCCGGCCGCTCCGCCCTCGACCGGGTACGGGCGGGAACGGCGAACCGCGTCGATGCGCCGGGCCAGGTGTTCAGCCGCATCCATGTCGACGACATCGTCGCGGCCGTTGTCGCCGGCCTGGCGCGGGCGCCCGGTGTGTGGAACCTCGCCGACAGCGAACCCGCGAGCGGCAACGCCGTGACCGAATACGCCTGCGACCTGCTCGGGGCGCCCTACCCCGCCGTCGTCCCGGTCGCGGCGTTGAGCGCCATGGCGCAGGGCTTTTACACCGAGCGCCGCCGCATCGCCGCGACCAAGATGACCCGCGACCTCGGGCTGCGACTGCGCTATCCAGATTATCGAGCGGGCCTGCGTGCCTGCCTGGCGGAGGACAAGGCATGAAGTTCGGGGTCGGCCAATCGGTCAAGCGCGTCGAGGATCACCGGTTGCTGACCGGCCAGGGCCGCTTCACCGACGATCTGCAGGCCGACGGCATGTTGTTCGCCGCGACGCTGCGCTCGCCTTACGGCCACGCCCGGATCGCGCGCATCGATGCCACGGCGGCGCGGGCCGTGCCGGGCGTCGTCGCGGTCTACACCCATGCCGATGTCGCGCCGCTGGGCGTCGTGCCGTGCCTGGTGCCGCTGTCGGGCGCGGTGACGACGCCGCGCCACATGCTGACCGGCGACACGGTCCGCTTCGTCGGCGACGGCGTCGCGTTCGTCGTGGCCGAAACCCGCGAGGCGGCGCGGCTGGGTGCCGAGGCGGTCGAGGTCGATTACGACGAGCTGCCCGCCGTCGCCAGCATTGCCGCCGCGATCGCCCCGGACGCGCCCAAGATCTGGGACGCGGCCGCATCGAACAGCCTGTTCGACTGGGCAGTCGGCGACGCCGCGAAGACCGCCGCGGGCATCGCCGCCGCCGCGCACGTCACGCGCCTGCGCGTCGTCCAGAACCGCGTCGCGCCGACCTCGATGGAGGTCCGCGCCGCGGTCGGGCATTTCGCCGACGGGCACTTCACGCTAGAGTTCGGCGGCCAGGGGGTCGCGTCGGCCCGCGGCATGGTGGCGGGCATCTTGGCAGTGCCGCCCGAACAGGTCCGTATCGTCACCGGCGACGTCGGCGGCGGCTTTGGCATGAAGGCATTCCTGTACCCGGAATATATTCTCGTGCTGCATGCGGCCCGCGACCTCGGCCGCCCGGTCAAGTGGACCGGCGACCGCAGCGACGCCTTCCAGTCCGACACTCACGGCCGCGCCATGGTCAGCGACGCGGCGCTGGGCTTCGACGCCGACGGCCGCATCACCGCCCTGCAGGTCGAGACGTGGAGCGACCTCGGCGCCTATCAGTCGCAGTTCGGGCCGGCGATCCAGACCTTTGCCGGCGGCCGCATCATGGGCGGCGTCTACCGCATCCCGGCGATCCACAACCTCGTCCACGGGGTCGTCACCAACACCGCGCCGGTCGATGCCTATCGCGGCGCCGGGCGACCCGAATCCGCCTATATCATGGAGCGGCTGATCGAAGCGGCGGCGCACGAGCTGGGCTTGCCCGTCGACGAGATCCGCCGCCGCAACCTGCTGACACCCGCCGAGCTGCCGCACGACAACGGCATCGGCCTGACCTTCGACATCGGCGATTTCCCCGCCGTGCTGGCCAAGGCGCAGGCCCAGGCCGACTGGAACGGCTTCCCCGCCCGCCGCGCCGCCGCCGCCGCGCGCGGCAAGCGTTATGGCCGCGGCATGGCCTATTATGTCGAGATCGCCGGCGGCGGCTCGACCGAGGAGTTCGCCGATCTGCGGGTCGCTGCCGACGGCATCGTCGAGGTCGCGGTCGGCACCCAGTCGAACGGCCAGGGCCACGAGACTGCCTATGCTCAGGTCGTCGCCGAACGGCTCGGCATCGACAGCGAGCAGGTCCGCATCGTCCAGGGCGACACCGACCGGCTGGAGCAGGGCAACGGCACCGGTGGCTCGCGCAGCATGGCGTGGGGCGGGGCGGCCTCGCAGCTCGCCGCCGACGAGATGATCGCGCGCGGCATCGCGCTCGCTGAAGCCGATCTCGGCAGCCCGGTGGAGTATGAGGCGGGCGTGTTCCGCAACCGCGGCACCAACCGCACGCTGAGCCTCGCCGAGCTGGCGGGCAAGCACCCGGGCGGGCTCGACGGCCGCGCCTGCTACAAGCCCGCCGCACCCGCGCCGACCTTCCCTAACGGCTGCCACATCGCCGAGGTCGAGCTTAACCCCGACACCGGCAAGGTCAGCATCGCGCGCTACAGCCTGGTCGACGATTTCGGCACGCTGGTGAACCCGATGCTGGTCGAAGGCCAGATCCATGGCGGCGTCGCGCAGGGCTTGGGCCAGGTGATCCTGGAGGATGTCGTCTACGACGCCGATGCGCAGCTGCAGACCGGCAGCTTCATGGACTATGGCGTGCCGCGCGCCGACGACATGCCGCCGGCCATCGGCTTCGACACGCTGCCGACCCCCAGCCCGACCAACCCGCTGGGGGTCAAGGGCTGCGGCGAGGCCGGGACGATCGGTGCGATGCCGTCGGTGATGAACGCGATCATCGATGCGCTCGGCGGCGTCCAGGTCGAGATGCCGGCGACCCCGGAGAAGCTGTGGCGCATCTGCCGCGACCAGGCGCTGCCGCTGGCGGCGGAATAGCGCCAGAAGGGATGCTGCTTCTCGCCGCCACGATCGGTTCGGCAATCGCGTGTCCGTTCCCGGATACGCCGGCCAAGCTGGCCTTCAAGCGCGACCTGCCGGGTGCAGCGCTTGCCGCGTTGGGCACTCGCCTCGCCGAGCGCGGGACGGCGTTCAACTGGAGCGATGTAATAGAACCGAGGCTGCCAAGCGCGCGCTTCGTGTCCGCAGAGGCGCAAGGTTGCCGCCTGACTCTTGTATACGAAGCCGGGGGGGTCGCCGGTCCGCATCGATATACCGCCCGGTTGCAGTTTTTCGACGGGCGATGGACGGTGAGCCAGCGCGAGCAATCGTGGTAGGCGGAGTAGTCAACCGTCGCCGCGCTGATTGAACTCGATCACGATTTTGACCCAGACACCGTATAACTCTTTGCCCCCGCGTCGTGGCGGCCGCACCCGGAACTGCCATGCCGCCTGGCGCATCGCCCGTGATACACCCGATCCAAGCGGTGCCTCGCCGAGTTCTTGGCAATCCTCCACACGGTATGTTTCGATGATTTTGCAGGCAATTACCGCGACCGCCCCCGGGGGTGCGCCGCGTGGCAAATAACCGCTGAGTTCCGGATGCGTGGGTCTGCGATACCATTCTACATCGTACAGCCGCTCGCCACCCGGAGCCCCGCCCTCGGCGAATTCCGTGTCGCCGGGCTGGCCATCGCCTGCCGGGGCGGCCGCGCTCTCGACGCTTAGGCTCGGGATCTTCGAAATGTCGCCGGCGGCAAGATCGGCCTTGCTGACGATGATGATCGGCAGCTTGAAGGCGGCCGGCGGCTTGCGGCTCGCCGCGGGCGGACGCGGGGCCTTTTTCGCCGCCGCCGGCGCGGCGCGGAAACGCTGGGTCGGCGAAGGCCGCGGCTCCGGCGAGGGCAGCAGCGTGACCAGGATCGGCGGACGCTCCGGCACCGGCGCCAGGAACCGCGGTGCCACCAGATACAGCAGCAGGCCGAGCAGCAGGTGCACGGCAACCACGACGACGAAGGCGGCAGCCCGGCGGCGCGACAGCGGTGGATCGATCGCCAGGGCCATTGTGGCCCCGCCTATACCCGGCCGTGCCGTGGCGCTAGGCCCGACTGCGCAGCGCGATCACCAGCCCGGCCAGCGCCAGTGCCGCACCCAGCGCGGCGGTGCCGGTCCAGACGAACCCTTCGAACAGCGTCGACAGGCTGATCGCCACCACCGGCACGATGACGTTGACATAGCCGGCGCGCGCCGGGCCGATCTCGCGGATCAGCGCATAATACAGCCGGAACGCCAGCGCCGACGCCGCCACCGCCAGATAGGCGAGGCCACCCGCGTAGCTCAGGCGCGGTTCGAACACCGGCGGCCCGGCCGACAGCCACGCCCAGCCGCCGGCCATCAACCCGCCATACAGCATCGTCACCGCCAGCAGCGGCTCCAGCGGCTGCGCGCGTGCCACGCGGGTCGCCTGCAGGACGTTGCCGACACTGGCGCACAGCACCGCAACGGCGGCCAGCGCGAAGCCGGTCGCCACCGCCGGTCCGCGCAGGTCGAGATCGCGGCCGACCAGCAGTGCGACGCCGGTGATCCCCAGCGCCCCGCCGACGACGAACAGCGGCGCGATACGCTGGCCCAGGAAGATCCGCGACAACAGCGTGTTGGGCACGACGATCAGCGCGAAGATCAGCGCCACCAGCCCCGACGTGACGTAGCGCTCCGCCTCGTAGACAAGGTTGAAGTTGAGCGCGAACTGGGCCGCGGCGACCAGCAGCGCGATGGCGTGCCCGGCCGGCGGCAGCCACAGCCGCCGGCGCAGCACGACGCACAACAGCAGCATCGCCGCGCCCGCGCCGAGAAACCGGTAGCTGACCGACCACGCCACCGGCACCGTGCCGAGCTGACCCTTGATGACCAGCCACGTCGATCCCCAGATCAGCGAAAGGGTGATGAACTGCGCGACGGTCGCCGGGCGGACGCGACGCCGCTGCGGCGCCGCAACGAGGGTCGGATGCGGTGCGTTCAAGCCGGCAGCGTGGCAAGCGCCGCCGCCAGCGCGTCGACATGCGCCGCGGGCGTGTCCCAGGCGACCACGAAGCGCGCGTCGCCCGAGCCCGCATCGCCCCAATCGTAGAAGTCGAAGCCCTGCGCCCGCATGGCGGCGCTGTCGGGGCCGAGCGCCAGGAACAGCTCGTTCGCCTCGACCGGGTGGAGCAGCCGGCGGCCCGCCGCCGCGGCGAGCCGCTGCGCCCCGGCATTGGCGGCGGCGGCGTTGCGCTGCCAGGCCCCGCTCTCGATCATCGCCAGCAGCTGGGCCGCGTTGAACCGCCCCTTGCTCGGCATCTGCCCGGCGCGCTTGCGGCGAAAGCGCAGGTCGGCGGCGAGTGTCTCGTCGAACATCACGATGGCCTCTGCCGACAGGCCGCCATTCTTGATCATGCCGAAGCTGAGCGCCGCCGCGCCCGCCCGCCAGCTGATGTCGCCGGGATGGCAGCCGAGGTGCACGAGCGCATTGGCGAAGCGCGCCCCGTCGATGTGCAGCCGCCAGCCCCGCGCCCGCGCATAGTCGCCGAGCGCCGCCAGCTCGGCGGGCGAATACACCGTGCCGCACTCGGTCGTCTGGGTCAGCGACAACACTCGCGGCTGCACCTGATGGACGTCGCCGCGGTGGCCTGCCAGCCCGGTGTCGAGGCCGGCCGGCGTCAATTTGCCGTGCGCGCCGGCGGCCAGCAGCAGCTTCGCGCCGCCGGTGAAGAACTCCGGCGCGCCGCACTCGTCGACGTGGATGTGCGCCTCGGCATGGCACACCACCGCGCCCCATTGCGGCGTCATCGCGGCGAGCGCCAGCGCGTTCGCGGCGGTGCCAGTCGACACCGCGAACACCGTGCACTCGTGGCCGAAGAAGTCGCCGAACACGGTGTCGAGCCGCGCGCTCAGCGCGTCGCCGTCATAGGCGCGCGCCGCCGCGGGGTTAGCCGCGACGACCGCGGCCAGGACTTCGTCGCACGCCGCGGCGGCATTGTCGGAGAGGAAGTTCATGGCGACGGGCTAGGGGCTGGACGTTGCCGCTGCAAGGCTCAGGTGTCGTGCCGCGCCAGCCACGGCCGCAGGATGGCGAGATAGCCCGCGGGGTTGTCGCCCATCGCGACGTGCGCCGCATCGGGAATGACCGCAAAGCTTGCACCAGCCGTGCGCGCAAAGCCGCGCACGGTTGCAGGACGCGCCTCGTCATGCTCGCCGGACAGGAACAGGGTGCGGCCGCCGTCGAGACGGTGCAGCAGCGGCCGGCCGTCATAGTCGCGCAAGGTGCCGGTCGCGGTGAATTCGGCGCGTCCCCACATCGCGTTGTAGATGTCCGCGCTGAACTGTCGCGGCAGCGCGGCGCGATAGGCGGCGATGGCCGGCGGCGGGTCGGTCAGCTGGACATAGCGGCGGTAGAACGCCGCGGTTGCCGCCTCGCAGGCGGCCGCGGGTGCCGCGCCGGGCGTATCGCAGACATCGAGCAGCCGCCGGATCGCCGCCGGCATCGTCGCCTTCAGCCGCCGGGCGTCGCTAAGCCACGCCGCGGTGTCGACCAGCGGCGACTGGAGGACCAGACTGGCCAGGGCGGGCGGACGCCGGGCCCCGTATTCGAGCGCGATCGTGCCGCCCCAGCTTTGGTCGACGACATGCCAGCGCGGCACCCCAAGGGCGACGCGGATGGCCTCGAGCTCGTCGACGAAGCGGCCGACGTGCCAGTTGGCCGGGTCGCCCGGCGTGTCCGAGCGGCCGCTGTCGAGCTGGTCGTAGAGGATCACCGCGCGTTCGCCGGCCATCGCGGTGGCGTTGAGGAAATAATAATGCGTACTGCCCGGGCCGCCGTGGACGAAGACAACGGGCACGCGCGGGCCGGCGAGATCGCCGTCGATCCGGACATAGGCGCGTCCGCCGGGCACCGCGACCATCGTCTCGCGGTCCGGCCGGATGTGGACGCCCGGCAGCTGCGGCCCGGTCGCGCTGCGGGCCGGCGTGGCGGTCAGCGCGGCCGCCGTCAGGAGGGCGGTTCGCCGCGTTATCACCGGTCAGGTCTTCCCGTCATACGCCACCCATAAGCGAACGCCCGGGGCTTTCCAGCCTCGGGCGTCTGCCCTGGTCTCGGCCCGCGCGACTAGAAGCCGACGGACAGCGTGCCCTTGACGCCGTGATCCTGCGTGTTCTTGCCGATCACGCCGCTGTAGCTCGCGCCCAGCGTGATGTTGCTGCCGATGCGGAAGTCGACGCCGAGCTCGCCGGCGAAGGCGTCCTTGTCGACCGGCACGGCGCGGATGGCGGCCTGACCCGCGGTTCCGGCCAGCGACACCAGTGCCACCGGGCTACGGTCGCCCCAGGTCCGCTGATAGCCCGCCGAACCCTTCAGCGAAGCCGAGCCGCCGAGCAGGACGCTGCCACGGACACCGGCGGTCAGCACCGTCGTGTCGTACTTCGCCTTGGCGACGTTCAGCGCCGCGAAGCCGCCGCTCTCGGTGAAGCTGTCGAGGTCATAGGCGACATAGGCCCCGCGGACGAACGGCTCGATCCGCGTGTTGGCCGCGGCGGCGAGGTCATAGCTGATCTCGGCGAAGCCCTGGTAGGTCGTGCCGTCCGACTTGCCGCGCAGCGACTGGGCGATGCCGGGCACCGTGATCGAACGGTTCTCGCGCGCCTTGACGCTGCTCGCCGCACCGCCGGCGCCGAACGCGAAGCCGCCGTCCCCGCGGTAGCCGAAATAGCCGCCGCCGCCCGTGCTCCGGACCTTGCCCGAGCCCAGCGCGCGCACATCGACATCGCTCTCGATGTAGTTGAACAGCGCGCCGACCTTCCAGTCGCCGAAGCTGTAGTCGACGCCGGTGATCACGCCCTTGGCATCGCTGCTCAGCTTGCTGCCGTTGCCGTCGGCGTCGCTGTTGGTCCACGACCCGATGCCGCGGGCCCAGAAGGTCAGGCTGTGGTCGTCGGTCTCGCGAGTGGTGGTGGCGTCACGGCCGTTGCCGGCACCAAGGCTCGCGCCCAGCCGGTCGAGCGCCGCTTCGCGGACATAGCGCGTGTCGGCGATCGCGGTGCGGCTGTTGGCGCTGTTGATCTCGCCGGTCAGCTGATTGAGCGAAGCCGCCAGCGCCGACCCCGACTGCAGGAAGATCGGGAAGAAGTTCTGCGGGTTGAAGCCGGCCGCGACCGAGGTGTCGAGCGCGTTGGCGAAGTTGACGATGTTGCTGCTGCCCGCGCCGCCGCTGCCCAGCAGGCCGACGATCGAGGCCGGGTTGAGACGCAGCGTCACGTCGGTGGCAGTGTAACCCACCGTCGGCGTGAACGCCTGGCTGAACCCGGTCAGCTGCGGGGTGAACGTTCCCGTCCGGCCGCCCGCCGCGCTGAGCAGCGTGTAGGTGGTGCCGAACACGGGGGCTGCGTCACTGCCGTTCACCGACAGGAACGCGCCGTTCAGCGTCGCTGCGCCGGTGGCGTTGATCCGATCCGACGTCGCGCCGGCGATCTCGGCCAGGTAGGTCGACCCGGCCGCGAAGGTGATCGGGCCGGTGACCGTGAGCGTTCCGACGCTCTGGCCCGGTGCGACCGTGCCGCCCGCCTGGACGATCACGCCGGCAACGCTGCCCGAACCGCCGAGCGTGGTGCCCGTGCCCACCGTGACCGTCGAGGCCGTCAGGGCGCCGTTGACCAGCAGGCGCCCGGCGCTGATCGTGGTGCCGCCGAGATAGTTGCTCGTGCCGGTCAGCGCCAACGTGCCGCTGCCCACCTTGGTGATGCCGCCGACATTCCCGATCATGCCGGTCAGCGTGAAGGTGCCGGCACCGGAGTCGATGCGGCCCGCGCCGGTGGTCTGGATGTTGTTGGCGACCGTCAGGCCGGTAACGCCGGCCGCCAGCGTCGTGCCACCATTGATGGTGATCACGCCGCTGCCCGCCGCGGTGTTGGTGCCGAGCGTGACCGTGCCGAGGTTGATCCCCAGCCCGGCGGCGAAGCTGTTCGCGCCGCCCAGGATCAGGTTGCCGCCGCCGATCTGGCTGATCGAGCCCGCGCCGCTGATCATGCCGTTCAGCGTGAACGTGCTCAAGCCGGAGTCGACACGCCCGCCGCCGGTGGTGACGATATTGTTCGCGACCACCAGGTTGCTGCCGCCCGACGCGAAGATGCCACCGTTGTTGATGGTGATCGCGCCCGGACCGACCGCGCCGGCGTTGCTGATCGTCACCCGGCCGCTGTTGATCGACAGGCCGCCGGCGAAGGTATTGACCCCGGTGAGCAGCAAATTGCCCGCCCCGACATGGGTCAGCGACCCGGCACCGCCGATGGTGCCGTCGACCTCGAAGGTGCCGGAGATCGCCTCGATCAGGCCGGCCCCGGTCGTCTCGATGTGGTTGGCGATCGCGACGCCGGAGATGCCGGCGAGCCGGGCCCCGCCGTTGATCGTGATCGTGCCGAGACCCGCTGCGGTGTTGGTGCCCAGCGTTACCGTGCCGAGGTTGATCCCCAGCCCGGCGGCGAAGCTGTTGTTGCCGTAGAGCTGCAGGTCGCCGGTGCCGATCTGGCTGATCGAGCCCGCGCCACCGATGTTGCCGTTGATCCGGAACGTGCCGGTCCCGGAGTTGATGCGCCCGCCACCGGTCGTCTCGACATTGTTGGCGATGACCAGGCCAGGCACACCGGCGTTCAGGATCGCGCCGTTGTTGATGGTGATCGTGCCGATACCACCGCCGAGGTTGGTGCCGAGCGTCACCGTGCCCTGGTTGATGCCGAGGCCGTTAAAGGTGTTGTTGCCGTAGAGCTGCAGGTCGCCGGTGCCGATCTGCGAGATCGAACCGAGGCCGCCGATGTTGCCGTTGATCCGGAACGTGCCGGTCCCGGAGTTGATGCGGCCGCCGCCGGTCGTTTCGACATTGTTGGCGATGACCAGGCCCGACACGCCGGCATTCAGGATCGCGCCGTCGTTGATGGTGATCGTTCCCAGGCCCGCCGCGGTGTTGGTGCCGAGCGTGACCGTGCCGAGGTTGATCCCGAGCCCGGCAACGAAACTGTTGTTGCCGTACAGCTGCAGGTCGCCCGTGCCGATCTGGCTGATCGAGCCCGCGCCGCCGATATTGCCGTTGATCCGGAACGTGCCCGTCCCCGAGTTGATGCGCCCGCCGCCCGTCGTCTCGACGTTGTTGGCGATGACCAGGCCGCTGACACCGGCATTCAGGATGGCGCCGTTGTTGATGGTGATCGTGCCGAGGCCCGCCGCGGTGTTGGTGCCCAGCGTGACCGTGCCGAGGTTGATCCCCAGCCCGGCCACGAAGCTGTTGTCGCCGTAGAGCTGCAGGTCGCCGGTGCCGATCTGGCTGATCGAGCCCGGGCCGCCGATGGTGCCATTGATCCGGAACGTGCCGGTGCCGGAATTGATGCGTCCGCCACCGGTGGTCTCGACATGGTTGGCGATGACCAGGCCGCTGACGCCCGCGTTCAGGATCGCGCCGTCGTTGATCGTGATCGTACCGATACCGCCAGCGGTGTTGGTGCCGAGGGTGACCGTGCCCTGGTTGATGCCCAGGCCGTTGTAGAAGTTGTTGCCGTACAGCTGCAGGTCGCCGGTGCCGATCTGCGAGATCGAGCCGACGCCGCCGATGTTGCCGTTGATCCGGAACGTCCCGGTGCCGGAATTGATGCGCCCGCCGCCGGTCGTCTCGACCGCATTGGCGATGACCAGACCCGATACGCCGGCGTTCAGGATGGCGCCGCCGTTGATGGTGATCGTGCCGATACCACCGGCGGTGTTGGTGCCGAGCGTGACGGTGCCCTGGTTGATGCCGAGGCCGTTGTAGAAGTTATTGCCATACAGCTGCAGGTCGCCGGTGCCGATCTGGCTGATCGAACCGACGCCGCCGATATTGCCGTTGATACGGAACGTGCTGGCCCCGTTGCCGGAGTTGATGCGCCCGCCGCCGGTCGTTTCAACCGCATTGGCGATGACCAGACCCGACACACCGGCGTTCAGGATCGCGCCGTTGTTGATCGTGATCGTTCCGAGGCCGCCGGCGGTATTGGTGCCGAGCGTGACCGTGCCCTGGTTGATGCCGAGGCCGTTGAAGAAATTGTTGCCGTACAGCTGCAGGTCGCCGGTACCGATCTGCGAGATCGAGCCGATGCCGCCGATATTTCCGTCGATGCGGAACGTGCTGGCCCCGTTGCCGGAGTTGATGCGGCCGCCGCCGGTCGTCTCGACCGCGTTGGTGATCAACAGACCCGAAACACCGGCATTCAGGATCGCGCCGTCGTTGATGGTGATCGTGCCCGACCCGCCTGCCGTGTTGGTCAGCAGCGTCACCGTGCCCTGGTTGATGCCCAGGCCGATGAAGTTGCTGTTGCCGCCGAGGATGAGGTTGCCGGTGCCGATCTGGCTGATCGAGCCCAACCCGGTGATGTTGCCATCGATCTGGAACGTGCCGGTGCCCGAGTCGATGCGGCCCGCACCCGGTGTTGCGATCGGGTTGATGATGACCAGGCCCGAGACACCCGCGCCAAGGATCGTGCCGCTGCCGATCGTGATGTTGCCGGCGCCACCCGCGGTTGCGGTGTACAGGTCGACCCGGCCGTCGGTAATGTTGAGGCCGTTATAGTTGCTGTTGCCGCCGAGGTTGAGCAGGCCGCTGTTGACCTTGACGATCGAACCGGCACCGGTGATCGGCCCGCTCAGCGTGAACACGCCGGTGCCGCTGTCGATCGTGCCGACCCCCGCCGTGGTGATCGCGTTGATCAGCATCAGGTTGTTGGCCCCGGCCCCCAGCGTCGTGCCGCCCGCCATCGCGATTGTGCCGATGCCGGCGGCGGTGTCGGTTTTGACCGTGACCCGGCCGGCATCGATGTTCAGGCCGTTGAAGAGGTTGTTGCCGCCCAGGATCAGTTCACCACTGTTGATCTTGGTGATCGAGCCGGGGCCGTTGATCGTGTTGCTGAGCGTGAACACGCCCGTGCCGCTGTCGACCGTGGCGACGCCGTTCGTCGTGATCGCGTTACCAATGACCAGGCCGGTGACACCGGCGCGCAGCGTTGCACCGTTCTGGATGGTCACGCCCCCGGTGACCGCGCCGAGCGCCGTGTTGTTGCCGACCTCCACGACGCCCGCCGTGATGGTCGTCCCACCGGAGTAGGTGTTGGGACCGTTCAGGACCAGCGTGCCGAGGTTCTGCTTGTTGATCGAGCCCGTGCCGCCGATCGTCGCGTTGATCGTCGCGGTGACGCCAGGATCGGTGGCGATGAACGTGGCACCATTGGCGGTCATGCCGCCAACGCCGCTCAGGACATAGCCGTCGGTGCTGAACTGCAGGCCCTGGAAGCTGACGTTCTCGGTAATGTTGACGTTACCCTGCGCGCCCTGGAACACCGCGACACCGCCCTGCCAGGTGCTGTTGAGCAGCGCCGGCGGCGGCGTCGGGCCGGTCGCCCAGTTGCTGTTGAGCGGCTGGTTGTTCCAGGTGCCGTTACCGCCGTCGATGACGCCATTGCCGGCCAGGTCGCCACCGTCCCAATACTGGGTCAGAACGCCCGGCGCGGTGATGATCAGGTTGACGAACCCGGGCACCGGCGCCTGGATGAAGCCGGTGAACGCGCCCGGCAGGGTGCCGATCACCGGCAATCCGGTCCGCGTACCGGTGTAGGTGAACAGGTTGTAGACGCCGAGGCCGAAGGCGTTCGAATCGGTGACGTTGAGCGTGACGTTGTTGCCGAACGTCAGGTCGCCGTTGACGATTGTCAGGTCGTTGTACAGGCCGCCCGGTACGCTCGCCTGGCCGAGCTCGTAGTTCAGGATCGCGGAGTTGTTATAGACTAGGTTGCCGTTGACGGTGATCGTGCCGGGCGAGTTGCCCGGGGCCCAGATGCCGCCGCTGTTGACGGTGACATTGGCGTTGATCGTGCCCGTGCCCCCGAGCGTGCTGTCGCTGCGGACGGTCAGCGTCTGCCCGGCCCCGGCACCGAAGTTGCCGTTGATGAGCAGCGTGCCGCTCTCGACGGTGGCATTGCCGGTGTAGCCGGTGTCGTTGCCCGTCAGGTTGACAGTGTCGCTGCCCACCTTGGCAAGACCGCCGGCCCCGCTGAGCGCGCCCGACAGTTCGAGGTTGGAGCTGCCGCCGATCGTCCCGACCGGGAAGAAGGCGGTCGCATTGACCGCGATGTCGTTGCCGATGGCCAGCGCCATACCGCTGTTGTTCTGCAGGCTCGCGCCGTTGAGCGTCACCGCGCCGGTGCCGAGCGCGTTGTCGTTGCCGACGAACACGGTGATGTTGTTCGCGGTCGTGCCGCCTGAGTAGTCGTTGTTGCCAGTCAGCGTCAGCGTGCCGAAATTGGCAGTCACGATACCGCCGTCACCGGTGATCTGACCCGACAGCGTCAGGTCGCTGCCCGGGCTGTTGTAAGCGCCCGTGCCGACGAACAGCGACGCGGTCGTGCCGATCAGGTCGATCGTCGTCGTCCCCGTGCCAAGCACGACATGGTTGTGGAGATCGATCACCGCGTCGCCGTTGAGACCGGTTGCGCCGGCACCGATGCCGGCCACCAGGGTCGTGCCGCCGCGCGTCGTCAGTGTTCCCGTACCAAGGCTGTCATCGTTGGAGACACGGATGCTGCCGAGGTTGAGGTCGGTACCGCCCTCATACGTGTTGACGCCGTTGAGCGTCAGCTGATCGACACCGACCTTCAAGATGCCACCGAGACCCGAAATGACGCCGTTGAGCCGCAGATCGCTTGCACCGCCAATGCTCGGCTTCGAGAATCCAGTGCCCTGCAATGTAAATCTGTTGTCGAGCGTGAAGGCCGTTGCCGTGTCGTTGCGGAGGCCGCTGGAGCCCTGCATCGTCACGTCACCGCTACCGAGCGCGCTGTTGCTGCCGACGAAAACCGTCGATCCGACGCCGATCGTGGTGCCGCCGCCATAGGTGTTGATGCCGTTGAGGGTGACATGGCCGATCGTGAAACCCGCCCCGATCGACAGCGAGCCGCCGATGCCGCCGGCGATAACGCCGTTCAGGGTCAGTTGGGTGCCATTGGTCGTGGTTGCTCCGGTTGTGAGATCGAGGCTTGACATGTTGCCGAACAGACCGAGCTCGACCGCACCGTTCAGCGTGATGTTATTGGCGAGCGTGAACACCGCGTTGTTCGCGATACCGGCCTCCAGCCTCGTGCCGCCCTCTGCGGTCACCGTGCCGCTGCCGAGGTTGTTGCCGGCTGCGAAGCGCAGGGTGCCGGCGTTGAGCTGGGTGCCGCCGTTGTAGGTGTTGGTGCCGGTCACCGTCAGGCGCCCGCCGCCGTCCTTGGTCAGCGCGGTGCCGGTGATGTCGCCGGTCAGCGTCAGGTCGTTGAAGCCGTTGGTGTCGACGCTCGCCGGGCCGACCAGATTGATCGCATTGCCGACCACGAAGCCGTCGCCCCTGGCGCGCAGCGTCGTGCCGCCCGCCATCGCCACCTGGCCGAGGCCGAGCGCATTGTCGTTGCCGATGCCGATCGCGCCGGCGTTGATGCTGAACGTGCCCGTGAAGCTGTTGTTGCCGGTCAGCACCAGCTCGCCCGTACCGAGCTTGGTCAGCGGCCGCGGTCCGGCAGTCTCCGAAATCGTGCCGATCTGCGTCGCCAGGCCGACCAGCACCTGGACGTTGGTGGTGTTGCTGTTGATGTTGATCGGCGCGGCGTTGGTGACACCGTTGCCGTAGTTGATCGTCGAACCGGTCGTGGTGATCGTGCCGGTGCCGGCGGCGTGGTCGCTCAGCAGGCTCAGCGTGCCGTCGGCCAGGTTGATGCCGCCCGAGAAGCCGCTGTTGTCGCCGGTCAGCGCCAGCTCACCCGCGCCCGTCTTACGCAGCTGGGTGCCATTGATGACGCCGTTGAGCGTCAAGGTCGTGCCAGCGGCTGTCTCGATCCGGTCGGCGATGCCGATGAGTGTCAGGTTGCGGCTTGTCGCGAAGGACGCCGTCGTCCGCAACCAGCCCTGGTCCCTGATAGTGATTCCGGCGCCCGCCGCGCCGAGCGCGCTGTCAGTATCGATCTGCAGACGCGCAAACCGGACCACCGTGCCACCGGTATAGGTGTTGCCGGCGTGCAGGATGGTCGTGCCATAAATGCCCGAGGTCGGCTCGTAGATGGTCAGCGGCCCGGTGCCCGCGATCGTGCCCTGCAGGTCGAAGATATTGCCGTCGGAATTGATCGTCGCACCGCCGGACATCAGAAGATCGTTGGTGATCGTGCGGTTGCCGCTGGCGCGCAGACCGGTCCCCGCCGCGAGGAAAATGTCGCCGACGCCGTAGGCACCGTCGCTCGCCGCTGTGACGGTCCCGTTGGCAACGACCAGGCCGTTGAAGGTGTTGGTGCCGCCGAGGATCAGCGTGCCGGCGCCGTTCTTCTCCAGGTTGTTCGGGCCCAGGATGTTTGCGTTGATCCGCGCGGTCACGCCGGCGTCGACGCCGACCGCTCCGATCAGGGTGGGGGTCAGCGTACCCGCACCGCTGGCGTTGATGACATAGCCGTCAGTCTGGAATTCGAGATCGTCGAAACCGACCGCCGACTGAAGGTCGACGGTGCCCGCCGTCCCGGTGAAGAAGCCCTGTGTGCCGGGCCAGATGCTGTTGGCGTTGCCGGCAGCGTTGGTCCAGTTGTTGTTCGCGAGGTTCCAGATGCCGTTGCCACCCTGGATGCCCAGGGTGCCGGCGTTGGGGCCGTCCCAGAAGATGTAGGGGCCGACACCGCCGCCGCCCACGATGATCAGGTTGACCTGGTTCGCCGTGGCGAAATTGATCGAACCGGTGAAGCCGCCCGGCAGCGCGCCGAGCAGGAGTGTGTGGTCGGTCAGCATACCGGCGTAATTGGCGATCCGGTAGGTACCCGCGGCAAAGCCGGCGAGCGGGTTGACATTGAGCGTGCCGTCGAGCGTCAGATTGTTGCTGACGATGATCAGGTCGTTGACCCCGCCGCCGACGACGCCGGGCGTGTCGAGATCGAAGTTCAGGAACGAACCGCTGGCCAGGTTGAGATTGACGAACGTCATCGTGCCCGGGCTGTTGCCGGGCGCGAGGGTGGCGCCGCTGTCTATGAAGGTCGTCCCGGCGAGCGAGCCGGTGCCGCTGAGCGTTGCCCCGCCGCCGATTTCGGTATTGCCGGTGCCCGTTGAACTGTTGACCCGCAGTTCGCCGGCGAACACGCCCGTGCCGAGGCCATAGGTGTTAACGCCACTGAGCGTCAGCCGGCCGGAACCGGCCTTGAAGAACCCGCCGGTGCCGCTGATGTCACCGATAAGCGCCAGCGTTCCGGCACCGGAATTGATCGTCTCCGCGCCGGGGTCGAGGATGATATCGTTGGCAATCGTCAGGCTGCCGCCGCTGGTGCTGAGTGTCGTGCCGGCGTTTAGCTCGACCGAGCCCGTGCCGAACGACGTGCCCGTGCCCGCGCGGATTTCGCCGGCGTTGACGAACGTACCGTCGGAGTAAGTATTGGCGTTGCCAAGGATCAGCAGACCCGACCCGGCCTTGAACAGGCTGCCGGTATCGAAGATGCTGTCGAAATCCTCGACCACGCCCGACAGGGTCAGGCTGCCGGGACCGCTATCGACAGCCGACGCGCCGGACAGGCGTACAGAATTCCCGAAATCGAGGCCGCCGACCCCAGCCGCGAACGTGCCGCCAGACAAGTTCAGCGCGGCGGCACTGATCGAGCTGTTCGCCGTCACGCGCAAGGTGCCGCCGAAGACATAGGTCGGGCCGACATAGGTGTTGCCAGCGCCGAGCACGACCGTACCCGGACCGTCCGTCTGGAACCCGCCGATGCCCTGCACGAGCCCGAGGCTGAAAACATTGGCAGCGTTGAGGACATCAACCACGCCGCCTGGCCCGGCAACCGTCAGGACGCGGGACGTCGAAGTATAGCCCAGACCGGCGATTTCGAGGACCGCGTCGTTCAGCGTGATGCCGGCACCGCCGCTGCCGAGTTGCGCATCGCTGCTGACCTGCAGGGCCGAGAAACCCTGAACCGTCGTGCCGCCGCTATAGCCATTGGCGGCATGGGCCAGGGTCAGCCGACCGCCGCCATCGACCAGCAGCGATCCGGAAAAGCCGAGCAGGTCGTTGACCGCGCCGCCGAGCGTCAGGTTGCCGCCAGCGGGGTCGACGGTGAACACGCCGCCGACCCGGAAGGTGTTGGGGATGACCAGACCATTGGCATAGGCCCGGAGCGTGCCGTTGTTCGGACCGACGACGACCGAGCTGGCACCGCCCGAGATGGCGTTGTTCGCCGCGACCCCGAGCACCGAGTTGTTGTCGATCTGAGTCGTGCCGGTGTAGCTGTTGAGGTTGTTGCCGAGGATCAGCGTCGCGCCATCATCGACGAACAGCACGCTGCTGTTCGGCCCCGAGATGACGCCATTCAGGCGGACCGTGCCCGTGTTGACCGTGAGGTTCTGGTTCAGGACGACGGTGTTGGCCAGGGTCGCGGTGGTCGTCGCGCCCAGCACGGCACCCACACCGGTGGTGGTCAGCGTGCCGGTACCGAGCGATTGATTGCCCCCGACGACGAGCCGGCCCTGGGCAAGATCGGTGCCGCCCGTGTAGATGTTGACCGCGTTGCTGAGCGTCGTCGTGCCGGTGCCGGTCTTGGTCAGCTTGCCGCCGCCCGAAATCTGGCCGGTGAACGTCGGCGACAACCCGGCGCCGGCGAACGTGCCGTCGGTCGTCAGGAGGATGGCGTTGGCCAAGCTCAGGCCGGCGCTGGTCGCGCGCAAGATCGCGCTGGCATTGGTGAATTCGACCTGCCCGGTGCCGAGCGCGGTGTTGGTGCCGAAGCCGAGCGTGCCGCCCGCGAGCTCGGTGCCGCCGGTGTAGGTGCCGGTGCCGTTGAAATCCTGGCGTCCGACACCGGTCTTGACGATTCGGAGCGCCGCACCGGGGCCGTTGCCGATCGAACCGGTCTGGGCAAAGGGTCCAGCGATCACGTCGATGGTCAGCGTCGCCGGACCGGCGTTGTTGATGACGTTACCGCCGCCGGACAGGCCGGCAACCGTCTGGCTGGTGCCGTTGACGTCGAGCGCGGTGGCGTTCGCCTGGGTCGCCAGCGAAGTCGCGGCACCGGCGAGAAGCAGCGCCATGATCGCGACGCGTGAGCGAGGGGCAGCGGAATAGCTCGCGCCAATGCACGATACGCCACGCGATTCGATCATCGAAGTACCCCTCAAAAGCGTAGCAATGCCCATTGCCACAGTCGCCCATTAACCTTGAATTGGTGACAAAATCAAGCCTGCACGCCAAGACTCGCCAGCATTTCGCCGCATTCCGGCCAAGTAACGATCATCTCGCGGCTGCAACATGGAACGACCGCTCTCGACATCGTTCGTGTTTCGTTCATACTGGCACGATGATCGAGTTGCTCCTCGGCGTCGCGGCTGCCGCGGCTGCGTTCGGCCTCGCCTGGCTGCTCTGGGGGCGCGGGCTTGGCGCCGCCCGCGCGGAGCTTGCGGCCGCACGCGAGGAGATCGGACGGCAGCGCGAAGCCCGCGCCGGCCACGCCGTCGAGGTGAAGCTGCTTCAGGACCAGGTCGCGCGGCTGGCCGAATCGGAGGCCGAGCGCCTGCGCCTCGCCACCCGCGTTGCCGCGCTCGATGCCGAGCAGGCGGAGCGCGACCGTGCCCATGCCGCCGAGGTGGCGCGCACCAACGAACGCTTCGCAGCGCTGGCGGGCAAGGCGCTGGAAACCGCCCAGGTCCAGTTCCTCGAACGCGCGGAGGCGCGCTTTGCCGAACACCAGACGCTCAGCGAAACCGGCATGAAGGCGCTGCTCGGCCCGGTCGCGGAAACCCTCCAGCGCTATGAGGGCGAGCTTAAACTGATCGAGGCGTCGCGGCAGGAGGCCTATGGCGGCCTGCGCGAGCAGCTGGTCGGTCTCGCCGCGGGCCAGCAGCAGGTCAGCGCCGAGGCGGCGCGGCTAATCGGCGCACTGCGGTCGAGCGGCAAGACCAGCGGCAGCTGGGGCGAGCAGCAGTTGCGCAACACGCTGGAGATGGCCGGCTTGCGCGAGGGCATCGACTTCAGCGTCCAGACCCACGCCGGCGGCGACGACGGGGCCAAGCGTCCCGACGCGGTGATCAACCTGCCCGGCGGGCGGCAGCTGATCGTCGATTCGAAATGCTCGCTCCACGACTATCTGTCGGCGGCGGAGGCCGACAGCGAGGACGGTCGCCGCGCCGCCTACAAGCGCCACGCCGCCGCCGTCCGCGTTCACGCCAAGGGCCTCAGCGACAAGACCTACTGGAAGGAATTCGGCGGCTCGGCGGATTTCGTCGTGATGTTCCTGCCGGGCGAGAACTTCCTTTCGGCGGCGCTGGAGCACGACCTGCCGCTGCTCGGCTGGGCGTTCGACCAGAAGGTGCTGCTGACCGGTCCGATCAACCTGCTGGCGCTGGCCAAGACGGTGGCGCTGGTCTGGCGGCAGGAGAAACTGGCGCAGGAGGCGCGCGAGATCGGCAAGCTGGGCGCCGACCTTCACGCCGCCATCGCGGTGATGGCCGAGCATCTTTCCGGACTGGGACGAAATCTTGCCCAGTCGGTCAATGGTTACAACGCCTTCGTCGGTTCGCTGGAGCGCAACGTACTGCCGAAGGCGCGGCGCTTTACCGAGCTGGGCGTTGAGGAGGGCAAGAAGCCAGTGCCCGTACTGGGTGCGATCGACACGGCGGTGCAGACGCCCGCCGCCCCCGAACTCCGCCTGCTGCCGCGCAGCGAGGCGGCCGAATAGCCTAGGCGCGTGCCTGGTTGAGCACCTCGTAGAGCAGCACCGCGCACGCCACCGCGACGTTCAGGCTGTCCGCCTTGCCGCGCATCGGCAGCTTGACGAGCACGTCGCAGGCCTCGGCATAGGCGGGCGGCAGGCCCGACTGCTCGTTGCCCATGAACACGAAGGTCGGCGCGGCGTAGCGCACCGCCTGATAGTCGACCGCTGCCTCCAGCGAGGCCCCGGCCAGCATCCCCTCGCCCTGCCGCAGCCAGGCGAGAAATGCCAGCCCGTCGGTCTGCACCACCTCGCGGGTGAACAGCGCCCCCATCGACGCCCGCACCGCCTCGACGCTGAACGGGTCGCAGCTGGCGTCGAGCAGGATGACGCCGCCCGCGCCGGTCGCGTCGCAGGTCCTCAGCATCGTGCCGAGGTTGCCCGGGTCCTTCAGATTCTCCGCCACCACCCACATCGGCGCGCTGTGCCGGTCGAGGTCGGCGAGCGTCGTCGCGCGTGCGCGGAACACGCCGAGCACCACCTGCGGATTATCCTTGCCGGTCAGCTTGGTCAGGATGTCCGGCGTCGTTTCGATGGCGGTGCCGCCGGCACCCTCGACCGTTGCGATCAGCCGCTGCACCAGCGGATGCCCGCCGCTCGCGTCCGCATAGACCAGTTGCTCGGGCACCTGCCCCGCCTCGACCGCTTCCGCGCAGATGCGCAGGCCTTCGGCCAGGAAGCGCCCCTCGGCGCGGCGATGCTTCTTGTCGCGCAACGAGCCGATGCGCTTGATCGCCGGGTTCGAGTGCGACGTGATGCGGACCGGCAAGGCTAGAGCACCGCGGTGCTGTATTCGTGCCAGAGGAACACCGCGAGCGCACCGCGGTGCGGCCGCAGGTGCTCGACGAGTTCGCGCGTCTGCTTCTCGGTCGGCCGCGCGTCGAGCCCGAGCACGCGGCCCAGCGCGATCTGCACCGCAAGGTCGCCCGCCGGCCAGATGTCGGTGCGGCCCTCCGCGAACAGCAGGTAGATTTCCGCCGACCAGCGGCCGATGCCCTTGACCGCGACCAGCGCGGCGATCGCCGCCTCGTCGTCCTCGGGCAAATTGTCGAAGTCGAGCGCGCCGCTGGCGACCAGCCCCGCCAGGCTGCGGATATAGCCCGCCTTCTGCCGAGAAAGCCCGGCGGTGCGCATCGTCTCGTCCGACAGCGTCGCGATATGCGCAAAGTCGCTCGTGTCGCCGACCAGGCCCACGAACTTGTTCCAGACGCTGGCGGCGGACGCGACCGACACCTGCTGCCCGACGATGGCGCGCATCATCGTGGTCGCGCCGCGCTGGTTGATGCGCGGTTCCGGATAGCCGATCGCGGCCAGCACCGCTGCGAACTTCGGTTCGGCGGCGCAGACATGATCGACACTGCGGCGCAGTGCCTCGGCGCTCAGGCCCATGGACGATAACTCGTTGCTGAATGTGACAGCGTCGCTAATAGGCGCGAAACCGCGTTCGCGCCACCGGAGCCCTGCATGCCGATCCTGAATGTCACCGACCGTGCCGGCAATACGAGGGCGGTCGACGGCGAAGCCGGGCTGTCGGTGATGGAAGTCATCCGCGACAACGGCTTCGACGAGCTGCTGGCGCTGTGCGGCGGCAGCTGCAGCTGCGCCACCTGCCACGTCCACGTCGCCGACGAGTGGCTGGCCGCGGTCGGCGGGCCAAACGGCGACGAGGACGACCTGCTCGACAGCAGCGACGCCCGCACCGCCAATTCGCGCCTGTCGTGCCAGATCCCGTTCACCGTCGCGCTCGATGGGCTGGCGGTGCGGATCGCGCCGGAGGACTAGCGCGGCGCCCGGGCGGCGGTCGCCTCGATCTCGATCAGGAAATTGGGGCTGGCGAGGCCGGCCACCTGCACCGTCGAGCGGGCGACGAGATTGGGGTTTTCGGCAGTCCCGAAGAACTGCTTGTAGCCGTCGTTGAACCCGGCGAAATCCATCTTGCCACCAAGTTTGGCGTCGCCGACCACGAACACCGTCAGCTTGACGACGTCGGCCATCGTATAGCCCGCCTTGGCCAGCGCCGCCTTGATCTTGCCGAACGTGCTGATCGTCTGGGTGCGGGTGTCGCCATAGGCGTCGACGCCTTCGGTCTTGGCCGAATCGATCGGGTTCGGCACCTGGCCGCTGAGCATCAGGATTTCCGACCGCGCGGGCACGGTAACCCCGGACAGGATGATCGCCGGCGGCGGGTTGGCGTGGCGCACGATCTCGGCCGCCGTAGCGGGTGCCGCTCCGGCCAGCATCAGCCCGCCGCACAGTATCGATCGCATCATCGTCATACCCTTCCTGCTCAGGCCGCGCGGTCGGCGACTTGCCGTGCCAGCCCGGCCACCGCGGCGTGCGCGGACTGCACCGCCCCCTCCTGCCAGCCCGGGGTCTGGCTCAGCGCCGCACCGGCAAACAGGATGCGTCCGGCGGGCTCGCACAGCAAGCGGAACCCGGGCGTGTCGATATGCTGGTCCCCGGCCGGTCCGTTCGGCACGCCGTTCCACGCCGGCCAAGGCCCGAGGCTGTACGGCACCTTCCGCCAGTTGACGACGAGCGGGTCGACGCACTCCGTGCCGTGGCCGGGGTGGGCGCGCTCGATGCCGGCGCGGGCCATGGCGATCTGCTCGGCCAGCGGGCGCGACTGGAACGTCACGGCGGTCTGACCGAAGTTATAGCAGCCGAGGATCATGCCGCGCTCGCCGTGCAGACCGGCGGACGGATACCAGACCATCGTCGTCTCGCCGCCGACGAAGCTGATCCCGCCATAGACCTGGTCACGCTCCCAGAAGCGCGGCGCCTCGAACGCCACCTTGTTGGAGGCGTCGTAAACGACCCCGGCAATCGCCGCCTTGACCGGCGCGGGCAGGTCGGTGTCGATCCCGTTCAGCACCGGGAACGGGATGGTGCAGACCAGATAGTCGCCCCGCGTGCTGTGCATGATGCCGCTGCGCCGGTCGGCCCAGGCAACCTCCACGCCTGCCGGGTTCTGGCGGATGCGGCGCACCTCGGCGTTCAGGACGGCACGGCGGCGCAGATGCTTCTCGATGCCGACGCTGATGCGGTCCATGCCGCCGACCGGCTGGAACATCGTCGCCTGCATGTAGAGATTGTCTTCGAACAGCGTGAAGGGCAGCTGCGGGTCGGCGAGCAGCCGGTCGAACGGCACCGGCGCGGCCGCGCTGTCGAAGCTCGACACGCCCGCGCCCGGCGCGCTGCCGAAGCCCGAGCGCGTCGTGCCGGTGAACGCGAACCGCTCGTCGAGGTCGCCGTACCCTTTGAGCAGCGGCAGCAGTTTCGCCCGGTCGGCGGCGCTGACCGCCTGGTCGAGCGCGCCCTGGTTGACGGCCTTGGCCAGCAGTTCCGCCAGATAGCCGCGGGTATCGTTGATCGCGGCGCGCATGCGGATACGGCCGGCATCGTCGACGATATAGGCCGAGCGGCTGGAATTGACCTCGACCTCCAGCGGCACGCCGAACTTCCTGGCATAGCCGAGCACGAACTGGTGGAAGCTGGGCAGCCGCGCTGGCCCTGCGTTGAAATAGATGCCGTCCGAGAACCGCGCGGTCTGCGTCGCCTCGCCGATCATCTCGATCCGGTCGCCGTTGCGGACCGTCCAGGCCCGGCCGCCGACCCGTGACCGCGCCTCCAACAAGGTGACCTGGAAGCCGGCCTGTTCCAGCTCGTACGCCGTCACGAGCCCGGCGATGCCCGCGCCCAGCACGATGACATGGCGCCCCTTGCCGAGGTTGACGGGCAGCCCAGGAAGCTCTGCCGCGGCCGCGCTGCCTGTGAACAGCCCCATGGTCTGCATCGCCGTGACCACCGCCGCTGCACCGCCCGCGGTGCCGATCCGGCCCAACATCGTCCTGCGTGTGATCAAGTCCCCGCCTCCCGCTTCGCTCCTCCCCAGGATGCATGCAGCGATCTGCACGGACGCAGTCGAGGCGATTTGCGCGCCGCGCGCAACGACTTTCTCGCGCGGCACCCTGGCCCGCGACGCGGGGACGCTGACCATGCGGCGAAACCCTGCTACACCGGGTCGCAATGCCGTTCTCATCGCTTCGCAACCAGACATTCTTCCACGACAAGAATCGCGCTTTCTGGCTGCTCCAGGGCGGCGGCTGGGGCGCGTATCTGCTGCTGCGCGGACTCGGCGGGCTCGCCAATGCGATGGGCCTGACGTTCGTGCTGCCGACGCTGATCGTCACCGCCACCGGCTTTTCGCTGACGCTGCTGATGGCCGCCGCCTATCGCCGGGTGATCCGCATGAAGCCGGTGTTCGTCTGGACGCTGACCGTGCTGATCGTCGGCGGCGCGTCGGCGCTGTTCTCCGTCATCGAGGTGTGGGCGCACGCCACGTTCTACGAACCCGGCTGGCAGCCGCGCGGCATCGAGTTCCTCGGCGCCATCCTGCTCGACCTGTCGGTGCTCGGCGCGTGGACGGGGCTGTATTTCGGGATCAATTATTACCTGCTGCTGGCGGCGCAGTCGGAGCGGATGATGAAGGTCGCGGCGCAGGCCAATTCGGCCCAGCTGGAGATGCTACGCTATCAGCTCAACCCGCATTTCCTGTTCAACACGCTCAACTCGATCTCGACGCTGGTGCTGCTCAAGCAGACCGAGAAGGCGAACGCGATGCTGTCGCGGCTGTCGAGCTTCCTGCGCTATTCGCTGGTCGGCGGGCTGGAGGGGATGAGCACGGTGGCGCAGGAGGCGGAGGCGCTGAAGCTCTACCTCGACATCGAGCGCACCCGCTTCGAGGACCGGCTGCGGACCCGCTTCGACATCGCGCCCGACGCCGCCGAGGCGCGGCTGCCCTCGCTGCTGCTGCAGCCGCTGGTCGAGAACGCGGTCAAATACGCGGTCACGCCGCGCGAGGAGGGGGCCGATATTCACGTCGATGCGCGGCTGATGGGCGACCGGCTGGTGATCACCATCGCCGACACCGGCCCCGGCCTGGTCGAGCGGGGGTTGAACGGGGACCTGCCCGCCTCCACCTCAGGCAGCGGCGTCGGGCTCGCCAATATCCGCGAGCGGCTGGTCCAGGCGTACGGCGAGGACCACCGCTTCGAAATCGAGGCCAACGAGCCGCACGGCTTGATCGTCCTCGTCGACGTGCCCTATCAGGCCTTCGAAGGCCGGGGCGCGGACTTCGAACACCGTCAGGGGGCGCAACAACTCGGGGGCCCGAGGGAATACGCAGAATGACCATCCGTACCATCCTGGTCGACGACGAACCGCTTGCCGTCCAGGGGCTGGAGCTCCGGCTGCGGGCGTTCGAGGATGTCGAGATCGTCGAGCGCTGCGCCAACGGCCGCGAAGCGATCCGCGCCATCAAGACGCTGAAGCCCGACCTGGTGTTTCTCGATATCCAGATGCCGGGCTTCGACGGCTTTTCGGTGGTCAGCGGCATCGCCGACATCGAGCCGCCGCTGTTCGTCTTCGTCACCGCCTATATGGAGCATGCGCTGAAGGCGTTCGAGGCGCATGCCGTCGACTATCTGATGAAGCCGGTCGAGGAGGAGCGGCTCGCCGCGACGCTGGAGCGGGTCCGCCAGCGCCTGACCGAAAAGCGCAGCTGCGAGGACACCAGCCGGCTGCGCGGCATCCTGGAGGAGGTCGCGCCCGACGCCCTGCCCGACGACATGAACGGCAGCGAGGAGCCCGCCGCCAACCGTTTCGAGAAGGTCATCAACATCAAGGACCGCGGCCAGATCTTCCGCGTCGAGGTCGGCGATATCGAACGCATCGACGCCGCCGGCGACTATATGTGCATCTACACCGCCGATCAGACGCTGATCCTGCGCGAGACGATGAAGGATCTGGAGAAGCGGCTCGACCCGCGCAAGTTCCAGCGCATCCACCGCTCGACGATCGTCAATCTCGACAATGTGAAGTCGGTACGGCCGCACACCAACGGCGAATGTTTTCTCGTCCTGGGCAGCAGCGCGCAAGTCAAGGTGAGCCGCAGTTACCGCGATGTTGTGGCGCGCTTCCTTTAAGACTTTCGAAATAACCAGTGTAAACCGTGGCTTACAGTTAACCGGATGGCAATTGCGGCTGAATACGAGATTGCAGCGACTTAGGAGTTGGCACGCGGCTTGCATTGCTCGCCGTGCAAGCCAAGGAGACTTCACATGCGCCGTTTCGTCGTTGCCGCCGCCGCCACCATCGCCCTTTCGGTCGGCACAGCCGCCGGCGCCGTTGCGTTCATCAACGGCAGCTTCGAGGACGGGGCATACACGGGTGCTCAGTTCGACACCCTCGCCGCCGGCGACACGGCGCTCACCGGCTGGACCATCCTGCCCGACGGCATCGACTGGATCGGCAGCCTGTGGCAGGCGTCGGACGGCAATCGCAGCCTCGACCTGTCGGCGGCCAACTCGGGCGGCATCATGCAGACCCTCACCGGCTTCACGGCGGGCAAGCAGTATCGCATCACGTTCGACCTGTCGGGCAATCCCGATGGCGGCAACAGCCTGAAGGGTCTGATGGTCTCGGCGACCGGCGGCGGCGTGGCGAATTACTTCTACGACACCGCAGCCGAGGGCAACATGCCTGCGGACATGCGCTACAAGACGTTCACCTACGTCTTCACCGCCAGCGGCCCGATTCAGGACGTGCAGTTCCGCAGCCTCGAGAACAACCCGTACGGCACGGTCCTGGACAATGTGTCGATCAGCCTGGTGCCCGAGCCTGCGACCTGGGGCCTGATGGTCGCCGGCTTCGGCCTGGTGGGTCTCGCTGCCCGCAGGCGCAGCCGCGCCAAGGCGTTCCTCGCCTAGCCCCGCCTTCGCTTGCATCGATACGGCGGCCCGGGAGCGATCCCGGGCCGTTGTCATGTCGGCCGGCCGCGCCGGTGCCTGATCCGCCGGCACGCTGACAGCGCCAATCGTGCGCCGCGAAGTGCGCGTGGTGGATGCCCCGCAGCGTCTGTGCCATGGCTGCGGGTCTATGTGGGGCAGCGGTACAGCGGCAGCGGCGCCGACTATTGGCTGGCGCGGCTTCGTCGCGGTCTGGCTGCGCATCGGCGCGCTCAGTTTCGGCGGCCCGGCCGGTCAGATCGCGCTGATGCACCGCGAGCTGGTCGAGCGGCGCGGCTGGATCGACGACGGCGCGTATCTGCGCGCGCTCAACTTCTGCATGCTGCTGCCAGGGCCGGAGGCGCAGCAGCTGGCGACCTGGTGCGGGTGGCGGCTGCGCGGCGTGCGCGGCGGGCTGGTTGCCGGCCTCGCCTTCGTGCTGCCGGGTGCGCTGGTAATGGCGGCGCTGACCGGGCTGTATCTGGCCTATGGCCGGCTGCCGCTGGTCCAGGCGCTGTTTCACGGCGTCCAGGCGGTGGTGCTGGCGGTGGTCGCCCAAGCCTTGGCAAAAGTCGCGGCACGCGCGTTGAAGGGCCGGCTGGCCTGGGCGCTGGCGGTGGCGGCGTTCGTGCTGCTGTTCTTCTTCGACGTGCCGTTCCCGGCGGTGGTGCTGGGCGCCGGGATCATCGGCTGGCTGACCGCGCGGGGAACGCCGGTCGCGGTGCCTGGCCCGCCGGCCAGCTGGCGCGCCTCCCTGGCGACCGCCGCGCTGTGGCTCGGCATCTGGGCCGCGCCGGTGGTCCTGGCGGCGCTGTGGCTGGGCGCGGCGCACCCGCTGGTCGCGCTCGGGCGGTTCTTCGCGGGGCAGGCGGTGGTGACGTTCGGCGGGGCCTATGCGGCGCTCAGCTATGTCGCGCAGACCGCGGTGCAGGAGCAGCACTGGCTGAGCGCGGCGGAGATGCTCGACGGGCTCGGGCTGGCGGAGACGACGCCCGGCCCGCTGGTGCTGGTGTTCCAGTTCGTCGGCGGGCTGGCGGCATCGCGCTTCGGCGTGCCCGGCGGTGCGGCGCTCGGCATGGCGCTGGTGGTGTGGGTAACCTTCGCGCCGTCGTTCCTGTGGATCTTCGCGCTCGCCCCGCACCTCGAACGGCTGACGGCACGGCCGGCCCAAGCGGGGGCGCTTGCCGCGATCACCGCCGCGGTGGTCGGCGTGATGGCCAATCTGGCGGCGTGGTTCGCGCTCCACGTGCTGTTCGCCGATGTCGTGGCGGTCCGCGACGGGCCGCTGCGGCTGTGGGTGCCGGCGGGCGGTTTCGACCTGTTCGCCGCCGCTGTCGCGGTGGCGGCGCTCGGGCTGCTGGCCCGCGCCGGGCTGGCGCTTGGCTGGGTGCTGGCGCTCGGTGCTGCCGCCGGCATCGCGGCGGCGAACATGAACTTCAGCTAACGATCCGCCTCACAATCCGTTCAGCGTGAGAACTCTATCACTCGATTCGTAGTTGTCGAAACGACGACAGCGATTGAGGAGATCACGAATGCGTAAGCTTATTCTTGGCGCGACGCTTCTGGCACTGGCATCGCCGGTCCTGGCACAGGACTATTCGGCTGGTGGTTATGACAATCGCTCCGGCTATGGCGATGATCGTCGTGACTACGACCGCGACGGCGACATCGATCAGCGCGACCTGTACCTGCAGGGCCGTGACATCGACCGTGACGGCGACTACGACGCGCGCGACCGTTATCTCGAAAGCGCCCGTGGCGATCGGGGCTATGCCGACCGCGGCTACAATGATCGCGGCTATGCCGACCGGCGCTACGACGAGCGTGCCACCTGGACCACCGGGCGGATCTTGCCGTCACGCTACGCCGCGGGTGCGGCTTGGATCGTCCACCCGGGCCGTTACGGGCTGCCGATCGCGCCGCGCTACACCCATTGGGTGCGGGTCCGCGACAACGCGGTGCTGGTCCGCAATTCCGATCGTCGCGTCCTGCGCGTGGTTCCCCACGCGCTGTGACCCCGATTTGGCGCCGGGTCCGTGCCCCGGGCTCGACGCCAATATGTCCCTGGTTGTTTTGCGTAATTACGAAGGAGAGTAATGATGCGTAAATTCATTTTGGCCACCGCAGCCCTGGCATCGCTGGCCGTGCCGCTGGCCGCGCAGGCCTATCCGGGTGAGCTCCGCGACGATCGTCGTGAAATCCGCCAGGAAACCCGCGACCTCAACCGCGCTCAGCTGCGTGGTGATCCGCGTGAGATCCGCGAGCAGCGCGGCGATCTGCGCGAGGCCCGCCAGGAGTTTCGCGAGGATCGCAACGACCGGCATGACTGGCGGGACGATCGCCGCGGCCGCTACGAAGGCCACCGCACAGAGTGGCGCGCCGATCGCCGCTACGACGCCGGGCGCTATTACTACCCGCGTGGCTACAGCTATCGCGCCTGGAGCGTCGGCGGCTATGTGCCCCGCTCCTATTGGGGTGAGCGCTACTGGGTCGGCCGCCCGGTTGCCTATGGCCTGCCCTATGCGGCACGCGGACTGCGCTGGATCCGGGTGGGGCCGGACGCGCTCCTGATCCGCGCCTACAACGGCGCGGTGGTACGGGTCGTGCGGGGCATCTTCTACTGAGGGACCGCGCTCCCGAAGTAGTTCACTGATGTGTCGCGGCCGAGGACGAACCCCGTCCCCGGCCGCCATGTCAGGCCCTGCACGTCGGTCACGTCCAGTCCGGCCTGCGCCAGCTCGGCCGTCAGCTCTCCGGGCGTCACGAACTTCGACCAGTCGTGCGCGCCGCGCGGGATCGATTTCGCGATCCGCTCCGCCCCGACGATCAGCGTCGCATAGCTGAGCGGCGTCCGGTTTGGCGTCGACACCACCAGCACCCCGTCGTCCGCCAGCCGCGCCCGCAGCGCGGTGAAGAAGCGCGCCCGGTCGGCGACATGCTCGATCACCTCGAGGCAGGTGATTAGGTCGTAGGTGCCCGTCAGCGTCTCGACCGGCACCGCGCGGTAATCGATGCCCAGACCGGCCCCGTGCGCCTGCGCCGCGCTGATATTCTCGGCCGCTGCGTCGATCCCGGTGACGCTCGCCCCCATCCGCGCCAGCGGCTCGGTGACCAGCCCGGCGCCGCAACCGACATCGAGCGCCCGCTTGCCGGCCAGGACGTGCCTCGCCCGCGCGTCGATGCCCCAGCGCGCGACGCAGGTATCCCGGATATAGGCCAGCCGCACTGGATTGATCCGGTGCAGCATCGCCGAGCTGCCCTTGGGATCCCACCAGTCGTCGGCGAGCGCACCGAAGAACGCGGCCTCCTTGCTGTCGATAGTCTGGGTTGCAGGCGTCACAGGCGGCTTACCTTGCTTTGGACCCCCCGTGTTTCTATCAGGCAGGCAATCGCCGCAAGGCTTGGCATCGCCGCACAGACAAGGATCGCCCCGCCGCCATGGCTCGTATCGTCATGAAGTTCGGCGGCACCTCGATGGCCGGGATCGAGCGCATCCGGAACGTCGCGGCGCGGGTCAAGGCTCAGGTCGACCGCGGCGACGAGGTCGCGGTGGTGGTCTCGGCGATGGCCGGCGAGACCGACCGACTGGTCGGCTTTTGCCGCGAGGCGTCGCCGCTCGCCGACCCGCGCGAATATGACGTGGTCGTTGCCAGCGGCGAGCAGGTTACCGCCGGACTGCTGGCCATCGCCATCCAGTCGCTGGGGCTCCGGGCCCGGTCGTGGTTGGGCTGGCAGTTACCGGTGCACACCACCGACGCCCACGGCTCGGCGCGGATCGAGGATATCGACACCGCCGCCTGCCTCGCCGCGATGGCATCGGGGGAGATTGCCGTGATGCCGGGCTTCCAGGGCGTCGACGGCGCGGGCCGGGTCGCGACGCTCGGCCGCGGCGGCTCCGACACCTCGGCTGTGGCGCTGGCGGCGGCGCTGCAGGCCGATCGCTGCGACATCTACACCGATGTCGACGGGGTCTATACTACCGACCCGCGAATCGTGCCGCGGGCGCGCAAGCTGGCCCAGATCACCTATGAGGAAATGCTCGAACTGGCGTCGGTCGGGGCGAAAGTGCTGCAGACCCGCTCGGTCGAGCTGGCGATGAAGGAAAAGGTGCGCGTCCAGGTGCTGTCGAGTTTCGGCGACGCACCGGGCACAATGGTCGTCGATGAGGATGAGATCGTGGAACAGGAACTGATCGCTGGCGTCGCCTACAACCGCAACGAGGCCAAGGTCACAGTCGCCGGCGTGCCCGACAAGCCCGGCGTCGTCGCGGCGATCTTCGGGCCGCTCGCCGAAGCCAACGTCAACGTCGACATGATCGTCCAGAACTATGCCCACGCCGGCGGCACGACGGACGTAACCTTCACCGTGCCGCGCACCGAACTGGTGTTGAGTCTCGACGTGCTGGGCAAGGTGAAAGACCAGATTGGCTATTCCGGCATCATCTCGGACGACGCGGTCGCCAAGATCTCCGTCGTCGGCGTCGGTATGCGCAGCCATGCCGGTGTCGCGGTGACGATGTTCAAGGCGCTCGCCGACCGCGGCATCAACATCCAGGCAATCACCACGTCCGAGATAAAGGTCAGCGTTCTGATCGCCGAAGAATACACTGAACTCGCGGTGCGCGTCCTGCACACCGCCTATGGTCTGGACGCCGCCGCATGAGCCGCCTCGCCACCCTGTCTTCGCGCGGCACGGCATTCCTTGGCAGCGAATACGCCATCATGGCAGGCGCGATGACCTGGGTCAGCGAACGGCATCTGGTCAGCGCGATCAGCAACGCCGGCGGCTTCGGCGTCATTGCCTGCGGGTCGATGACGCCCGACCTGCTCGACGCCGAGATCGCCGCGACCAAGGCGCGTACGGGCAAGCCGTTCGGCGTCAACCTGATCACCCTCCACCCGCTGATGATGGACCTGATCGACGTCTGCGCCCGGCATGAGGTCGGCCATGTCGTCCTCGCCGGCGGCCTGCCATCCGGCGCCGCGATCGAGCGGATCAAGGCGAGCGGTGCAAAATTGATGTGCTTCGCTCCGGCGCTGGCGCTGGCCAAAAAGCTAGTCCGCTCGGGTGTCGACGCGCTGGTCATCGAGGGCAGCGAAGCGGGCGGCCACATCGGGCCGGTCAGCACCTCCGTGCTGGCGCAGGAGATCCTGCCCGTCATCCGCGACGTGCCGGTGTTCGTGGCCGGCGGCATCGGGCGCGGCGAGGCGATCGCGGCGTACCTGGAAATGGGCGCCGCCGGCGTGCAGCTCGGCACGCGTTTTGCGGCGGCCACCGAGAGCGTCGCCCACGCCAATTTCAAGAAGGCGTTCGTCCGCGCCTCGGCGCGCGATGCGGTGGCGTCGGTGCAGCTCGACGGCCGCCTGCCGGTCATCCCGGTCCGCGCGCTCAAGAACGCCGGCAGCGAGGCGTTCACCGCCAAGCAGCGCGAGATGGTCGGCCACCTCGACGCCGGCTCGGTCGAGCTGGCCGAGGCACAGCTCCAGATCGAGCATTATTGGGCCGGCGCCCTGCGCCGCGCCGTCGTCGACGGCGACATCGAAACCGGCAGCCTGATGGCCGGACAATCGGTTGGCATGGTGACCAGCATCCAGCCGGTCGCCGAGATCATCGCCGAACTCGTCGCCGAGGCGGCGACCGCGCTCGACCGGCGGTCGCAGCTGCACGCCGCCCCCTGATGGCCAGCGTCTTCGCCGCCCGTACGATCCTGACCCGCCTCCACGAGGTGATGGCGGCGAAGACGGGTCCGCAGGCGAAGCTTAACGCCGTCGTCAACATCGTCGCCGAGGGCCTGTCGAGCGAGGTCTGCTCGATTTACCTGCTGCGCGACGGCGCGCTCGAGCTCTACGCCACCCAGGGCCTCGCGCAGTCGGCTGTGCACGTCACCAAGCTGGCGCTGGGCCAGGGCCTCGTCGGCACCATCGCCGCGACCCGCGAGCCGCTCAACCTGGCCGAGGCGCGCGCCCATCCCGATTTCGCCTACCGCCCGGAGACCGGCGAGGAGGATTATCACAGCTTCGCCGGCGTCCCGATCCTCAGGCGGGAGGCGGCGATCGGCGTGCTCGGCGTCCAGCACAAGGACCCGCGCGACTATCAGGACGTCGAGATCGAGACGCTACAGACCGTCGCGATGGTGCTGGCGGAGCTGCTGGCCGGTGCCGGGCTGGTCGACGACGCCGCCGCCGCCAAGGCGCGCGCCCAGCTGAGCGGCGCAATCCGCCTGACCGGCCTCAAGCTGGTCGACGGCTATGCCCGCGGCATCGCCACGCTGCACCAGCCGCGCATCGTCATCGAGCACACTGTCGCCGACGATACCGAGGCCGAGCGCCGCCGCGTCTACGGCGCGTTTGAAAAGATGCGCGAGCAGATCGACCGCATGATGGGCCAGGCCGAGTTCGACGGCGGCGGCGAGCATGAGGAGATCCTCGAGACCTACAAGGCCTTCGCCTATGACGAGGGCTGGAGCCGCCGAATCAACGAGGCGATCGACACCGGTCTGACCGCCGAAGCCGCGATCGAGCGCGTCCAGCAGCGGACGCGCGCCCGCATGCGCTCGATCCCCGACCCCTACCTGCGCGAGCGGCTGGCCGACCTCGACGACCTATCGAACCGGTTGCTGCGTATCGTCTCGGGCCAGCTCGGCACCGCAGCGCAGTCGGGGCTGCGCAGCGACATCATCCTGCTGGCGCGCAACCTTGGGCCGGCGGAACTGCTCGAATACGACCGGCGCTTCCTGAAGGGCGTCGTGCTGGAGGAAGGCTCGCTGACCGCCCACGTCACCATCGTGGCGCGGGCGATGGGCATTCCGGTGCTGGGGCGGGTCCGCGACTATCGCACCGCGATTTCCGACGGCGACGAGTTGCTGCTCGACGGCGGCGAGGGTGCACTGTTCGTCCGCCCGACCAGCCATATGCGGAAATCGTTCCTGTCGATGAGCGCGATGCGCGCCAAGCGCCAGGCGAGCTATGCCAAGCTCCGCGATCTGCCCGCCGTCTCCCGCGACGGGGCGCCCGTTACGCTGATGATGAACGCCGGCCTGGCGGGCGACGCCGACGCGCTCGCCCAGACCAATGCCGACGGCATCGGGCTGTTCAGAACCGAGTTCCAGTTCCTCGTCGCCGCCGCCCTGCCCCGCCGCGAACGCCAGACCGCGCTGTACAAGTCGGTCCTCGATGCAGCGGCGGGCAAGCCGGTCGTGTTCCGTACCGTCGACATCGGCGGCGACAAGGCCGTCCCCTACATGGATGAGGGCGACGACGGCGAGGAGAACCCGGCGATGGGCTGGCGCGCCCTTCGCCTCGCGCTCGGCCGCAACGGCCTGATGAAGGTCCAGGCCCGCGCGCTGCTGGACGCGGCGGCGGGGCGCGAGCTCAATGTCATGTTCCCGATGGTCAGCGAGCCGTGGGAGTTCGCCGAGGCGCGGCGCATCGTCGAGGATACGCGCGACCTGTCGGCCAAGCGCGGCCGGACGCTGCCGAGCGTCATCCGCTACGGCGCGATGCTCGAGGTCCCGGCGCTGGCCGACGCGCTCGACGTGCTGCTGCCGATGGTCGACTTCCTGTCGATCGGCACCAACGACCTGACTCAGTTCCTGTTCGCCGCCGACCGCGCCAACCCGCGGCTCGCCGACCGCTATGACTGGCTGTCGCCCAGCGTGCTGCGTTTCCTCCGCCGCGTGGTCCGCGCCTGCGCGGCGGCGGATGTGCCCGTGACCGTGTGCGGTGAGATGGGCGGCCGCCCGCTGGAAGCGCTGGCGCTGCTGGCGCTGGGCATCGACCGTCTGTCGATCACGCCGGCGGCAGTCCTTCCGGTCAAGGCGATGGTGCGCACGGCGGCGCTGCTCCCGCTGCGCGCCCAAATGGAGATCTGGCTCGATGCGCCGGGCAGCGACATCCGCGAGCTGCTGCGCTGCGCTGCCGACGCGCAGGGCGTGATGCTGGGTTGAGCAACAAATAAGTTATCAAACCTATTGCGGTACTGGAATTGCAGCAGCCTTGTCCGCAGCAGCCTTGTCCGCAGCAGCCTTGTCCGCTTCCACTTTCGCCGATGCGGCCTTCTCCGCGGCAGCGGCCGCAGCCGCTTCCTTATCTTTTTGTTGCTTCACAAATGTTTCGATCTGATCGCGAACAACAATAAAGTTCGCTGCTGATGCAGCAATCGATGACGTATCAGCAGCGTCAGAAACATTATTCACAGTCGTTTCTGTATTCTTTGTTAGCGAAGTGTTTATCAAGACCTTCATGCCAAGAAATGAACACATATTAGCATGTTCAGCGATTACAGACGCGGCTTCATAATAATTGTCGGGCTGTTGTGTCTTATATTTCACTCTAAATTGATACTGCGCTGCAAAGACCAGTTTTTGTACGTTTGCTAGATCCGGACTTACAAGAAACTGCTGGTCATATGTACGAAAGATTCCGTCAGCTAGTCCAAATATGGCACCTAAACCGCCCGTTACGACAGAGCCAGCCTTCGCGAGACCCAAAATAACGCTTATAGACGCGCCAACATCGTTCACATTGTTCCGCGCGAAACCTCGAGATTGGCTGTGTGACGAAACCCGACGGAAAAAGTTCTTGCAATATAGGTCCGATAAAGCGAAGCCAGCATCTAAATAATGCTTGACCTGCAACGGGCTTGGGTCATCTTTGAAGAATATACATTGGAATTTATCTTCAGTCTTTTGAGTTTTATCAGAATATCGACGATACGAATGCTTTGCCGATTCTTGGTAGCTTGGTTTTGTACTTAAACAGGTTGCATTGCTCTCGCGTTTTTCGTATGCGGCCCCCAAAGCGTTAACTAAAGCGAGGCCTTCTCGCCCGTCTTCTGCGGGATCGGATTCTGTAGTTGGTGTCGATGCACGTGCCTGACTAACAAAAGCAAGCATTGTTAATATAACGATGACATTGCGGCACATCGGACGCCCCCCAGCGTTTACCAATGAAATATCTAGCAGTTAATCGGTAAAGATTTAGTTAGCGTCAAGGTCTTGGCTAGCATCAAGTTCAACGCTCGCGGGTTAGCGTTCCCATGCCGGCGGTGATGAACAGCGCCGTCGCCTGACCGGCGATATCGGCGGTGTGCCAGGTGCCGGGCGGGTTGATGGCATATTGGTTAGGGCCAATGGTGACGCTCGCCACGGTTCCGTCCGCGTGCTCCTGATGCAGCGTCATCGTGCCCGACAGGCACAGCACGACCTCGTCGCCGGCAGGGTGCATCTCCCAACTGTCCCAGGGTTCGGTAAAAGCGAACATCGTCACGAGCCGGCCCTCCGAACCGTCGCCCGCGTGGCGCGCGCCGTAGGACTCGTACCACGGCCCGCCGGTGAACGCCGGCTCGGACACCGCCGTCGCCCCGAGGCCGAGATGGAGGGGGTGGGTCAGGATATCCGGCGCGCTCACGCCGGAAATACCTTGTGCCACGGCGTGATCGAGCGCGACGCGAACAGCCCGGCGAGGTGATAGGGATCGTTCGCCGCGAACGCGACGGCGGCGTCCTTATCGTCGAATTCGGCGATCAGCAGCGTCCCGATGGCGCGGCCGTCGTCCTTCAGCAGCGGCCCGGCGACCAGCAGCGCGTCGCCCAGCGCCGCGATATGCGGCAGGTGCGCCGCCCGCGTCGCCGCGCGCAAGTCCGACGAATCGGGCTTGTCGATGCAATGGATCGCGAAATAGGGCATCGGGCACCTTGGGCGCAGGGTCGCGCCGCCAAAGGTCTAGCGAGGCGCGGATGCAGGCGAAAGGGGGTTCGGTGGGGCGGCGGCTCGAAACCGCGGCGGGGCTAGCGCTGATGGCGGCGCTGGCGCTGCTGGGCGAACAGTTGGTGCGCTGGGTCGACCTGCCGGGGCCGGTGCTGGGGCTTGGCGGCTACATGCTGATGCTGGCGAGCGGGCGCTTCGGCTGGACCTTGCGCGGCGCGCGTTGGCTGGCGGGCGGCCTGGGCGCGCTGATCGTCGCGCCGCTGGTCGCGGTCGGCGGCAACATGCAAGCGCTTGCCGGTCACGCGCTGCCGCTGGCGCTGGCCTTCGTTGCCGGCGTGGCGGTGACGGGCGTGACGACCGCGGTGGTCTTTGTCGCCGCGGACCGCCGATGATGCCCGCGTTGCTCGCCGTGGCGGTGACGCTGCTGGCCTTTATGGCGGCGCGGCGACTGGCGCGGGCGATCGGCGGCCCGGCCTGGGCCAGTCCGGTGCTGCTCGCGGCGCTGGGTGTCAGCGCCCTGCTGTGGCTGAGCGCAATTCCGGTCCCGGCCTATGTCGCCGCGGCGGCACCGCTGACCTGGTGGCTGAAGCCCGCCGTCGTCGCGCTCGGCGCCTTGCTGTGGGACTCGCGCGCCGAACTGCGGGCGCGCGCCGTGCCGCTGCTTACGGCTGTCACCATCGGGCTGGCGGTGGGGGTCGGCAGCGCGCTGGGCCTGGCGCGGCTGGCCGGCCTGCCGCCAGGGCTGACTGGAGCGTTCGCGACGCGCACGGTGACGACGCCGTTCGCGGTCGCCATACACGCCCATGGCGGCGGCCCGGTGGCGCTGGCGGCGGCCTTCGCGGTGCTGGGCGGCGTTGTCGGCACCATCGTCGTGCCGCCGCTGCTGCGGCTTCTGCGGATCACTGGCCCGGCGGCGACGGGGACGGCCATCGGCGTGTCGGCGCACTTGGTCGGCACCGACTGGCTGACCCGGCGCTCGCCGCAGGCGGCGGCTTTTGCCGGCGCGGCGATGGTGATTGCGGGCGTGCTGGCGACGCTGGCATTGCCGTTCCTGCTTACCCTGCGGCCTTGACGTTCGGTGCCCTGTCCGCTATCGCCCCCGCCTTTCAGGCACACCAGAATTCAGGACGAACACGCATGTCGCGCATTTGCGAGCTGACCGCCAAGGGTCGCATGGTTGGGAACAATGTCTCCCACGCCAACAACAAGACCAAGCGGGTGTTCCTGCCCAACCTGCAGAACGTCACGCTGATGTCCGACATCCTCGGCCGCTCGGTGCGCCTGCGCGTCTCGATGAACGGCCTGCGTTCGGTCGAGCATGTCGGCGGCCTCGACAACTGGCTGATCAAGACCCGCGCCGAGAAGCTGAGCGATCGCGCCCAGAAGCTGCGCCGCGAGATCAAGAAGAAGGTCGCCGCACAGGCCGCGACCGCCGAAGCAGCGCCCGCCGCCTAACCGGCGCAGGCCGCCGCGTCGGCCTCGATCTGGATCGTCGGATGGGCGATTCCGTGGTGATGGCCGAGCTCGTGCGCGATCTGACCCAGCAGCGCGTCGTGCGGCCCGGCCTCCGGGATGACCAGATGCGCGGTCAGCGCCACTTCGGTCGTCGATGTCGGCCAAACATGCAGGTGGTGGACCGCCTGCACCCCCGGCAGCGCGGCGAGATAGGCTTCGATCCCGGCGCAGTCGATGCCTTCGGGCACGGCGTCGAGCGATAGCCGCAGCGCTTCCTTCAGCGTGCCCCAGCCGGTCACCGCGATGACCACGCCGACCGCGATCGCGACGGCCGGATCGACCCACAGCCAGCCGGTCTGGCGCATCACCAGCGCCGCCGCGACGACACCGGCCGAGACCGCGGCGTCGGCAGCAAAATGCTGGAAGGCGGACCGAATGTTGAGGTCGCCCTTGCGCCCGTGCGCGAACAGCCAGGCAGTAATGCCGTTAACCAGTATGCCGAGCGCCGCGACGGCCATGACGGTGCCGGTCGCGATGGGCGCCGGATCGGCGAAGCGCTGGACAGCCTCCACGACGATCACGCCGACCGCGGCCAGCAGCAGCACCGCGTTGACCAGCGACGCCATGATCGACGAGCGCCGCCACCCGTAGGTGAAACCCTCCGACGGCTGCCGCCGCGAGGCCCAGGCGGCACCCCAGGCCAGCAGCAGACCGAGCACGTCGGCCGCGTTGTGTCCGGCATCGGCCAGCAGCGCCAGCGAGTCCGCGGCAAAGCCATAGCCGACTTCCGCCGCGATGAAGGCGATGTTTAGCCCGGCACCGATCGCGAACGCGCGGTCGAATGCCGCCGGGGCATGGCTGTGGCCGTGGTCGTGATGGTGCTCGGATCTCATGCTGCCTTGCACAAGGAAGCGCGCGCCGCGTCAAGCACCGGCCTTGCGCCGCCCGGCGCTTGCTCGCACAAGCCGCAACGGGGAGATTGCCGTGGCGATAGCATTAAAGGTCGCCGGCTGGCTCGGTGCGATCCTCGCGACCGTGTTCGTCGGGCTGGCGAGCTGGGACAATCTGTCGGCCACCGCGCCCGCCGCCGATCCGGTTCGCCGCCATGACGTGCGCATCGTTCGTGACACCTACGGCGTGCCGCACATCTTTGGCCGCACCGATGCCGACGTCGCCTACGGCCTCGCCTATGCCCATGCCGAGGACGACTTTCCGACGCTGGAGGAGGTCGTGGCGGCCACCCGTGGCCGTGCCGGGGCGATCAGCGGCAAGGACGGCGCGCAACTCGACTTCGCGCTCGGCTTCCTCGACGCGCGCCGCGCCGCCGATGCCGGCTACCGGACCCAGCTGTCGTCCGCCACCCGCGACCTCGTCGAGGCCTATGCGGCAGGCCTCAACCGCTATGCCGCAAAGCACCCCGGCGAGATTCGGCTGCGCGGTCTGTTCCCGGTGACCGGGCGCGATGTCGTCACCGGCTTTGCGCTGCGCTCGCCGTTCTTCTTCGGGCTCGACCGGGTGCTCGGCGCGCTGGTCGAGGACAAGTTGCCGCCACGCGATGCCGGGGCGGAAGTGGAGAAGGGCTCCAACGGGTTCGCCGTCGCCGGCCGCCGCAGCGACGACGGCGTCACCCGCCTGATCGCCAACTCCCACCAGCCGTGGGAGGGCGGCGTCGCCTGGTACGAGGTCGTCGTCCACTCGCAGCAGGGCTGGGATTTCGCCGGCGCGCTGTTCCCCGGCGCGCCCTACCCGCTGCTCGGCCACAACAAGACGCTCGGCTGGACCAACACCGTCAATCGGCCCGACCTGATCGACACGTACAAGCTCGTCATGGACGCCGATGGCACGCACTACCGCTACGACGGCAAGTGGCTGCCGCTCGAAACCTCGCGGGTCTGGTTGCACGTAAAGTACGGCCCGCTGACGCTGCCGGTGCCCCGCACGCTGTACCGTTCGGTGCACGGTCCGGTGATCCGCAATGCGCTCGGCACGTTCGCCGTCCGCTACACCGGCTTCGGCGATGTCCGGCAGGTCGAGCAATATTACCGGCTCAACAAGGCGCGCGATTTCGCCGAGTGGCGGGCGGTGATGGCGATGCAGGCGGTGCCGGCCACCAACTTCATCTACGCCGACGCCGCCGGCCATGTTGGGATGTTCTACAACGCCCGCTTCCCGGCGCGGGCGACGGGCTTCGACTGGCCCGGCGTGCTGCCCGGCGACACCTCGCGGAACGTGTGGACACACTACCTGCCGTTCGCCGACGATCCCGCGGTGATCGACCCGCCGTCGGGCTGGGTGGCCAATTCCAACAACACACCGTTCCACGCCACCGCCCCAGCCGACGACCTGCAGGCCGCCAGCTTCGCGCCGGAGCTCGGGCTCGAAACCTTCATGACCAACCGCGCCAACCGGTGGATCGCGCTGTTAGCGGCGCTGCCCGGACCCATCTCGCGCGCCGACCTGCTGCGCATCAAGTTCGACAAGACCTACGCCCATGCCGGCACCATCGCCGACTGGATGGCGAAGCTGACCGCGGTCAGCGGTGGCGGCGAGGCCGGCGCTGCGCGCGACCTGCTGCAGACCTGGGACTGGAACCAGGATGGCCGGGGCCGCGCCGACGCGCTGGCGGCGGCGGTGATCGGCGCGGCGGCGCGGTCGATCTATCGCGGCGACCCGCTGCCCGACGCCCGTGCGACGCTGACCGAAGAGGCGGCGTGGCTGCAGGCCAACTTCGGCCGGCTCGATCCGCCGCTCGGCGACGTTCAGCGCCTTGTCCGCGGCAAGCTGTCGATCCCGGTCTATGGCGGACCCGATGCGATGCGCGCCATTTACAGCCGCAAGGAGGACGGCATCCGCATCGCCGACCACGGCGACAGCTTCATCATGCTCGCCGAATGGGATAAGGCCGGACACGTCCGGTCCGAGAGCATCCACCAGTTCGGTGCCGCCACGAGCCGCCCGGAGTCCCCGCACTACGCGGATCAGGCCAGGCTGTTTGCCGCCGAACGCTGGAAGCCGGTGTTATTTGACGAGAAAGCACTCGCCGGGCACGTCGAACGGACCTACCGGCCCTGAAATGCGCTAGCGGTTCCGCGCCCGCCTGCTAGGTTCGCGGCAACGGGGTAGGGGTGCGTGATGCGTTGGATACTGGCGGCCGTCGTAGCGATCGGCATGGCGAACGGCGGCGCGAACGGCGTGGCGGCCGCCGATCTTGCGGGCATGTTCGCGTCGCGCCCTGCGGCACGGCAGGTCGCATTGTCGCCTGACGGCAGCAAGGTCGTCTATATCGGCGCGCTCGGGGCGGCCGGACTGGCGGTCACCGTCGCCGATGTCGTGACCGGCAAGTCGGCGGTCGTGCTGGGCGGCAGCGATCTGTCGACGCGACCTGTCTACTGTGCCTTCAAGACCGACGCCCGTATCATCTGCCGGGTCTACGGGGTCATCGGCTCGGGCGTAGAGAAGGTCGGTTATACCCGTTCCGTCGCGGTCGATACCGATGGCAAGAACCTGCGCCTGATCGGCGAATCGAGTTCATCGCGGGAGCAGGTGATGAACAACGGCAGCGAGATCATCGACTGGTTGCCCGACGATCCCGGTCACGTGCTGATGCGCGTGGTGATCGGGCATACCTACACCGGCAATACCAATATCAGGCCCGAAGAGCCGGGGGTCGGTGCCGCGCTTGTCGACGTTAAGACGGGATCGCGGCGCATGGTCGAGCGCAGCGATTCGGCGGTGACCACGCTCGGGACGGACAGCCACGGTAACATCCGCTTCCGCGGCCTGATCCAGCGCGACGTCGTGGGCTACGTCAAGGACAACATTGCCTATTTCGTCAGGCCCAAGACCGGCAAGGACTGGCTGTTGCTCGCCCGAACCACGTTGCTCGACCAGAGTGCGGTAAGTTTCGACGGCTTCGACGAAAGCGGCGACAACGTGTTTGTGCTGAAGCCGCTGAACGGCCGCCAGGCGCTGTACAGCGTCGCCGCCGACGCCGCGAAAACCGACACCCTGGTGTTCGCGCACGACAAGGTCGACGTCGACGGCGTGCTGCGCATCGGCAAGTACAACCGGCCGGTCGCCGCCAGCTATACCGTCGAGCGGGACGGGTACGAGTTCTTCGACGCAAAGCTCGCCGCGCTCGGGCGCTCGCTGTCCAAGGCACTGCCCGGTCAACCGGCGGTCAGCGTCCTCGATGAAAGCTGGGATGGGTCCAAGAAGCTGGTCTATGCCGACAGCGATAATACGCCCGGCCGCTATTATCTGTTCGACAGCGCCACCAAGCAGCTGAACGAGCTGCTCTCCGTCTATCCGGCGCTCGACGGCGTGACGATGGGCGAGCAGCGTGCGATCGACTATGCGGCGCGCGACGGCACCCGCATCCCTGGGTATCTGACGCTGCCGCCGGGCAAGACAAGCCTCAAGGGGCTGCCCGCAATCGTCATGCCGCATGGTGGACCGTCGGCGCGCGACACCGCCGGCTTCGACTGGCTTGCACAATTCTATGCCGCGCGCGGCTATGCGGTGCTGCAGCCGAACTACCGGGGTTCGAGCGGCTATGGCAGCGACTTCTTCGCCAAGAACGGCTTCCAGTCGTGGGCGCTGGCGATCGGCGACGTCAACGACGGTGCCCGATGGCTGGCGGCGCAGGGCGCCGACGCCGGCAAGCTCGCCATCGTCGGCTGGAGCTATGGCGGGTACGCAGCGCTGCAGGCGAATGTCGTCGAGCCGAACCTCTACAAGGCCGCCGTCGCCATCGCGCCGGTCACCGATCTCGCGCTGCTGCGCGAAGGCGCGCGCAATTACACCAACTTCAAGCTGGTCGATGCGATGATCGGCAATGGACCGCACGTGCTCGCCGGGTCGCCGGCGCGCAACGCCGGTGCGATCCGCGCGCCGGTGCTGATCTTCCACGCCGACAAGGACCTGAACGTCGATATTTCGCAGTCGCGGGCGATGGCGAGCAGCCTCAAGCGCGCCGGCAAGTCGGTCGAGCTGATCGAATACAAGGGTCTCGACCACCAGATCGACGACTCGCTGGCGCGCCGTGACATGCTCGGCCGCAGCGCGGACTTCCTCGACAAGATGCTCAAATAGCCGCGTCCGCAACGCTCAGCGCGCATCCTTCACGACGACCCCGCCCTTGATGACGACGGCGACGCGCTGGAGCGTGGTGACGTCGCGGGTCGGGTCGCCCGCCACCGCGATCATGTCGCCATAGCGGCCCGGCGTCAGCGCGCCGACATCCTGAGCGCGGCCCAGCGCCTCGCCGGCGTTGACGGTGGCGGCGCGGATCGCCTGCAGCGGCGTCATCCCCCATTCGACCATGGTCGCGAACTGCAGCGCGTTGGTGCCGTGCGGATAGACCCCCGCATCGGTGCCGAACACCATCGGCACGCCGGCGGCGACCGCCGCCCGGAAGGTCTCGCGCTGCTTGCGGCCGATCAACTTCTCCTTGTCGAGGCTCTCCTGGAAGACGCCGTTCTTGGTTCCCTGCGCCAGGATGTAGTCGTCGTCGTAGATGTCCATGGAGAACCAGTGCTTGCCCTGCTTGCCGAGGCGAAAGCTTTCGGCATCGGCCAGGCTGGCATGTTCGATCGTGTCGGTGCCGGCGCGCAGTGCGGTGTTGATGCCTTCCGCGCCGTGCGCGTGGACCGCGACCCGCATGCCGAGCTGGTGCGCTTCCGACACCAGGGCGTTCATCTCCTCCTGCGTATACTGCTGCCCGCCGACGCTGTCGGTCTTGGAGAACACGCCGCCGGTGCCGCAGAACTTGATCACCTCGGCCCCGTATTTCCTGAGCTTGCGGACCACGGCGCGGATCTCCTCCGGGCCGTTCGCCACCGCCGGTGTGTCGACATGGATGTCGGGCGGGTATTCGGTGGTGTCGCAGTGGCCGCCCGTCGCGCCGATGGCGTAGGTCGCGGGCACGATGCGCGGCCCCGGAATGTCGCCGCGCCCGATCGCCTGCTTCAGCCCGACATCGTCGTAGTTGCTGCTGCCGACATTGCGGACCGTGGTGAAGCCCGCCTCCACCGTGCGTTTTGCATTGGCGACGCCCAGCACCGTCCAGAACGACGGCGTGTATTCCAGCCCGTTATAGCCGCCGATGGTCGGATCGCTGGTCAGGTGGACGTGCATGTCGATCAGCCCGGGCAGCAGCGTCAGCGGCCCCAGGTCGATGCGCTTCGCACCAGCGGGAATGGTTACGCCGGACGTCGGCCCGGCCGCAGTGATCCGCCCGTCGACGACCACGACTGCGGCGTTGTCAATGGTCCGGCCGGCGACCACGTCGACCATATGCGCCGCGGTGACGACCACGGTTTCGGCAACGGCAGCGGTGGTGGAGAGCAGGCTCAAGGCAAGCGCACGGGCGATAAACTGCATTGCATCCCCTTTGTTGTCCCGGCCCCGAGCCGCGACCCAGCCTGCAGTTTCGGCTGCCCCGCTGGCGATGGCAACCGGTGGCTCGACAACGTGCGCTATCGTGTCAGGATGCGTGCGTGAGCGACCTGTTTCGTCTTGCCGGCGCCGTCCGTGACGACCCCCTGGTCCGGGCCTGGTTCGAAGGTGGCGACACGGAGCTAAGACGCTTCGTGCGGCCGTGGTTCGAATGCATGCGCGTCTGCGGCGATGACGTCCGCGAACAGCTCCACGATGGCAATCCGACCGCGTGCGTCGATGACGTCGCGTTCGCCTATGTCGCAGCTTACACCGCCCACGCCGCCGTCGGCTTCTTCCACGGTGTGAGCCTGCCCGATCCCGCTCGGCTGCTTACGGGCACCGGCAAGCGGATGCGCCACGTCAAGCTGCGGCGGGGCAAGCCGGTCGACGCGCCGGCCGTGACCGCCCTGATCGAGGCAGCCTACCGCGACCTGCGCGACCGCATCGGCTGACTATTCCGCGGCAATGCTCGCCACGTCGCAGATGTTCGCGGCGCGGGCGTCATAGTCACTGGCGATCTTGTTGTCGTTGGCCTGCAGCGCGTCGATGTCGATGCTGGCATAGTCGAGCACACCCATCTCGCTATAGCCCTTCTGGACGATCGGGCCCCACAGGCCGATGTCGGCGACGATCGGCACGATGCGGTTGAACAGGTGGTTCTTGAAGCGCTGCTGCGCCGGGCTCTGCTGGACATAGCCGATGCATTCGTCGGCGTCGTAACCCAGCGTCTCCCACACCTCGCGCGCCTCGAAGCGGTCGCGCATCAGGTAGCAGGCCTCGACCAGGAACTCCTCGCGCTCGTTGCGCTCGCCTTGTGTCAGGTGGGGGTAATATTCGCGCAGGGAGAGCCGCCCGAACGCCACGTGGCGCGCCTCGTCCTGCATTACATAGGCGTTGACCGCGCCGGCCAGCGGCGACGTCGTCATGTCGCGGATGCCGCTGAATGCCGCCAGCGCCAAGCCTTCGATGACCACCTGCATGCCGAGATAGGTCATGTCCCAGCGCTTGTCGGTCAGCACCTGCTCCAGCAGCGTCGCGAGCGGCCCGGTCATCGGATAGCTCATGCCAAGCTTCTCGATCAGCCGCTTATAGGCCTCGACGTGGCGAGCCTCGTCGATGGTCTGGGTGCTGGCGTAGAACTTGGCCTCGAGGTCGGGCACCTGCTGGACGATCTTGGCGGCGCAGATCAGCGCGCCCTGCTCGCCGTGCAGGAACTGGCTCAGCTGCCACGCCGCGAAATGCCGGCGCAGCTCAACCCGCTCCTTCTTGTTCATCTTGTCCCACAGCGGCGAGCCATAGATCGCCATCTGCTGCTCGGGCAGGCCCATCGGATTCTCGTACTCGAGCTCCTGGCTCCAATCGATGCGGTGCTCGGCATCCCACTGCTGCGCCTTGCCCTTGGCATACAGCTTGAGCAGGTCCTTGCGGTCGTCGCTGTAGTTGAAGTCGAACACCGCCTCGAACTCCTGCGCGACGTTCCACGTCGGGCCGGTGGGGGTCAGCTGGTAGGTGTCGGAAAATCCGGTCATGTTCGTCTCCCAGGCGCTAGTTGTTGTCGTTGGCGATGCGGCGGCGAGCGGCGAGCTTGCCGAGGATGGCACGGGTGCGGAGCAGTCCGAGCAGTTCGTTGATGCTGGCGATGCCGCGCTCGGCCATGTCGGCGGCCTCGACCTCGCCGACTTGGCCGGCGGTGTGCTCGAAGAACAGCCGCATTTCCTGCGTCGTCACCCATTCGATGAAATCGAGGTACATGCGCAGCCCGGCACCGTGGAAGCCGCGCTCGCGCGTGAAGCCGACGGCATGGAGGTCGCCCAGCACCCGCATGATTGCGGCATCGCGGGCGCTGACCGTGCCGGAACCATCGATGGTAACGGCGCCGATCTCCACCATTTCGGCCAGGTCGTCGGGATCGTGCCCGGTCTGCGCGGCCAGCGTCGCGGCAGCTACCCGCGGCGCATCCTGGTCGAGACGCTGGCTCAGGACCGCGTCGAGCTGCGGGAACGCCTGCGGGGCCAGCCAGCGCTCGGCATCATCGCCGTCGAGCAGCGTCCGGATCACCGCCAGCGGCAGGAACCGCTCCTCCTGCAGCCGCTTGATGGCGCGCAGCCGGGTGACGTGGTCGTCAGAATAGGAGGCGGAGTTGCGCGACGCTCGGTCGGGCTCAGGCAGCAGGCCCTCGCGGATGTAGAAGCGGATCGTCTCCCGCCCGACACCGGTCTTTGCTTCGAGCTCGCGCATCCGCAAGTGGGCCGACTCCTGAGTGCGACTCGGAGGCTATCACGAAGTGCGGAGCGGGGATACGCGAAACTGACGCTTCCCTGCGCGGCTTTGACTGGGCATCGTCCGCGTAAGGGGGAGCAGGCCATGAAGTTCAGGATTATAATCGCGGCGGTGCTGTGGGCGGCGCCAGCAGGAGCGCAGGACGGTACTGGCGAGATCATCGTCACCGCAGCGCGCAAGGAGAGCGACGGTTACGACGAGCATATTCCGGCGGTCGGCCTGCGGCGTCCGGCGGACTTCGCGATTCAGGAGGTGACGATCACCGGCGACACCCGCGACCGCGAAAAGCGCCAGGCGGAGATCTACGCGATGGTCAAGAACGCAGTCGACCTCGCGGCCAAGCGCGGCGATATCGCTTTGGCGACCGGCGAGATGATCGTCGAGCCGCTGACCGCCGCCAATTATCGCAACCTGAAACTGGTCAGCGACGGGCGACCGGACTCCGACCGCACCAGCTTCCTCGTCAAGTCGAGGCTATCGGGCGGCACCGACGCCAAGGCGGCGCTCGAGCATATCAACGCTTTCATAAAGGCGGTGCCCACCGTCGGGCGCGCCGAGATGAAGCACACCGACGATCTGACCCTGTCGGTGGTCAATCCGGACCAGTACCGGCCACAGATCATCGACCTCGTCGCGGCCGACGCCAAGACGACGAGCGCGCGGCTCGGCAGCGACTACGGCGTCGAAGCCAAGGGACTCGACCGGCCGGTCGAGTGGTCCCGCGCCAGCCTGACCGACGTGTTCCTGTACGTGCCCTACAGCTATGTCGTCGTGCCCAAAGCCCGGTAGCTGCGCATGAAAAAGCCCCTGCGCCGCGCGGCGCAGGGGCTTTTCTTTCAAGCGAAGGCGGGGCTCTTACGCCGCCTTTTCCTTGACCGCGACGCGGACCGGTTCCTTGAGGCCGTGGACGACGTCCTTGTCGACGACGACCTCCTCGACGTTCTCGAGGCCGGGCAGATCGAACATCGTGTCGAGCAGGATCGATTCCATGATCGAACGCAGCCCGCGGGCGCCGGTCTTGCGCTCGATGGCGCGCTTGGCGATCGCCGCCAGCGCGTCGTGCTCGAAGCTCAGCTTGACGCCTTCCATCTCGAACAGGCGGGCGTACTGCTTGGACAGCGCGTTCTTCGGTTCGGTCAGGATCTTGATCAGCGCGGCCTCGTCGAGGTCCTCCAGCGTGGCGATGACGGGGAGACGCCCGATGAATTCCGGGATCAGGCCGAACTTGAGCAGGTCCTCGGGCTCGCATTGGCGCAGCATCGCGCCGGTGCGGCGCTCGTCCGGGCCCGCGACATGCGCGCCGAAGCCGATCGACTTGCCCTGCAAGCGGTCGCCGATGATCTTCTCCAGCCCGTTGAAGGCACCGCCGCAGATGAACAGGATGTTCGTCGTGTCGACCTGCAGGAACTCCTGCTGCGGATGCTTGCGCCCGCCCTGCGGCGGCACGGAGGCGGTGGTGCCTTCCATGATCTTAAGCAGCGCCTGCTGGACGCCCTCGCCCGACACGTCGCGGGTGATCGACGGGTTCTCCGCCTTGCGGCTGATCTTGTCGATCTCGTCGATGTAGACGATGCCGCGCTGCGCCCGCTCGACGTTGTAGTCGGAGGCCTGGAGCAGCTTGAGGATGATGTTCTCGACATCTTCGCCGACATAGCCGGCCTCGGTCAGGGTCGTCGCGTCGGCCATGGTGAACGGCACGTCGAGCAGCCGCGCCATCGTCTGCGCCAGCAGCGTCTTGCCGCAACCGGTCGGGCCGACCAGCAGGATGTTCGACTTAGCCAGCTCGACCTCGGCGCCCTTGGCCCCGTGGTTCAGCCGCTTGTAATGGTTGTGCACCGCCACCGACAGCACCCGCTTGGCGTGGTTCTGCCCGATGACATAGTCGTCGAGGTGCTTGCAGATCTCGCGCGGGGTCGGCACGCCGTCCTTGGTCTTGACCAGCGCGGTCTTGGTTTCCTCGCGGATGATGTCGTTGCACAGCTCGACGCACTCGTCGCAGATGAACACCGTCGGGCCGGCGATGAGCTTGCGGACCTCGTGCTGGCTCTTCCCGCAGAAGCTGCAGTAGAGCGTGTTCTTCGAGTCGCCGCCGCCACTCAGCTTGGTCATGGGCTTCCTCTCCGGCCGACTAGCAGTCTAGCGGCCTTTCACGGCGCGGCAAGCATGACCCTGCCGTGCGTGACAATAACGTGAACCAGGGCGCGATGGGTTAACGCGCACACCGAAAAATAGTTGATCCGACTCAGGCAGCGCGGAGCGTCGCCTCGGCATCGGTCGGCATCGGCCGCTTGTCGGTGACCTCGTCGACCAGGCCGAACGCCTTCGCCTCGTCCGCGCTCATATACTTGTCGCGGTCCATGGCGCGTTCGATGGTGTCGAGCTCCTGACCCGTATGCTTGACGTAAAGCTCGTTCAGCGCGTGCCGGACGCGGATGATCTCGCGCGCCTGGATCTCGATGTCCGAGGCCATGCCCTGCGTGCCGCCCGACGGCTGGTGGATCATGATGCGGGCGTTCTTGAGCGCCGAGCGCATCCCGGGCTCACCGGCGGCCAGCAGGAAGCTGCCCATCGACGCGGCCTGGCCGACGCACACGGTCGCGACCTTGGGGCGGATGTACTGCATGGTGTCGTAGATCGCCATGCCGGCGGTGATCACGCCCCCCGGCGAGTTGATGTACATGTAAATGTCCTTCTTCGGGTTCTCGGACTCGAGGAAGAGCAACTGCGCGACGATCAGCGAGGCCATGCCGTCCTCGACCTGGCCGGTGACGAAGACGATGCGCTCGCGCAGCAGGCGCGAGAAAATGTCGAACGAACGTTCGCCGCGATTCGACTGCTCGATGACCATGGGCACGAGCATGTCGGTGGGGTCGATGTGGAAGGGCATATTGGCTCCGGTTGGCGGTCGTCTCCGCTTGCCTACTAACATCGGCGCGAACGATGCAGCGTTCAACCCCCCAGTGCGGTACGGCGATGCGACGGCCGTAGTCGCTCGATTGACGGCCCTCGGAGCCGTCCCTAGGTCGATTGTGCAGCTGCGAAAGGACCGACATGACACGCGCCTCGCTGGCGGACGCGCGCTCCCCGACCTCGCTCTCGACGTGGTTCCGCACGCGCCGCGACGAGCTGCTGCGCGCGCTGATCATCGAACGGCGGGCTGCGGTCGCCGGTCCGTTCCGTATCATCGATCTCGGCGGCACCGCAGATTACTGGCGTCGCGTCGGCTTCGACTGGCTCGAAGCGCACGATATCGACATCACCTGCGTCAATCACATCGCCACCGAGTTCGGCGCGTCGGAGCGCGAATCGGTGCGGCTGCGGTGCATCGTCGGCGACGCCTGCGCGATGACGGGTCATGCCGACAACAGCTTCGACTATGTCCACTCGAACAGCGTCATCGAGCATGTCGGCCGCTGGCCGCAGATGCGCGCGTTCGCGGGTGAGGTGCGGCGGCTGGCCCCGGCCTTTTATGTCCAGACGCCGTATTTCTGGTTTCCCTTTGACCCACACTTCCACCGCATGCCGTTCTATCACTGGCTTCCCGAATCGATGCGGCTGAAGGCGTTGAGACACTTCGGGCTCGGCTGGGCCCCGGCTCAGCCCGACATCGACAAGGCGATGAAGCTGGTGCTGTCCAACGTGCTGCTCGACGCGACGCAATTCCGCGCGCTGTTCCCCGATGCCGAACACCGGTTCGAACGCATCGGCGGCGTGGCGAAATCCCTGATCGGATTCCGCCGCTAGCGCGCTATTCGGCCGCAGCAGCCTTCTTGGGGGCGCGCTTAGCCTTGGGCTTGGCGTCGGTCGCCTCCGGAGCGGCGGCCTCGACCGGCGCGGCAGTCGCCTCACCGAGATCGGCTGCGGCCGGTGCTTCGGCCTTGGCCTTCTTGGCCTTCACTGCCTTCGCCGGCTTGGCTGCGGCGGCGTGGTCGTGGTCATGGCCGCAATCCGGACCATGGACGTGACCCGACGGCGACTCGTCGTCGCTTTCGATCTCGGCGGTCAGGGTCTCGCGGTCGACCGTGCGCTCGGTGACCTCGGCCTTGCCGATCAGATAGTCGACGACCTTGTCCTCGTATAGTGGGGCGCGCAGCTGGGCCGCCGCCATCGCGTTCTCCTGGAAATACTTGATGACCTGGTCGCGCTCCTTGGGATAGCGGCTGGCCTCCTGCGCGATCAGGCGGTTCATCTCGGCGGGCGTGACGACGACGCCGCCCTGCTGGCCGATTTCCGACAGCAGCAGCCCGAGGCGGACGCGGCGCTCGGCGATGCGGCGATACTCGGGCTTCTCGCCGTCCAGCCCGGCAAGAGCGGCGGCGGTGTCGGCCTCATGGCTCGCCTCATGCTCCAGCTGCTGCCAGATCTGGTCGAACTCGGCATCGACCATCGACTCGGGGACAGCGAAGTCGTGCGCGGCGGCCAGCGTGTCGAGCAATTTGCGCTTCATGTGAGTGCGGGTCAGGTTGCCGAGTTCGCTCGACAGCTGGTCCTTGAGGATTTCCTTGAGGCCGTCGAGCGTGTCGAGGCCGAGCGACTTGGCAAATTCGTCGTCGAGCGTCATGGCCTTGGCGGTCTGCACCTCGTTGACGGTGACCGCGAATTCGGCCGCCTTACCCTTCAACGTCTCGACGTTGTAGTCGTCGGGGAAGGTCACCTTGACGGTGCGCTTGTCGCCGGCCTTGGCACCGATGAGCTGATCCTCGAAGCCGGGGATCAGCTGGCCCGAGCCGAGCTCGATGCGCATGCCCTCGCCCGTGCCGCCGTCGAACAGCTTGCCGCCGACAGAGCCCTCGAAGTCGATCAGCACGGCGTCGCCGGTCTGTGCCTTCGCCTCGGCAGGCGCGGTCTCGAACTGCTTCTGCTGGTCGGACAGGCGCTTCAGAGCAGCGTCCATGTCGGCATCGGTCGGCTCGACGACGAGCTTCTCGAGCTTCAGGCCCTCGACGTTCGGGGTCTCGATGATCGGTAGCACTTCGACCGAGACGGTGAAATCGAGGTCCTGGCCCTCGGCGTCCTCGCCGGCGAAATCGACCTGCGGCTGCATCGCCGGACGCAGGCTGTGCTCGGTCATCAGCTGCTGGACACCCTCGTTGACGACAGCCTGGACGGCCTCGCCGCGCAGCGACGTGCCGTGCATCTTCTTGACGAGGTTCAGCGGCACCTTGCCGGGGCGGAAGCCGGGCATCCGTACCTGCTTGGCGACTTCGACGGCGCGGGCATCGATCTTCGCGGCCAGCGTCGCGGCCGGGATGTGCACGCGGTACGCGCGCTTCAGGCCCTCGTTCAAAGTCTCGGCAATCTGCATCTCGAACTCGTTCTTTAACGGTGTGAAGGTGTTGGTGCGGGCGAAGGGACTCGAACCCCCACGTCTTTCGACAACAGGACCTAAACCTGCCGCGTCTACCAGTTCCGCCACGCCCGCATGGGTG
>JBBQWN010000007.1:0-107620 GCA_038210595.1 Sphingomonadales bacterium | reverse complement strand
GCATGCTATCGGCCCGCTTTTGTATTCGATCACATAGTCCGTCAGTGCGCCGTCGCGCGCATCGACGAGCAGTTCAAATAGCCGATTGGTTATCGGAACCGTTGCACGACGCTTGTTAGGGGTCTGCTGTCGACCGATTGGGTTTAGATAAAGCAAGCGCCGATCAAAGTCGACCTGAGTCCACAAGAGTTGGAGCACGGCGGAGCACCGTCCTGCAGTCATTACGGCGATCTGCGCGAAAAGCAAGGCGTGAGGCGCAATTAAACCCGTTAGGAAACGTCTGAATTGTGCTTTGGTGAGGTGTTCGACCGCGCTTTCTGGGGCAGGCGGCATCCATAGCTTTGGCTGAATATCGATCAATTTCTCGTGATAAGCCCACTTCAACGCTGATTGGATGACAGCCAATTCGTTCCGCATCGTATTAACCGCCCGGTCTCGGACTGACAGATATAACTTGCACAACTCCTCATCGATTTGGCTCGGCTGGATGTCGTGCCAGAATGGCGCTGCCGCCTTCCACGCCTCTCGGCTACGCTTATTGCCCCGAGTGCTGGCCGTTGCCTCCAACCAACTGGCCGCTAGTTCCGCGACGTTGTTGGCGAGGGTGGCGCCTTGCTGCGACCAGAGTTGGCGAGCCGTGTCTTCTGCAGCGACCCTATCACTCGTGCCAAGCGAAATTCGGCGCGGTCCACACTCGTCAATCCACGACATGGTGTAGCTGTGGTACGAGGTGCCGTCGCTGCGGCGACGTCGGAGACTTCCGATTCTGTAGACATCCGACATTCGTAAGCCCTCACGCTTTCTGGATTAATTCTGAAAAGTTTTCCTCCCACCTTGAAGGAACCAAGAGCCTTCGATTTCACAAGGCTGTAGATTGTATCTTCGCTGACACCCCAGTGCCGCGCCAAGGTGGCAACGCTAAATGGCTTCTGGTTAGGCGCGACTTTATCGTCGGCCGGCGGCTGGCCAGCTTCGCTTTGGGAGCGTCCGGCGACGTGATGATCAGTCTTCATGAGAACACTGATCGGCTATTTGGATACGGGTGTTCGGGGTGCTCAGTCCGCCTGGAATGTCTGGCATCGTCGCAGTGCCGACATATTCCACACGCCGCTAAGATATAAGCGCCCCACATACCGGCGCTTGCTGTTCACGCGAATTGTATGAGCATATAGCGCGTATACCGGCGCTTGCAGTTCACTTGAACGCCAGCAAAAACCGATAAAACCCACCAAACCGGTTTAGAAAAGGGCGGAGCTCTGACAAAACCGTGCAGTTCCGGCTAAATCGGCCCGAAAGCGGTGATTTGTGGTACCGGAGGTTGCGGGTTCAATCCCCGTCGATCGCCCCAGCGGTTTCCGGATGAGGCGGCGAGCGGGGCCGGACGGATCGCCCGGCGCGGATGAATCTTCCGCCTTCTAGCCCGGTTCGATCGTGCTATACCCTGCTAACAACAGGGATATTTCGGAAATCCGATGCGTGAGGGCGATGTCATAGCGTGCGATGACCCTGGCCGGATGCGGATCAGCCTGGGGCGCAACCTGACCTATGGGCTGCTCGATACGGTCGGGCGGTCGATCGTGATCGGCGACTATGACGACAAGGCGTTTCCAACGGAGGCGGAGCTGGCGCGGCTGCACGGGGTCAGCCGCTCGGTGACCCGTGAGGCGGTCAAGATGCTGACCGCCAAGGGCCTGCTGAGCGCGCGGCCGCGGCAGGGCACGATCGTGCAGCCGGCGGCAGCGTGGAACCTGTTCGATTCCGACGTGCTCGGCTGGCTGCTCGAGCGCAAATTCTCGGTCGAGCTGCTGCGCCACTTCAACGAGCTGCGCGTCGCCATCGAGCCGGAGGCGGCGGCGCTGGCGGCGGCCAAGGCGACACCTGCCGATCTTGCCGCGATCAGTGCCGGGCTGGACCGGATGCGGGCCGCCGAGGCCGGCAACGACGATCCGCTCGACGCCGATATCGCCTTCCACGTCGCGGTGCTCGAGGGTTCGCGCAATCCGTTCTACCGGCAGTTCCGTGATGCCGTCGGCAGCGCGCTGCGGACCTCGATCCGCTTCACCAACCGCATCAAGGGCCGCTCGGCGAGCGTTGCCGACCATGCGGCGGTGCGCGACGCCATCGCGGCGCATGACGTCGACGGGGCCCGGTGCGCGATGCGGCGGATCATCGGCGACGTGCTGACGCTGATCGACAACGCGCCCGACGCGGTGCTCTAGCCTGCCGCCCGCCGCAGCCGGGCGGCGCGGCCGAACACCGGCTCCGCATGGCGACCGAAGACCCAGCGGTTGACCGCCAGCGACACGCCGACCGACAGGAACAAGGTCACCGCCATCAGATGGATGTAATGGACCGGCGTCCACACGAAGGTGAACATCGCATAGATGCCGACGCCCACGACCAGCCCGGTGATGGCGGCGCGCGCATCGACATTGGTGAACAACAGCCCGACAATGAACACTGACAGGATCGGCATCGAGCTGAGGCCGTTCAGCTCTTGGACCAGGTTGATGATGCTGTCGGCCCCGTCATAGACCGGCACCAGCAGGACGGCGACGACGCAGAAGCCCAGGCTGATCCAGCGGCTGAGTCGGGCGACGTCGGGCTTCGGGTTGAGATAGGTCTCGTGCAGGTCGCAGACGTACAGCGACGCCGACGAGTTCACCGCGCTGGCGAAATGCGCCAGCACCGCGCTGGCGATGGCGGCGGCGAACAGCCCGTACAGCCAGTGCGGCAGCACCGCCGCGACGATCCGGCCATAGGCCGCATCGCCGATGTGGCCGAACAATTTGTAGCTGACGATGCCCGGCAGCACGACCATAGGCGGCACGATCAGCACGCGGACGACGCCGGCGGCAAAGATGCCCTTCTGTGCCTCGCGCAGCGTCGGTGCGGCCATCGCCTTCTGGGTGATGTTCTGGTTGGTCGACCAATAGAACATCTGGATGAAGATCATGCCGGTCAGCAGTGTCGGCCACGGGATCGGGCTGTCGGGCCCGCCGATCATGGTCAGCCGCTCCGGCGGGATGCCGCTGAGGTCGAAATTCACGGCCGCCAGAGACAGATAGACGACCAATGTGCACATGCCGAGCAGCAGCACGCCGCTGTACGTGTCCGACACCGCGACGGCACGCAGCCCGCCGAGGATGGCATAGGCACCGCCCGCCACCGCGAAGATCGCCGCCAGCACGATGATCGGCGTGTCGAGGCCAAACATCGACTTCATGAACAGCGCCCCGGTGTAGAGCATGATCGGCTGGTAGATGACGATGTTGCCGACCAGGAAGATCGTCCCGATCACCGCCCGGACATGGACGTTGCCGTAGCGCTTCTCGAGCAGCTCGGTCACCGTCGTGCAGTTGTTGCGGTAGTAGATCGGCAGGAACACCGTCGCCAGGATGGTCAGCCCGACCACTGCCGAAAGCTCCCACCAGGCCACCACCGCGAGCTGGTTGCCGTTCATGCCGACCAGCTGCTCGGTCGACAGGTTGGTGACGGTGATGGCACCCGCCACGAAGATCCAGCTGAGCCCCTTGCCGGCGAGGAAGAATTCCTTGTTGCTGTTGGCGCGGCGGCCGCCGGCGCGGTGCACCTTCCACCACGTCGCGATGCCGACCAGCAGTGTCAGGACGATGCAGACCCAGATCTGATCGTTGCCGAGTGCGACCCCCTGGCTCATCGGGCGGCCGCGTGGATCAGTTCGAGGCCGAGCGCCCAGCGGCGCTGGAAACCGGGCCAGTAACCGCGCGGCTCGGCGCCCGGCGCGGCCGTCGCGGCACCGACATCCTCGCCCTGCCGGACCGGCCAGACGCCGTCGTTGGAGCGCGGCACCGGCACGTGGAGATAGGCCTTGCGGTCGGCCAGACCCTTCAGCTGCCAGTCGAGGAAAGCGGTCAGCATATGCGCGTTGATCGCCAGGATGCGGTCCTTGCGCCAGACCGGCTCGTCCTGCCGCTCGCGATATTCGAACTGGTTCTGCAGCTCGGGCGGGCTCGCGTTGGTGGCGATGTTGTGGCGGGCGTTCTGATAGACGAGCAGGTAGCGGTCTCCGGCGACGCCGTCGAACAGGTAGCGGACGCCGCCCGCGAAATCCGCGACATCGTCTTGGTCGCCGTCGATGAACAGGCTGGGCACCGTCACCTTGGCCAGACCGGCAGGCGCGAACACCCGCAGCGGCTGGCCCCCGCCCCAGGGCGCGAACGCGATCAGTGCCTTCAGGTTCGGCGGCGGCGGCGCGCTGGCGAGCAGCGCGGCGCTGCCGGGCGGCGCGAGCCGGAACAAGGGGCTGGCGGGGTCGTAGTCCGCCCCCGCTGCCGCGAGCGCGCCGAAGCCGCCCATCGAATAGCCGGCGAGTGCGATCCGGTGCGCGTCGACGTGCGACCAGAACGTGTCGGGGATGGCAGCGCGGCGGGTCAATTCGGCGATCACCAGCCGCTGGTCGGCGGCGCGGTTGGCGACGACCTTAATGAAGGCAAGGTCGCGCGAAACGGCATAGTCATCGAGGTCGCCATGGTCGATCGAGGCGACGACATAGCCCTTCGACGCGATGATCTCGGCGAGATCGCTGAACATCACCGCGCGGTTGAGGAAGCCGTGCGAGATGACGACCAGCGGGAAGCGCCCCGCGGCGGGGGCTGCGTCGGCGGCGGCGGCACCGGCAACCGAGACGCTGGCGGGAACCCGGCCCGCCGGCACGGTCGGCACTGGCGTGGTCGAGTAGGTGTAGCGGGTGTGCTGGTCGCCGCCTGCGGACGGGTACCAGATGGTCACCGGCAGCACGCGCTCGGCAGTGGCGAAGCCGCCCTTGCCGTCGGGCTTGGTGACGTCGGGGCGGCCCGGAAAGCGTAGTGTCAACGTCCGCACGCCGATCGTCGTGGGCGTCCGGCTGCCGAGCTCGGGCGCATCGCCGACGGGCGCCTGCGCCGCGACCGGGGCAGCGAGCAGCAGCAGCGCGAGGCCGAGAGCACGGATCATGCCGGGTCCTTCCAGATCGCGAGGTTGCGCGGGGCGATGCTGCGCCCGCCGAGAACGAAGACCGCATCGAGCGGTGCGGGTGCCGCGACGGCTTCCGCCCCGTAGTTGATGCCGAACACCAATTCACCACGCCGCCGCAGCCGGAGGCCGCCGTCAACCGGCGTCACCGTGACCGCTGCCTCGGCACACAGGGCGGTGAACAACGCGGTCAGGGCGGCATCGTCGGTCAGCGTCGCGAGATAGTGGACGCGATCGTGCCGGACGAGCGCCGGGCTGCCATCCTCGTAGCGGCCGCGCACATCGCAATCACCGGGATCGATCGACTCCCGCCAGCGTCCGCTCGCGAAGCTCGCGCCGTCGATGGTGATGCTGCCGGAGCAGTCGGGTCGCAGCGTCTCGACCGACAGAACGCGGATCGGCACGAGTTCCCGCAGCAGCCCCGGTGCCAGCCCGTCGGGAATGGTCACGTCGCGGGTCTTGGCTCCCGACCTTGGCCCCAGCACCATCAGCGCCGCACAGTCGCGCAGCGCCGCGACGGCCGCCGCATCCGGCATTACCAATGCCGGGGCGAGGACGATGCGGTAGCCGTCGAGTGGAGCTCCCGGCGGCACGAAGTCGACATCCAGCCCGAGCCGCCGGACGACGCCGTACCAGCCGTGCAGGAGCTGGACATAGTCGTAGCCGTCGCCCTGACGCTCGATCTCGCTGAGCCATTGAGCCTGGGTATCGACGATGATCGCGACCGTGGCCTGGCGCGTCGCGGGCAGGTCGATGATCGCGAGTTCGGCGGCGACCTGTGCGATTTCCGGCCAGGCTTCTGCCTCGGTCGAGTCCGGGCGGAGCAGCCCGGCGTGCATCTGCTCCTGCGCGAACGGGGCCTGCCGCCATCGGAAATAGCTGACCACCGCCGCCCCGTGCGCGAAGGCTTCCCAGGTCCACAACCGCACCATGCCGGACGCGGGCCACGGGTTGTGGTGCGCCCAGTTCACCGGCCCCGGCTGCTGCTCCATTACCCAGAACGGCTTGCCGGTCAGGCCGCGGGTCTGGTCGAACAGCACCGCGCTGAGTTCCGGGTGACCGGTCCGCATCCACGGCCGGAAGTCGTCGGCGGACAGGTGCGCCAGCGCCAGGTCGGCGCGGCCCAGCGGGTAATTGTCATAGCTCGCGAAATCGAGCGGCGCGGCGAGGGCGTGGTTGTCGACCCCGGTCTCGTTCATCGGGATGAAGTTGTGCGTGACGAACCGCCCCGGTGCGTGCGCGCGCAGCACCGCGACAACCGCGTCGTGGAAGCGCACGACCATGTCCGACGCATAGCGCCGCCAAGCCATGCGGTGCGCGGGGCTGGTCTCGGTGACAGCCAAAACCGGCAGCTCGATCTCGTCGAAACTGCGATACTCCATCGACCAGAAGACATTGCCCCAAGCGGTGTTCAGCGCAGCGATGCTGGCGTAGTGGTCGCGCAGCCAGACCCGGAAACCGTCGCGCGCCGCCGGCGAGGCGCTGAGCGTCGTGTCGTGGCAGCAGAGCTCATTATCGGTCTGCCAGCCGACGACATGCGGGTTGGCGCCGTAGCGGCGGGCCAGCGCTTCGGTAATGGCGAGCGCCGCCTCCAGCCAGTTCGCGCTCGAAAAATCAGTGTGGCGGCGTGAGCCGAAGCCCCGCGTCCGTCCCGTTGCGGGATCGACAGGGAGGATGTCGGGATGGCGGTCTATCAGCCATTTCGGCGGGGTCGCGGTCGGGGTGCCGATGACCACCTTGAGACCGGCGGCGCCGAGTGTCTCGATCGCCCGGTCGAACCATGCGAAGTCGTATTGCCCGGGCTCCGGCTCGAATCGCGACCACGCGAACTCGCCAATGCGGACATAGCTGAGGCCAAGGCCGCGCATCCGCGCTGCATCGGTTGCCCACCATTGCTCTGGCCAGTGTTCAGGGTAGTAGCAGACGCCGAGCATGATCTCCCCTAGCCCGTCGGGCGATGCTGCCTTGTTTCGGCGTGGGCGCCGTTGGACAGTCGCCCTGCAATTATCATATCAATCGCCGCTGTCCAGTGAACCGGAAGCCTTCATGCCCGACGCCACGCTGCCATCGTTCCTCCGCCTGGATGGCGACGCCGTTACCCTGGTTCTGAGCCTCGCCGGGCGAGTGCCGGCGGTGGTGTATTGGGGACCGCGTCTCGATGCCTCGACGGAGCCCGCCGACGTGGCGCGGCTCGCGGCTCGCGCCGAAGCGAACGGGTCCCCGGCGACCGAGGCACCGCTGGCGCTGACGCCGCTGGCCGGGCAGGGCTGGCCGGGGCGGCCGGGGCTCGGCGCGCACCGCGACGGACGCGACTGGGCGACTTATGCACTCGTCGAGCGGGTCGAGGCGGGGCCGCGTCACGCCGTCCTGCACAGCGTCGATGCGGTGCACGGCATCGCGCTGACCCACGAACTGCGGATCGACGGCGACGTGCTGGTGGCGACGACGACGTTGACCAACACCGGTGGCGCGCCGCTCGATGTCGCGCACCTCGTCGCGCCGGCGCTGCCGTTGCCCGGGTTTGTCCGCCACCTGACTGGCTTCGAGGGTCGCTGGGCGGGCGAGTTCCAGACGGTCGAGTTGGAACGGCATTCCGGCAGCTGGGTCCGTGAAAACCGGCACGGCCGCACCAGCCATGATGCCTTCCCTGGCCTGATCGCCAGCGCCTACGGTGCGACGGAAAACGCCGGTCTGGCCTACGCCTGCCACCTCGGCTGGAGCGGCAACCACCGGTTGGCGGTCGAGACTCTGTCGGACGGCCGCGCCAGCGTGACGATGGAGGCGCTACTGCTGCCCGGCGAGATCCGCCTCGCCCCCGGTGCGACGCTCACCACGCCGGCGCTCTACGCCACGGTTTCAGGCGGGGGCTTCAACGGCGTGGCGCAGGCGCTCCACCGCTACCTGCGCGCCCGGCTCGAGCACGAACGGCTGCGCGTCCGCCCGCGCTCGGTCCACTACAACAGCTGGGAAGCGGTGTATTTCGATCACGATCCCGCCGTCCTCGCCGACCTCGCGACCCGCGCCGCAGCGGTCGGAGCCGAGCGCTTCGTCCTCGACGACGGCTGGTTCAAGGGACGTCGCAGCGACCGCGCGGGACTCGGCGACTGGACCGTCGACCCGGCGGTGTATCCGCAGGGCCTCGGCCCGCTGATCGCCCATGTCGAAGCTGCGGGCATGGAGTTCGGCCTGTGGGTCGAGCCGGAAATGGTCAATGCCGACAGCGACCTCTACCGCGCCCATCCCGACTGGGCGATGGCGACGCCGCCGGCCCCGGAGGTCGAATTCCGGCATCAACTGGTCCTCGATTTCGGCCGCGCCGAGGTCCGCGATCACCTGCACGCCCGGATCGACGCGCTGCTCCGCGACTATCCGATCCGCTATCTGAAGTGGGACATGAACCGCGATCTCAGCCAACCCGGTGCGGCCGACGGGCGCGCCGCGGCGCACGCCCATGTGCTGGGCGTCTACGACGTGCTCGACCGGCTGCGAGCCGATCATCCGGCGGTCGAGATCGAAAGCTGCGCGTCGGGGGGCGGCCGCGCCGACTTTGGCGTGCTGGCGCGCACCGACCGGATCTGGACCTCGGACTCGAACGATGCCCTCGACCGGCTGGCGATCCAGCGCGGTTTTGCGCGCTGGTTTCCGGCCGAACTCATGGGGTCGCACGTCGGCCCCGCCACCTGCCACATCACCAGACGCCAGCTGACGATGAGCGTGCGCGTCGCCACCGCGTTGTTCGGGCACATGGGGATGGAGCTCGACCTGCGCACGCTCGACGCAGCCGAGATCGCCGAACTGACCGCCGGGGTCGCGCTGCACAAGGCGCACCGCGACCTGATCCACGGCGGCAACCGCGTCCAGCTCGATACCGCGGACGGCGTCGAGGCGTTCCTGACCGTCTCAGCCGACCGCCGCGAGGCGTTGTTGTCCTATACGATGATCACTGAGCAGCGTGGCTATTTCCCGGAAACGCTGCGCCTTGCCGGGCTCGAGCCCACAGGGCGCTACAACCTCGCGCTGGTCTGGCCGGTGCCATCGCCGGTGCACTGGCCGCTGATGCAGGCGGGCGCCGCCGTTTCCGGCGACGCCCTGATGCAGGCCGGGTTCCAGCCGCCGCGCAGCCACCCCGGCACCGCGCTGATCGTCCACTTGACCAGCGCGGGTTGAGCGGGCGCTAGAAGGTCACCCGGCCGCCGATGGAATAACGCGGGCCGGTTTCGACGATCGACAGGAACTGGTTGTCGAAACGGCCCTGCGACCGGACCTTCTCGTTGAAGATATTCACGCCTTCGAAAAACAGGGTGACATTCTGGGTCACCGCATAATTGCCCTGCACGTCGACCTGCTGGTTGGGCTGGACGTTGATCGGGTCGCCGCCGGTGCCGTTGGCCAGGGTTTGCAGGAACTTGTCGCGGCGGTTGTAGGCGATGCGGGCGCTGACCGGGCCCTTTTCATAGAACAGCACTGCGTTCTGGCTGTGGCCGAGGCCCTCCAAGGCAAAGCTCGTCCCGGTGCCGGTCGCGTTGCCGGCGTTGCTGTAGACGAACGTCGCATTCAGCGTGACGCCAAGGCCGTCGAACGGTGCCGGCAGCCAGGTGAAGCTGTGCTGGAAAGCGAGCTCGACGCCGTACACGTCGGCCTTCTCGAGGTTGCGCGGCCGGCGCACGTTGAACGGTGCGAGGCCGCCCGGGAACAGGTTGTCGGCGTTGGCGATCTGGAAGTTCTCGACCGCGACCTGGCTGACGATGAAATTGTCGACCCGCTTGTAGAAGCCCGCGACGGTGAAATAGCCGCCCTTCTGGTAGTACCATTCGCCGGTCAGGTCGAAGTTGGTCGACTTGTAGGGCTTGAGGTCGGCGTTGCCGCCGCTCGCCTCGAGGTTGCCGGGGCGCAGGTTGGTGAAGCTGACTCGCGGTGCGAGCAGGGTCAGGTCAGGGCGGGTGACGGTCCGCGACGCCCCGAAGCGCGCGGTCAGATTGTCGGTGATGTCGAGCTTGACGTTAAGGCTGGGCAGGAAGTCGTCGTAGCTCGACTTGCGCCGCACCGCCGCCGCGCCGGGCGCGTAGACGACCGTGTAGGCGGTCGTGTCACCGCTGATCGTGCGCAGATCGAGCAGGACCTGCTGCGAACCGTCCGAGGTGACGTTGGTGTGGACATAGCGGAAGCCGAGGTTGCCCGAGATCGGCAGGCCGGCGAGTTCCGACTTGAAATCGCCCTGGACATAGCCGCCGATGACGCGCTCGCCAACCTTGAAGCTGTCGGGATAGCGGATCGCGGCATAGCCATTGTTAGCGGCCAGGAAGGCACGGCGGCTGCCCACCGGCAGGCCGGTGGCTAGATCGGCGGCGTCAGCCGCGGCATCCGATTCGAGGAAGGTGAAATAGGTCTCGGGGTCGAAGCTCAGCCACTGGCGCGGGAAGTTGCCGCCTTCGCCGCCCAGGAAATTGCCGGCGTTGAACGGCTGCAGCAGCCCGGCCGGAACGCCGATCGCATACCCACAGTAGGTGCAGCCGACATCGTTCTGGGTCCGCACCAGGGTATTCGCCTTGGTCAGATCCTGGAAATAGCCGCCGGCCTTGACCGCGCTGACGAAGCCGCCATCGGTGCGGAACGTCGCGTCGAGGCGCTCCTCGAAAATGCGCTCGCTGCGGTCGAAGCCTTCGCGGGTGGCGAAGTGGGCCCGCCCGACGGTCGGATCGGTAAAGCCGTTTGCCGCGGTGATGCTGGGCAGGCCGTTGCCGATATTGCTGAAGGTGACCGGGTTGTTGAAGCCGACGACGGCAAAGATCTCCTTGCCGCCATTGTTCGACGTCGCCTTGGACCAGCTCGAATCGAGCGACACGTCGATAAGGTCGGTCGGCTTCCATTCGAGATTGCCGCCGAAGGCAAGCAGCTTGGTCGGGCGGTTGAACGTGCGGCTGATATAGTCGGTGTGACCGTTGGCGTTCTGGCTGAAGGCGGTGACGGTACGGTTCGAATCGAGCGTCGCGGAGGTGACTTCACCGGGCGAGAAGAAGTGCCCGATGCTGCTGGCGTTCGAGCTGACCGTAAACTTGTTCCACAGGCCGTCAGCGCTGAACAGCAGGTTGTCGGTGATGCGGAACTGCACCGTACCGTTGACGCCGATGCGCTCACGATCCTGGCTGTCGGCGATCTGGTCGTAGTTCTGCGGGAAGAACACGCCGTTCTGCCCGGTCCGCGTCAGGTCGGCGCGGAAATAGCCGTTGGTCGCGACCTGATTTACCTGCGCCTTGCGGCGTTGATAACTGACCGACAGCAGCGCCCCGATGCGCCCGTCGGCGAAGGTGTTGCTGTACAGCGCGAAGCCGTCGCCGGCGAACTTGTCCGACAACTCCTCATAGTTCAGCTGGCCCGAGAGGATGATCTTCTGGCCGTTGTAATCGAACGGCCGCGCGGTCTTGACGTTGATCGTCGCGCCGATGCCTCCGTCCTGGATCTTGGCGTTGCTGCTCTTGTAGACGTCGGCGCCGGAGATCAGGTCGGCGGCGAGCACGTCGAAGCTGAAGGCGCGGCCGGGGTTCTCCGACGCGATGCTGCGGCCGTTGACCAGCACGGTATTGAAGGCCGGACCGAAGCCGCGGACGGTGACGAACTGCCCCTCGCCGCCCGAGCGGTCGATCGACACGCCGGTGATGCGCTGCAGCGATTCAGCGACGTTCGAATCCGGGAACTTGCCGAGGCTCTCCGACGAGATCGAGTCGACGATGACGTCCGAATTGCGCTTGATATCGACGCCGCGCTGCAGGCTGGCGCGGATGCCGGTAACGATGATCTCGTCGTCGGCGGCAGCACCGACCGGGGCCGGCGGTGCCGAGGTCGGGCCGGCAGGCTCCTGCGCCCAGACCGCGGCCGGAACGACGAGCGCGGCAAGGGCGCAGCCGGTCAGCAGGCGCAGGCTCGGCGATGTCGCGACAGTCATGCTTTTCTCTCCCCGAAGCCGGCATTGCTGCGCCAGCGTTACGCCCTCGAACGGGCTTTTCGGGCAATTATAAGATCAATCAGCTGCTGTCAAACGGTAGTAAAATGTGCTTTCCGGTGGCCTGTGATGGACGTTCCAGGCGAGTAAAAATGGTTTGGCCAACTGGCTTTCTGACGCCTTCCCGGCGCGACTATCTGGCCGGGACGGCAGGCCTGGCGGCGGCGGCAATGCTGCCGGGTCGGGCGTTGGCTATGGCTGCGGATGCCGGAACCGCGCCGGTCGTCGCACGGAGCGGCGACCAGATCATACTGTCCAACCGTGTCGTCACCCGCACCATCCGCCTGCCGACTGCGGCGCGCCCGACACTGGGAACGATCGGCTTCCGCACCACCGTCGTCCGCTCGCGCTACTTCACCGGCGAGAGCGGCAAGTTCGAGCAGGAGGCGGACGAATTCGGCTTTCTGGCGAACGATATCGCCTACTCCGGAAAGTCCGCCTGGGTACTGCGCGGCACGGTCGATGCCGGCGACACGCTGCAGGGGCGCGGCGTCGATATCCGGCTCGGCAGCGCCGACGGACGGGTCGAGGTGACGCTGCGTTATCTGGTCTACCCCGGGCTGCCCGTCGTTCGCAAAACGCTGACTGTCCGCAACCTTGGGCCGGCCGCGCTGAAGCTCGAGAACGTCGACGTCGAATGCTTCAACTTCGAGTTCTATTGGCCGGCCACGATGAGCTGGGTTTACAGCGACTACGGCCGACGCAAGTCGCTGATCCCCTTCGTTGGCGGGCGGCAGGATGCGCTGGTCGCGCTGCACAATCCAGACTGGGGCGAGGGCGTCGTGCTCGGCAACGAGGCGGCCGGGGTCAACAAGTACACCGCCGCGTTCGCCGATGGCCGGACCTTCAAGTCGGGGCTCGCGCGGCGTGACGCCGGGCTGCCCTTCCGCCGCTGGCTCGCGCCCGGGGCGAGTTTTGCGGCACCGCGCACCTTCGCCATCGTCTATGCTGGGACACCGCGGTTCGAGGACGTTCTGAACACCGCCGTCCCGGATTTCGTTCGGCGGCACATGGGCATTCGCCTGTCGCGCCTGCCGGTGAAGCCGAGCTTTGTCTACAACACGTGGGAACCGTTCAACAAAAAGATCGATGCCCCGCTGGTGATGGCGCTCGCCACCGCAGCGGCGGCGGCCGGCGTCAAGGAGTTCGTCATCGACGACGGCTGGCAGGATATCTATGGCGACTGGGGAATCGACCTTGCGAAGTTCCCGGACGGCTTGAAGCCGGTCGTCGACCATATCAAGGCGCTCGGGATGACGCCCGGCCTGTGGGTGTCGATCGGCGCCGCCGACCCTAAGAGCGCGATCTACAAGGCACATCCCGAATGGTTCGCGGTCAATGCCGAAGGCCGCCATTATGCCATGCAGGGCGACGAGAACGAGTATCTGACGGCGTGTTTCTCGACCGGCTGGCGGGACTATATCAAGGGCGTGCTGCTGCGCCTGATCGGCGAGTATGGGCTGGAGTATCTAAAGCTGGACTTCGCCGTGGTCAGCAGCCCGTATCAGTACGACACCCGCAAGGCCGGGTGCTATGCGACCGGTCATCCCGGCCACCGCGACCACGCCGAATCCCTGTCGGTTAATTTCGACGTCATGTGGCAGGTGTTCGACGAGATCCACGCGCTGCATCCGAACCTGTTCATCGACTGCACGTTCGAAGCGATGGGCGGGTTGCAGCTGATCGACTATGCGATGCTGCAGCATGCCGAGGGCAACTGGCTGTCGAACTACAACGAGCCCGATCAGGCCAATGACTTGCGGGTCCGCAACATGGCCTGGTGGCGGTCCCCTGCAATGCCGGCGACGGCGCTGGTGATTGGGAATTCGAAGCTCAACGATCCGGGCTTCGACCGCCACCTGATGTCGCTGGCGTGCGCATTGCCGATCGTGCTCGGCGATCCGCGCACGATGCCGCCGGCGGCCCTGAAGCAGTGCCGCGACCACGCCGACTGGATCGCCGGGCTGGCGGCGCGGCACGACATCTTCAGCTTCCGCCAGGACCTCCCCGGCTTCGGCGAGCCGCAGGAGGGCAGCTGGGACGGCTTCCAGCGGATCAATACCGAGACGCGCTCAGGCGGCCTTGTCGGGGTTTTCCGTCACGGTGCTGCCGAGGCGCAGCGCCTGGTCACCATCGCCAGGCTCGACCCCGACCGCCGCTATACCGTGCGCGACCGCGACGGCCGGATCGTCACGCAGGCCACGGGCGCGGCGCTGGGGCGCGATGGTTTTACGTGTGCGCTTCCCGAGCGCTACGACGGCCGTCTGTACGAGGTGGCCTGAACCTACCGGTCCGTCTTGTCGCGCCGCCGCCGGTCGAAGAGCAGGCCACGCTCCAGCCGCGCCCGAAGCGCGGTGTAAAAGGCGCTCAGGAAGGCGTAATCGTCCTCCCGACCGTGCCAGTCGAGCTTGCGGCGGATGCTGGCGGCGACCAGCGTCACCGGGTCGTCGGGGCGTCGGCGCATTGCGTTCGGGGTGGCGCGGCGCAGCACGTCCTCCAGCGTCTGTAGTTCGTACTCGCCATAGGCATCGAGCTGCGCGTCGGTGAACGCGATCCCCACCGACGTCTCGCGTCCGCCGACGTCGAGGCCGAGGCCGGGGCGCGGATTGCGCAGCACCCAGGTGCCGGCAATCAGGTCGCCGACGCGCAGCCGGTCGCGGTTGAGCCACGGGAACAGCGCGAACACCAGGCTCCATCCGAGCCCCGCCAGCGCCGTCCAAGCCGCGCCCTGACCCTGGCTCGCCTGCCAGCCGAGGAACGACAGCGGCAGGAAGAACTCCAGCTCGCGCATCATGTTGCGGGCGATGATGGCGTCCGCCGACAGCCGCCCACCGTCGCGCGCGGCGACGCGGATCTTCATCAGCCGTTTGCCCGGCGTGGCAGCGCGGACGCCGCTTTCGAACAGGATGAACCACAGATTGCGGCTGAGGAACGAGCCGAGCAGCCAGACCGCCGCCAGGGCCGGCAGCGCGGCAAAGCGCGTCAGTCCGAGCAGCAGGATGAGCACGAGCGCAAACCCCGCCAAGGCGACGTTGACCAGCACCAGGTCGATCAGGAAGGCCCATACCCGCTGCCCGCCCGAGGCCAGTTGCAGGCGCAGCATCACGCCCTCGGGCGCGATCAGCTCGCGTTCCAGGCTGGCGTCGGTGGGGCGGAAGCGCGGCCGGTCAGCCACGGCGGGGCCGGGGCATGTAGAAATAGGCCAGCCACAGCGCCAGGATGGTGGCGGCGACGGCGTAGCGCAGCGCGTCGTCCTTCACCAGCTGCCGGGCGATGCCTTCCAGCAGCCCGGCGACCATCAGCATGACGACGACGCCGACCATCGCCGTCGCCGCCTGCCGCCCGGCCGCCTGCGCCGCGGCGACGCGGGTCAGTCCGCCCGGAAAGGCGACGCTGCGGCCGATGCGGAAGCCGGCGGCGCCCGCCAGCACAATAGCGAACAGCTCGGTGGTGCCGTGGATCAGCAGCCAGCCGCCGAGCTGCGCGCCCAACCCGACGTTGGAGAACACCGCCAGCAGCGCGCCGCCGCTGGCCCCGGTCATCAGCAGCAGCAACGCCGTCGGCACCCCGAAAGCGAAGCCCAGCGCAAAGGCGAAGATGGCGACCCGCGCGTTGTTGGTGAACAGGAACGCCGCGAAGGTGCCGAGCCAGTCGCTCGCCTGCCCGTCATACAACGTCGCGCGCAGGTCGGCAGCGGACGACTGCGGGCCACGGTTGCCCGCCAGGCTGTCGGGGATCAGCGCGCCGTACCAGCTCGGGTCATGCCGGACGAGAACATAGCCCGCCACCACGCCGCCTGCCAGCAGCGCGAAGGCGACCAGCGTCTCGGGCACCAGGCCGCGCACCGCCGCCGGCCAGTCATGCGCGAAGAACCGCCGCAGCCGTGCGCCGAAGTTCGCCCGGACCCCGTAGACGAAGAAATACGCGCGCGCCGACAGGCCCTCCAGATAGGCGATCAGGTCGGCATCGAGCGAGGTCGCGCGCGCCACCGACAGCGAAGACAGCGTGGCGCGGTAGAGGCGGGGCAGGGCAACCAGCTCGTCGTCGGACAGCGCGCGGACGGACTTGCGCTCGGCGGTGTCGAGCAGCGCCTCCAGCTCGCGCCACGTCGCCTCCCGCTCGGCGCGGAAGCGCGCGCTGCCCAGCACCAGCGCGGTCACAGCAGGTGCCGCCGCTTGGCGTCGAGATAGCGGCGCGCCAGCTGCGGCCCGGCCTGCTGCCACGGCGCCTCCAGCACCTCGACGCCCATGCGGCGCAGGCGGGTCAGGACGATGGCGCGCTCGCGCAGCAGGCCGGCCGCGATCACCGCGCGCGACACGTCCTCGGGCGTTTCGGGGGTCGCGGCCGCCAGCCCCTCCAGCTCGTCGTCGCGCAGCACGACGCACAGCAGGACGTGGCGTTCGAGCAGCCGCCCGACCGAACGCAGCATCAGTTCGGCCGAGGTCGTATCGACGAAATCGGTGAACAGCATGACCAGCGAGCGCCGGTCGAGCTTCTGCGCCAGCGTGCTCAGCGCCAGCGTGTAATTGGTCTCGTGCGGGCTGTAGTCGAGGCTGGCCGCCGCCCGCTGCAGCGCCGCAAACGCGCCGACGCCCGACCGCGCCGGGTCTGCGACGCGGGGCCGGGCATCGAAGCCGAACAGGCTGACGCGGTCGCCCATCTTCAGGCTGACATAGGCGGTCAGCAGGCCTGCCGAGATAGCGCGGTCGAGCCGCGGCAGGCCGGCGATCGGCTCGCACATCGTCCGCCCGCAATCGAAGGCGAGGACGATGTTGTTGTCGCGCTCCGCCCGGTATTCCTTGGCAAGCAGCTTCGAATGGCGGGCGGACTGTTTCCAGTCGATGCGGCGGCGGTCCATGCCGGCATCGAACTCGGCCAGCGCCTCGAACTCGCCGCCTTGCCCCGCCTCCAGCTGCGCCATCAGCCCGGTGCGCGCCTCTCGCGTCAGGATCGCGACGCCGTCGCTGCGCACCGGGCGGATGTCCGGCGTGACGGCGATGGGGTGGTCGAGCGGCTGCGTGCGCTGCCGCCATGCGAGGCCGAGCGGCCCCTGCCAGCGCAGGTCGAGGTGGGCGATGCGGGCCTGGCCGCGACGCAGCGTGGCGACCGGGATCGACGCCGCGCCCGCGACCCTGGTGCGCCCGCCGTCGGCCGGGGCGAGCAGCGGATCGCCCGCCAGCGCCGCCTCGACACGGCGGCCACCACCGACCGTGACCCGCGCGTCGAACCCCTCGCCGACATTGACCGAGCGGGGCAGCGCGACGTCGGCCGTCAGTCCCCGCGGCGCGACGCTGAGGTCATAGGCCGCCAGCCCCAGCATCAACGCCAGCCAGCCGACCGGCAGCAGCCACAGCGTCGGGAAAGCGACGCCGAGCAGCAGCGCCACCGGCGCACCGGCGGCGGTCAGCCAGATCAGCCGGTCCGTCGGGTAGATCAACGCGGTGCCTCGACCTGCTCGATCAGGCTGGCGACGACCGTATCGACCGCGCGGCCGTCGATCTCGGCCGCGGGCGACAGCACGACGCGGTGGCGCAGCACCGAGGGGGCGAGCGCCTTGACGTCGTCGGGGATGACATAGTCGCGGCCCGACAGCGCCGCCTCCGCCCGCGCCGCACTCGCCAGCATCGCGGCGGCGCGCGGCGAGGCGCCCGACGACAGGTCGGCCGCCGCCCGGGTCGCGCGGACCAGCGCCACGACATAGTCGATCACCGGGTCGACGAGCTTGACCGAAGCCACTGCGTCGGCGGCAGCGGCGAGGCTGACGGCGTCGGTCTGCGCGCCGATCCCCCAGGCATCGGGGGTGGCCGCCCCGAACCGGCCGCCGTGCGACGCGACGATGCGGCGCTCCTCCTCCGCGCTCGGATAGCCGAGGACGTGCTTGAACAGGAAGCGGTCGAGCTGCGCCTCCGGCAGCGGATAGACGCCCTGATGCTCCAGCGGGTTCTGTGTCGCGACGACGGTGAAGCGCGCGCTGAGCGGGTGCGTTACGCCGTCGATCGTGACCGACCGCTCCTGCATCGCCTCCAGCAGCGCGGCCTGCGTCTTGGGCGGCGTGCGGTTGATTTCGTCCGCCAGCAACAGCTCGGAGAAGATTGGCCCCTGGGTCAGGGTGAAGCTGCTGGTCTGGAAGTTGAACAGGTTGGAGCCGAGGATGTCGCCCGGCATCAGGTCCGGCGTGAACTGGATGCGGCCATAGTCGAGGCCCGTCGCCCGCGCGAAGCATTGCGCCAGAAAGGTCTTGGCGACGCCCGGCGGCCCCTCCAGCAGCACATGGCCGCGGGCGAACAATGCGACGAGCAGCAGGCGGACCGCCTCGTCCTGACCGACCACCGCCTTGCCGACCTCGGCCGCGATCCGCTCGCCCAGTGCCTTCACTTCGTCAACGGTCATGCGCCACGTCCTCTTTCCAGGCATATAGCGCGCGGGCGGCGGCAAGGCCGTCGTCGCGGGTCCGGGCATCGTTGGCGGCGGTGTCGAGCGTGTCGAAGGCCGGGCTGGCGGTGGCGCGGCGGTCGAGCCATTTGCCCAGCGCCGACGGCGACAGGCCGGGCGGCGCGCCGCGCACCGCGGCCGCATCGTCGAGCATCAGCCGGGCATAGCGGGCCGCCATTGCCGGTTCGCGCCGGGCGCTGCGGATCAGCTCGGCGGCATTGTCGACCAGCGCGCGCTTGCCGAACGCCAGCGCGCGCGGTGTCGCGCGAGGGCTGCCGAAGCGGATCGCCGCCTGCAGCCCGGCCAGCGCGGCGGCGGCGCACAGCACCAGGGTCAGCGCCAGGAACGGCGGCTCGAACGCCAGGCGCGCGATGTTGCGGCTGCGCCCGAAGCCGTTGAGCGTCAGGTCGAAGGCGATGGGGCCGCCATCCGCCAGCTTCGCCAGCAACGCCAGCGCGGCGCGGGCGGTGGCGGGATCCCTCAGCGCATGGTTGTTCAGCAGGTCCGGCTCGGCGAGGATGTAGACGTCCTTGTCCGGCAGCCATGCGATAACGGCGTTGTCGCGATTGTCCCAGAGGACCGTCTGAAGCTTCGTTTTAGCTCCCGTCGGCACCTCCAGCCCGCGCAAATGGTCGGGCACCGGAAAAGCGATGCCGTCGTCTTTGTCCGCCGTCAGGCAGCAGGGCGGCAGCGGCTTGATGTCGACGACGAAATAGGGCGCCACGGTCCGCGTCGCGTCAGCAAGGTCCGGTTCCGGGAGCACGCCGGACTGCTCGACCCAGCCCCGCCCGCCGAACTTCGGACTGGTCTTCCACTTGGGCAGCACCAGCAGAATCGGGGTCGCGCCCGGCTGCGCGTTGCGGGCGGTGATTAGCGCGGCGACGTCGGCGGGCGGGGTCGTCGGGCCGGGGGTCAGCACGAGCAGGCCGCGCGCCGGCAGGTTGCGCGCGTCGCGCGACAGGCTCGTCGCCGTGCCCGTCGCCTGCGCCAGTCGGACGATGCCGCTGAACCCAATCGCGGCGTTGGACAGCGCGTGCGCGCCGCCGTCCTGGCCATTGCCGAGGTCCGGCGCATAGGCGGTCAGCACCGCGAACAGCCCGGCGAGCGCGATGCCCGCCGCCAGCAGCAGCCCGACCATGCGCGCGCCGAAGGTCGGGGCGTCGGTCATGCCCAGGCCCGCGGGAAAGCGACTGCCTCGTACGCCGCGCGGCACTGCGCCCAGGCTTCCGCCCCGACCGGCCGCGCCGCGAACAGCCCGCTCTCCACCACCCCGGCGATCTGCCCGAAGGCGCGCGCCACGTCGCCGGGCAGGCCGTCGATGCGCGCGATGTCGCGGCTGGTCAGTGCCGGGCGCACGAACGTCGGCCGCCGTGCGCCGATCTGCTCGACGCTGCGCAGCAGTACGAGATGCGCGGCCTCCGCATAGTCGCCCTGCGCCGCCAGCGCATCCGCCTCCGCCAGCAGCTGCCGCGCCGCGCCCGCCTGCGGCCGCCATTCGGTTGGTTCCTCGTCGTCGGGCTGGCGGCGCAACCGCGTCCACAGCCAGCGCCCCAGCGGCCACAGGATCGCCAGCGCGATGCACGCCACCGCGACCCAGAAGACGACCTGGACCACCGGGCCGCCGTGCGCCAGCCACTCGAACAGATGCCCCAGCCACTTGAAGAACCGGGTCAGCCAGTCGGGCGGCGGCGGCGGTGGCGTGACGGCGGGCAGGTCGAACTGGATGCGCGTATCGGCGAGCAGCGCGCGGTGCGCGTCCTGGAACCCTGCCGCCTCCGCCGCCACGCCGACCCCCTGCCGAATTGCCGCCGACCTTTAAGCTGCGGGCGCTGCGGCGCAACCCCGGCCACGAAGCCGCTGGACACCCACGGCTTTGCGGCCGACATTGGCACGAACAGTCAGCGGGGGCGACGATGGCAACGCGAGCGATAGACGGCGAACGGTTCGACCTTGGCCGCGTGATCAGCCGGGCGGGCGGGGCGATCAGCCGCAACCTGACACTGTTCGCGCTGCTGGCCCTGATCCTGCAATTCCTGCCGGCGCTGCTGATCCGCGGTTATAACGCCGAGTTCGTGCCACCGCCTGTGCCGGGTGCGCTGCCCAGCTTCGGCGCACCGACGATCCTGTCGAGCCTGCTCGCGGTGGCGCTCTACTACGTGATGCAGGCCGCCGTGACCCATATCACGGTCGTCGATCTGAAGGGCGACAAGCCGACGCTCGGGCCGGCGCTGCGGCGCGGCTTCAGCCTGATCCTGCCACTGTTCGGACTGGCGATCGTGGTGACGTTCGGGCTGATGCTCGGCATGTTGCTGCTCATCATTCCCGGCATCATCCTGGCGGTGATGTGGTCGGTGGCGGCGCCGGTGATGGTCGAGGAGCAGACCGGCGTGTTCGCCAGCCTGGGGCGCAGCCGCGCGCTGACCAAGGGGGCGCGGTGGAGTATCTTCCTGCTCGGCCTGGCGATGTTCTTCGCGCTTGGGCTGGTCAGCGGCGGCACGCTGCTCGCCAGCGGCGGCCTCGATCCCGTCGCCATTGCCGAGTCCAGCCGGCAGTTCGGCATCACGGCGATCATCACGACGCTGGTCAACACCGTCATAGTCGTCGTCGGCACGACGTTGATCGCGGCCGTCTACATCGAGCTGCGCTTCGTCCGCGAGGGCGTCGGGCCGGAGGGGCTGGCGGCGGTATTCGACTGAGGCGTCAGCGCACCCGCGCCGGATCGGCCAGCCCCCAGCGCAGCAGCGTCGCCAGCCCGCCGCTGCCGGCCCGCACCAGCGGCCGCCGCAGCACGGGCACGCCGACACCCTGCATCCGCGCCGCCCAGCCCGGCAGCAGGTCGAGCCCCGCGTCCATCATCACCTTGCTGACCGGCGCGACGAACGGGTTGGGGGCGGGGTGGGACAGCAGGATGCGCGTCACCTCCCGCGTCCGCGCGTCGGACACCAGCCGCGGGCGCGTCGCCTCGATATAGGCATCGATGCCGGCGCGCGTGACCGGCACATCGTCCGCCCCCAGCGCCCGTGCCACCACAGCCGCCTCGGCGAAATAGCGGTCCTGTTCGGCGCGGCCCATGAACGGCTCGCGGTAGCGGATATAGGCGTCGAGGAAACAGCGAGCGCCGGTCGCATGGACCCAGGTCAGCACGGCGGGGTCGTTGGCGTAATAGGGCGTCCCGTCGGGCAGCGTGCCGTCGACGCGGTCGTGGATGCGGCGGACCCGGTCGATCAGGCCGTGGGCGTACTCGGTCGAACCGAACGTCGTGCCCGCGATGAACTGCGCGGTGCGCCTCAGGCGCCCCTGCATGTCGCGGCGGAAATTGCTGTGGTCCCACACGCCGGCCAGCGCGGCCGGGTGCAGCATCTGCATCAGCAGCGCCGCGACGCCGCCGATCATCATCGCCGGAAAGTCGCCGTGCACCTTCCAGCCGACCGAGCCGGGACCAAACAGCCCGTCGTCGCCGGGCGGCCGCGGCGGCAGCGGGGTCGCCTTTGTCGTGCCCATCATCGACCGGACCTGCCCGGCGATGGCGTTGCGGAGCGGCTGCATCCGACTAACCTAGGCGCTTGGCGCGGCGGGTCCAGTGCGGCATTTCCGACTTCCCGCCGAAGCCCTGTTAGATTATTGCGCGGCCTTGAACGATTATTGCGAGCCTGCACCCATGATCTTCGACGCCCCTGACTTCGACGCGCACGAGCAGGTGGCCTTTGTCGCCGATGCCGCGACCGGCCTGCAGGCGGTGATCGCGGTGCACTCGACCCACCTCGGCCCGGCCGCGGGCGGTTGCCGCTGGTGGACCTATGCCGACGACGCGGCGGCGCTGACCGACGCGCTGCGCCTGTCGCGGGGCATGAGCTACAAGAACGCCATGGCCGGCCTGCCGATGGGCGGCGGCAAGGCGGTGGTCCTGAAGGGCGCGCCCAAGACGGACGCGTTCCTGGAGGCGTTCGGCCGCGCCGTCGAGGGGCTGAACGGCCGCTACGTCACCGCCGAGGACGTCGGCATGTCCGATGCCGACATGACCGTGATCGCGCGCACCACGCGCCATGTCTCCGGGCTGCCGGTGGCGGGCGGCAAGGCGGGCGGTAACCCCGGGCCGTCGACCGCCGAGGGCGTCTTCGTCGGCATGCGCGCCGCGGTCCGCCACAAGCTGGGCAAGGACGGCTTTCAGGGCGTGCACGTCGCGGTGCAGGGTCTGGGCAGCGTCGGCGGCGCGCTGGCGCGCAAGCTGGCCGCGGCGGGCGCGACCCTTTCGCTCGCCGATATCGACGCCGCCCGCACGCACGCGCTCGCCGCCGAACTGGGCGCGACCGCGGTCGACAACGACGCGATCATGGGCGTCGCCGCCGACGTGTTCAGCCCCAATGCGCTGGGCGCGGTCCTGACCGATATCAGCATCGCGGGCCTCGACGTCGCCATCGTCGCGGGTGCGGCGAACAATCAGCTGGCGACGGCGGACGACGGCTACCGGCTGGCGACGCGCGGCATCCTCTATGCGCCCGACTATGTCATCAACGCCGGCGGCATCATCAACGTCGTCGCCGAATATCTTGGGGTGGGCGATGCCGCCTATGTGTCCGACCATATCGCGCGGATCGAGGGACGCCTGGCCGCCATCTTCGCCGAAGCCGACGCCAGCGGCCGCCCGACCGATGCGGTCGCGGACGCGATGGCGCGGGCCCTGATCGGCCGCGCCTAGGCGGTGCAGCTGCGGCCGTCGCCGTCTGTATCGAAGGCCTCGTAATAGCCCGCCTGGCCGCGCGTCGCGGGCGCGAGGTCGACCCACTTCGCCGCCTGGCAGCCGCCGCCGGCGATGACGTGGCGTGCGGCGAGGCTGTCGGACGGGAAGCCCAGTGTCTGCAGCCACAGGTGCGCGCCGACGCCGGCCAGCGCCAGCATCGCCACCGCGACGCCGGCGATCAGCAGCCGGTCGGTCGCCTCGAAGCGCGTGCCGATGCGCGGCGACGGACGGGAACGGCGCGGCGGCGGCTCCAGCTCGAAGTCGTCTTCGATACCGCGATGACCGAATTCCGCGCCCATATGGATGACCCCCGTCACGACCCTCACCGTTATGGCAAATTCTGCCGGCGGCCGTCAAGTTTCGGGTTCAGTAATCCTTCTTCAACCGAAGGTTCACACTGTTGCCGCCGAGCGTCGCGACCTGGCTCAGGATCGACAGCGAGCGGGTCAGCGACACCTCGATATTTGTCGCGGTATAGCCCTGCGCGTCCGACGCGAGCTCCAGATAGACACGCTTGCCGATGTAGCGTCCGGCGGACACCGCGGTCTTGCGCCCGGTGACCGTGTCGGCGGGCAGGATGCGCAGCCGGTCGATGCCCAGCCCCTTGCGGACGATGTTGATCGGATTGAACCCGCCGCCCTTGCCGCCGCGCAGGCTGGCGAGCGCGCCCGCCAGCTGCAGCGCCTCCGGGGCCGACAGGCTGGCGATCGACGACCCGAACAGCACGCGGCTCAACACCTCGTCCTGCGGCAGCGCCGGGATCGAGCTGAACGCGATCTCGGGCTTCAGCGCGGTGCCGCTGATCGCCAGCGTCGCGGTAAAGCTCGACTGGGTGTTCTCCGCAGCAATATCCACAATCGGATCAGGGGGATAGCCACCAGTGAAGCGCAGGTCGCCCCGGGTCAGCTGGAACCTTTTACCAGCAAAGTCATAATCACCCCGGATCAACCGGACCCGCCCCAGTAGCGACGGCGCCGTGGCGCTGCCGCCGATCGCCAGGTTGCCGCGCCAGTCGGACTGCAGGCCAAGCCCCTCGACGTTGACCCGGTCGGCGCTGACCGCCACGTCGAGATCCCAACGGGTCGGCCGGACCGCGGGCGTGATCTTGCGGCGGACGATCTCGGCGTTGATCTCGCGGACGTTCAGCACCGGCACCTCGGCCACCGCACCCCGGCCGATGCGGAACTTCGCCTTGTCGGCGTGCAGCGTGCCGGCGATCTTCGCGCCGTCCTTGCCACTGGTCAGGTGCAGGCTGCCCGTCAGCGTCGCGGCGAGGTCGTCGCGCTTCAGCGCCTCCGCTTCCTTCAGCTCCAGTCGCACGTCGATCGGGAATCTCGCGGCGGCGGCAAGCCCGATGCTGCCCGTGGCGGTAACGCTGCCCTTGCCGACGGTGCCCGAGAAGCCCACCAATTCCAGCCGTGACGCGGTGAAGCGGCTGTCGAGCTTGATCTTGTCGACGACGGTGCCGAGCGTGACGTTCTCGACCCGCGCGCCGTCGCTGGTGATCGTGCCCTGCAGCGTCGGATCGCCGAGCTTGCCGCCGATGTCGGCCGCGATCCGGATCGGCCCGCGCACGTCGATTGCCTCGATACCGGCCAGCGGCCACAGCGCTTGCGCCGGACCGGCATAGCGCGCCTGTGCCAGCAACGGCGCGGCGAGCAGTCGCTCCAGGACGGGATCGTCATTGCCGCCCGGGATGTTGGGCAGCTGGGCCTGCAGCCGCCCCTCGACAACGCCGGCGCGAACGACGACGGCGCGCGCGCTGCCGCCGGTCTCGGACAGTGTCGCGTTGATTGCCAGATCGATGGGCAGTGACGCCGCTGCCAGCCCGGCGCGGCTGAGGCCGCTGACCCTGAGCGCGGCGGTGCCCGACGGCAGGCCGCGCGCGGAGAGGCTGCCGTCCACCGTGCCCGATACCCGGCCGCCGAACTCCAGCGCCGGGTTGACCAGCGTCAGCAGCGACAGGCCGAGGTTCTGCAGATTGGCGTGCAGCTGGTTGTGCGCGCCGAAGCGTCCCGACAGTTCGGCGCGCCCGTCCGGCGTGGTGACCACAGCGGGTGCCAGCACCCAGTCAGCCCCGTCGCGGGTCACTACCGCGGCGCGCGCCAACCCGACGTGGCGGTCATTGAACTCGCCGCCGCCGCTGATTTCGATGCGGTCGCCAGACAGTTTTGCCGAGCCCGTCAGGTTGAACGGGGCCTGCGCGATCCCGGCTGCATCGAAGCGTGCGCTGCCCACGCCGCGCCGATAGTCGATGCTGCCACTGGTCCGGGTCAGCACAATGTCCTGGCGGCGGACCTCGGTGGCGGTGAAGCGGCCCTTCACGTCCGGCCCGTCGCCGGGAAGCAGAATGGTTGCGCGCACTTCGCCGCGGCCGACGGTAACCGGGCTGGCGAGCGGCAGGCGGGCGTTAAGCGCGGTGAGCGCAATGTCGGCGCGCTGCACGGCGCCCGACGCGGCCAGCGCGACGCTGCCGTCGAGGCCCTGGCCAGCGACGTCGAGCTTGCCGGCCAGGGGCCCGGCGGCGGTCTGCTGGATGCTGCCGCGCCCGGTTATGCCCGCCAGCGTGACCGCGCCGATGTCGATGACCGTCGGCTGGATGGTGGCCCGGATCAGCCCGCGCGCCGTGATCGGACCATAATTTGTGGTGCCCTTGGCATCGAAAACCCAGTTGCCGCTGGCCGGAGTGACATGCGCCGCGACCGTCCGCAGTCCGACCCCGAAGCCCGGCTGCGCTAGCGTCACATCGACCACCGGCGCCTCGATCGGGCCGAGCAGCCGGACGCCGAGCGGGCCGTATTGCCGCGAGGTGCCCGTGCCCGACAGCGCGACGATGCCCGCCTTGGTGCGGCTGCCGCTGGCGATCAGGCCCAGGCCCGGCGAGGTCACCCGCGTGTTGGTGAAGACGAGGTCGCCCGCTGGACCGAGGTCGATGGCGGCCGCGACAGCCGGCAGGCCTTCGGTCAGCGAGGCGAAGAAGGGGTTGTCGAGGCGGGTAACCTTGACGCCGACAGTGCCCGTCACGCGCGCGCCGGTACCGGCCGGAACGACGCGGATCGCGGCCTGCACGTCGGCGACGCCGAAATTCCGGATCAGGTATTTCGGCACATTGCCGCTAGCACGCACATCAAAGGCACCACTGGGGCCGAGGGCGATGCTGGCCGCGGCACGCCCGGTGATACGGTCGGAGCGCAGGATCAACGCATCCGATACCAAGGTGTCGCCGCGCACTGTCAGCGGCCCGGTGACCCGGACGTTGGTGAGCAGCGCATCGAGCTCGGGACCGAAGCCGGTGACCTGCCGCGCGCTCGCCGCCAGCGGCACCACCAGCGGCCGTCCGCCGGTCTGGACGATACCGACCGCGCGCAGATCGACAAAGCCGTTGACCCCGAAGGTCAGCGCCGGGGCGGTTGCGACATAGTCGATGATCGGGTTGCGGAACGATCCGGCAATGCGGGCGCGCAGCCGAAGGTCGCCGGCCGCCAGCTTCGGGTTGATTGCGGCCGGCCGCAGCACGCGGGCCGCGATGGCAAGATCGGTGAAGCTTTCCTCGCCGAAATCGATGCCGCCGCTGCCGGTCAGCGTCAGCGCTGGCGAGCGCGCGGTGAATTGCGTCCGAGCGCGCCGTCCGTTTAGCGTCACGGTGGCGTCGAGCCGTGTCACAGGCTCGCTCAGCCGGGCCAGCAGGCCGGATGTCAGCCCGGCCGGCGCGACGTTACCCGACAGGCCGAAATGCCCGCTGTCGTTACTGAGCACCAGATCGGCCAGTGGTGCATCGCCGAGCCGGGCGGCAATTTTGCCACGCCACGCCGTCCAGCGGCCGTCGCCGGCAATCGTCAACGCCAGTGGCTGCCTGACCCGCAACAGCCCGGCGATAACGCCGCCCGCCGGTGCCGTGACGCGGGCATCGACGTCGAAGCGATCGGCATCCGGAGCTGCGTCGAGGCGCAGGCGGACGTTATCACCGCCTGCAGCGCCGGCATCGAGCATAAGCTTTGCCTGCCCGCCGCGGATGTCGGCGTTGCCGGCCAAGCTGACCACCCGCGCGCTGCCGATCACCGGCGGCTCAAGCACGATGCGGTCAAGCCGGAGTTTTCCGATGGCGATGTCGATATCGGGGAGGATGCGCTTGTCGGCGCTCGGGCGCAGCGCTGGGCGGCGCAGCACGACGACCTCCGGGCTGCTCAGCGAGTGGATGGTCAGCAGGTTATGCGCGAGGTCGAACGGCCGCCAGTCAAGCTCCACGACTTTAGCGCGCGCAAACACGCCGTCCGGATCGCCGAGCGCAAGGTCGTGCACGGTCGCCTTGCCGAACAGCGAGCCGTCGACGCGGCCAATGCGGATGGTCAGGCCCGATTGCGGCGCAAACAGCGGCAACTGCCGCACCGCAAACGCGCGGCCCGCGTCGCTGCTCAGGAAGGCGATGGTCGCGATGCCGGCCGCCGCCAACAGCACCGCCAGCGCCACCACGAACCAGAAGACCCGCGCCAGCCGCATCAGAAGGCCTGCCCGATGGAGACGTAGAAAGCGACGCGGGAATCGCCCTTGCCGGGGTTGAGCGGCGTCGCGACGTCGATGCGCACGGGCCCGAACGCCGTGTAGTAGCGGAAGCCCAGTCCCGCGCCGACCTTCAGATTGTTGATGCCGGGCAGGGTGCCGGTGTCTACCTGACCGGCATCGACGAACGGCACGATTCCCACATCGCTGCCGAACGCCTTGAAGCGGAACCGCGCCTCGAACGATGTCTCGATCAGCGAGTTGCCGCCAAGCGGATCGTTGTCGGGATCGCGCGGGCCGACTGCCTGGTAAGCGAAGCCGCGTACCGAGCCGCCACCACCAGCATAGAAGCGCCGCGTCGGCGCGATGGTGCCCCGGCTGGCTCCCAGAATCGTGCCGACGTGCAACCGCCCCGCGAGTACAACGCGCCCGAACGGCAGATATCCCGTGCCGTCGATCTGGGCCTTCACATAGCTGAACGCTTTCGACTGATAGGACAGCTCCGGCGAGGCGCGGCCGGTCAGCCGGAAGCCCCGGGTCGGATCGAGCAGATTGTTCGAACCGTCGTAGCCCAGCGACAGCGGCAGGGCCGCGATGTAGAAGGTGTCAAAGCCGCCGGCCTGACGGCTGCGGTCTTTCTCCGAAGACACGACCAGCTCACCGCCCAGCGAGTACGTCCATTTCTTCTGCCAGATGATGTTGGTCTCACGTTCGATCGCGCCGCCCAGCGTAATCGTGCGGGCGTTGAAGGCGTCCTGGTCCTTGGCACTGAACTCGGCACGGAGGAGCAGTGTCACGTCGCGCTTCTTCCAGTTGCGGCGGCGGAGTTCCGCCCCGACCAGCTGCTCGCGCTCGGCCGCGACCGCGCGGAACGTGACGCCGCCTTCCGGGGGCAGCAGGTTGCGGTGCTGCCAGCTGCCTTCGAAGCGGATGCCCTGGTCGGTCGAATAGCCGATCTGCGCCGCAATGGTACGCAGCGGCGCGGTCTCCGTGGTGACCACGAGATCGACAACCTGAGTGCCGTCGGCGGCAACGTCCTGCGCGACCGGCCGGATCGACGCGGCGCCGACCAGGCCGGTCTGGATCAGCGCGCGGCGCAAGTCCTCCAGGTCGGCGGCGTTGTAACGGTCACCGCGTTTCAGCCGGGCCAGCCGCGCCAGATGCGCGTCGTCGAACGGGGCCTTGACCACCCCATCGGCAAATCGCACCCGCCCGAAGCTGGCAGGCCGGCCGGGATCGACGCTCTGGCTGAGCGTCGCGGTGCGGCTGGCATGGTCGATGACGATGTCCTGCGCGCCGATCGTCGGGAACGGATAGCCAGCGTCGGCGAGGCGCAATCGCAGGCCGTCCTCTGCCGCCCCTACCGCGACCGCATCGACGGGATCGCCAACCGCGATGCCTAGGGCCTTCTCGACTAGCGGGCGTGGCGCACCGGCGGGCATATCAAGATCGATGCCGGCGAACGTGTAGCGCGGGCCTGGCTCGACCTTGATCGCCACGCGCGTCGGCGGGCCGGTCGTGGCTGGCGGCGTGATCGTCACCGCTACGGTCGCGCCGTAATAGCCTTCGGCGCGCAGCAGCTGGTCGATCAGGTCGCTGTCTTCCGTGGCGCGGCGATTGATCTGGGCCAGATTGGCGGGCTGGTTGCGCCCGGCCCACAGCGCCGACAGCTCATGGAAACGCGCCGTCAGCCGCATTTCGGCAAGGCCCTCAGGCGCCATCTCATAGCGCACGTCGCCCGCTTCCTTGCCGGCATCGGCGTCACCCGGCGTCGTTGCGACCGCGATCGGCCAGTCGATCGCACCGGGGAGGGGGGCCATCTCGCCCTGCAGCGCATCGGGCGCGTCGACCGCCACGCTCGGTGTGCCGGCGGCGGCTGCGGCGGGTTTGACGACGATGACGGGTTTGGCGGGCGCCGCCTGCGCACGCGCGGAACCGCCGAACGCGGCGACCCCGCACAGCACCGACGCAGCGATCCTCCCAAACATCCGCCGCCGGTCTAGCCGAGCGGTCCGGCGCGGCATAGCCGGGGCAGCGCAGTGCGGGTCATCCCGTTGCAGCCGGGCTTCCGGCTGGCGCTACCGCCGCCCCCATGGCAGAGGCACAGGCAATGGAAGACCGTCCCCCTCGCGTCGCCGGCGGCTGCCTGCTCGCCGGCCTCACACTTGCCGGCGCGGGCGTCGGCGTCGCGTTCAGCCAGGCGACGGCCGGCCTCCTCGGCGGTTTCGCCGCCGGGGTTGTCGCAGCGATCGTGCTTGCGGTCTGGGACAGCCGGCGCGGCTAGCTGAGCTTTCGCCCTACCCACACAACCCGGCCGATGACGGCGACGGTGGCTGGATCGCAGTCGTCCCAGCTGGGATAGGCCGGGTTGTCGCTCTTGATCGACAGGCGGCGGGTCGCTGGATTCACCCCCAGCCGCTTGACCAGCAGCGCATCGTCGGTGCGCAGCACGTAGATGCCGTCGCGCAGCCTCTCGCGATCGTCGGTATCGACAACGATATGGTCGCCATCCGCCAGCGTCGGCAGCATCGAATCGCCCTCGACGTGAATGACCGACAAGGCTTCCGGCCGGCCCGAGGCGATGGTGCGGACCCAATTCGACTGGAACGCCAACGTCGCAATAGGATTTTCACTATCCATTAACGAGCCGCCGCCCGCCGAGGCACCGATGTCGAGTGCCGGAATCAGGACATAGTCGCCGACGCCTGCCGCCGCATCGCCCCGCATCGCAAGGCTACGCACGCCGGGCGCGTCCTCGGGTCCGCCCAGCATACGCTCCGCCACGCCGAAGTGGCGCGCCAGCTTGCGCCGATCGTCTTCGCTAAGGCGCCTGGGCACCCCACGTTTGACGAACTGTTGTACATAGGCCGGATTGCGACCGATCAACCGCGACAGCGAGGCGTAATCCTCACCGTGTTGAGTGATCAGCTCATCCAGCCGTTTCCGGACGGCCAGGTAATCCATACACGGGAGCCTCCTCTCCAAGCCCCCAGCCCGCATCCTATACATCTAGGTTTTTGCCTAGACAAGTAGGATTCGGGCGGGGATATTCCCTTATGCCGATTCGGGTCAGGGGAGAAACGATAATGTCATCATTGTTAACAAAAATTGAACGGCACTTGCGATCGACCGCGATTTCACCAAGCCGCTTCGGTCGCGAGGCCGCGTGCGACCCGCGGTTCGTCTTCGACCTGCGCCGGGGCCGCGAGCCGCGCGACGCCACCGCACGTCGTATCATCGCCTTCATGTCAAACCGGCAACAGGAGCCCATTCGATGAGCAACCGAACGCTGCACCTGCCGTTTTCCGGCAACCCCGGGCGACTGATCCGCCAGCTTGCCGCACTTGTCGACGACCGCCGCGGGGCCGTGCCGATCTATCCGATGCTGGTCGTCGAAAGCGTCGCCACGCGGCCGTGGTCGAGCGCGACGTTCGAGGGTGAGCGCCACCGGTTCGACCTGCGCCTGCACGGCGACGCAGAAGCGATCGGCGACGCGCTCGTCCGCCTGGTCGAAAGTCTTCCCGACGCCGAGTTCGACTTGCCGGGGCAGATCGTCGCCGAGGCGAAGCTGATGGCGGTGCGGGTGGATCCAGATCCTTCCGTCCTCGCGGCCGCGCTGGTCGTAGAGTTCCTGACGGTTATCGACTGACGCGGCGAACCGCCGCCGGAACGATATCCGGCGGCGGCACGTTCGCTTCGCCATGCTGACCTATGGCGACACAAGTGAACCCGGCATCACGCGACGCAAGCGCGGCAAGCACTGGCAGTATTTCGATGCGCAGGGCGGGCGCATCGCCGAGACGTCGGAGATTGCGCGGCTGAACAAGATCGCGGTCCCGCCGGCCTATGCGCGGGTGTGGTACTCGTCCGATCCCGCCAGCCATCTCCAGGCGGTCGGCTATGATGCGCGCGGGCGGCGGCAGTATCGCTATCATGCCGATTACCGGCTGAAGCAGGACGGTGCCAAATACGATCGCTGCATCGAGTTCGGCGGCGCGCTGCCGCTGGTGCGGGCGCGGGTCGAGGCCGATATGGCGCTGCCCGGCCTGCCGCGGGACAAGGTGCTGGCGGCCGTAGTGCGCTTGCTCGACCAGGGCCATATCCGGGTCGGCAATGAAAGTTACGCGACCGAAAACAAGTCGTTCGGCGCGACGACGCTGCGCAACCGACACGGCGCGGTGCGCGGCCACACCGTGAAGCTCGACTACCGTGGGAAATCGGGCAAGCCGCAGCAGGTCAGCATCACCGACCGGGCGTTGGCGCGAATCGTCCGGCGTTGCCAGGATCTGCCCGGTCAGGCGCTGTTCCAGTTCGTCGGCGACGACGGCGCCCCGCATCGCATCGGCTCCGCCGAGGTCAACGCCTATATCAAGGCGGCGATGGGCGAGGATTTCTCCGCCAAGCACTTCCGCACCTGGGGGGCCAGCGTCATCGCCTTCGAAACCATCGTCCGCTCCCGCGCGCCGCTGACGCTCAAGGCTGTGCTGGAGCCGGTCGCTGAGGCGCTGGGCAACACGCCAGCGATCAGCCGAAAGTCGTACGTCCACCCGAAGCTGCTGGAACTGGTGACCAGCGGCGATGCGTTCGACCTGGCGGGCACGACGCTGCCGCGGCCGACGAAATGGCTGAGCGCGGTGGAGCGTGGCCTCATCGGCCTCCTGGAGGCCTAGCCAAGCCGCACCAGTGCCGCGCGCAGCCGCTCCGCCTCCGCGCCTCGCGCCGCCATGTCCGCGCGGGCCTTGTCGACCGCTTCGGGCTTGGCGCGCTCGACGAACCCCGGCGAGCCGAGTCTCCCGGCGAGCGCATCGCGCTCCTTCTCGGCAGCAGCGGCGTTTTTTTCGAGGCGGGCGCGCTCGGCGGCAAGATCGATGATGCCGCCCAGGGGCAGGGTGTAGGTCGCCTCCGCGTGGACGATCTGCAACGCGCCGCCGCCGCTTGCCGGACCGGGCTGGATGCGGGCCAGCTGGGCGAGGGCAGGGGCCTGCCGTTCCAGCCGGGCGACTGTCGCAGGATCGGCCCCCTCGACGGCATAGGTCAGTTTCGCGCCCGGCGGCACGTTGAGCTCGGTCCGCGCCGAGCGCACCTCCGACACCAAGCCGATCAGCCAGTCGATCTCGGCCGCATCCTCGCCGCGCGCGACATCGACCGTCGGCCACTCAGCCACGATCAGGTCATAGGGCCGCGCGCCGAGCTTGTGCCACAGCTCCTCGGTAATGAACGGCATCACCGGGTGCAGCAGCACGAGGATCTGATCGAGCGCCCAGCCGGCGACTGCGCGCGTCTCGGCGGCGATGGCCGGATCGGCGTCCTCGGCGAGCAGCGGCTTGGTCAGCTCGACGTACCAGTCGCAGAACCGGCTCCAGACGAACTGGTAGGCGGTGTCGGCATAGTCGTCGAAGCGAAACGCCGCGATGGCCGCGTCGAGCGCGCGGGTGGTCGCCGCGACCTCGCCGATGATCCAGCGGTTGACCGCCTGGGTGGCGGCGGGCGGGTCGATCGACTGCGACGCTGCGATGCCGTTCGACTGGCAGAAGCGCGCGGCGTTCCACAGCTTGGTGGCGAAGTTGCGGTAGCCCTCGACCCGCTTCTCATCCAGCTTGATATCGCGACCCTGCGTCTCCATCGCGGTCAGCGTGAAGCGCAGCGCGTCGGCGCCGTAGCGGTCGATCAGGCCGAGCGGGTCGACGGTATTGCCCTTCGACTTGGACATCTTCTGGCCCTTCGCGTCGCGGACCAGGCCGTGGCAATAGACCGTGTGGAACGGCACTTCGTCCATGAAGTGAAGCCCTTGCATCATCATCCGGGCAACCCAGAAGAAGATGATGTCGAAGCCGGTGACCAGCACGTCGCCGGGGTAGTGGCGCGCCAGTTGCGCGGTGTCCTCGGGCCAGCCGAGCGTGCCGAACGGCCACAAAGCGGAGGAGAACCAGGTGTCGAGAACGTCCTCGTCCTGCGCCAGCGCGACGCCCGGGCCCGCCAGTGCCTGCGCCGCCGCCTCGTTTTCCGCGACGAAGATCTGGCCGTCCTCGGCGAACCACGCGGGGATCCGGTGTCCCCACCACAATTGCCGCGACACGCACCACGGCTGGATGTTCTCCATCCAGTTGAAATAGGTTTTTTCCCACGTCTTCGGCACGAACCGGGTCGCGCCCGACTGCACGGCCGCAATGGCCGGCTTGGCGAGCGTCGCCGCATCGACGTACCACTGGTCGGTCAGATAGGGCTCGATGACTACGCCGGAGCGGTCGCCATAGGGCACCTGGTGGCGATGCGGCTCCGCCTTGTCGAGCAGGCCGAGTGCGTCGAAGTCGGCGATCACCTTGTCGCGTGCGGCGTAGCGGTCGAGGCCGACGAAGTCGGGCGGGCAAGCCTCCGACATGGTGGCGTCGGGGTTCATCAGGTTGATCAGCGGGATGCCGGCGTCGGGGTGGCGCTGGTAGATCGCATAGTCGTTGACGTCGTGCGCCGCGGTGATCTTGACCGCGCCAGAGCCGAAGTCCGCCTCGACATAGCTATCGGCGATGATCGGGATGGAGCGGTTGACGATAGGCAGCAGGCAGCGCTTGCCGACGAGGTGCTTGTAGCGCTCGTCGTCGGGGTTCACCGCGACCGCGCCGTCGCCGAGGATCGTTTCGGGGCGGGTCGTGGCAATGGCGATATAGCCGCTGCCGTCCTCGAGCGGATAGCGGAAGTGCCACATCATGCCGTCGATCTCACGGAACTCGACCTCCAGGTCGCTGATCGCGGTCTTCAGCTTCGGATCCCAGTTAACCAGCCGCTTGGCACGGTAGAGCAGGCCTTGCCGGTGCAGCTCGACGAACACCTTGGTCACGGCCTTCGAAAAGCCCTCGTCCATGGTGAAGCGCTCGTTCGCCCAGTCGCAGCTCGCGCCCAGCCGCCGCAGCTGGCGCGTGATCGCGCCGCCCGACTGCTCCTTCCACTCCCATACCTCCGCGAGGAAAGCGTCGCGCCCCATCTCGGTGCGCTTCAGGCCCTGCGCCGCGATGGTCCGCTCGACCACCATCTGCGTCGCGATGCCGGCATGGTCAGTGCCGACCACCCACAAGGCGTCGCGGCCCTTCAGACGGTGATAGCGGATCAGCACGTCCTGCAGAGTGTTGTCGAGCGCGTGCCCGATGTGCAGGCTGCCGGTCACGTTGGGCGGCGGGATCACGATGGTGAACGGCTCCGCCTCGGGCCGGGCCGGGCGGAAGGCACCAGTGCTTTCCCAATGCGCGTATAGCCGCGCCTCAATATCGGCGGGGTCGAAGGTCTTGTCGATGATGGTCATGGTGGCGGGGGTGTAGCGGCGGCGGCGGGAGGCGTCACCCCTCCGGCGCGTCGGCCGGTCGGCTCAGCGCGCCGTCAGCCGCGCGATCTCAGCCTGGACCCGCGCTTCGACGATCCGGCCGAGATTGGCGTCGAGCCAGTCCTTCAGCATCGGTTCGAGCAGCGCGCTGACCAGCCCCTCCAGCGAGGTCTCGCCGGCTGGTAACGGGGCCGGCGGCGCCGTCGGCGTGGGCAGCGGCTCAGGCGTTTCCAATGCGTCGGGTTCACGCATCGGTGCGGTCAGCACCGTCTCGCCGGTGGTCACCGCGTTGCGGATCGACGCCATGATCTCGTCCATCGCCTTGGTCGCGTCGTCGTTCATTGCTGCGGTCCGATAGGGGCTGAATGTACCGTCAGCGCCTTGTCGGGCAGCGGCAGAGCCGGCGGGTTCTTGGGCGTGTCCCAGTCGTTCAGATGGTGGCGGACCGCGGCGGCGTTGACCGTCGGATCATAAACCGTGACCGGCACCTCCAGCGCCGCCGCCTCCGCGGCACCGACCGCAGCAAGCAGCGTATAGGCCCCGACGAACTCGTCGCGCCGTGCGGTGACCAGATTGACCTGGGTGACGAGATACTCCTGCTGCGCATTCAGCACCTCGATGATCGTCCGGGTGCCGACCTGATTCTCCTGGGTGACGCCTTCCAGGGCCAGCGCATTGGCATCGACCGCGACCTGGCTCGACTGGATGATGGCGCGGGCCGTGCCGATCTGGACCCAGGCGTTGACAGCCGATTCGGTGACCTGGCGGCTGGTCACGCCGATCGTCTCCAGCAGTTGCGACCTCCGCTCCTGCGCCTGGCGGACGCGCGACGCGACCGCACCGGCCTGATAGATCGGGACGCTCAGCTGCAGCCCGGCGTTCTGGGTGAAGAACGCGCCCTGCTGGACGAAGCGGCCGCCACCGCCGCCGCCGTTATACTTGGTGTAGTTGGCCCCGACCCCGACGCCCAGCGACGGCAGCCGCTCCCGCTCGATGGTGCTGACGTCGTAGCGCGCTGCCGCCTCGTCGAAGCGCGCGGCAATTAGCGCGGGGTTATTGGCGTTGGCGAAGTCGACCGCCTGTCCCTGGGTACCCGGCAGCAGCGGCAACGGCGGTGCCGGGGCCAGATCCTCGGGCGGGTGGCCGACCACGCGCGTATAAGCGGTGCGGGCGTTCGACAGCAGGCCGCGCGCCGAAATCAGGTTGGAGCGGGCGTTCGCCAGCCGGGCATCGGACTGGGCGACGTCGGTACGGGTCAGGTCGCCGACCTCGAAACGGTCTTTCGACGCCTGGAGTTCGCGCTCCAGCACCTTGACCTGATTGGCATTGAGATCGACGACGCGGGCGTAGCGAAGCACGTCCGAATAGGCCGTCACGACATCGAGCACGATGGTGTTCTCGGTCGAGCGCAGCCGCGCCCGCGCCGCCAGGATGCGCGCATCGGCGGCGTTGGTCGCGGTCTTGGTCCGGCCCCCGCGATACAGCGACTGGTTGATCGTCAGGCCGCCGCTGAACACGCGGCCATTGTCGGTGAAATCCAGCGCGTTCTGCTGTTCCGCAACGGTCACGTCGGCGGTCGGGCGGCCGAAGCTCAGCGCCTGCGGCACGGCCTCGTCGGCCTGACGGACGACCGCGCGCTGTGCCGCCAGTTCAGGATTGGTGTCGTAGGCCGACGCGATGGCCTGGGCGAGCGTCTCGGCCCCGGCGGGTGCGGCGCACAGCGCAACGGCCAACGCCGCCAGCGAAAGATGTCGGATCATGGTTCCCCCGGCGCTCAGAACGTGAATTCCGGCGCGCGTGCAAAGCCGGGCAGCAAGGCCGCCGGCACTTCGATGAAGCCGTCGCCGACAATAGTGCCGCCGACGATACGCCCTACGGTAGCGCGTCCGGGACTGCCGGGCGTACGGACCACGGCGGCGGCACGGCCGCGCGGCCCGAGTTGCGCCGCGAGCGCCTCCGGCACTTCCTCGACCGCGCCGTCGAGGAAGATCAGGTCGTAGGGTGCGCTGTCCGGGGCACCCTCGGTCAGCGGCCGCTCAGTGATGGTGACGCCCTGCGCGCGCGCCTGCGCGGCAAGACCCGCATCGCTTTCGACCGCGACGACGTGATCGGTCAGCCGGGCGATGACCGCGGCGGCGTAACCGGAGCCAATGACGAGCACCCGGTGGTGCGGCTCGATGCGTGAATGGGTGAGCAGCAGCCCGGTGACCAGCGGCTCGGTCAGGTAGCGGCCGCCGCCCAGCGGCACGGCCGCATCGGCATAGGCCAGCGATTCGCGGCCCGCCGGTACGAACCGCTCGCGCGGCACCGCCGTCATCGCCGCGACGACCGCCGGGTCATTGACCCCGACGGTACGCAGCTGGCTCGCGACCATCGTGGCGCGGAGGGTGGCATAGTCGATCAAGCGGAATCCCGGCGTTTCGTTCAACTGTCCTGTAGGACTAATACACGTGCCGCGCAACCGGTCGCGTATGGAATGCCTTAGCGCAGCGCGGTTGCGGTCGCCAAGCGGCATTGCTAGACGCACCCCTCGCTCATCGGGGCCCGATGGCGGAGTGGTGACGTAACGGACTGCAAATCCGTGCACCCGGGTTCGATTCCCGGTCGGGCCTCCAGCCTCTAGGGGTTGGCTTCGAGGTGGGCGATCATCTCGTCGAAAAAGCGCTCGAGGTGGTGGATGACGTTCAGCTTGAACTCGTAGTTCACCACCGCGCTCGACGATTCGATGATCGTCGATTCGTCGACCTTGGCCGAATAGGCCTCCGCCAGCTCGCGGATATAGGCGGGCGTCAGCTCGATCTGCTTCAGCCGGTCAAGGATGCGCAGCTGCGTGATCATCATCTGGCCGACCATCATTTCGATCGCCGTGATCCGCGCCACCGTGACGACCGGGTCGAGGCCGACCTCCTCCTCGTCGTCGTCGGGTTCGTCTACCATGTGCTGAACCCCGCAAATTGCCACGCCAGTGCCAGCGCGATGCCGATCCACAGCACGACGATCAGCGCCGCCGCGACATGGCTGCGCGGATTGCGCTCCGCCCGCGCCGCCGCCAGCCGCGCCTCCGCCATCACCGGTCCGGGCACCAGCCGGACGAACAGCCACAGGCCGGCGGGCACGATCAGCAGGTCGTCGAGCAGGCCGAGCACCGGCACGAAATCCGGGATCAGGTCGATCGGCGACAGCGCATAGCCGGCGATGCCGATGCCGAGTAGCCGCGTTGCCCACGGCGTCCGCGGGTCGCGCGCCGCGATCCACACGGCATGGACTTCGAGAACCAGGGCCGTGGCCCAATCGCGCAACCGCTTCAGCATCACGGCCCAGCCTAGCCGCACTCGGCCCGCCCCGCTACAGCCGCGCGCATGGCCCGCACGCTCACCGCCCGCATCGAACGCTTTGCCGTGCGCGGCAGCTTCGTCATCGCGCGCGGGGCCAAGACCCATGTCGACGTCGTTATTGCCGAGGTCCGCGACGGCGCTGCCGCCGGGCGGGGCGAGGGCACCGCAATCTACTACCGCGGCGAGACCGCCGACAAGGTGCTCGCCAGCGTCCTGGCGCAGGCCGATGCGGTGGCGGCGGGCGCGACGCGGGCCGACCTGCTGACGCTGCTGCCCGCCGGCGCAGCGCGCAATGCGCTCGACGCGGCGCTGTGGGATCTGGAAGCGAAGCAGGCGGGGGTGCCGGCGTGGCGCAGCCTCGGGCTGCCGACGCCGCAGCCGCTGCTGACCGCCTATACCATCAGCCTCGGCGAGCCGGGCGCGATGGAGACCGCCGCCCGCGCTGCGTCGGGGCGCGAACTGCTCAAGGTGAAACTCTCCGGCGAGGGCGATGTCGAGCGGGTTGCCGCCGTCCGCCGCGGCGCCCCCGACGCCCGGCTGATCGTCGACGCCAACGAGGCCTGGGGTGGCCAGGACATCGAGCGGCTCGCCCACAGCCTCGATGCGCTGCGGGTCGAGCTGATCGAGCAGCCGGTCCCGGCCGGGCAGGACCACCTTCTCGACCGCATCCGCTCGCCGGTGCCACTGTGCGCCGATGAGAGCGTCCACGACCGTGCGACGCTGGGCAGCCTGATCGGCCGCTACCGATACATCAACATCAAGCTCGACAAGGCTGGCGGCCTGACTGAGGCATGGGCGCTGGCGCAGGCGGCGAAGCAGCGCGGGCTCGGTCTGATGACCGGCTGCATGCTGTCGACCTCGCTCGGGATCGCCCCGGCGTTCATGGTGGCGATGCAGAGCGAGTTTGCCGATCTCGACGGTCCGCTGCTGATCGAGGACCGGCCCGGCGGGCTGCGCTTCGAGGGCTCCGACGTGTGGCCGCCCGAGCCCTCACTCTGGGGCTAGCAGCCGCTCGATCAGCCATCGCGCGGCAGGCCCCGGCGGCGTTTCCGTGCGGTAGATCACCGACATCGGATAGTCGGCCCCGCGCCAGTCGGCGAGGTCGAGCGCGATCAGCCGCCCGGCGGCAAGGTCGGCGGCGACCATGTGGACCGGCATATTGCCCCAGCCCAGCCCGGCGCGCAGCAGTTCGTGCTTGGCGCCAAGGTCGGCGAGCCGCCAGCTGTCGGCGGCGACGACGCCAAAATCCTGCCCGCGGGTTTCGGCGGAGCGGTCGGTGAGGACCAGCTGCGTATGGCCGCGACCGGCCCCGGGCGGCTGCGGACCCTGGGCGAGCGCGTGGCCCGGCGCGGCCACCGGCAGCATCGCGACGCTGCCCGCGTCGATGCGGTCGAAGCCGGCATCGTCCGCCTGCACCGGCCCGGCGATCGCGAACATCGCATCGCCGGCGCGCACCCGCGCGCCGATCGCGCCCAGCGCCTCGATATAGAGCTTCAGCGTCACGGTCGGATACTGGTCCCGGAACGCCGCCAGCGCTGCGACCAGCCGCGCCGTCGGCCACATCACGTCGACCGCCAGCGCGACCTCAGCCTCCAGCCCCGCGAGAAGCCCCGCGACCTTGGCGCGCAGCACGCCGACCCCGCCGGTGATGCGGCGCGCCTCGCTCGCTACCGCGGCGCCGGCCTGCGTCAGCTTGGGCGTTCGCGTCGTGCCTCGTTCGAACAGCGTCAGGCCGAGCTGCGCCTCAAGACCGTCGATCGCATAGCTCACGGCAGAGGTCGCGCGCCGCAACCGCCGGGCCGCCGGCGCGAGGCCGCCTGCCTCGATCACCGCGAGGAACACGGTCAGCTGATCGAGCGTCGGCGTGCCGGGCTGGCGCATGACAGGCTTTCAGGAAACTAGAACGTTCGTTTCGATATTATCCTGATTTCCGGTGTAACATCCAGCGCCTATATCGCCGTGGTCACTCAGGAGTAGGTCACATGCCCAAGGTTCTCGTCCTCTATTATTCCAGCTACGGCCACATCGAGACGATGGCCAATGCCGTCGCCGAGGGCGCGCGTGCCGCCGGTGCCGACGTAGACATCAAGCGCGTGCCCGAGACTGCGCCCGAGGCCGTCGCCCGCGCCGCGCACTTCAAGCTCGACCAGGCGGCCCCGGTCGCGGCGATTGCCGATCTCGCCAACTACGACGCGATCATCGTCGGCACCGGCACCCGGTTCGGCCGCATCTCGTCGCAGATGGCGGCATTCCTCGACCAGGCGGGCGGGCTGTGGATGTCGGGCGCGCTGAACGGCAAGGTCGGCGGTGCCTTCACCTCGACCGCCAGCCAGCACGGCGGTCAGGAGACGACGCTGTTCTCGATCATCACCAACCTGATGCACTTCGGCATGACCATCGTCGGCCTGCCGTACAGCTTCCAGGGCCAGATGACCCTCGACGAGGTGACGGGCGGCTCGCCCTATGGCGCGACCACCCTGTCCGGCGGCGACGGCTCGCGGCAGCCGAGCGCGAACGAGCTTGCCGGTGCGCGCCACCAGGGCGAGCTGATCGCCAAGGCCGCGGCGAAGCTGTTCGCCTAGGGCTGTTTGCGGCGGAACGTCTTCGTCCGGCCGCTGCCGCTGGTGACGGTCGCCTGCCCGGCACCGGCGGTGACCGCCGCCGATCCGGTCTGCCCGGCGTTGGTGGTGACGGTGCCGGCCGCATCGAGGCTGCCGTCACTGGCGGTCCCCGATGCGGTGGCGGTACCGCCGCGACCGCGCGGGCCGGTCGCGGTCGCCGAACCTTCGCCGGCATAGCCGGTCCGGGTCTTGCGGACCGTCGCGCTACCCGACGCGGTGCCGCCCGCCGCGCCGGCGGCGCTGCCTGAGGCGGTGGCGCCGGTGCCCTGCTGGACGACACCACCGGTGGCGGTGCCGCCGCGCGGGCCCGCTACCGTGCGCGCGGTTGCGGAGGCGGTAACAAGCAGGACGGCGACGGCGATCAGCTGAAGGCGCATGGCGATACTCCGGTTCGCGTTCGTTACGGCGGCGGTATCGATCATCCCCCGCCGCGCCGCACGAATTTTCTCGCCGTCAGCCGGTCGGACACCGACGCCGGGGTCAGTAGACCTCGAACAGTCCCGCCGCGCCCTGGCCGCCGCCGACGCACATCGTCACGACGACGTACTTCGCGCCGCGGCGCTTGCCTTCGATCAGGGCGTGGCCGGCCATCCGGGCACCTGACATGCCATAGGGATGGCCGATCGAGATCGCGCCGCCATCGACGTTGAGCTTGTCGTTGTCGATGCCGAGCTTGTCGCGGCAGTACAGGACCTGCACCGCGAACGCCTCGTTCAGCTCCCACAGGCCGATGTCATCGATCTTCAGGCCGCTGCGCTGCAGCAGCTTGGGGATCGCGAACACCGGGCCGATGCCCATCTCGTCGGGCTCGGTGCCCGCCGACGCCATGCCGCGATAGGCACCCAGCGGGGTCAGCCCGCGGCGTGCGGCCTCGGCCGCTTCCATGATCACCATGCCCGACGCGCCGTCGGACAGCTGCGAGGCATTGCCCGCCGTGATCGTGCCGCCGGGTCGAACCGTCTGCAGGCCGTTGAGGCCGGCGAGCGTCGTCTCGGGCCGGTTGCCCTCGTCCTTCGACACCGTGACCTCGTGGAAGGTGACCTCCTTGGTCTCCTTGTTCATCATGCCCATCTTCGCGGTCATCGGCACGATCTCGGCGTCGAAGCGGCCGGCCTGCTGGGCGGCGGCGGTGCGCATCTGCGACTGGTAGCCGTATTCGTCCTGGGCCTCACGGCCGATGCCGTAACGCTTCGACACCACTTCGGCGGTATCAATCATCGGCATGTAGGCGTCCTTGTGCAGCGCCACGAGGCCCATGTCGGCGTCGACCCGCATCTTGTCGGTCTGCACCATCGAGATCGATTCCTGGCCGCCGCCGACGACAATGTTCATGCCGTCGACGATGACCTGCTTGGCGGCGGTCGCGATCGCCATCAGGCCGGAGCCGCACTGGCGGTCCATCGACTGGCCCGACACCGTCACCGGCAGCCCGGCGCGGAGCAGCACCAGGCGGGCGAGGTTGGGGCACTGGCCGCCCTGCAGCAGCGAGGCGCCCCAGACGACATCGTCGACCTCGGCCGGGTCGATGCCGGCGCGCTGGACCGCGTGGCGCATGGCGTGCGACCCCAGCTCGACCGGGTGGGTGGCATTGAAGCCGCCGCGATAGGCCTTGCCGATCGGCGTGCGGGCGGTGGAGACGATGACGGCTTCGCGCATGGCAAGGATCCTTAGTCGGGGAAGCGGGTGGCACCCGCTTCGAGGGGAATGTCGAACGCGCCGACGATCAGCGCGACGCCGTGGTAGAAGGCGATCAGCTGGACGATCTCCAGCCGCTGCGCCTCGTCATAGTGCTGCGCCAGCCGGTCGTGCTCGGCCGTCGTCAGCTTGCGGTCCATCAACAGCGCATCGACGGTGGCGATCAGCGCGGCTTCGTTCGGGGCCCAGTTGCCGTCGTCGGCCCAGCCCTTGACCGTCGAGACGATCTGTTCGGGTGTCAGCCCCGCCTTCGCCGCGAAGGCATTGACGTGGATGCCCCACTCATACTCGCAGCCGGTCTTGGCGGTGGTCCGGTCGATGACGATCTCGCGGTCGCGCAAGCTGAGCGGCCCGCGCCCGAGCAGCGAGCCGCCGGCGAACTTCTCCCAGGCGCGCGGGCTCTTGCCGATGGTGGTAAACAGCGTCAGCGGCTCCGCGCCCGGCGGCATGGTCTGCGCCATCGCGGCGGCGAACGCCTCCGGAAAGGGTTTCGCGAGCGGGGCGATGCGGCTCACATGTACACCAGGGTCAGCCATTCGGCCGCAAGGGCCGGTTTGGTTTCACCCTCGATCTCGACGGTGACGTTGACGGTCGATTGCCACGCGGTATCCGGCCGCTGCGTCACGTCGGTCAGCGTGAAGCGGCCGCGCACCCGCTTGCCCGACTTGACCGGCGCCATGAAGCGGACTTTGTTGAGGCCGTAGTTGACGCCCATCTTGACGCCCGCCACCGACGGCATCGCGCCATAGGCGAACACCGAGCACAGGCTGAGCGTCAGGTAACCGTGCGCGATGGTGGTCCCGAACGGCGTCTGAGCGGCCTTCACGGGATCGACATGGATGAACTGATGGTCGCCGGTAACCTCGGCGAACGCATTGATCTTCGCCTGGTCGACCAGTACCCAGTCGGAGATCCCGACCTCGCTGCCCACCAGCGCGCGATAGTCGTCGAGCGGCATGGTCGCGCGCATTCGTCTCTCCCCAGAGGCTTTGGCCGTTCTCTACCGGGCAGCTTACGCAAGCGTCAACCGTCAGTGCTTGCGGCCGAAGTCCGCCTCGCCGGTATCCTGGCCCTCGTCGATGACGCCGCGGCGAACCGCGCGGGTGCGCGTGAACAGTGCCTCCAGAAACGCGCCGTCGCCCCACCGGATGGCGCGCTGGAGCGCGGTCAGGTCCTCGGAAAAGCGCTGGAGCACGCTCAGCACCGCGTCCTTGTTCGACAGGAAGACGTCGCGCCACATGACGGGGTCGCTGGCCGCAATCCGCGTGAAATCGCGGAAGCCCCCGGCGGAGTATTTGATCACCTCGGACTTGGTGACGCCCTCGAGGTCGGACGCGGTGCCGACGATCGAATAGGCGATCAGGTGGGGCAGGTGGCTGGTCACCGCCAGCACAAGGTCGTGGTGCGCGGCGTCCATGGTCTCGACCTTCGCGCCGAGGCGGGTCCAGAATTCGCGCACCCGCTCGACCGCCAGCGCGTCCGCCCCGGCCGGCGGCGTCAGGATGCACCAGCGCCCTTCGAACAGCGTCGCGAAACCGGCATCGGGGCCGGAATTCTCGGTGCCCGCCACCGGGTGGGCAGGGATAACGGCGACGCCCTCGGGCAGCACCTCGATCAGGTCCGCCAGCACGCTCGCCTTGACGCTGCCGGTGTCGCTGACGACGCAGCCGGCGGGCAGGTCGGGGGCGATCTGCGCCGCGACCTTCATCATCGCCAGCACCGGCACCGCCAGGATGACGAGGTCGGCGTCGATCACCGCTGCGCCCGCGGTGTCCGTCACGTCATCGGCAAGGTCGAGGTCGCGGACCCGCTCGCGAACGCCGGGGTCGGCATCGTGGACGGTCAGCGCGACGGTCGGCATGTGCGCCCGGATGGCGCGGGTCAGCGACGAGCCGATCAGGCCCATGCCGATCACCGCGACGCGGGCGAAGGGCAGCATCAGGCGCCTTCGACGAAGGCGCGCAGCGATGCCATCGCGGCGCGGGTCTCGGCCTCGGTGCCGACCGATATGCGGATGCAGCGCGGCATCTGCTGGACCGCGAGATAGCGCGCGATGATGCCGTCGTTGAGCAGCGCGTCGTTGGCCTTGTCGGCGGCCAGCGGCCCATCCGCGGGAAACTCGACCAGTACGAAATTGGCCGCCGAGGGGATGGCGCGCAGGCCCTTGTTGCCGAGGCTGGCGATCTCGCCTTCCAGCCAGCGCCGCCATTCGAGCGTATGCGCGCGGGTCATCTCCACCCAGTCCTGATCGGCGAGCGCCGCGACCGCGCCCGCCTGACCGGTGGTCGGCACGTTGAACGGCGCGCGGATGCGGTGCATCGCCGAAACCGCGTCGGCCTGCGCATAGCCCCAGCCGATGCGCTGCGCGGCCAGGCCATAGGCCTTGGAGAAGGTCCGCATCGCGATGACATTGGGGTGCTGGTCGGCCAGCTTCAGCCCGTCCTCATACTCGCCTTCGGCGAACTCGGCATAGGCGCAGTCGAGCGCCAGCACACAGTCCGACGGCAGCGCGGCGTGCAGGCGGCGCACCTCGGCGGCCGGGATGATCGTGCCGGTCGGGTTATTAGGGTTGGCGAGGAAGACGATCCGCGTCCGCGGCGTCACCAGCGCCAGCAGCGCGTCGACATCGGTGCCGTAGTCGTCGTCGGGCGCGACCACCACCGTCGCGCCGACGCGCTTCGCCGCGATCTCATAGACCGCAAAGCCGTAGCGGACGTGCAGCACCTCGTCGCCCGGCCCGGCGAACGCGCCGGCCACCAGGTGGATGATCTCGTCCGATCCGGTGCCGCAGACGATGCGGTCGGGGTCGATGCCGTGCAGGTCGCCGAGTGCGTGACGCAACGCCGTCGACTGCGGGTCGGGATAATGATGCGCGCTGCCCAGCACCGCCTGCATCGCGGCGACGGCGTGCGGGCTTGGCCCGAACGGGTTTTCGTTCGACGACAGCTTGGCGACCACGGCGCGGCCCGCGATCTTGGCCTTGCCGGGCACATAGGGGGCGATAGCCTCGACCCAGGGCTTCATCTGCGGCGCGGCGTTGGTCATGGCCGCGGGTATTGGCCGCTTGCTTGCGTCCACGCAACCTTGACCGTAACGCCTGCGGCCCATGTCCGCACCCGACAACCGCTTCGGCCTCGACCGCCGCGTGACGCTCGCCGCGCCGCTGACGCTGGCCTCGGGTCAGGTGCTGGGCGGTGTCGAGGTCGCTTACGAAACCTATGGCCGACTGAACGCCGACGCCTCGAACGCAGTGCTGGTTTGCCACGCGCTGACCGGTGACCAGCATGTTGCCAGCGTCCATCCGCGTACCGGCAAGCCCGGCTGGTGGCCGCGCATGGTCGGCGACGGCAATCCCGTCGACCCGGCGCGGCATTTCATCGTTTGCGCGAACGTGCTTGGCGGCTGTTCGGGCAGCACCGGGCCGGGCAGCGCGGCCGCCGACGGGGCGGCTTACGCGATGCGCTTTCCGGTGATCACCATAGCCGACATGGTGGCGGCGCAGGTCGCGCTGCTCGACCATCTCGGGGTGCGATCGCTGCTGGCAGCGGTCGGCGGCTCGATGGGCGGCATGCAGGTGCTGCAGTTAGCAGCTTCCTATCCGCAGCGGCTGCGCAACGCCGTCGTCATCGCGAGCGCCGCCCGCCATTCGGCCCAGAACATCGCCTTCCACGAGGTCGGGCGGCAGGCGATCATGGCCGATCCGCAGTGGCAGGGCGGGGCGTACACGACGCCGCCTGCCGCCGGCCTCAGCGTCGCTCGGATGGCGGCGCATATCACCTATCTGTCGGAAGCCGGGCTGACCGAGAAATTCGGCCGCCGCCTGCAGGACCGCGACGCGCTCGGCTTCGGCTTCGACGCCGACTTCCAGGTCGAGAGCTATCTGCGGCACCAGGGCCTCAGTTTTGTCGAGCGGTTCGACGCCAATTCCTATCTCTACATCACACGGGCGATGGACTATTTCGACCTCGCGGCTGCCCACGATGGGCGGCTTGCGCTGGCCTTCCGCGGTACGGCGACCCGCTTCGCGGTCGTCAGCTTCACCAGCGACTGGCTGTACCCGACGGTCGAATCGCGCCGCATCGTCAGCGCGCTGAACGCGGCCGGCGCGGAGGTCAGCTTCGTCGAGCTGGACAGCCCGCACGGTCACGACGCCTTCCTGCTCGACACGCCCGAACTGAACCGCGTCGTCGACGGCTTCCTGCGGGCCGCGGCATGACGCTGCGCCCGGACCTTGCCGCCATCGCCGCCGTCGTGCCGGCGGGCGCGCGTGTCCTCGACATCGGCTGCGGCGACGGCGCGCTGCTCGCCGAACTGCGCGATACCCGGCAGGTGGCGGGCCGCGGCATCGAGCTGGCGGCGGCGAACGTCGCGCAGGCCGTGGCGCGCGGGCTGTCGGTGGTGCAGGGCGACGCCGACACCGACCTGGCCGACTATCCGGATGACGCCTTCGATCTGGTCATCCTGTCCGACACGCTGCAGGCGATGCGCGCGCCCGCCGCGGTGCTTGGCCAGCTGCTCCGCATCGGCAGGCGGGCGGTGGTCAGCTTTCCCAATTTCGGCCATTGGCGGGTCCGCGCCGGGCTGGTCGCGGGCGGGAGGATGCCGGTGACGCGGACGCTGCCGGTGGCGTGGCATGAAACGGCCAACATCCATTTGTGCACCGTCGACGATTTCCGCGCCCTGGTCCGCGAGCTCGGGCTCCGGGTTGAGCAGGCGCGCTTCCTCAGTGGCGGCCGCGAGGTTCGCGCCGCTGCCAACCTGCGCGCCGAACGCGCCATGTTCGTGCTCGGCCGGGGCTAAATCGCCTCGGCGGTCCGCAGCCGGGCGACGGCAAGTTTGCCGGCCGGCTTCAGCCCGTCGGTCTTGCGGGCGGCAACGATATGCACTCCGCCCAGGTGCGGCGCGAGCCGGGCCAGTGGGCGCTCAAGCCAGCGGAGCCGTGTCACCGGCGGCGCGGCGAGCGCGGTCGACCAGCTTTCGACCTCGAACATGCTTGCCTCCAGCAGCCGGGTCAGCCCGCCGCGACCGTAGGGATGACCGCGCCCGAATGGCAAAGCCTCGACCCGCGCCCACACGCCGGCACGGTTCGGCACCACCAGGATCAGCCGCCCGGCCGGGGCCAGCACGCGCCACAGCTCGCGCAGCACGACGCGCGGCCGCTCGACCAGCTCGAGCGCGTGGATCAGCAGCGCGTCATCGAACAGCGCATCGCCGAACGGCAGCCGCTCCGGGTCGGCGACCGCGGCGCGGTTGGGCATCGTCACCGGCCACGCCACCGGCTGCTCGACGATCATCGCGACGCGCTCGTGGCGCAGCGCGTGCAGGCGGGTGAGCACCGGCGCGGTCTGGCCCAGCGCCAGCAGGCGGGTGGTGGCACCCCGCGCCAGCAGCGGCGTCACCGCGCGCACCAGCAGCCGCGCCGCCTCACGGCCCGCCGGCGTCGCGTACCAGTCCTCGATCTCCGTTTCGGGTGCGTCGATCCGCATGGCGGCCACGGTCTTGCCACGACGGCACGCCCACGCCAATTGAGGCGAGCGATTCACCCCCACTAAAGGAGAGCTTCATGGCCAGCGTTGGCGACCACGTCCCCCAGGTGACCTTCAAGACCCGCGTCCGCGACGAGACCGTCGAGGGGCCGAACCCGTTCCGCTGGCAGGACGTCACCAGCGACGAGATCTTCAAGGGCAAGCGCATCGTCGTGTTCTCGCTGCCCGGCGCGTTCACGCCGACCTGCTCATCCAAGCAGTGCCCGGGCTACGAGAGCGCCTATGACGACATGAAGGGCCATGGCGGCGTCGACGAGGTCTATTGCGTCAGCGTCAACGACGCTTTCGTGATGTTCAAGTGGGCGCAGGACCTCGGCGTCAAGCACATCAAGATGCTGCCCGACGGCAACGGTGCCTTCACCAAGGGCATGGGGATGCTGATCAACAAGGAGCATCTCGGCTTCGGCATGCGCTCGTGGCGCTACTCGATGGTCGTCGACGACGGCGTCATCAAGGCGCTGAACGTCGAGCCCGGCAAGAACGACGTCGGCTCGGACAGCGACCCGTACGAGGAGTCGACGCCGGAGAAGATCATGGATTGGGTGAAGGCGAATCCGCAAGCATCGGCAAGTGGAGCCTCTGCTGCCGGCGCACTTGACTTTTCTGACCCAAAAAACAGCGGTCTGATCTCAACTCTTTAGGCCGTAACCTTGTCAGCGGTTAGAAGGGTCATTGGCCTACTTCCGGCGGGGCGGCGAGCGTAGTTCACGCCGCCCCGGACGCCGGTTTTCAGATGCGCCTTGTATTTTATCTGCCGCGTGTCCTTGATTCGGCACCCATGGTCCCTTTGTCTGATTAGCCTCAGTCTAATCCCGCTCGACGCACATGGCGATGCCCATGCCGCCGCCGATGCACAGCGTCGCCAGGCCTTTCTTGGCGTCGCGCTTGCCCATTTCGTAGATCAGCGTCGTCAGCACCCGCGCGCCGCTCGCGCCGATCGGGTGGCCGATGGCAATGGCACCGCCGTTGACGTTGACCTTCGCCGGATCGAGCCCGAGTTCCTGGCCGACCGCCAGCGCCTGTGCCGCGAACGCCTCGTTGGCCTCGATAAGGTCGAGGTCGCCGACCGACCAGCCGGCCTTCTTCAGCGCTGCCTGCGACGCCGTCACCGGGCCGATGCCCATGACTGCCGGGTCGACCCCCGTCGACGCCCAGCTCTTGATCTTGGCCAGCACCGTCGCGCCGCGCCTGGCGGCTTCTTCCGCCGACATCAGCACCAGCACCGCGGCCCCGTCGTTCAGGCCGCTGGCGTTGGCGGCGGTGACGCTGCCGTCCTTCTTGAACGCCCCCTTCAGGCCCTGCACGCTCTCGATCGTCGCGCCGTCGCGGATATACTCGTCGGTGTCGACGACCGTGTCGCCCTTGCGGCCCTTGATCGTCACGGCGGCGATCTCGTCCTTGAAGCGCCCGCTCGAGCGGGCGGCCGACGCCTTGTTCTGGCTGCCGACCGCGAAGGCGTCCTGCTTCTCGCGGGTCACCTGATACTGTTCGGCGACGTTCTCGGCGGTGATACCCATGTGATAGCCGTTGAAGGCATCCCACAGCCCGTCCTTGATCATCGTGTCGACCAGCTCCAGCCCGCCCATCTTGGTGCCGGCACGAAGCGCCTGCGCGTGGTTCGACAGGCTCATGCTCTCCTGGCCGCCGGCGACAACGACGGTGGCGTCACCCGACTGGATCGCCTGGCAGCCGAGCGCGACGGCGCGCATGCCGCTGCCGCAGACCTGATTGACGCCCCAGGCCGGCGTTTCCTTGGCGATGCCCGCCGCCATCGACGCCTGTCGCGCCGGGTTCTGGCCCTGCGCCGCGGTCAGCACCTGGCCGAGGATGACTTCGCTGACCTCGTCCGCGGCGACGCCCGACTGGGTGAGTGCCGCCTCGATGGCGACGCGGCCGAGCTCGTGCGCGGGGACGGTGGCGAAGGCCCCCATAAAGCTGCCGACGGGTGTACGCTTGGCGGCGGTGATGACGACTCCGGTCATGGTCTCGACTCCTGATGGCTTGGCGGCGTCCTACTCCCCGCGCAGGAAGCGCGCCAGCGGCTCCCACAGCAGCGCGCGCGCGCGGCTGCCGACGACCATGCCAACATGGCCGCTGTCGATGTCGAGCCGCTCGCCAAGCCCGAGCGCGCTGCCGGGCGGCACCAGCCGGTCGCGGAGCGCCACCACGTCGAGCACCGGAATGCCGAGCGCCTCCGGATCCACCGCGACGCCGCCGACCCGCCAGGCGCCGCGCCCCGTCAGGTTCGCGGCGAACAGGTCGTCAAACAGCGCCCTCGCCACCGGCAGCGCGAGCGGCGGCCCGTCGCTGGCCCAGTCCTCAAGAGCGACGAACGCTGCCGCGGCAGCGCTCGCCGGGTCGAGCGTCGCGAAGGCTTCGAACTTCGCCACCGTCGCCTCCGGGGCGAGTCGCCAGAACGCCGGTTGCAGCAGGTCCATCGGCATCGCGCCAAGGCTGTCGGCAAGCGGCAGCACGGACGCAGCATAGTCGGCCACGCCCGCCCGCCGCACCGGCTCATAGCCATCGAACCGCCACGGCGTCGCCAGCAACGCCAGCCGTGTCACCGGGGTCAGCGCCGCCGCCGCCAGCGCCATCGTGCCGCCCATGCAATAGCCGGCGACCGCGACCGGGGTGCCGAGCCCGCGCAGCAAGGGCACCAGCCGCTCCGTAATCATCGCATCCAGCCCGAAGCGAAGCTCGTCCGCGCCCGGCTCGCCCCAGTCGAGGAGCAGCGGGCGCACGCCATGCTGCGTCAGCCAGCGCAGCATCGAATTGTCTTCAGCGAGGTCGAGCACGGTCGGTGGGTTGATCAGCGACGGCACGAACACTGCGGGGAGGCCGTCGCCGCCATAGTCGCGCAGCGTCACCGCACCGATCCGCGCGGCCACCGGGAGCGCCGGCATGCGACGGTGATAGGGATGCGCCTGATACGCCCGCACGCCGGCCAGCGCCCGCTGCAGCCGCACTGTATCCGGACCACAGACCTCGGCGAACAGCGCCATCAGGCCCGCGAGGGGATGCGGACCGCGCCGGCGCACCGCCGTGCCGGCGCTGCGTTGCGGTGCAGCATCGCCGTATGCTATTGCTGCAGCAACAATTCGATCGGATCCAGACATGGACGAAGCCGCCACCGTTCCGCCAGTTGCTCCCGATACCGCCAAGCCGGCCCCGGTGATCATCAAGAAATACGCCAACCGCCGCCTGTATAACACCGGCAGCTCCAGCTACATCACGCTCGAGCATCTGGCGACGATGACCCGCGAGGGCCGGGACTTCCAGGTCATCGATGCCAAGAGCGGTGAGGATATCACCCGCTCGGTGCTGACCCAGATCGTCATGGACGGGGAGAATGGCGGCCAGACCATGTTGCCGACGTCGTTCCTGCGCCAGATCATCGCACTCTACGGCAATTCGCTGCAGCAGGCGGTGCCGCATTACCTCGAGGCGTCGATGAACGCGTTCGCCAAGAACCAGGCGCAGTTTCGCGACGCGATGGCGGGTGCCATCGGCGGCGCGGCGGCATTGCCGATGACCGCGCTGAAGCCGTTCGAGGCAATGGCCAAGCAGAACCTGGCGATGTTCGAGGCCGCGACCAGCATGCTCAGCGGGCGCGGGGCAAAGGGCGGCAGCGACGAGATGACGGCGCTCAAGGCCGAGCTCGCCGCCCTGCAGGCGCGGCTCGACAAGCTGGAGCACTAGTTCGGCGGGTCAGCGGACCTTCACGAATTTCAGCGTCATGCGGTCCGATTCGCCGATCGCGGCATATTTGGCCCGGTCCTTGTCGCCCTCGGTGAAGGTCGGCGGCAGCGTCCAGACGCCCTTGGGATAGTCGTGCGTATCCTTGGGGTTGGCGTTGACCTTCGACTCGCCCGCCAGCTTGAAGCCCGCGTCCGCCGCCAGCTTCACCACCGTCGACTGCTTCATGTAGCCGCTCGAATTCTGCATCGCGTCGGGCATCGATTCGGGCAGGCGATGCTCCTCGACGCCCAGCACGCCGCCCTTCTTCAGGGCCTTGTTGAACGCCGCGAACGCCTCCGGCGCCCAGCCGTCGATGTACCAGTTGTGGACGTTGCGGAAGGTCAGCACCATGTCGGCGCTGCCCGCGGGCGCGGCGGCGGTGCTGCCCTTGGCGAACGGGGTCAGCCTGACGCGGTCGCTGCCCGGTACCTCGGCGAACTTGGTCTTGAAATTGGCGGGCACCTTGGCGGCGCCGACGGGGTCGGCGAGCGCCGCGCTGGCGCCGTACAACGTGCCGCCGTCCTTCAGATAGGGCGCGAGGATCTCGGTGTACCAGCCGCTCGACGGCCAGATTTCGACCACCGTCATCGTCGGCTTCAGCCCGAAGAAGGCCAGCGTCTCGGCCGGGTGGCGATACGGGTCGCGGGCCTTGTTGGCGGGACTGCGCCAGCTGCCGGCAACGATGGGGCCAAAGCTGGTGGCGGCAAGCGCCGGCACGGCCACGGCGGCGATCATCAGGGCGATCAGCGGTCGGTTCATGGGGGCGAGCCTTTGCTTGTCAGGGACAGGCGGCTTGTCTAGCGCCTCCGGGGCGTGCGGCAAGGGGGCATAAGTGGACCAGACGAGCAGCCTGATCGCGCTCGGCGCGGCGCTGCTGGTAGCAGGTGCCGGCTGGCTCGGCCTGCGCGCCCGCCACCGCGCGCCGCTCGCTGCCCACGCGCTGGTGCCGTGGACGGCATTGCTGTTCATCGGGCTGGTCGCGGCGGCGGCGCTGGCCGCGCATCTGCTGGGGGTCCGCCCGCACGGCGGCTTCTAGGGCGCTAGCCCCCGAACGCCGCCAGGATGAAGGCGAATTCCTCCGCTGTCTCGCGCAGCGCCTCGAACCGCCCCGATTTGCCGCCGTGCCCCGCCCCCATGTTGGTCTTGAGCAGCAGCGGCGCATCGCCGGTGCCCCGTTCGCGCAGGCGCGCCACCCATTTTGCCGGCTCCCAATAGGTGACGCGAGGATCGTTTAGGCCGGCGGTGACCAGCATCGCCGGATAAGGCTGGGCGCTGACATTGTCGTAGGGCGAATAGGCGGCGATCGCCTCATAGGCCTCGCGGCTCTCGATCGGGTTGCCCCATTCGGGCCATTCGATCGGCGTCAGAGGCAGGGTCGCGTCGAGCATCGTGCCGAGCACGTCGACGAACGGCACGTGCGCGACGACGGCCCGCCACAGGTCCGGGCGCTGATTGGCAACGACGCCCATCAACGTGCCGCCGGCGCTGCCGCCCGAGGTCGAGATATTGCCCCGCGTCGCGTGGCCGGCTTCGACCAGCGCTTCGGCCGCGGCGATGAAGTCGGTGAACGTGTTGGTCCGCCGCTCGAGCTTGCCGCCGAGATACCAGCCGTAGCCGAGGTCGTCGCCGCCGCGCACATGCGCGATCGCGTAGGCGAAACCCCGGTCGAGCAGGCTCAGCCGGCTGGCCGAGAACGATGGCGGGATGGCGATCCCGTAAGCGCCGTAGCCATAGAGGTGGCAGCGCTGCCCGCGCGGCATGTCGCGTCGCCACACGACTGAGACAGGGATCATCGTGCCGTCCGCGGCGCGTGCGCTCAGCCGCTCGGTGGCGTACAGGCTGGCGTCATAGCCCGATGGCACCTCCTGCACCTTGCGTGTCACCAGCGCGCGCGTCGCGAGATCATAGTCGAACACGGTCTGCGGCGTGACCATCGAGCTGTAGTGGAGGCGCAGCGCCACCGCGTCGGGCTGCGGATTGCTGCCCAGCCCGGCGCTGTAGCTCGCCTCGGGAAAGGCGACCCGGTGCTCGCTGCCGTCGTGACCGCGGACCCGTACCGCATCGAGGCCGTCGACCCGCTCCTCGATGACCAGGCACGAGGCGAAGGCGGTCAGGCCGCGGATGTAGTGCCGGTCGCTACCGGCGATCAGCTCGGTCCACTCGCCGGGTGTAGCGAGCGGCGCGGTGGCGACCCGGAAATTCTCGTGGGTGTCGTTGGCGCGGACGAAAACCGTGCCGTTCGCGACGTCGACCTCATAATCGACCCCAGGGTGCCGCGCCCGTACCAGCACCGGCGCGCCGCCCGCCACGTCGACCAGCCGCGCCTCGGCCGTGACATGGTCGGCGCTGCGGATGATGATGTGGCTGCGGTCCTGGCTCCGCGCGAGACCGACAAAGAAGCTGCCGTCGGCTTCTTCGTACACCGGCTCCCCGGGCGTGCCCGAGCCGCGCCGGTGCCGCTGCACCCGCCACGGCCGCCACGCCTCGTTGACCTCGGTCCAGAAAAGCGTGTCGTCGTCGGCCCAGACCGGCGTGCCGATGCTGTTCGCGGCGACCATCGGCCCGGTCTCGCCGCTGTCGAGGTCGCGCACGAACAGCGCGAATCGCTCCGACCCGTCGGCGTCGATGGCATACGCCAGCCAGCGCCCGCCCGGGCTGACCGCGTGGCCGCCGAGGCGGAAATACGCCAGCCCTTCCGCCAGCACAGGCTCGTCGAGGATGACCTGCTCCGGCCCGCCGCCCGCCGGCGCGCGCAGCCACACCCGGTACTGGCCGCCGGGGGCAAACCGCCACCAATAATCCCATTCGCCGTCGCGCACCGGCACGCCGGCGTCGTCCGGCTTCACCCGGCCCTTGAGTTCCTCGTACAGCGTCTCGACGGTCGCGGCGTGGGGCGCCATCCACGCCTCGAACCACTGGTTCTCCGCCGCCAGATAGGCGAGCACCGCCGGGTCGGCGACCTCCGGATAGCCGGGGTCGCGCAGCCAGTCGTAGGGATCGTCGCGGACGATGCCGTGATGGGTGGACGAGTGGGGCACGCGGTCGGCGATAGGGGCTTGCATCGCTGCCCTATAGTGGCGCGCGCGCGGACCGGGTAGGGTGCGGGCCGGTTTCGAAGGAGCGCTTATGTCCACCCACGCCGACCGCCTCGCCGCGCTGCGCGCCGAGCTCAGCGAACAGGCGCTGACCGGCTTCGTCGTGCCGCTCACCGACGAGCACATGAGCGAATATGTCGGCGGCTATGCGCAGCGCCTGGCGTGGCTGACCGGCTTCGGCGGTTCGGCCGGCACGGCGGCGGTGCTGGCTGCCAAGGCCGCGATGTTCACCGACGGCCGCTACACGCTGCAGGTCCGCGAGCAGGTGCCGGGCGACCTCTACGACTACGCGCAGGTGCCGCAGACCAGCGTCGCCGACTGGCTGGTCGAGCACGCCGCGGCGGGTGACCGCATCGGTTATGACCCGTGGCTGCACACCGCCGCCTGGGCGGCGTCGGCAGCCCATCGCCTAAATGCCAAGGGCGCCGCGCTCGTCGCCGTCGAGCGCAACCCTGTCGACCGGATCTGGACCGACCGTCCAGCCCCGTCCGCGGCCCGCCTCGACGTCCATGCCGATGCGCTGGCCGGGCAGCCGGCCGCCGCCAAGCGCGCCGCCATCGCCAAATGGCTGGGCGAGCACAAGGCCGATGTCGCGGTCGTCTCGGCGCTCGACTCGATCGCCTGGGCGTTCAACGTCCGCGGCAAGGATGTCGAGCACACGCCCGTCGCGCTGGCCTTCGCGCTGTTCCACGCCGATGCGACCGCCGACCTGTTCGTCGACGACGCGAAGCTCGATGCCGAGGTGCGCGCCCACCTCGGTCCGGATGTACGCCTCCACCCCCGCGACGCCTTTATCGGTGCGTTGGAGGGGCTGGGCGGCAAGACCGTCACTGCCGACCCCGCCACCGCCGTCGCGGCGATCTTCGAGGCGCTGAAGCGCGGCGGCGCGACGGTCGTCGAGGCACGCGATCCGGTGGCGCTGCCCAAGGCAATCAAGAACCCGGTCGAGATCGCCGGCACCCGCTCCGCCCACCACCGCGACGGGGCGGCGCTAACCCGCTTCCTGCACTGGTTTGCCGGCGAGGCCCCGAAGGACGAGCTCGACGAACTCGGCGCGGCGAACAAGCTGCAGTCGTTCCGCGAGCTGACGAACAGCCTGGAGGATCTGAGCTTCGACACCATCTCCGGCGCCGGGCCGAACGGCGCGGTCGTTCACTACCGGGTGTCGCCCGAGACCAACCGGCGCATCGAGCCGAACTCGCTTTTCCTGATCGATTCGGGCGGCCAGTACCGCGACGGCACCACCGACGTGACCCGCACGCTGGCGGTCGGCACCCCGACGCCGGAAATGCGCGACCGCTTCACCCGCGTGCTGCGCGGCCATATCGCGCTTGCCCGCGCGGTATTCCCGGTCGGCACGCGCGGCAGCCAGCTCGACGTGCTGGCGCGCGCGCCGCTGTGGGAGGCGGGCCTCGACTATGCCCACGGCACCGGCCACGGCGTCGGCAGCTACCTTGCGGTCCATGAAGGCCCGCAACGCATCGCGCCGACGACCAGCGGCCAGGCGGGCGGCGACGAACCGCTGGCGGCGGGCATGATCCTGTCGAACGAGCCGGGCTACTACAAGGCGCACGAATACGGCATCCGCATCGAGAACCTGGTGCTCATCGAGCCGCGCGTGGTCGAGGGTGCCGAAAAGGACATGCTTGGCTTCGAGACGCTGACGCTGGCGCCCATCGACCGCCACCTGATCGACGCCGACGCGCTGAACGCCGTCGAGCGCGCTTGGGTCGATGCCTATCACGCCCGCGTGCTGGCCGAGATCGGCCCGGACCTGGAGGGTGCGGCAGCGGCGTGGCTGGCGGACGCCTGCGCACCGCTTTAGCTTCGGCCAGTCAACGGGAGACCTACAATGATCCGCACCATCGCCGTCGCGGCCGCTGCCGCCGCTCTGACCGCCGCCGCGCCCGCGGGCGTGACGTCCGCCTACGACATCACCATGACCTCGATCGACGGCGCGCCGCTGCCGTTTGCGCAGTTCAAGGGCAAGGTGCTGCTGGTCGTCAACACCGCCAGCTTCTGCGGCAACACCCCGCAGTACGAGGGGCTGGAGACGCTGCACGAAACCTATGCGCCCAAGGGGTTCACCGTCATCGGCGTGCCGTCCCCCGATTTCGGCGGGCAGGAATACGGCAGCAACAAGCAGGTCAAGCAGTTCTGCGATTCGAAGTTCGGCATCAAGTTCCCGCTGACCGAGACCGGCCACGTCAAGGGCGGCAACGCGGTGCCGTTCTATCAGTGGGCGGCGGCGACGCTGGGCCCCAAGAACGTGCCGACGTGGAATTTCCACAAATATCTGGTCGGCAAGGATGGTCGCCTGATCCGCGCCTTCGGCAACAAGGTCCAGCCGGGCGCGCCCGAGGTCAAGGCTGCGATCGAGGCGGCGCTGGCGGCATAGGCTCGGCTTCGCCCCGTTCCCGCGCCTTGCGTTTGGCCAGGTTGGCGCGGAGCGCGGCGGCAAGGCGCTCGGCGCGCGGGTCGGGGGCAGGGGGCTTGGCCACCAGCCGGGGATAGGCTGGCCGCACTCGCCTTGACAAGCCGCGCGGGCGTCCCCCATAGCCGCCCGCACGCCGGGTCCTGACCCCGCGTCATCGCCCGCGAATGGGCTGCCGTAGCTCAGTGGTAGAGCGCATCCTTGGTAAGGCTGAGGTCGGGAGTTCAATCCTCCCCGGCAGCACCATTCGCGGTGGCGATGGCCCGGCCCTCGCCGAGCTGCCAGATCAGCAGCGCGGGAATGCCGACCGCCAGATCGCGCGCCCGCTTGACCAGCGACAGCGCCAGCAGTGCCTGCGGGTCGAGCCCGAACAGCGGCGCGAGCAGCAGATAGGCGCCCTCCTGCACCCCCAGCGCGCCGGGGATGACGAAGGCGACGCTGCGCACCGCAAAGATCAGGCTCTCTATGGTCAGCACCACCCACAGCGGCGCGTCGACGCCCATGAAGCGCAGCGTGAGCCACGCGCCCGCGGCACTCATCACCCACGCCAGCGCGTTGAGCGCGAACGAGAGCGCCACCGCCCGCCGGTCGCGGTAGATGGCGGTCAGGCGCGGGCGCACGCCGCCCAGCGATGCCGCTGACGCGGGCAGCAGCCGGGCGGCGAACCGGACCGCCAGATCGATCGCCTTGCCCTGGCCCAGCGCGAACGCCGCGAGCAGCGCCAGCGTCGCCGCCAGCCCGGCCAGCGCCAGCTTCAGCGCGCCGCCGTCGTCGGCGCCCGCGACGACCGCCGCCAGTACCGCGACGCCGGCAACGGTCAGCACCGCCTGCGACGCCATCTCGGTGGTCAGGTCGGCGACCATCGAGGCGTAGATAGTGTCGTCGGGAATGCCGTGGCCGGCAAGGGCGCGGCCGCCGACGACCAGGCCGCCGAGCTGCGCGAAGGGCAGCACGTCGGTCGCACCTTCGCGCACCGCCCGCGCCCAGGCAAAGGCGCGGAGCTGGCGCAGGGGCTGCCCCGGCGCGACGGCCAGCCAGGCCCCGCCAAGCACGGTCAGTACCGCGACCGAGACCAGGCAGAAGGCAATGAACCCGGGCCAGCCGACGCTGAGCACGCTGGCCAGCACCTGCGCTGCGCCGATCGAGCCGACCAGCCAGACGGTGACGGCGAGACCGAGCAGGGTGGCGAGCAGGATCAGCCAGCGAGTCATGAGGTTGTGAAACTGTTGATCAAAACGGCGTTTGCTGCGGCACGGTTGGCGCGGTCGGTCAGTGCGGCGAGTTCCTCGGTGTAGCGGTAACCGTTTGAATTGCCGGGCCAATCGTCGCGGGTGGCAGGGTGGAGGTAGATTTCGCTGAGGCCGTCGGGCAGCGCCGCCAGGATCGCGCCGACCCGCGCCGCGGTCATCCGCCCCGAATCGGCGAGGCCGTAGACCTGGTCGGGCACGATCATCCCGGCGCGGCGCAGGCGGCGTTGCAGCGCGCGCGCATACCAGGCAGCGATGCCGCCGCCGCCCGGCTCTACGGGCGCGCGGACGGCGCGCATGCCGAAGCGGCGGCCGACGCGGAGCACCGTCGAAGCGATGGTCGGGTGCAGGTGGAAGTGCTTGTGCGCGTTGACATGGTCGAGCGTCAGGCCGGTCGCGGCAAAGGCGGCGAACTGCGCCTCGATCTCGGCCGCCAGCTGCCGCCGGGCGCGGGCGCTCACGAAGATGTTGACCGCGCTCGCCACCATGTCGGAGCGGAAACAGCCGCTTGCATCGACAAGCTCGGACACCGCATCAGGCGGCAGCACCGGCCGCCCCTCGACCAGCACCAGGTGCAGCCCGACGCCGAGCGCCGGGAGCCGCTTCGCCCGCGCCACCGCATCGGCCACCGCAGGCGCCCCGACCATCAGGCTGGCGGCGGTCAGGATGCCCTGCGTGTGCCCGATCTCGACCGCCTCGTTGACGCTTTCGTCCGCGCCGAAGTCGTCGGCGGTGACGATCAGCTGCTTCAAGCCGCCTCTTTCCGGCGCCGCAGGAAGTCGAAGAACTCGACGCCCTCGCGCAGGCGGCGCTTCATCATGTCCCAGTCGGTCAGCATCTCGCGCACGATTTCCCAGATCTTGGACGGTCGGAAATAGAAGCGCTTATAAAATTCCTCGACCTTCTCGAAGATCACCGACGAGTGGAGGTGGGGATAGCTCAATTGTGCGATCTGGTTGCCGCCGTCGGTCAACAGGTCGTGCGAAGAATCGAACCAGCCGTTCTCGGTCGCCTGCCTGTACAGGAACGTGCCCGGATAGGGCGCGGCCAGCGACACCTGGATGGTGTGCGGGTCGATCTCCTTGGCGTAGTTGATCGTCTCCTCGATCGTTTCAAGCGTCTCGCCGGGCAGCCCGAGGATGAAGGTGCCGTGGATGGTCAGGCCGAGCGCATGGGCGTCCTTGGTGAACTGCCGCGCGACATCGGTGCGCAGGCCCTTCTTGATGTTGTGCAGGATCTGCTGATTGCCGCTTTCATAGCCGACCAGGAGCACGCGGCAGCCGCCCGCCTTCATCGCCTTCAGCACCGGCTGCGGCACGTTGGCCTTGGCATTGCAGCCCCAGGTGACCGGAAAGCCGGGCTTGCCGAAGCCGAGCTTGGCCAGTTCGCCCGACAGCTCGACGACGAAGTCGTGCGCATCGGCCAGCGTGTCGTCGTCGAAGAAGATCTCCTTCACCTCGGGCATATTGGCGAGGATGTACTTCACCTCCTCGATCACCTTCGGCGTGGTGCGATGGCGGTAGCGGTGGCCGCCGATCGTCTGCGGCCACAGGCAGAAGGTGCAGCGACTCTTGCACCCGCGACCGGTGTAGAACGAGATATAGGGATGGCGCTGGTAGCCGCCGAAATACTTCGAGGTGTCGAGGTCGCGCTTGTAGATCGGCGACACCATCGGCAGCACGTCCATGTCCTCGATCGGCGCACGGTCCTTGTTGCGGACGATCCGGCCGTCGGGCGCGCGCCAGGTGATGCCGTCGATTTCCGCCAGCGGCCGGCCCTCGGCGAGTTCGACGCAGGTGAAATCATATTCCTCGCGGCACACCAGATCGATGGCATCGCAGGCCTTCAGGCTGGCCTCGTCCTCGATCATTACCTTGGCGCCGACGAACGCGATGACGATCTTGGGATTGCGCGCCTTGATCAGCGCGGCGGTCCGGATGTCCTGGTTGAAGCTGGGCGTCGAGGTGTGGAGGATGACGAGATCGCGCGTGTCGAACTCGTGCGCGATGTCGTCCCACGACAGGTCGTGCGCGGGCGCGTCGATCAGCTTCGACCCCGGGATCATCGCGGCCGGCTGCGCCAGCCAGGTCGGATACCAGAAGGATTTGACCTCGCGCTTCATCTGGTAGCGCGCGCCGGCACCGCCGTCGTAACCGTCGAAACTGGGCGCCTGGAGGAAGAGAGTGCGCATCATTGGCCTTTGTTCGTGATCCCGCCGCCGGGCGTTACGCTAAGCCGCGCCCCCCGCCAATCGACCGATTGCCTGAAAAACGTCGCGACATACAGCCCGTAGCTGAGGATGTCGCGCAGCGGCAGCCACCACAGCGGCGCAGGTGAGACGCCGGTGATCGCCCGGACCCGCAGGCCGACGACGAGGCGCGACGCCAGCGCCGCTGCGACGACGAGGCCCGAGCCGCTGAGCAGTGCCACCGGCAGCGGGTTGAGCAGGCCCAGCCCGGCAAACCCCCAGGGCGACAGGCGGAACACGGTGACGTTCCAGCGCAGCTCGTGCGCGGCGAGCGCGGCAAGGTTGGCCTCGGCCCCCGCATGGGTTAGCACCGGCGGCGCGACGACCACTTTCAGCCCGAACGCGCGCACCGCCTCGCCCAGCGCATGATCGTCGGCGAGCACGTTCGCAACGCGGGCCAGGCCGCCGATCCGCGCCAGCGTGTCGCGGGTCAGCGCGATGGTCGACCCCATGCACGGCTGCGCCAGCCCGAACCGCGCCGCGAACAGGCCCGACAGCAGATAGCCGGTGTCGATACCCAGCGCCGCCAGCCGCGACCACGGCCCGGCATCGCCGCGCCCGCCGTAGAAGCAGGTCACTGCGCCGACGCCCGGTTGCTGCAATGCCGCGACGACCTGCGCCAGGTAATCGGGCCGGACGCCCATGTCGCTGTCGCTCAGCACCAGCACGTCGTGGCGCGCCGCCGCCATCATGTTGATCAGGTTCGAGACCTTGGCGTTGCTGCCGTGGCGGGCGGAATCGACGACCAGGTCGATACCCAGCCCGGCGACGGCGGTGATTGCCACATCGCCCGCATCCTGCACCCCGCACACCATCTGCACCGGGGCCGGATAATCCTGCGCCAGGAAGGTCGCGAGGTTGTCGCGCAGCCGCGGTTCCGCGCCGTGCAGGGGCTTCAGGATCGTCACCGGCGGGTATTCCGCGAGCGGCGGCGCGGCGCGCGGCGCCCGGGCGGTCAGCGCGGTCAGCAGCTGGTAGGCGCACCCGGCCAGCGCCAGCGCCGCCAGCGCCAGCGTCACGTCACCCGCCACAATATCTCGAACAGGCCGATGGCGATCTCGACGCCGATCAGCACGACGACCGCGATCTCCAGGCGGAACGAGCGTTCGGTGTCGATCAGGTCGGCCAGCACGGTGACGGTCTCGCCGACGACGTCCAGCTTGCGGCGCAGCGCGCGGGCGCGGGCGTCGAGCTCGTATTCGTCCTCCAGCCGGGCGTACAGGCGTTCGAGGTCGGGCCGGTCCCACAGCACGTCGGGCTTGTCGTCGATGGCGGCGAGCGCGGTGACGCGGTGGCGGACCAGCAGCGCCCGGCCGATGTGGCGGATCAGGCTGCGCCGCCCGGCGCGGCTGCGCCCGCGGACGTACAGCTGCCGCGCCAGCGGCTCCATCAGGTCGAGCACCGCGCCGACCTCGACCTCGTCGCGGTGCAGCGCCATGCTTTTCGCCAGCGCGTCGGCGACGACCAGCACCCGCTCCGGCGACAGGTCGCGCAGCTGGATCGGCCCGCCCGGCGCGACCGAATCGGGGGCATCGGGGGCGAGCGCGATGGCCTCGCGGTCCTCGTCCGCCGCCGCGACCGGCCGGATGACGCGCGGCGCGAGATCGGCGAGCACGGCGGCCTCGGCGGCCGGGTCCAGCCCGCACAGCACCGCGACGCCGTAGCGGAACAGCACGACATAGCCGCCGGTCGCCGGCATCCATGCCAGCGGCGACGACGACAGGAGTTCACCGGGCGCGAAGCCGTCGAGGTCGAGCCGGTCGCCGAGCAGGACCGTGCGGGCGCTGGGCACGTGCATCGCGCGCACCCTTCCCACGGCGCGCGGCGCTAGGCTAGGGGAGGCGGATGACAGGGCAATCCGCGTGACCGAGACGGTGCTGGTCACCGGGGCCGCTGGCTTCGTCGGGGCGGCGGTGGCGCGCGCCTTTGCCGCCAAGGGCTACGGCGTCCGGGCGCTGGTGCGGCCGTCGAGCCCGCGTGCCAACCTCGGCGACTTTCCGGGCGAGATCGTCACCGGCGACCTGCTCGACCGCGCCTCGCTCGATGCCGCGATGGCGGGGGTGCAGGGGCTGGCGCACGTCGCCGCCGACTACCGGCTGTGGGCGCGCGATCCGGAGGACATCGTCCGCAACAACCGCGAGGGGACGCGCAACGTCATGGCCGCGGCGCTGGCGGCGGGGGTAGGGCGGATCGTCTATACCAGCTCGGTCGCGACGCTCGGGCTGGACCAGCTGCCCGCCGACGAGAGCGACCCCTTGACCCCGGAGCGCGCCATCGGGGCCTACAAGCGATCGAAGGTCGTCGCCGAGCGGCTGGTCGAGGCGATGGTGCGGGACGCAGGCCTGCCCGCGGTGATCGTCAATCCCTCCACCCCGATCGGCCCCGGCGACGTGCGCCCGACGCCGACCGGGCGCATCATCGTCGAGGCGGCGACCGGCAAGATCCCGGCGTTCGTCGACACCGGGCTGAACCTCGTCCACGTCGACGATGTGGCGGCCGGGCACGTGCTGGCCTATCAGCGCGGGCAGGCGGGCGAACGCTATATCCTCGGCGGGCAGGACGTCTCGCTGCGCGACATGCTCGCCGAGATCGCGCGTCAGACCGGGCGCAAGGCTCCGACCGTCAGCCTGCCGCGCGGGCCGCTGTTCCCGCTGGCCTGGGGCGCGGAGGCGGTGGCGCGCGTGACCGGGCGCGAGCCGTTCCTGACCGCCGACGCGCTGAAGATGGCGGGCCACCGGATGTTCTTCACCTCAGCGAAGGCGGAAGCCGCGCTCGGCTACACGGCGCGGCCGTACCCGGCGGCCATCGCGGACGCGCTGGCGTGGTTCCGCGCGGCGGGGATGGTGAAGTGACCGCACTCGGCCTGCTGACGCTCGCCCTCTGGGCGGGACTGCTGGCGTTCCGCGACGGTTTCTGGCTGGCGCGCGAGCGCGACGACGGACCGGTCGCCGATCTCGGCCAGTGGCCGTCGGTCGTCGCGGTGGTGCCGGCGCGCGACGAGGCCGACGTCATCGCCCGCGCCGCCGCCAGCCTCGCCGCGCAGGATTATCCCGGCGACTTCCGGGTCATCGTCGTCGACGACAACAGCAGCGACGCGACCGCCGCCCTCGCCCGCGCGCAAGGCGTCGAGGTGCTGAGCGGCGCCCCGCTCGCGCCCGGCTGGACCGGCAAATTATGGGCGGTGTCGCAGGGCATCGCAGCGGCGGGCACGCCCGATTACCTGTGGCTGACCGACGCCGACATCGCCCACGCGCCCGACACGCTGCGATCATTGGTTGCCGCCGCAGTTCCCGGCCGCCTGACTCTGGTGTCGCTAATGGCGCGCCTCAGTTGCACGAATTTCGCCGAGAAATTGCTCGTCCCGGCGTTCGTGCTGTTCTTCCAGATGCTGTTCCCGTTCGCCGCGGTGAACCGGCCCGGCGGGACGGCGGCGGCGGCGGGCGGCTGCATGCTGGTGCGCCGCGACGCCCTCGAGCACGCCGGCGGGATCGCGGCGGTGCGCGGCGCGATCATCGACGACTGCGCGGTCGGTGCGCTGATGAAGCGCCAGGGGCCGATCCGGCTCAGCCTGACCCGCCGCTCGGTGTCGCTGCGCCCCTATCTGAGTGTTGCCGAGATCGGCGCGATGATCGCGCGTTCCGCCTATGCCCAGCTCGGCTACAGCCCGGTCAAGCTGATCGGCACGCTGGCCGGCCTGGCGCTGCTATTCCTCGCGCCCCCATTGCTAAGCCTCGCCGGACACGGCATCGCCCGTTGGACCGGACTGGCCGCATGGGGACTGATGACGATCGCCTTTCAGCCGATGTTGCGCTTCTATGGCCGCTCGCCGCTGTGGGGCGTGGCGCTGCCCGCCATCGGAATGGTCTATGGCTGGTACACCTGGCTGTCGGCGGTGCGGCAATGGCAGGGCCGCGGCGGTCTGTGGAAGGGCCGCGCGCAGGCGATGGCGCAGCCGTGAACGCGCCCGCGCAGCTGCCGCACCGCACCGCGACGACCGAGAATTTCCCGGTCGCGTCATGGCTGATCGCGCCGCGCCACCGCGCCGCCATCCTCGCCTTCTACCGTTTCGCGCGCACCGCCGACGACATCGCCGACGGGCCGGGCGGGGGTGGGGCGAAACTGGCAGCCCTGGAGGCGATGCGCGCCACGCTGACTGGGGAAGCCACCGCCAGCCCCGAGGCGCTGGCGCTGCGGGAAGCGCAGGCGGAGCGTGGCCTCGGCGACACCCACGGGCTCGACCTGCTCGCCGCCTTCCGCCGCGACGTCACCGATCCGCATGTCGCCAGCTGGGACGATCTGATCGGCTATTGCCGCGTCTCGGCGATGCCGGTCGGGCGCTTCGTGCTCGATGTGCACGGCGAGCGCCCCGCGACCTGGGCCGCCTCCGACGCGTTGTGCGCCGCGCTGCAGGTCATCAACCACCTGCAGGACTGCGGCGAGGATTACCGCGATCTCGCCCGCGTCTACGTGCCCGCCGACTGGCTGGCGGAAGCCGGTATCGACGCGACCGCGCTGGGCGCCGCCCGCACCTCGCCCGCGCTGCGCGGCGTGCTCGACCGGATGCTCGACGGCACCGACGCGCTGCTGCGCCAGTCGCGCGGGTTCGCCGGCCAGATCGCCGACCGCCGCCTCGCCTGCGAGGTCGCGGTGATCCAGCGCCTCGCCGAAAGCCTGAGCCAGCGCCTCCGCCGGCAGGATCCGCTGGCGGGTCCGGTCAAGCATCACAAGCTCGAAGCCGCCGGGCTAAGCCTTGCCGCCGTCGCGCGGACGCTGATCCGATGACCGAGGAGGAACGCGCGCTGGCGCTGCACGGCCAGGTGTCGCGCAGCAGCTTCTATGCCGGGATGCGGGTGCTGCCCCAGCGCGAGCGCGAAGCGATGTTCGCGGTCTATGCATTCTGCCGCGCCGTCGACGACATTGCCGACGACCTGGAGGGCACGCGCGCGGAGCGCGCCGCCGGGCTGGAACAATGGCGGACGGATATCGACTCGCTCTACGCTGGCGGGCCGCCGGGCCGGGCCGCGCTGGTCGCCACCGCGGTCAATGACTTCGGCCTGGCGCAGGCTGACTTCCACGCGGTCATCGACGGCATGGCGATGGACGTGGCGGGCGACATCCGCGCCCCCGCGCTGACCGAGCTCGACCTCTACTGCGACCGGGTGGCGAGCGCGGTCGGGCGGCTGTCGGTGCGCATCTTCGGCATGGCCGGCGACCCCGCCACCGACCTTGCCCATCATCTTGGCCGGGCGTTGCAGCTGACCAACATCCTGCGCGACATCGACGAGGATGCGGCGATCGGCCGACTGTACCTGCCGCGCGACCATCTGGTGAAGCACGGCATCGCCGCCGACGACCCGCTGACCGTCGCCGCCGACCCGGCGCTGGACGGGGTCTGCCGCGACGTCGCCGCGCTGGCGCACCAGCATTATGCCGCCGCCGACGCGGTGCTGGCGAAGCGCCCGGCCGGGCATTTGTTCGCGCCGCGGCTGATGTCGGTGGTATATGCGACGACGCTCAGCCGGATGGAGCGGGTCGGCTGGCGGACTCCGCGCACCCGCACCAAGCTGGGCAAGCGCGCGCTGCTGTGGATCGTCACGAAGGCGTGGCTGACCCGGTGACCGTGCATGTCGTGGGGGCGGGGCTGGCGGGGCTGTCGGCGGCGGTCGAGCTGACCGCGCGCGGGCGCAAGGTGGTGGTGCACGAGGCGGGACCGCGCGCCGGCGGCCGCTGCCGTTCCTACCACGACGCGCAGCTCGGCATGGACATCGACAACGGCAATCACCTGGTGCTGTCGGGCAACCGCGCCGTGCACGCCTATCTTGCCCGCATCGGTGCCAGCGATCGGCTGCACGGCCCGGCGGTGGCCGAATTCGCCTTCGCCGATCTGGCCAGCGGCGAGCGCTGGACGGTGCGGCCGAGCATGGGGCCGCTGCCGTGGTGGATTTTCGACGCGGGCCGCCGTGTGCCCGGCACCGGCGCGCGCGATTACCTGCGGCTGGCCGGGCTGCTGCGGCCCGCCGGCGGCAGCCGGGTCGGCGATGTTGTCCCAACCAGCGGCCCGCTCTGGCACCGGCTGATCGAGCCGGTGCTGCTGGCGGCGCTCAACACGCCCGCGGCCGAGGGGTCGGCGGCACTGGCCAGCGCGGTGATCCGCGAGACGCTGGCGAAGGGCGGGCGGGCCTATCGCCCGCTGGTGGCGCAGCCGACGCTGGCGGCGGCGTTCGTCGATCCGGCGCTCGCCTGGCTGGCGGGGCAGGGGGCGGAGGTTCGCTTCGGGCGGCGGCTGCGCGCCGTCACCGCCGACGCCCTGGATTTCGGTGACGGCCCCGAGCCCGCCGACGCCGTGGTGCTGGCGGTGCCCGCGCCGGTCGCCGCCGGCCTGCTGCCCGGCCTCGTCGTGCCGACCGCGTTCAAGGCCATCGTCAGCGCGCATTTCGCCTGCGAAGCCCCGCCCGGCACGCCGCCGATCCTCGGGCTGGTCAACGCCACGGTCGAATGGATCTTCGCGCTGCCGGGCCGCATCTCGGTGACGGTCAGCGCCGCCGACGATATTGTCGAGGAGGATCGCACGGCGCTGGCGGCGCGGCTGTGGGCCGATGTCGCCGCCGCGCTCGGCCTGCCGGCGGCATTGCCCAGGTGGCAGCTGGTCAAGGAAAAGCGCGCCACCTTCGCCGCGACCCCGGCGCAGGACGCGCTGCGCCCGCCGGCGCGCACGTCGCGGCCGAACCTCGTCCTCGCTGGCGACTGGACGCAGACCGGCCTGCCCGCGACCATCGAGGGGGCGATCCGCTCCGGCGTCACCGCGGCGGGGCTGGTCCAGTGACCGCCGCCTCGGCTATGGCGGAGCGGATGCTCGCCGAAACGATCCCGCTCGATGCGCTGGACCTCGCGGTCGACCATGCGGCGCAAGCGCTCGGCCGGCTGCAGCAGCCCGACGGGCATTTCGTCTTCGAGCTCGAGGCCGACGTCACCATCCCGGCCGAATATATTCTGCTCCGCCACTTCCTCGGCGAGCCCGACGACCTCGACCTCGAGGCCCGCGTCGCCCGCTACATCCGCCGCATCCAGGGCGAGCATGGCGGCTGGCCGCTGTTCCACGGCGGCGCGTTCGACATCAGCGCGACGGTGAAGGCCTATTATGCGCTGAAGATGATCGGCGACGACGTGAATGCCCCGCACATGGCCCGGGCCCGCGACGCGGTGCTGGCGGCGGGCGGCGCGGCGGCGGTCAACGTCTTCACCCGCATCCAGCTGGCGCTGTTCGGGGCCGGGCCGTGGTCGACCATCCCGACGATGCCGCCGGAGATCATCCTGCTGCCGCGCTGGTTCCCGGTGCACCTTTCGAAGATGGCCTACTGGGCGCGCACCGTGATCGTGCCGCTATTGGTGCTGCAGACATTGCAGCCGCGCGCGAAGAACCCCCGGCAAGTGCTTGTCGATGAACTCCATCTGCCCGGCTCGACGGTCAAGCCGAAGTCGAACGTGGCGGGCGCGAAGTGGGTCTGGAAGGCCGGCTTCGGCGCGCTCGACATGGTGCTGAAGCAGATCGACGGGCTGTGGCCCAAGCGCCTGCGCGCCCGGGCGCTGGACGCCTGCCGCGATTTCGTCGTCGAGCGGCTGAACGGCGACGACGGGCTGGGCGCGATCTACCCGGCGATCGCCAACTCGGCGATGATGTTCGACACGCTCGGCGACCGCGAACACTTTGCCGTGGCACGCGCCGCGGTCGAGAAACTGGTTGTCCGCCGCCCCGACGGCGAGATCTATTGCCAGCCCTGCCTGTCGCCGGTGTGGGACACCGCGCTCGCCGCGCATGCGCTGCTGGAGGTGCAGGACGAGGCCGCCGAGACCCGCGCCGAGGCCGCGCTCGACTGGCTGGTGCCGCGCCAGGTGCTCGACGTTGCCGGTGACTGGGCGGTCGACAAGCCTGGCGTGCGCCCCGGCGGCTGGGCCTTCCAGTACGCCAACGCGCACTACCCGGACCTCGACGACACCGCCGTCGTCGTGCTCGCGATGGACCGGGCGCGCGGCAAGCTGGGGCCGCGCTATGACACCGCCATCGACCGCGGCGTCGAATGGACGGTCGGCCTGCAGAGCCGCGACGGCGGCTGGGGCGCGTTCGAGGCCGACAACAGCTACCACTACCTCAACAACATCCCCTTCGCGGACCACGGCGCGTTGCTCGATCCGCCGACCGCCGACGTTTCCGCGCGCTGCGTCTCGATGCTGGCGCAGCTTGGCGAACCCAGCGATTCCAGGCGGATGGCTGATGCGGTTCGCTATCTGGTCGAGGAACAGGAGGCCGACGGCAGCTGGTTCGGCCGCTGGGGCGTCAACTATATCTACGGCACCTGGTCGGCGCTGTGCGCGCTCGGCGCGGCCGGCACCGCCCCCGCAGCGACCGAGAGGGGCGCGGCGTGGCTGGCGCGCATCCAGAACCCCGACGGCGGCTGGGGCGAGGATTGCGACAGCTACGCGCTCGACTACAAGGGCTACCGGCCGGCCGAAAGCCGCGCCTCGCAAACCGCGTGGGCGGTGCTCGGCCTGATGGCGGCGGGCAAGGCGGACAGCGACGCCGTCGCGCGGGGCGTTGCGTGGCTGCAGGCCAACCAGGCCGATGACGGGCTGTGGCCCGAGGACTTCCACACCGGCGGCGGATTTCCGCGCGTCTTCTACCTGCGCTATCACGGCTACGCGAAGTTCTTCCCGCTATGGGCGCTGGCGCGCTACCGCAACCTCCGCCGCGCCAACGACAGCCATGTCGCGTGGGGCATGTGAGCGTCGGCAGCGGTCACGTCGTCGTCGCCACCGGCTTCAACCGCGAGGTCGCCACCATCCGCCAGGGCGGCGTCGTGGTGGTGGCGGGCGGCGGCGACCCGGTCGGCCTGCGCGTGGCGATCGAGCGCGCCGCGGCGGGCGCAGCGGGCATCATGAGCTATGGCATGTGCGGCGCGCTGGCGGACGGCTTGCGAATCGGCGACTGGGTCGTCGGCGACCGGCTGTCGGGCGCGATCGACGCCGCGTGCGATGCCGGCTGGGCGGCGGCGCTGCTGGCCCGGCTGCCGGGGGCGCGGCCCGGCGGCTATTTCGCCGATGGCCGCATGATCGACACCGTCGCCGAAAAGCTCGGGCTCGGCGAGCGCCACGACGCGCTGGCGGTCGACATGGAGAGCCACGTCGCCGCCGCCGTCGCCGCCGAGCGCGGACTGCCGTTCGCCATCCTGCGCTGCGTCTCCGACGGCGCCCGCCACCTGCTGCCCCACGCCATCACCGTGTCGATGCGCCCCGATGGCGGGGTGGATGCGAAGGCCATGCTGCGCTCGCTTGCGTCGCGGCCGGGGCAGGCGGCGGATGTGGCGAAGACCAGTGCCGGCTTCATGCGCGCCATCCGCGAATTGCGGCGGGGGGCGGCGAGCGTCGGGCCCCGGATGGGCTTGGCGTGACCGCGGGACGACTTGCTGCTGCTAACCCCTTCTCCGCTGCGGCCACCAGAACGCATTTTCGAACAGCCACGGCAGGGTGACCGCAGCGACGAAGACCAGCCGCGCGGTCGCCGGGTCACCGAAAATGTCGGGCACCGGGCCGCCGGAAAAGACATAGGCGACCAGCGCGGCTGCGATCGCGGCGACGGGCCTTGCGGGCATTCCAAGACGGTTTGCGGCCATGCCCAGCCCGGCGGCCAGGCCGTGCATCGCTAGGAAGAACGGCACCGCGAGCAGTGCCAGGAACGGCCCGGCGAGGAGCGCCTTGATCAGCGCCGGTTCCGGTCCCTTGAGCAGCCATGCGATGGCCATGCCGAGAAAGTACAACAGCGACGAGGATGGGACGTTGACCAGCGCGCGTCTGAGCAGGCTCATCCGGGGCTATGCACGGCGAACGTTCACGCCGCGCGCTGAACCCGCTTCCAGCCTTCCGGGTCCGCCGTCTTGATGCGCTCCAGTTCCTTCTCAACGTGGTTCGAAAAAGTGTCCTTGGCCGGCCGGGCGTTCGACAGGTCGATGTCCGGGGCCATCGGGCCTTCGGTGCGGATGCCCTTGCGGCCAATGGTCATCATCTTCAGCGGGTGGCGGATCGAATCCGTCGCGGCGGTGCCCTCGAAGCCGCAGTGGACCATGCAGTTCGAGCATTTCTCGTACTTGCCGACGCCGTACTGGTCCCAGTCGGTGCCTTCCATCAGCTCGGCAAAGCTCTGCACATAGCCTTCGCCGACGAGGTAGCAGGGCTTCTGCCAGCCGAACACGGTGCGCAGCGGCATCGACCACGGCGTGCACTCATAGGTCTGGTTGCCCGCCAGGAAGTCGAGGAACAGCGGCGAGTTGGTGAACTGCCAGTCCTTGCCGCCGTTGCCGCGCCGGAACACGTCGCGGAAGAAGTTCTTGGTGCGCTCCCGGTTCAGGAAGTGGGTCTGGTCGGCGGCGCGCTCATAGGCATAGCCGGGCGAGATGGTGATCTCGACGTCGCGCTTCTTCATCTCGTCGAAGAAGCCGGCCAGCCGCTCCGAGGACGCACCGTCGAACACGGTGCAGTTGACCTGCACGCGGAAACCCTTGGCTTTGGCCAGCTCGATCGCCTCGATGGCGACCTCGTAGGTGCCGTCCTGATCGACGGCGTGGTCGTGCATGCCCTTGTCGCCGTCCAGATGGATCGACCAGGTGAAATAGGGCGACGGCGCATAATCGGCCATTTTCTTCTTCAGCAGCAGCGCGTTGGTGCAGAGGATGACGAACTTCTTCTTGGCGATATAGCCCTGCACGATCCTGGGCATGTCGCGGTGGAGCAGCGGCTCGCCGCCGGCGATGGAGACGGCGGGCGCGCCGCACTCGTCGATCGCCGCCATGCACTGGTCATAGCTCAGGCGCTGGTTGAGGATCGCGTCGGGATAATCGATCTTGCCGCAGCCGGGGCAGGCGAGGTTGCAGCGCAGCAGCGGCTCCAGCATCAGCACGAGCGGGTATTTGCCGCCCTTCAGGTGCTGGGTAACGGTGTAGCTGCCGATGCGGAGCAGCGGTGCGAGCGGCAAAGTCATGCGTCGTCCTTCTCAGCCAGCCGCGGCGGCGGCGGGAGTGGCGGCGGCTGCATTGCGGCTTTCGTGGCCGCGGGTCAACTCGGGCGGCAGCCGGAATTCCTGTTTCTCGACGATGCCGGGCAGCGTGCTGACCTCCACCGGCCCCAGGGTGCGCAGCGCCGCGATGACGCTCAGCACCAGTTCCTCGGGTGCCGACGCGCCGGCAGTGAGGCCGATTGTCGCCGCCCCGGCCAGCCACGCCGGATCGACGCCGTCGCCGTCCTCGACCAGATAGCTCGGCACGCCGGCCTCGTCGCCGATCTCGCGCAGGCGGTTGGAGTTGGAGCTGTTCGGCGCGCCGACGACCAGCAGCACGTCGACCCGTGCGCACAGGTCGCGCACCGCCGACTGGCGGTTCTGCGTCGCATAGCAGATGTCCGACACGTCCGGCCCGACCAGGTCGGCGAAGCGCGCGGTCAGCGCCGCGATCACCGAACGGGTGTCGTCGACCGACAGCGTCGTCTGGGTGATATAGGCGACCGGCGCATCGAGCGGGATGGTCAGGCTGGCGACCTCGTCGGCGGTCGAAACGAGGTGCACCGGCGCGTCGATTTGCCCGATCGTGCCCTCCACCTCCGGGTGGCCGGCATGGCCGATCAGCACCAGGGTGCGGCCCTTGGCGGCATAGCGGCGGCCCTGATTGTGGACCTTGGTGACCAGCGGGCAGGTCGCGTCGAGCACTGGCAGGGCGCGCGCCTTGGCCTCTGCCTCGACCTCGCGGGCGACGCCGTGGGCGGAGAACACCGTCAGCGCGCCGTGCGGCACCTCGGTCAGTTCCTCGACGAAGACCGCGCCCTTGGCCTTCAACTTGTCGACGACGCGGCGGTTGTGGACGATCTCGTGCCGGACATAGACCGGGGCGCCGTTCTGTTCGAGCGCGCGGTCGACAATCTCGATGGCGCGCACGACGCCGGCGCAGAACCCTCTTGGTTGCGCAAGAATTACTCGCATTCACCCCCCCGCAAATGTCGCACCGGCCACCCGTTCATGCTTCTAGGATGTCCGGACGCCGACGAACAGCCTTTACCGCACTGATTCGGTTCGTTTGGCCCGGCAAGTTCCCGTCTTTCGATAAACGTGTCCCTAGGGTTACAGGCGTGTTCATCGCGGGTTCGCGTGCGTCCTGCCACAGCCGGGCGACGCCAGGAGAAGATCATGTTGAAGCCGTTGTTCGCCGCTGCCGCCCTTGCGCTGGCCGTGCCCGCCGTCGCCGCACCCGGCCCGGCAGTGCCGATCGCGGCGTTCGACGACGCGCTGCTCGCCGCGATGAAGACCGGCAAGAGCGTGCCGCTGCCGGCGCGGGTGGCAAAGCTGCTGCCGGTGGTGCGCGCCACCCACGACCTCGACGCGATGGCCGCCGCCGTCGTCGGGCCGCCCTGGGCCGCGACCCCGGCCGCCGACCGCGCCGCGCTGATCGAGGCGTTCGCGCGCCACAGCGCCGTCGCCTATGCCGAGAATTTCAACGGCTGGGACGGCGAGCGTTTCATCATCGATCCGAAGATCACGCCGCGCGGCAGCGGGCAGGTCGTCACCGTCACCATCGCCGGCAAGGGTGCCGCGACGCCGCTGCTGTTCCGCATGCGCGACGGCGGCAGCGGCTGGCGGATCGTCGACATCTATGCCGAAGGGGTGAGCCAGGTCGCGGTGCAGCGCGCCGAATTCGCCGCGATCATCAAGAGCGGCGGCGTCGCGGCGCTGGCGAAACAGCTTAACGCGCGCGACGAGGCAAAGCTGAAGCGCTGATCTCGTCGCGCTCGCCCAGCAGCGCCGGCTCGAAGATCAGCGCGCAGACCAGGGTCCAGCCGAGCGCGATCATCAGGATCAGACCCATGCTGGCGGTGCCGGGGTGGCTCGACAGGCACAGCGCTCCGAACGCCGCGCCGGTGGCGAGCGCGCTGAACAGCACGCCGCGCGCCAGGCTGGAGGTCAGCAGCCGGCCCGCACCGTCGCGCCAGGCGACGACGAAATAGATGTGGAACGCCGTGCCGACCCCGAACAGCAGCGGGAAGGCGATGATGTTGGCAAAGTTCAGCGGCTGGCCGATGACGACGCAGGTCGCCAGCGTCAGGAAGCCGGACAGCACCACCGGCGCCAGCGTGAACGCCACCTCGCGCGCCGAGCGCAGCACCAGCAGTAGTAGCGCCGAAATCGCGACCAGCGCGTAGAGGCCCGCCAGCGTGAAGGCGCGGGCGACGGTGTGCGCCGCCTCCTGCGCCGACACGGGCGGCCCGGCCGCGTGGGGGGCGACGGCGCGCACGGCGGCAGTGAAGCGCGCCAGCGTGGCGTTGTCGGCACTGTTGCCGCGCGGGAAGACCTGCAGCCGGTAGCGGCCGTCGGGCGTGCGCCAGTCGCGGACCAGCGTCGCGGGCAGGGTGGCGAGCGTCACCGGCTGGGCGGTCAGCGAGGTCCGCGCCTGATCGAGCATGACGCCGAGCGGCGCGGCGAGCAGCGCATCGGCCGCGGCGCGCTGCCCGGGCGTGCCCGCCGCCAGCCGCGCCAGCGTCGCGGCAAGCGGTGCGTCCGGCGCGACGCTGCGCAGCTTCGCGGCAGTGGCGCCGAGCGCGGCTCGCCGCTCGGCATCACTGGGCGGCGGCAGCGGCGCGATCGGATCGAGCGTCAGGTCGAGCAGGTCGCGGGCGTCGGCAATCGCGGCGAGTTTGTCGGGCTGATCGTCCGGCACGAAGCTGGCGAGGCTGATGACCTGCGCCACCTCGGGCAGGGCGGTCAGGCGGGCGCTCAGCCGCGCTGCGGCGGCGGCATCGGGCACGAGCACGTCGAGCGTGTTGGGCGAGCGGTCGGGGTCGCGCATCAGGTCGGCCAGCGTCGCCATCGCCTCGCCGCCGGGATCGCGCAGGTCGTACGGGTTGAAGTCGAAGCGCACGAACGGCAGCAGCGCGACGCTTGCCGCCATGGCGATGCCGAACGCCCACAGCACGGCACGGCGGCGGCGCGTCAGCCACGCCTCGGCGGCGGCGAGCGCGGTCAGCCCGGTGTCGCCGGCGGCGGCGGGGCGCAGCAGCAGCAACAGGGCCGGCAGCAGAGTCAGGCTGAGCAGCAGCGCGACGACCATCCCCGCCGACGCGATCACGCCGAGTTCGGAAATGCCGCGATAGTCGGTCGGCAGGAACGCCGCGAAGCCGAGCGCCACCGCCGCCGCCGCGACCACCAGCGACCCGCCGAGCCGCTCGCCGGCGATGGTCAGCGCGGCGCGGATGGCCTGTCCGGTCGCCAGCTCGGCCCGCACCCGGATGCTGAACTGGATGCCGAAGTCGATGCCCAGCCCGACGAACAGCGGGATGAACGCTACCGAGATCAGGTTGAAGCGGCCGACCAGCGCGAGGCCCAGCGCGGCGGTGATGATGAGGCCCGCAACCGTCGTCACCGCGATGGCGGCGACCGTGCGCCACGACCGCGTCGCCAGCCACAGCACCAGCAGCATCGCCGCCGCCATCGTGCCGCCAACCAGCGCGGCACGGTCGCTCAGGCTGGCGAACTCCTCGTCCGCCAGCGGTACCGCGCCGGTCAGGCGGACGCGGACGCCGGGCAGCGCGCGGGCGGCGTCGCGCACCGCCTGGTGCGCCGCCTCGCCGGCCATCAGCGCGCCATAGTCGAGCACCGGCTGGGCGAGGATGATGCGCCGGGTCGGCGGCGCGAGCTGGCCGCGCCCGGCCCCCAGCAGCCGGATCCACGAGAACGCCTGCGGCTTGCCGTCGAGCACGCCGGTTAGGCCCGTGTCGATGGCGGTCAGCGGCGCGCGCAGGTCATCGAGCGTCGCCGCGCCGGTCTCGACGCCGGTGAGCGCGTTCGACAGGCTGGTCATGACGCCGCGCAGGCTGGGGTCGGCTGCGAGCGGCCCCAGGAACGGCTGCGCCGCGATCAGCCGGGCGGTGGTGTCGGCGACCTCGGCGGTCGTCCCGAACAACAGGCCGTTGGCGGTGAAGAAAGCGGTCGCGTCGGGGCGGCTGACGCGGCGGAAATGCGCGGTGTCGGCGGCGAGGCGGGCGGCAAGCGTGCGGGCGGCAAGCTCCGCCGCTTCCGGCGTCGCGCCGTCGACGACGATCACCGCCAGGTCGCGGTTCTGCGGGAAGGCGTCGTCGACCGCCGCCTCGTCGACCCGCCACGCCACCGTCGGGGCGATCAGCTGCGCGGTATCGGTGGTCATGTCGAAGTGGCTGGCCCCGAAACCGCCCGCCCCGAGCGCTGCCAGCGCCGCCAGCGCGACCACCAGCCACGGCGCGCGCAGGCTGGCGGCGACGAGGGCGGAGACGATCCTCGACAGCAGGGCGGGCGGCTTAGACGGCAATTCGGTTGGGTTTCGGCAGCAAGGGGTGGGGTTCCGACACGGGCGCGCCGCTCTGCCACGCCGCCACGCCACCCGCAAATCGCGCCTCCAGGTTTGCGAATAACTCGCAACAGCATTGACGCTGCGAATGGCTCGCGATAGCAAGACGAGGTGCAAAACCAAGGATGGACGTTGACTTCATACCCTTCCACCCGCCCCGCCTTCCTCGCGCTGACCTGCGTCGGCTTCATCGCCACCGCCCCCGCGCACGCCGCCGACGCGGCCGAGGCCGAGACGATCGTCGTCACCGCCAACGCGACCAGCCGCGTCGAGCTCGACAGCGCGAAAGCGGTGGCAAAGCTGATCGATACGCCGCGCTCGATCGTCGTCGTCGACAAGGAGGTCATCAAGCAGACTGGTGCGGCAACGCTGGTCGAGGCGCTGCGCACCGTCCCCGGCATCACCTTCGGCGCGGCAGAGGGCGGCAACCCGATCGGCGACCGGCCGTTTATCCGCGGCTTCGACAGCCAGGGCTCGACCTATCTCGACGGCGTCCGCGACCTCGGCGCGCAGTCCCGCGAGATCTTCGCCGTCGAGCAGATACAGGTCGTCCGCGGCTCCGACTCGACGCTCGGCGGGCGCGGTTCGGCGGGCGGGACGATCAACATCGTGTCGAAGCTGCCGAGGGCCAAGACCTTCGCCGAAGCGACGATCAGTTACGGTACGGACGACTACAAGCGGGTCACCGCCGACCTCAACTACAAGCTGAGCGACACGGTCGCGGTGCGCTTGGCGGGGGCATGGCACGACCAGGATGTGGCGGGGCGGGATGCGCTGTACCAGAAGCGCTGGGGGATCGCGCCGTCGGTGACCATCGGCATCGGCACGCCGACCCGGCTGACCGTGTCATGGTATCACCTGAAGACCGACGAGCTGCCCGACAGCGGCATCCCCTATCTGTACACCGTCGCCAACGCGCCGCTGGGCTACAGCCTGTCGGAACCGGCGGTGGGGACGGTGACGACCATCGGCGGGGTGACCGGCAAGGTCGACCGGTCGAGCTTCTACGGGCTGAAGGACCGGGACTTCCGGGATACCAAGGTCGACCAGGGGACAGTGCGGGTCGAGCACGACTTCGGCAGTCTGACGCTGCGCAACACGTCGCGCTACAGCCGGACTGCCCAAGCCTATATCTACACGCAACCCGACGATAGTCAGGGTAATGTCTTTGGCAGCAATCCGGCGAATCCGGCGACAGCAGGGGGGCTGGTGTGGCGCCGGGCTAATACACGTTATGGCTACACCGAGTCGCTGGTCAACCAGACCGATCTGTTCGGCAAGGTCGCGACGGGTAGCATCGAGCACAGCATCGCGGCGGGGGTCGAATTATCGGTCGAAAAGGCGCGCCGCGGCACGTTCGTGACGCGCAGATTGCTGATTCCGACCGGAAATTCGGCCGGATTCGAGACCTTGTCGACCGGCTCGACGCTCACGCCGCGCTGCACCGCCGCCGCGCAGAGCCGTTACTATTGCACCAGCCTGTTCGCGCCGAACCCCAACGATCCCTGGGTCAACTACGCCAGCGACACGTCGACGACGCCGTCGCCGATCGTCCGCTCGCTGCCGGTCGAGGAAACGCAGAACGACGCCGACACCCAGGCCGTCTATGCCTTCGATTCGATCACGCTGACCGACCGGCTGATCCTCAACCTGGGCGTCCGCTACGACCGCTTCGCCTCGAAGATCAGGCCGGGCCAGCCGGTCGCGGCGACCACCGGCTTCGCGCTGCGGCGCACCGACCGGCTGTTCAACTACCAGGTCGGCGGCGTCTTCAAGCCGACTGCGAACACCAGCGTCTATGCCAGCTATGCGACGTCCGCGACGCCGCCGAACAGCCTGCTCGGCGAGGGGCTGGAGGGCAATGCGCTGGGCACCGCCAACAACCCCGCCATCCCGGCCAGCCTGAAGGTCGAGAAGACTAAATCCAAGGAGGTCGGCGGCAAGGCGGATGTGTTCGGCGAGCGCCTGTCGCTGACCGCCGCGCTGTTCGACACCCGCACCGTCAACGCCCGCGTGCTGAGCGACGCCAACACCGCGACCTTCGTCGGCAAGCGGCGGATCCGGGGCGTCGAGCTGGGCTTCAACGGCCAGCTGGCGAAGGGCTGGACGGTGTTCGGCGGCTATACCTACCTCGACGCTCGCATCACCGACGGTGGCTTCACCGCGCTGGCGGTCGCGGCCAACGGTGGCCGGCCGGCGACGACGGTGCAGGTGGTGTCGGTCAACACCGGCAAGCGCTTCCCGCAGACCGCCAAGCACAGCTTCACGGCGTGGAGCAATGTCGATGTGACGCCGCGGCTCAGCATCGGCGGCGGCGCGTTCTACGCGAGCCGGGTGTTCGGCGGTTACGCCGACAACCGCAGTGCCAGCCAGAATGCCGCCGGGGTCATCACCGTGGTGCCCGCGACGCGTGTCATCGCGCGGTCGGTGCCGGGCTATTGGCGCTTCGACGCGCGCGTCGGCTACCGGGTCAGCGACCATATCGACCTGTCGGTCAACGTCCAGAACCTGACCGACAAGACCTATTTCAGTCAGGCGAACGCCAGCCATTACGCGACCATCGCGGCGGGCCGCAGCGCATTTGCCACGCTGGGCCTGCGCTACTGATGCTGATCATCCCGGGCTTGCTCGACGCCGGCGAGGTCGCCCGCATCCGCGCGCTGATCGACGCAGGCGAATGGATCGACGGCAACGCGACCTCGGGCGACCAGTCGGCGCTGGCCAAGCGCAACGAGCAGCTGGGCGAGGGCACCGCGGTGGCGCAGGCGGCGGGCGACATCGTCCTCGATGCGCTCGGCCGGTCGCCATTGTTCGTCGCGGCGGCCTTGCCGCTGCGGGTCTATCCGCCGCTGTTCAACCGCTACGGGCCGGGGCAGGGGTTCGGCACCCATGTCGACAGCGCGGTCCGCATCCGCCGCGGCAGCGATTTCCGCATCCGCACCGACCTGTCGGCGACGCTGTTCCTCAGCGACGACTATGACGGCGGCGAACTGGTCATCGGCGACGCGGCCGGCGTCCGGCTGGCGGCGGGCGGCCTGCTGCTTTACCCCGCCACGTCGCTGCACCGGGTCGAGCCGGTGACGCGTGGGTTGCGGGTCGCGTCGTTCTTTTGGGTCCAGTCGATGGTCCGGGCGCAGGCCGACCGCGACTTGCTGCTGGAGCTCGACCGGGGCATCCAGGGCCTTGCCGCCGTCGTGGGCCAGGACCATCCGGAGATCGTCCGCCTGACCGGCGTCTATCACAATATGCTGCGCCGCTGCGCCGAGCTTTAGGAATCCCGATGTTGCGCCTCAATCAGTCCGGCCTGCTGTTCGTACCCAAGCGCTGGCAGCGCGCCGGCATCATCAACTGGCTGAAGCGCATCCACGCCTGGACCGGCTTTTGGGGGGCGCTGCTGTTCCTGCTGATGGGCAGCAGCGGTTTCCTGCTCAACCACCGCGACACGCTGAAAATCGATACCGGCAAGCCGGTCGAGGTTTCGGCGATGACCATCGCGGTGGCGCCCGGCACGATCACCGACGCGGATGGCCTGGGGCGCTGGGCCAAGGCAACGCTCGGGCTGCGGCAGGAGGCGAAGCCGCCGCGCAAGGAGGGTGGTGATGGCAACCGCCGCTTCATGGGCCGCAAGTTGCCCGAGACCGAGGAATGGGTCCGCGCCTTCACCGCCCCCGACGGCAAGGTCACGCTCAGCTATGTCCCCGGCGCCGCCTTCGTGTCTGCGAAGCGCGAGGCCAATGGCGTGCTGGCGACGATGAAGAACCTCCACAAGGGCGTCGGCCTCAGCATCGTCTGGGTGCTGTTTCTCGATACCATCGCTGGGGCTCTGGTGGCGATGGCGCTGACCGGTTTCCTGCTGTGGTCGCGGCTGCACGGCTCGCGGCTGCTGGCCGGCGGCATCGTCGCGGTCAGCCTCGGCCTCGCCGTCGTGGGGGTGGCACCGTTTCTTTGACGCAACCGAAACATGACCACCGCGTTACAGCCCCACACCAACAAGGGGTCACCTCATGTCACTCGGCACCATCCTGCTTATCGTCGTCATCCTGCTGCTGGTCGGCGCGCTGCCGAACTGGGGCTATTCGAGCGGATGGGGCTATGGCCCGTCGGGTATTCTCGGTGTCGTCCTGCTTATCGTGCTGGTGCTGTTCCTGATGGGTCGCCTGTAGGCGCGAGGCCGACGAAGACTACGAGCATCGCAAAGCTCAGCCCGGCCGCCAGCACGAACGGCGCGCCGGGCAGGTACGGCGAGGCGTCCGGGGCGGCGAAATGAGCCAATGCCCCGGTCATCAGGGGCGGGCCGATGATCGCGGCGACAGCGTAGACGCTGGAGATGGCGCCCTGCAGCTCGCCCTGCTCGGACGGGCCGACCTGTTTCGACATCAGCCCCTGCAGTGACTGGTAGACGAGTCCCGACAGTGCCCCGGCGGCGACGCCGATGTAGAGCTGCCACCCGTGCATCGAGAAAGCATAGATGAGGTAGGCCGTGATCGCGCTGATCACACCAGCGATGATGATGCGCCGCTCGCCGAAACGCGGCAGGATACGCCGCGACACGAAACCCTGCATGATCACCGCGACCAGACCGACCGCGGCAAGGCTGTAGCCGACCTGGTCTGGCGTCCAGCCGAACTTGGTGATGGTGTAGAAGCTCCACGTTACCGGCAGCGCCTGGAAGCCGACCATCCACAGGAACACAGCGCCCGCCAGGCCGAGCACCGTGGGCGAATAGCGCCGCAGGCGCAGCAGCGCGCCGACCGGGTTCGCGCGCTTCCAGTCGAACGGACGGCGGTGGGCGGCGTCGAGGCTCTCGGGCAGCACGAAATAGCCATAAGCGACGTTGGCCGCCGCAAGGCCCGCCGCGACCAGGAACGGCACCGATGTGCCATAGCGCGTCAGCAGCCCGCCGAGCACAGGCCCGATGATGAAGCCGAGGCCGAAGCCCATGCCGGCGATGCCGAAGTTCGTGGCGCGTTTCTCCGGCGGGCTGACGTCGGCGATATAGGCATAGGCAGTGCCGAACGACGCGCCGGTCGCGCCCGCGATCAGCCGGGTGACGAACAGCCATGCCAGCGACGGCGCCAGCGCCATCGCGACGTAATCCAGCCCGAATGCGGTCAGGGACGCCAGCAGCACCGGCCGCCGGCCGAAACGGTCCGAAAGCCCGCCGATGACCGGGCCGAAGACGAACTGCATCGCGGCATAGCCGAGGCCGAGCCAGCCTGCGATCGGCGCCACCGCCGCGACCGTCAGCCCGGTCAATTTCTCCAGCAGCTGCGGGAACACCGGCATGACGATGCCGAAGCCAATCGAATCGATCAGCACGGTAACGAAGATGAAGGCAAGCGCGCGCCTCATCGGCTTGGCAGCGGTCGCGTCCATATTCGGGTTCCCAGCCGCAGCGATGCGGCGTCCGGAGGCTTAGCCGCGCCGCAGGCAGGACGGCAAGCCGCCCTCCGGTTCGCAGCGGCCCGGTGTGGCGGTCACCTGGGTTTCGGCTGTCGCCCTTCCGCCCGCGGCCTGTAGCCGATCTCCGCAACGGAAGGCGGCACCGGGGTCTGTGCGTATACCCGGGCCGCACCGGCGCGGCCGATGACGGCGACGTCGATCATGCAGGCGTCCATCAGCGGGCCCGGCCTGACGCCGGCACGCGTGCAGATCGCCGCCACCCGTTTCCCGACTTCTGGCGGAAGATTGCGCGGACCGAACGGCTTGCCCGGGATGCCGGGGCGCACCCGGTCACCGCACACCTTCAACATCGAGCTCGCTGGATCGACGCGCCAACTGTCGGCGTAACGATGGTAGAGTTGCTCGAACGGGAAGGGGTTGGTGAGGATCGTGCCGTCGCGCGCCGCGATCAGGTTCCGGTTGCCCCTCACATTTGCGAGCAGCCCGCGCGTCTTCATCGGCCACTGGCCGAGACCGACCTTCACGTCGAGATAGTCGGTGTTGTTGGCGACCCGCAGCCAGTCGCCGTTCGCCCCCCGCACCAGGACGACATTGCCGGTCCGGGTGACTTGCGTGCCGTCGTCGAGCACCAGCGGCTTTTCCAGCGTCGCCGCCTTGCTGTCCACGAAGACCGTGTCGGGCTTCAGGCAGATCGCCACCTCGGTCTTGCCCAGCCGTGCGGCGACGCCCGAGCTGACCGAGGCGTCGGGCCAGTTCGGTGCGCCCGAGACTTGCCGGTTCTGGACGGTGAAGTCCGACGCCGTCTCGAGCAGCGTGAAGTCGCCCGACGCCTGGAAGTCGTAGAGCAGGCCGCCGAGTGTTGTCAGATGAGTATCTCCGACCGCGGTTGAGGCGGCGCAGTTCGACGGGCTGCCGCCGGCGATGCTTTCGGCGAAGATCAGCGCCGGACCGGGTGTCGAGCCGACCGGCGCAGTGGGTCCGAAGCTTAAATTATTGGTTTCTGCGGTGAACCCCTGGGCGACGCAGTTCGGCGCTGCGGTCCCGCCGTAGGCGATGCGCGTCCTGGTGACCAAAGCCGCGCCGGCGTTGAACCCGGCCTGGCTCCCGACGCCGACCGCGCTGCCGCCGTCGCCCAGAATGTTGAACTCGGCGATCGTCCAGCCTTCGGACGCACGCACGGCGTTATCGCCGTTCCGCGCGTAGGCGGTGCTGCCGATCGTCATCACTATGCTGTCGCTGCCGGAATTCGCGGTACCGGTCAGCGTCACCTGCCCGAGATTGGTGACGGGCACGGCCGCCGTCGATACCGCACCGGTCGAGTTGCTCAGAATTACGCAGTAGATGTCCGAGCCGTTCGGAAACTGCGTCCAGCCCGCCGGGCACGTGTTGTTGTACTTGATCAGCCAGTACTGGATGAAGGCGCGGTGCGAGACATTGTTGTTCTCGAACACGAACTGCTCCCAGCCGCGGCAGTTCGCGCCGGTCGAGCCGGTGCAGGCGCTGGTCGTGAAGAAATCGGTGTTGATCTGCAGCGTGTATGCGTTGGCGATGTTCGCGCCGGTGGCGCCGATCTGGCCGCTCTCGCTCGCGACGTTGGTCAGCGTATCGAACGAGCCGACTGCCGACGAGATATGGCCGGTGGGGGCCTGGACGGCGATGTCGTTGCCGTTGCCGACGACCTGAGGGACGATCCCGGCACGCGGTGGCATTGGATAGTCGGGCGTCGGCACGCACGGCACTTCGCGCCATTCGCGGGATGGGAAGGCAGCGATGAAACAACCCTTGCGCGGCTGCTTGGCCAGCCCGATCGCTGTGCGCCAGTCCTGCTGGCGGCGATATTCCTGCGCCGACAGCAGCGGCGCCGTGTGCCCGGCGGTGGCGCGTGTAGTCGATTTGGTTGCTGCGGCTATACCGACCGGAGCCAGAAGGCCCGCGGCGAGCAACAGGGAAAGTAGCGTCGTCCAAGGTTGCCGGAGCTCCTTCGCCAAGTCGGTCATCGCCGCCTCCCGAAATACTCGGCAACCGATCTCGGCGCCGAAGCCCGTTAATCAATTAATAACCAAATAGGAACGTACGCCTATATAACTCGGCTGACAAGTCGTTTCGGCGACGTTTGCTTCGCCTGATGACAGCAGTGCCGACTGGCGCTAGCCGTGCAGCATGATCCTCGGCTTCGACACCCCAGATTTCGTCCGCGCCACGCTGGCAGAGGACCTGGGGTCCGGCGGCGACATCACGTCGAACGCGGTGATCCCGGCGGATGCGAAGCTGGCCGCTGTGCTCGCCAGCCGCGACGCGGTGACGGTGGCGGGGCTGTGGCTGGCTGCGGCCTTCTTCGGCGCGCTCGATTCCGCGGCGGCGGTCGAGACGCTGGTCGCGGACGGCATCGCCGTCGCGCCCGGCACGGCTCTGCTCAGCGTGTCGGGCAACGCCCGCGCGCTGCTGGCGGCCGAGCGGTCGGCGCTGAATACCGTGCAGCATTTGACCGGCATCGCGACGCTGACCCGCGCCTATGTCGATGCGATCGCGGGCACGGGCGCGGTGCTGCTCGACACGCGCAAGACGCTGCCGGGGCTGCGCATCCTGGAGAAATACGCGACCCGGACCGGCGGCGCGACCAACCACCGGCTGCGCCTCGACGACGGCGTGATGATCAAGGACAACCATATCGCAGCCGCCGGCGGCGTGCGCGAGGCGGTGTCGGCGGCCAAGGCGGCGGGGTTGCAGGGCATCGTCGTCGAGGTCGATCGGCTCGACCAGATCGAAGCTGCGCTGGCGGCGGGCGCGGACCGGCTGCTGCTCGACAACATGGGGCCGCCGGTGCTGCGCGAGGCGGTGGCGCTGATTGCCGGGCGGGTGCCGACGGAGGCGTCGGGCGGGGTCAACCTGCACACCATCCGCGAGCTGGCCGAGACCGGCGTCACCTTCATTTCGGTCGGCCGCATCACCCAGAGCGCGCCCGCCGCCGACATCGGGATGGACTATGTTTAGGCTGCTGATCGCCGCGCTGCTGACCGCCGCCCCGGTGCTGGCCGCGCCCGCGATGCTGCCGACGCCGGCGCGCACCGCGGCCGAAGGCGCAGGGCCCTATCCGACGCTGGTGATCCGCGGCGTCACCGTCATCCGCGGCGACGGCAACCCGCCCTACGGGCCCGCCGACATCGTCATCCAGGGCAACCGCATCGCCGACATACTGCCCGCCGGCACGCCGGGGCTGGCGCTGAAGCCGGGGCGGCCGCCGCTGGGCGCGACCCGCGAGATCGACGCGACCGGCATGTTCGTGCTGCCCGGCTTCGTCGACATGCACGCGCATTCGGGCACGCCCGACAAAGTGCCCGATCCGTCCTACCCGTACCGGCTGTGGCTGGCGCACGGTGTCACCACCATTCGCGGCGTGCCGCTGTTCGACACCGACGTCGCTCGCGCCCTCGACGACCGCGCCCGCAGCGCCGCGAACACAATCACCGCGCCGCGCATTTTCGTCTACCAGACGCTGGGCGCCGGCTGGGGACAGGGCCGCGTCGACACGCCCGACAAGGCCCGCGCCTGGGTGCGCTGGGCGGCGAAGGCGGGGGTCGACGGCATCAAGTTCTTCAACCGCGGCGACGACACGCCCGAGGTCGAGCGCGCCGCCATCGCCGAGGCTAAACTCGTCGGGCTGGGCACCGTCGCGCACCTGTCCCAGCCCTATATCGCCACGTTCAACGCCCGCGACGCCGCCGCCGCCGGGCTGGGCACGATCACGCATTACTACGGGCATTTCGAGAGTCTGCTGAAGGATCGCCGCGTCCAGGACACACCGCCCGGCTATAACTTCAACGACGAACAGAAGCGCTTCGGCGGCATCGCCGAGATCTGGAACCAGATCCATGAGCCCGGCGGGCCGGAGTGGTGGGACTATCTCCGCGCCCAGAAAGCGACCGGCGTGGTGTTCGACCCGACCTTCAACATCTACTCCGCATCGCGCGACCTGATGCGCGCGAAGAATGCCGACTGGCACGCCGAATACACGCTGCCGTCGCTGCTGGAATTCTACAAGTCGAACCGCGACAACCACGGCTCGTACTTCTACGACTGGACCACGGCGAACGAGGTGACGTGGCGCAATTTCTACCAGCGCGACATGCGGTTGGTGAACGATTACAAGAACATCGGCGGGCGCGTTACCACAGGGTCTGACCCCGGTTTCATCTATCAATTATGGGGCTTCTCCTACATCCTCGAGCTCGAGATGCTGCAGGAGGCAGGATTCGCACCGCTGGAGGTGATCCAGTCCGCGACGATCAACGGCGCAACGACGCTGTACGAACCAAAGCACCAGACGCCGCCATTCGGGCTGGTTCAGCGCGGCATGCTGGCCGATCTGGTGATCGTGCCGGAGAACCCGCTGCAGAACCTGAAGACGCTCTACGGCACCGGCTTCGAGCGCCTGAACGAAACCACCAACCGGCAGGAGCGCGTCGGCGGCGTGCGGTGGACGATCAAGGACGGCATCGTCTACGACGCGCCCGCCTTGCTCGCATCGGTGCGGGCGCAGGTCGCGGCGGCCAAGGCGGCGCATTGATCGCAGCGTTCCGGACGGCGCGGCTGCTCGTCCGGCCGGTTAGCCTCGAGGACGCGGCCGCGAGCCATGCGGCGCGCTCGGAGATGCCGTTCGACCCGCCGAAGCGCGACCTTGAGGGCACACGGCGGATGATCGCCGACATTCTTATGCTTGCTCCCGACGCGCCGGGCTGGCGGCAGTTCGTGGTCCTCGCGGGCGACGCGGTTATCGGCGACTTCGGGGTCAACTTCGGCCATCCGGGACCCCGCCAGGCCGAAATCGGCTTCGCCTTCGCCGCCGCGGCGCGCGGCAAGGGCTATGCTTTCGAGGCTGCCGACGCACTGGTCGCGCACCTGTTCGCTGCCGGGCTGCACCGGCTTCATGCCGTGACCGATGCGCGTAACCTCGCGGCGCAGCGCCTCCTCACCCGCCTGCGCTTCCGGCAGGAGGCGCACTTCGTCCGCAGCTGGCCGGAGGGCGACGACTGGTTCGATGAATTCGGCTATGCCCGTCTGGCGACTGATTAATGCTGGGGGGACCGCATGACGATGATCGAGGTGAAGCGCGACGATCTGCGCGCAACGCGGGTCGTCGAGCGGGACGTGTCCCCCGGCGAAGGCCAGGCGGCGTTCGCGGTCGAACATTTCGCGCTGACGGCCAACAACGTCACCTACGCCGCGCACGGCGTCGACATGCGCTACTGGGATTTCTACCCGGCCGAACCCGGCTGGGGCGTGGTGCCGGTGTGGGGTTTCGGGCGCTGCACTGTGTCGAACGTCGAGGGGATCGCGTCCGGCGACCGCTTCTACGGCTATTGGCCGATGGGCGCGGCGGCGCTGCTGACTCCCGTCAAGATTACACCACGCGGCTTCGTCGACGGCGCCGCCCATCGGCGCGAACTCGCCAAGGTCTACAACGGTTTCGCCACAGTGCTGCCGTCGATGACGGACGAGCGACTGTACGCGCTGTTCCGACCGCTGTTCGTCACCTCGTTCCTGCTGGATGCGCATTTTGCCGGCAAGGCGGAGACGCTGCTGATCGCGAGCGCCTCGTCGAAAACCGCGCTGGGGCTGGCGCAGGCGGCGAAGGCGCGCGGCACGTCGCGGGTGGTCGGGCTGACCTCGCCGCGCAACCGGGAGTTCGTTGTCGAGACGGGCTATTACGATCAGGTCGCGACCTACGAGGAAGCAGCTGTGCTCGGCGACCTAGGCAGCGTCGCCTATGCGGATTTCTCCGGCGACGGCGGCTTGCGCGCCGCGGTCCACGGCCGCTTCGGTACCGCGATCGTCCTCAGCCTGGTCATCGGCGACACGCATTGGGAGACCGGCGGCGTAGCGCGCGACTTGGCTGGCGCCAGGCCGGAGGGGTTCTTCGCGCCGACCGTGCTGGGCGAAATGATCGGCGCGCTGGGACAGGCCGGCTTCGACGCGCAGGTCGAGGCAGCGTGGACGTCGTTCACCGCGTCGACGGCAAACTGGCTGGAGATCGTCGAGATCGCGGGGCTCGATGCGGCGGCGGCGGCGTGGACGCGGCTGGCGGGCGGCGACGTCGATCCGCGCCAGGGCCTGATCGTCCGGCCATGACCTATGCCCGCGAAGACCGCAGCTTCGGCGGCGTCACCAAGCCGGTGCTCCGCCTGGGCGACACCGGCCCGGCGGTGATCGTCATCCACGAGGTGTTCGGCTTCACGCCGCCGACCGAGCGGTTGTGCGGTTGGATCGCCGACGCCGGTTTCCGGGTCTATGCGCCGATCCTGCTCGGCTCCCCGGACACCCGCAATGTCGAGAAGACGACGCCGAGCCTGCTCCTGCAACTGTGCGTCAGCCGCGAGTTCACGCTGTTCCGTACCGGGCGCAGCAGCCCGGTCGTCGACTGGCTGAAGCCGCTGGCGCGCGCCGCTCATGCCGAGTGCGGCGGCGCGGGCGTCGGCGTGATCGGAATGTGCCTGAGCGGCGGGTTCGGCCTGTCGATGGCGGTCGACCCCGTGGTCATGGCCCCGGTGTTGAGCCAGCCGTCGATGCCGCCGGTCGACAAGGCGGGTCTCGATATCTCGGAGCGCGACCTGGCGGTGGTGCGCGGGCGCTGCGAGAACGACGGGCTGCGCGTGCTCGGTTATCGCTTCGCCGGCGACACGCTGTCGCGCGCCGAGCGGTTCGAGACGCTGGACCGTGAACTCGGTGACGCCTTCGTGCCTACGACGCTGCCCGACAGCGCCGGTAACCCGGCCGGCATGAAGTCGGAGGGCAAGCCGCCACACTCCGTCCTGACGCGCGACCTGATCGATGCGGCGGGCGAACCTACCCGTGCCGCGGTGGACGAAATCATCGCATTCATGCGGGAGCGGCTGGGGTAAGGCGGCGCACGCGCTGTCAGGTACCGCACTCGTTGGGGATTTCCAGCTCGCTGATCAGGCCCGACGCCTGCCAATCGAACGACACCTTGCCGCGCAGTTGGCGCGTCGTGACGGCGTTGACGACCTTGTGACCGAAACCCTGCGTGCGATGCTCGGGCGGCGGCGGACCGCCACATTCGCACAGTCGGATGGCGACGCGGTCGTTGTGGGGACGCCATTCGATCGCCAGCGTGCCCTCCGCCACCGACAGGCCGCCGTGGCGTAGCGCATTGTCGAGCAGTTCGTGGAGCAGCAGCGCCAGCGGCTGGACCTGGCCGGGCGCGATGCCGACCGCCGGGCCTTCCGCCGTGACCTGGCTCAGGCCCATGCCGCGAATCATCGCTGCGACGAGACTGTCGAGCGGGATCGGCTGCCAGCGCTGATCGGCAAGCAGGCCGTGCGCGGTGGCGAGCGCGTCGACCCGGCCCTGCACCGCGCGCGCATAGGCGGGCGCGTCATCGGCCTTGCTCAGCCGGACGATGCCCTGGACCAGTGCCAGCGCGTTCTTTGCCCGGTGATCGACCTCGCGCAGCAAGGCGAGCTCGCCGGCCTCTATGTCCGCGGCTTCATGCGTCCGCGTCACGTCGTGCTGCGAGGCGAAATGGTAGAGGATGGTGCCGTCGTCGGCGCGCAGCGGACTGATGTGCAAGGCGTTCCAGAACGACGTGCCGTCCTTGCGGTAATTGAGCAGCTCGATATCGAAGTCGGTGCCGGCCGCGAGCGCGTCGCGGATCTTCTGAATGGCCGCTGGGTCTGTCTTCGGGCCTTGCAGAAACCGGCAGTTGCGGCCGATGACCTCGTCGGCGGCGTAGCCGGTCAGATCGAGAAACGCCTGATTGGCGAGAACGATCGGATCATCGGACTGCCGCGGATCGCTGACCATCATCGGCATTCGCGTCCGCTCGACCGCCAGCAGCGCCAGATCGCGTCGATCGGGCAGCACCCCGTCCGCCCAGGCGGCGGCGTCGCTGATGGCAAGGTGCGGGGATTGCTTCACCCCTTCGCCAACGTGCCGGGCGCTGCAAGGTTCATCCCGCCTGAATTTATTGTGAATTCCGACGAAACGAAGCTACCGCCGCGCACCCCCGAAACGTTTGCTGCTCTTCTGCTTCATCTTGGCGAAGCGGGTTGTACGCGTGCCCGGCGCGCCGCCCATGCTGCGGCCCTGCACGGGAGCCTTGCGCTGGTCGGCGGGGATGCCAAGCTCGTCCTGCTCCAGCCGGCGGATCTGGTCGCGTACTGCAGCAGCGATTTCGAAGTCGAGGTTGGCGGCCGCGGTCTGCATCTGCTTCTCGAGGTCGGCGATGTACGCCTTGAGGTTGTGGCCGATCAGGTGCGGCGTCTCCTCGTCGCCGGTGTCGACGGTCAGGCTGTCGCGCTGCGACACGTCCGCCAGTACGTCGGAGATGTTACGCTTGATCGTCGTCGGCGTGATGCCGTGCTCGAGGTTATACTCCTCCTGCTTGGCGCGGCGCCGGCCGGTCTCGGCAATGGCGCGCTCCATGCTGCCGGTGGTGTGGTCGGCGTAGAGGATGACCCGCCCCTCGACGTTGCGCGCGGCGCGGCCGATGGTCTGGATCAGCGAGGTCTCGGAGCGCAGAAAGCCCTCCTTGTCGGCATCGAGGATGCAGACCAGCCCACACTCCGGGATATCAAGCCCTTCGCGCAGCAGGTTGATGCCGACCAGCACGTCATAGACGCCGAGCCGCAGGTCGCGGATCAGCTCGATGCGTTCCAGCGTCTCGACGTCGCTGTGCATGTAGCGGACGCGCAGGCCCGCCTCGTGCATGAACTCGGTCAAATCCTCGGCCATGCGCTTGGTCAGCGTCGTGACGAGCGTGCGGTAGCCGTTGGCGGCGACCTTGCGCGCCTCGGCGATACAGTCCTCGACCTGGTCCTCGACCGGCTTGATCTCGACCGGCGGATCGACGAGCCCGGTCGGGCGGATGACCTGTTCGACGAACACGCCGCCGGTCGCCTCCATCTCCCACTTGCCCGGCGTCGCCGAGACAAACACCGTCTGAGGCCGCATCGCCTCCCACTCCTCGAAACGCAGCGGGCGGTTGTCGATGCACGACGGCAAGCGGAAACCGTACTCCGCCAGCGTCAGCTTGCGCCGGTGGTCGCCGCGCGACATGCCGCCGATCTGGGGCACGGTGACGTGGCTCTCGTCGACGAACAGCAGCGCGTTCTCGGGCAGATACTCGAACAGGGTCGGCGGCGGTTCGCCGGGCAGGCGGCCGGTCAGGAAGCGGCTGTAGTTCTCGATGCCGGCGCAGCTGCCGGTCGCCGCGATCATCTCGAGGTCGAAGTTGGTGCGCTGCTCCAGCCGCTGCGCCTCCAGCAACTTGCCCTCGATGTTCATCTCCTTCAGCCGTTCGGTCAGCTCGTGCCGGATCGCCTCGCTCGCCTGCTTCAGCGTTGGGCCGGGGGTGACATAGTGCGAGTTCGCATAGACCTTGATCGAGTCGAGGTCGGCGACCTTCTTGCCGGTCAACGGGTCGAATTCGACGATGCTCTCGATCTCGTCGCCGAAGAAGCCGATGCGCCAGGCGCTGTCTTCATAGTGCGACGGAAACAGCTCCAGCGAATCTCCCCGCACCCGGAAGTTGCCGCGCGCGAACGCTGCCTCGTTGCGCTTGTACTGGAGCGCGACGAGCTTGCGGACGATCTCCTGCCGGTCCTGCGTATGGCCCTTCTTGAGGGAGAAGGTCATGGCGCTGTAGGTCTCGACCGAGCCGATACCGTACAGGCACGACACCGACGCCACGATGATGACGTCGTCGCGCTCCAGCAGCGCCCGGGTCGCCGAGTGCCGCATCCGGTCGATCGCCTCGTTCACCGAGCTCTCTTTCTCGATGTAGGTGTCCGACCGCGGCACGTACGCCTCGGGCTGGTAGTAGTCGTAGTAGGAAACGAAATACTCGACCGCGTTGTTCGGGAAGAAGCTCTTGAACTCCCCGTACAGCTGCGCCGCGAGGATCTTGTTCGGGGCGAGCACCAGGGCAGGGCGCTGCACCGCCTCGATCACCTTGGCGGCGGTGAAGGTTTTGCCACTGCCGGTGACGCCGAGCAGGACCTGATCGCGTTCGCCCGCCTCGGCCTGCGCCACCAACTCCGTGATCGCCGCAGGCTGATCGCCGGCGGCACTATAGTCGGTGACCAGTTCGAAGCGGCGCCCGCCTTCCGATTTTTCGGGCCGGGCCGGGCGGTGCGGGACGAACGGCCCTTCGCTCTCCGGCTCGGCAAGGCTGGTGCGGATCTGGATGGCGGACATACGAGCAATATGGGCGATGGACGCGTTTCGTTCCAGTGGTAGTTCTGCTATCGTTGGCCGAATCCGCGGGGAGAAAATGATGATCGGCTATGCGAATATCGGCACCAACGATCTCGGCAAGGCAACGGCCTTCTATGATGCGCTGTTCGCCGAGGTCGGGGCCAAGCGGCTGATGGAGTTCCCGACCGGGGCGGTCGCCTATGGCGTGGCTTGGGACAAGCCGATGCTGGCGGTCGGCGCACCTTATGACGGCAAGCCGGCGACCATCGGCAACGGCGTGATGATCGCGCTGGTGATGGACGAACGCGCCAAGGTCGATGCCATCCACGCCAGGGCGACCGCGCTGGGCGGTGCCGACGAAGGCGCGCCTGGTGTCCGTGGCGAGGAAGGGCCGCAGGCCTTCTACGGGGCGTATTTCCGCGATCTCGACGGCAACAAGTTCTGCGCGTTCCGGGTCGGCCCCGCCTGACCGCGGGCGCCGTCCCGCTCGTCCTGGCGTTGCTGCTGGCCGCCGCAGCGCCGGTGCGGGCGGCCGACCCGCTGGCGGCGCTGGTCGCGGGCCGTACCGCCGACGGGCCACAGCTCAGCGGGCTTGCGGTGGTCGTCGCCGACGCGCGCGGTGTGCGCCGTGCGGAAGCATGGGGCCGGGCCGTACTGGCACCGGGCCGCGAGCGCGTGATGACGCCCGCGACGCCGGTCCGCGTCGCTTCGGTGTCCAAGCTGATCGTCGCGTTGGCGGTGATGCGGCTGGTCGAGGCCGGCACGCTCGATCTCGACCGCGATGTCTCGGACTATCTCGGCTGGCGCCTGCGCAATCCGGCGTTTCCAGCGGCGGCGGTGACGCTGCGGCAACTGCTCAGCCACACCTCCGGGCTCGACGATGCGTCGGGCTATAATTTTCCGCTCGAGGCGCGGCTGCGGTACCGGTTGACCCCCGATCACTGGTCGGCCGCGCCAGGCGCGCGGTTCAGCTATGCCAATATCAATTACGGCATTGTCGCCAGCGTCATGGAGGCGGCGACCACGACGCGCTTCGACCGGCTGATGACCGCCCTGGTGTTCGCGCCGCTGCGCCTCGATGCCTGCTTAAACTGGTCGGGCTGTTCCGACGGCGCGGTCGCCTCTGCCGCCGTACTCTACCGCAAGGGGCGCGACGAGACGGCGTGGGACCCGTCCGGGCCGTGGATCGCCCAGATCGACGACCTGCGCGGGGTGCGGCCTGCCTGCCCGGTGCGTAGCGAGGCGGGCTGCGACCTCACTGCCTACCGGCCCGGCGACAACGGCACGCTGTTCTCGCCCCAGGGCGGGGCGCGGATTTCGCCGCTGGGGCTGGCGACGCTCGGCCGGCTGCTGCTCGGGCACGGCAAGGTCGATGGCGTCCGCCTGCTCCGCCGCGAGTCGGTCGACGCCATGCTGACCCCAGTGTGGCGGGACGGCGCGGCGGGCGAGACCTATCACGGCCAGTGCGCTGCTGGGGTCTCGGCATCCAGTGTCTCGTCGGTGCGGCGGGGGAGGGCGACCAGCCCGTGGCTGGGCGGGCGGTGCGGTGGTGGGGGCATCTCGGCGAAGCCTACGGCCTCTATTCGGGCCTGTGGGTCGACCCAAGCCGCCGCCGCGTCATGGTCTATACGGTTACCGGTACCGCCGACGATCCGAGTCGCTATCCGGGCCGCCACTCGGCCTTTCCGGCGTTCGAGGAGGCGATAATGACCGGCCTTGCGGCGCGCCGCGACTGATCGATTGGCGGGTACCGCAGCGGGCGGCTTAACGCTTCGTATGCACTCGTTCCCGCCAACGCCTTGACCTTGCTACTGTCACAAAAATTCCTACATAATCTCTTGCACCGCCCGGGCGTTCAGGCACTATTCGTAGCAGGGGAAACGGGGACAGACACAAGCCGTGGTAGCTCGGGGATCGCACCCGCCGGCCATGGACTGACCCCGCCGCACCAGAACGTAAATAGAACATTGAACCGGTTGTGGATATCGGGGATGCTTTGCCGACCGCAGGTGACGGCGGCATCCGAAGGGTCCAACGATGACGGTTCGAAGACAGTGGAGGGCGTGATGGACTTGCATGCGGGGACGATGACCGCCGAGACGGAGGTGAGCGAGAACGAGCGTCTCCAGCCCAAGGCGAAGCGTTCGTCGACCACGGTGATGCCGTGGAAGTTTCCGGTCGAGGTCGACCGGACGCGCGACTCGCTGCTTACCGACTTCGGTCGTGAGACGCTGAAGGACCGCTACCTGCTGCCCGGCGAATCGTACCAGGACCTGTTCGCGCGAGTCGCCGCGGCCTATGCCGACGACGCGCCGCATGCGCAGCGGCTGTACGACTATATCTCGAAGCTGTGGTTCATGCCGTCGACGCCGGTGCTGTCGAACGGCGGCACCGGGCGCGGCCTCCCGATCTCCTGCTACCTGAACTCGGTCGGCGACAGCCTCGAGGCGATCGTCGGCACCTGGAACGAAAATGTCTGGCTGGCGGCGCGCGGCGGCGGCATCGGCACCTATTGGGGCCATGTCCGCGGCATCGGTGAGCCGGTCGGCCTCAACGGCAAGACCAGCGGCATCATCCCGTTCGTGCGCGTCATGGACAGCCTCACGCTCGCGATCAGCCAGGGCAGCCTGCGCCGCGGCTCGGCGGCGGTATACCTCGACATCAACCATCCGGAGATCGAGGAATTCCTCGAGATCCGTAAGCCTTCCGGCGACTTCAACCGCAAGGCGCTGAACCTCCACCACGGCGTGCTGGTCACCGACAAGTTCATGGAGGCCGTCCGCGCCGGTGACGAGTGGCTTCTGGTGTCGCCCAAGACCGGGGAGCGCCGCGCCACCGTCGATGCGCGCGGCCTGTTCACCAAGCTGGTCGAGACGCGGCTGGCGACCGGCGAGCCGTACATCGTCTTCGTCGACCATGTGAACAACGCGATGCCCAAGCACCAGCGCGACGTCGGGCTGAAGGTCTCGACCTCCAACCTGTGCAGCGAGATCACGCTGCCGACCGGCACCGACCAGTATGGCAAGGACCGCACCGCGGTATGCTGCCTGTCGAGCCTCAACCTCGAGACCTGGGACGCCTGGCAGGGCGACAAGGTGTTCATCGAGGACGTCATGCGCTTCCTCGACAACGTGCTGAGCGACTATATCGAGCGCGCCGAGCCGGAGATGGCGCGGGCTTCCTACGCGGCGGCGCGGGAGCGGTCGGTGGGCCTGGGTGTCATGGGGCTGCACAGCTTCTTCCAGGCGCGCGGCATCGCCTTCGAGGGCGCGATGGCGAAGTCGTGGAATCTCAAGATCTTCCGCCATGTTCGTGAGCGGGTGGATGAAGCCTCGATGCAGCTGGCGGTGGAGCGCGGGCCGTGCCCGGACGCCGCCGACATGGGCGTCATGGAGCGCTTCAGCTGCAAGATGGCGATCGCGCCGACGGCCAGCATCAGCATCATCACCGGCGGCACGTCGGCCTGCATCGAGCCGATCCCGGCCAACATCTACACCCATAAGACGCTGTCGGGCAGCTTCTCGATCCGCAACCCGTTCCTGGAGAAGCTGCTGTCGCTGAAATCCAAGAACAGCGACGCGGTGTGGAACTCGATTCTGGAGCAGGGCGGCAGCGTCCAGCACCTCGACTTCCTCAGCGCGGAGGAAAAGGCGGTGTACCGCACCGCGTTCGAGATCGACCAGCGCTGGCTGCTCGAGCTTGCCGGCGACCGCACACCCTACATCGACCAGGCGCAGAGCCTTAACCTGTTCCTGCCCGCCGACATCGAGAAGTGGGACCTGCTGATGCTCCACTTCCGGGCGTGGGAACTGGGTATCAAGTCGTTGTATTACCTGCGGTCGAAATCGATCCAGCGCGCCGGGTTCGCCGGCGGCGTCGAGGCCGACAACACCCCCGACCTGCGCACCATCGAGGTCGCGCCGAACGATTATGACGAGTGCCTTGCCTGTCAGTAAGGCGCCCCCGGGGCGCAAGCCCTGGGACTCGCCGGTGTCCTCACACCGGCGGGCGGGTGAGGGGCCGTGCACGCGCATTCCACGACGCGCGCGCATGGCCCCTCGCTACCCGGCGATGACAGGCCCAACCGAGCAGCGGAGCTAGAAGCCATGTCCCTCCTGAAAGCCTCCAACAGCTACAAGCCGTTCGAATACCCTTGGGCGTTCGACTTCTGGAAGCGCCAGCAGCAGATCCACTGGATGACGGAGGAAGTGCCGCTAGGCGAGGATTGCCGCGACTGGGCGCAGAAGCTGAGCGAGCATGAGAAGAACCTGCTGACGCAGATCTTCCGCTTCTTCACCCAGGCCGACATCGAGGTGCAGGACTGCTATCACGAGAAATACGGCCGCGTCTTCAAGCCGACCGAGGTCAAGATGATGCTGACCGCGTTCAGCAACATGGAGACGGTGCACATCGCCGCCTACAGCCACCTGCTCGACACGATCGGCATGCCCGAGAGCGAGTACTCGGCCTTCCTCAACTACAAGGAAATGCGCGACAAGCACGAATATATGAGCCAGTTCGGGGTCGACAACGACGCCGATATCGCGCGCACTTTGGCCATGTTCGGCGGCTTCACCGAGGGTCTGCAGCTGTTCGCCAGCTTTGCCATGCTGATGAACTTCCCGCGCTTCAACAAGATGAAGGGCATGGGCCAGATCGTCACCTGGTCGGTGCGCGACGAGAGCCTGCACTGCGAGGGCATCATCAAGCTGTTCCACGCCTTCTGTGCCGAGACCGGCGTGCTGACGTCGAAGATCCGCGACGACATCGCCGACGTCTGCCAGCGCACGGTGCGGCTGGAGGATGCGTTCATCGACCTGGCCTTCGAGATGGGCCCGGTCACCGGCATGACGCCCAACGAGATCAAGAAATACGTCCGCTTCACCGCCGACTGGCGCCTGAAGCAGCTCGGCATGAAGCCGATCTACATGATCGACGAACACCCGCTGCCGTGGCTCAGCCCGCTGCTCAACGGCGTCGAGCACGCCAATTTCTTCGAGGCCCGCGCGACGGAATATTCGAAGGCCGCAACCAAGGGCAACTGGAACGAGGTGTGGGACGCCTTCGACAAGCGCAAGGCCGCGAAGGCGGCGAGCGGCGCGGCGAACGAGGCGGGCGTGGACGACGCGCAGGGCGGGTTGCTCGGGGTGGCGGCGGAGTAGGGCCGGCTCCACATTCGGTAGCTAACTCGCCATTCGCAAGTTACGATATCGTAGTTTATTTTGGTGCTGGCGCCTTTTCTTTGTCCGTCATTTTAAGTTCATTGCCGTTTAAACAAGCAATACCGCGGCCATTGCCAGACTTTTCGGGATTTGAGCCGATCGTCGCGTCGTCAGCGCAAATTCTATTTCTAGCGTTCCTTGCCTACATATTTGGCCATATAGTCGCATTCGCTTCTGATCAGCTTGTCGAGAAACCCTTGGTTGCTGTTGTAGGGTATCCAGTCGCTTGGATCGGACGCCTAAGTAGACTTGATCGCAGGCTGAGAGTGCGCGCATTGGTTAGAGGTAATCAGAGGCAATTATTGAAGTTTCGACCTACGTTAGCGGCCTTTGTGAGAGCATTCTTTCATCCGCCGTTGATACCTGTTTATTGGCTTTGCTTCTTTAAAGCCGGCATGGATGGATTCTATCGCAGTCGAATCCCGGACGGTTTTTTATCAAAAGTAGATGATAAACTGTCTAGTCGAGGATTGAGCTGCTCGACTGCCGATGATGATTGGTTTCGGATTGTCGAACAATATGTGATAAATAATCATCCTGTTGCGACAGCTCGCCTATATAATTATGTTGTAATCTATGGTTTACTGCGGTCACTGTGCTTTACGGCCATAGTTCTATTTTGGCTGTACTTATTTAGAAATGTATTTGATCTAGTATCGATGAATTTTGGCGATTTGTTAAATGAACCGGGCTATATCGCGAATTTTCTGACTTCCTTAGTTTTTACTTATATCTTTTATAGCGCGCTTTGTCTGATGCTATTATTTTCGTTCGGAAAATTCTACAGGAGATATACGGAAGAGGCGCTATTTTCGTTTGTGCTTTGCCGAGAGGATATGGCAAGGTCTGTCGGTTAAGCTACGTGTTAGCCTCTGAGCCATTAGTCCCGCGCCACCCGCCGTTCCCGCTCCACCTCCCGCGCATCCGCCTTCGGCGGCACCCGCACCTCGGGCGTCCGCGCCCGGCACATTGAGCAGCGGAGGAACTGCATCAGGCCGTCGATCCCCAGGCTGCGGCGGCGGGTGGACTGTGTGGGCGGCGGCAGGCTCATCGCCAGACCGGCCTACCAATCCAGGTCTGTATCCCCTTCGTTCGGGAAGTCGCGCCAGTCCGCCAGGTCATCCGGCTCGTCCAGATGATCCGGGGCGTTCATCGCGGCGTGCAGCACGCGGACCACGAGCACTCCGGCGCCGTCGGCCACGTAGAAGATGATATGGCTGCGATAGGCCCGGCTGCGGACCTTGAGGGCAAGATCGGGTCGGGCGCGACCGCTCTGCGGATGGGAGGCGAGAAGCGTGAGTGATCGCTTGATGCCGTCGCGATAGCGTGCGGCCGCGTCGATGCCGAAGCGGTCCGCGCCGTCGCGGAACAGGTTCAGCAGGTCGTCCTCGGCTGCCTTCGATAGCAGCCACTCAGCCATTCACGCTGCGCGCCGTCGCTTCCTCGAAAATCTCGTCGACGGTGCGGATGCCGACCCCGCTGGCGAGCCCCTCGTCGATGGCAGCCTTGAGCACGGCGTGGCGTTCGGTTTCCGCGCGGTCGCGCTCGACCAGTTCGGCCAGATAAGCGTCGGCGTCCTTGTAGCGGCCGGTCGCGACCTGGTCGTCGACCCAGCGAGCGGCGGGTTCGCCGAGCGAGATTTTCACGGTCGTCATCGGCTACCTCCTCGCATCGAGGATGGCCATGGGCGGCGCGGAAGGCAAGGCTCGCGCGCCAGAGCGGACCTATTTCCACCCCTCGCCCCCACCCTCGTCCTCTGCTAGCGCGGCGCCGCGCCCCCGCTGCCTCCGGAGCTTCGATGCCGACGCCGCCACCGCCTCTTGTTGCCCGGCTGGTCGCGCAGGGGTGTACCGGTGATCCGGAGTCGCCGCTCGACGGGTTCCGGGTCGACGAGAGCGTCGCCCTGGCCCGGCATTTCGCGGCGCTGGCGGCGGAGCGGAGGCCCGCGGCCAACGATGCGCTGGTCGAGACGATGCTGGCGGTGGCGACGGCGAGCCTGGCGCGATACGCCCACCCGACGCCGCTGGCGTGCAAGAAGGGGTGTTCGCACTGCTGCTTCCAGCATGTCTCGGTCCATGCGCCGGAGGTGTTCCGCATCGCTCGGTTGCTGCGTGCGTCGGGGGAGGGCGCGGCGGCGGCACCCCGGCTGACAGCGCGGCTGGCGGCGCGGCAGCCCGATCCCGGTGGCACCGGGCGGATGAGCAACCCGTGCGGTTTCCTGCTGAAGGGCGCGTGCGGCATCCACGAGATCCGGCCGCTGATCTGCCGGGTGTACGTGTCCTTCGATGCGCACGCCTGCCTGGTGCAGTTGGCGCAGGGCGTGTCGGAGATTCCGCATCCGGCGTTCAACGTGTTGTTCCGCAACTGGATGGCGATGGCGCTGAAGGCGGCGTGCGCGGCGGCGGGCCTGCCGGTGCGGGACTATGAGCTGACCTCGGCGCTGAGCGGGGTGCTGGCCGATCCGGGGCTCGAGGCACGCTGGTATGCCGGCGACGACGGGCTGGCGGCGCTGTCCGGGCCGCTCGACCGGGTCGGCGAGGCGGTGCACGCGGGCATCGACGAGTGGCGGCGGATGGCGGACATCTAGTCGCGCGCCTCGCGGCGCGGGGCTTAGTCGCGCGCCTCGCGGCGTTCGAGGGCGCGCTGGCGGGCGTCGGCGATGGGCAGGGCGCGGACCTCCGGGTTGCGGGCGCGGCACATCGAGCAGCGCAGGATCTCGCCGAGCGCGTGGATCGCCGGGCCGCGGCGACGCGCGGCGAGCAGGGCGGCGGCGTCGCTGGCGGCAATGCGCGTGCGGTGGCGGCACGACCAGCAGGTCACGCGCAGCTCCAGCCCGCTGGCGATCAACTGGTCGATGGTCGTCGGTTCGGGCGGGCGCATTGGTGGAACATAGAGTGAACGATTGCGCCTGTCACTTGCCTTGGCGGGCCGGCTCGCCCAAGTCTGCGGGCATGAACCCACCCGTCCTCCCGCCGCTGCAGGCCGTCATCGTGCCGGTCACGCCGCTGCAGCAGAACTGCACGCTGTTGTGGTGCACCGCGACGATGCGGGGGGCGTTCGTCGATCCGGGCGGCGATCTCGACAAGCTGCTGGCGGTCGCGGCAAAGCAGGGCGTGACGATCGAGAAGCTGCTGGTGACGCACGGCCATATCGACCATTGCGGCCTGACCGGCGTGCTGGCGGAACAGCTCGGCGTGCCGATCGAGGGGCCGCATCCGGACGACAAGTTCTGGATCGACATGGCTCCGGCGGTCGGCGCGCAGTACGGGATTGCGGGGGCGGCGGCGTTCACGCCGGACCGCTGGCTGGGGCAGGGCGACCAGGTCACGGTCGGCAAGCTGACGCTCGACGTCCACCACTGCCCGGGGCACACGCCGGGGCATGTCATCTTCCACCATGCGCCGTCGAACCTGGCCATCGTCGGCGACGTGCTGTTCCAGGGTTCGATCGGGCGCACCGATTTTCCGAAGGGCAACCACGGCGACCTGATCCGCGCCATCACGACGCGGCTGTGGCCGCTGGGCGGGCAGACCGCGTTCATCCCCGGCCATGGCCCGATGTCGACGTTCGCGGCCGAGCGCCGCTCGAACGCCTATGTCGCCGATGCGGTGCTCGCCGCCGCCTAGAACAGCCGGTGCAGGTGCGCCGAGATGATCAGCGCCCAGACGCTGAGCACCACCAGAACGATGAAGGTGCCGGCGGTGCCGACCATGCGGCCGGGGTTGGGGGCGGGGCGACCCATGCCCCAGGCGTGCGCGATGCGGCACAGCACCAGCGCGATGCCGATGACGCCGAGCGTCAGGCTCGGGTGCGTCTCGACCATGCTCAGCTGCGCCTCGACGAGGCCCATCAGGATCAGGATCAGCGGCACGTACTCGACGAAATTGGCCTGGGCGCGGACCCGGCTGAGCAGCAGCAGGTCGCCGCCGTCGCCAAGGTTGATCTTGGCGCTGACCCGCACCATCGAGACGCGCACGCTGAGCACGAACAGCAGCAGGCCGCACAGGCCCGCGGTGGTGATGGTGATGATCATGGCTACTCCCCCGATGGTGTTGCCGGAGGCTTAAGCCCGCAACCAAATTCCGTCCACCTCGTTAAGCCTGCGTAACCCACAGGAGACCAGACATGGACGAAGATCGCATCGATGGCGCGCTGAAGAACATCGGCGGCAAGATCAAGGAAGGCGTCGGCAACCTGACCGGCGACAGCAAGCTGCAGGGCGAAGGCAAGGCCGATCAGGTCACCGGCAAGCTGCAGAACACCGTCGGCGGCGCCAAGGACGCGCTGCGTGAGGCGACGGACGGCGACCCCACAACCTGACGCGCCAGTACGTAACGACAGTGCGAGGCCGCCGCCCCGGCAACGGAGGCGGCGGTTTTGTTGTTGCGCGGGCCAAGCAAATCGCTATGTTCCGCGCCTCACGAAAGCCGGGGCCCGCCACCGGTCGCTACCCATGCGGCCGGCATTCGCGTTGCCCCCAATGATGAAGATGACAGGTGCCGGATGGCCGTTCCGAAACGCAAGACAAGTCCCTCGCGCCGCAATATGCGCCGCAGTCACCACGCGCTGAGCGCGACGCCGTATCAGGATTGCCCCAACTGCGGCGAGCTGATGCAGCCGCACAACATGTGCGCGGCGTGCGGACACTACAACGGCCGTCAGATCGTCGAGGTCGGCGCCTGAACGACGCCGCCGTGCCGGGGCATCCGGAAGCGTGACCGATCGCCCTGTCATCGCGCTCGATGTGATGGGCGGCGACGGCGGACCGGCCGCGGTGATCGCTGCCGCCGAGGTGGCGCGCGAGCGGTACCCGAAGCTGCTGTTCCGCCTGTACGGCAATGAGAGCGCCATCCACGCGGCGCTCGCCGATGCCCCGCGCGTCCGCGCCGAGGCGACGGTCATCCACACCGAGACCCAGGTGCTCGGCACCGACAAGCCGAGCCAGGCCGTGCGCAAGGGCCGCAACACCTCGATGGGTCTCGCCATCGACGCGGTGAAGGCGGGAGACGCGCACGCGATCGTCTCTGCCGGCAATACCGGCGCGCTGATGTCGATGGCGTATCTGGCGCTGCGCACCATGGAAGGCATCGACCGGCCGGCGCTGGCGGCGCTGCTGCCGACGCTGAAGAACGACGTGGTGGTGCTCGACCTCGGCGCGAATACCGAGTGCGATACCGAGAATCTCGTCCAGTTCGCGGTCATGGGGGCAGCGTTTGCGCGCACCGTGCTGGGCCTGGAGCGGCCGCGCGTCGCGCTGCTCAACATCGGCGAGGAGGAGCTGAAGGGCACCGAGGAGCTGAAAGAGGCGGCGATGCTCCTGCGTGCCGTCGACCTGCCGATGGCGTTCATGGGCTTTGTCGAGGGCGACAAGATCGGCCAGGGCAACACCGATGTCATCGTCACTGACGGGTTCTCTGGCAATATCGCGCTGAAGTCGGTGGAGGGCACGGGCAAGCTCGTCACCGGCCTGCTGGCGGAGGCCTTCAAGACCAGCTGGCTGACGCGCCTGGGCTATCTGCTGTCGCGCAGCGCGCTGCGGGCCCTGCGCGCGCATCTTGACCCGAACGCGCATAACGGCGCGGTCATGCTCGGCCTGAACGGCCTGGTAGTGAAGAGCCACGGCAGCGCCACGGTGCGCGGGCTGGCCACGGCGATCGGCGTCGCGCACGACCTGATCGTCGCCGACGTGCAGCGCAAGATCGCCGACGACCTCGCCAATTTCCGCGCCCACCGGCCGGCCCACATCGACCTCGAAAGCAGCGCCAAGTGAGGCGTGCCCGGATCGTTGGCACCGGCGGCTATCTGCCGGACCGCATTCTGACCAATGCCGAACTCGCGGCCCGCGTCGACACCAGCGACGAATGGATCATCGAGCGCACCGGCATCCGCCAGCGCCACATCGCCGCCGACGGCGAGCTGACTTCGGACCTCGCCGTAGCCGCGGCCCGCAAGGCTCTCGACGCGGCCGGGCTGACCCCGGACGACGTCGACCTGATCGTCGTCGCCACCGCGACGCCGGACCAGACCTTCCCGGCCTGCGCCACCGTCGTCCAGCATAAGCTCGGCATGACCCACGGCGCGGCGTTCGATGTCGGGGCGGTCTGCTCGGGCTTCCTCTATGCCTTGAGCGTCGCCGACGCGATGGTCGTCACCGGGGCGGCGAACACCGCGCTGGTCATCGGCGCGGAAACCTTCAGCCGCATCCTCGACTGGGACGACCGCGGCACCTGCGTACTGTTCGGCGATGGCGCTGGCGCGGTGGTGCTGCGCGCCGAAACCGGGGCGGGCACGCCGGCCGATCGTGGCATCCTCGCCCACCGGCTGCATTCGGACGGCCGCTACAACGATTTGCTCTACGTCGACGGTGGTCCGGGCTCGACCGGTACCGTCGGCAAGCTGCGCATGAAGGGCCGCGAGGTGTTCCGCCACGCCGTCACCAATCTCGCCGCGGTGATGACCGAGACGCTGGCCGCCGCCGGCGTGACCGCGGAGGAGGTCGCCTGGGTGGTGCCGCACCAGGCCAATCTGCGCATTCTCGAAGGCACCGCGAAGAAACTGCACCTGCCGATCGAGCGTGTCGTCGTGACTGTCGACCGGCACGCCAACACCAGTGCGGCCTCGGTCCCGCTGGCGCTTGACGTGGCGGTGCGTGACGGGCGTATCAAGGCGAAAGATTTGTTGCTATTGGAAGCAATGGGCGGCGGCTTTACCTGGGGAGCGGCTGCGGTCCGCTATTGAGACGCGACGCGCGGGGAGGAGCAGGGGACATGGCAACGCCGAACGGGGCCGACGAGACCGTCAAGAAGCAGGGGTCCTTGACCCGCGCCGATCTGTGCGAGGCGGTGCACCGCGAGATCGGTCTGTCACGCGCCGAAAGCTCAGTGCTGGTCGAGCAGGTGCTCGATCATATCTGCGACACGCTGACCAAGGGCGACAACGTCAAGATCTCGTCGTTCGGCAGCTTCGTGCTGCGCAACAAGGGCCGGCGCATCGGGCGCAATCCGAAGACCGGCGAGGAAGTGCCGATCGAGCCGCGCACCGTGCTGACCTTCCGCCCCAGCCAGCTGCTCCGTGAGCGCATCAACGCGGAATGAGCGATCCGCAGAAGCCGCCCGCGAAATCCCCGTCCGCTTTCCGGACCATCGGCGAGGTGGCCGAGAAGCTTGGCGTCGCGCAGCATGTGCTACGCTTCTGGGAGACCCGCTTTCCCCAGGTCCAGCCGCTGAAGCGCGGCGGCAACCGGCGCTACTACCGCCCCGCCGACGTCGACCTGCTGCGCGATATCCACCGCATGCTCCATGCCGAGGGCTATACGATCAAGGGCGTCCAGCGCCGGCTTGAGGAAACGCCGCACCGCCGGCCGCGCGCCGTTGCGGAGGCCTTCGCGCCAGCCGCCGCCACGCTCACTCCCGGTCTGCCCGGCGATGACAGCGACACGGATAGCGGCGTTGCGACCATCGACGTCGCCGCGATCCGCGCCGTGCGCGACCGTCTGGCGGCAGCGCTCGCCGCCGCGCGCGCGTGAAGACGGTCGCGGTCTTCAGCGTCAAGGGCGGCGTCGGAAAGACCGCGATCGCCGTCAATCTCGCTCATGCCGCCGCGACGCAGAGCGCCCGGCGGACCTTGCTGTGGGACCTCGATGCCCAGGGTGCAGCGACGTATGTACTGAAACTTGCGCCCAAGGGCGGCGCGGCGGCGCGCAAGCTGTTCGCCAAGGACAGCGAGCTCGACGCCGCCATTCAGCCGAGCGCCTGGCCGGGCCTCGATCTGCTCGCCGCCGACAAGTCGCTGCGCGGCCTGGAGGGTCAGCTTGCGGCCGATGACAAGGGCAAGCGGCTGCGCAAGATGCTGAAGGATCTCGAGCGCGACTATGACCGCGTCATCATCGATTGCCCGCCCGGGCTCGGCGCGCTGGCGGAGCAGATCTTCCGCGCCGTCGACCTGGTCGTCGCGCCGATGCTGCCCTCGCCGCTGTCGGTACGCGCCACGGAACAGCTGATCGATCACATCACCCGCAACCATGAGGGGAAGCCGCCGGTGCTGCCGGTGTTCTCGATGGTCGATCGCCGCCGCGCGCTGCACCGGACGCTGGTCGATGCGTCGCCGGGCCAGCCCGCCATCCCCTATGCCAGCGCAGTCGAGGCGATGGCCGTGCACCGCTCGCCGATTGCCGCGAAAACTCCCGCCGTCCCCGCCGCCCGCGCCTTCACCGCGCTGTGGGCGGAAGTCGAGCGGCGGCTGATGGCGGCGCACTGAGGCGCATCGGTGGCACCGACCAGCCGCCGCCCTGCGCGCGGCAGGACGGCGGTGTCGATCCGGGTTTAGACCGTATGCACGACCCGGCGGCGGCGCATCGCCGCACCGCTCAACGCGAAGCCTGCAATCAGCATTGCCCAGCTCTCGGGTTCCGGCACCGCGCCTGTGCCCGTGATAGTTAGCGTGTAAGGTCCGGTTTGGAAAGGGTTAGGGCTGCGATCCCAGCCGCTCAGCGCTCCATCCGTAAAGCTGGGCGTCGTTGCGTAAAGGTTATACGCAAGGTAGTAGAGTCCCGATGCGAACCCGGTAAGAGCGCCGACGTTGAACTGAGGCACAAAGCCCGGCCCACCATCATCATCATCAATCACCAGCGCGCCTGTACTGTCGAACAGCCAGAGATGCGCATCGTTGTCGACCGACAGGTTCGATGAGACTGTGACCGAGAAAGCCGACGTATTGGAAATGTTGATCGAATAAAGATCGATGTCGTCCGCGCCATCGAGGTCGGCGAGGGTGCCAACGATTGATGTGATGCCGTTGCCGGCAGGCTGTGCCGTTGCTAGGAGCTCGCCCGCGTCGCCGATCTCGTTATACGTGACCGCTTGTGCCGACAGCGGCAGCACCGCAACAACCGCAGCGAATATTAGACGTTGCATCAATTGCCCCTTGATCAGATTGCCAAAGTGAAAGCTACAACGCCATATTTCCGATGGTGACACTAGCGTAACGTGCTCGCGCCGCCGAAGCAACTCGGATGATGACGGAGCGGTGTTACACTCCGGTAATCTCCAGGCGCGGGTTGACGAAAGCGTCCCCAAAGTCCACATGGACCGTCGTCGCTGGCACTCGCTTAGCGTGAGTGCCAACGCCTCCATTCAACCGCAGCAATAGGTGCGACCCAATGAAATTCACGCCTCTCCACGACCGCGTGCTCGTTCGCCGCGTCGAAGCCGAAGAGAAGACCGCCGGCGGAATCATCATCCCGGACACGGCCAAGGAAAAGCCCCAGGAGGGTGAGGTCGTCTCGGTCGGCACCGGCGCGCGCCGCGATGATGGCGGCATCACCCCGATGGACGTCAAGGCCGGCGACAAGATCCTGTTCGGCAAGTGGTCGGGCACCGAGGTCAAGGTCGACGGCGAAGACCTGATCATCATGAAGGAAAGCGACATCCTCGGCGTTCTCGCCTGAGTCGATTTCGCTTAGTTCCCTGAAATCTGAAGGAAAAACATCATGGCAGCCAAAGACGTCAAGTTCAGCCGCGACGCACGTGAGCGCATTCTGCGCGGCGTCGACATCCTCGCCGACGCAGTCAAGGTGACGCTCGGTCCCAAGGGCCGCAACGTTGTCATCGAGAAGTCGTTCGGTGCACCGCGCATCACCAAGGACGGCGTCACCGTCGCCAAGGAAATCGAGCTCAAGGACAAGTTCGAGAACCTCGGCGCGCAGATGGTCCGCGAAGTCGCTTCGAAGACCAACGACATCGCCGGTGACGGCACTACCACCGCGACCGTGCTGGCGCAGGCCATCGTTCGCGAGGGCATGAAGTCGGTTGCCGCCGGCATGAACCCGATGGACTTGAAGCGCGGCATCGACATGGCGGTCACCGCCGTCGTCGCCGACCTGAAGGCGCGCTCGAAGCCCGTCGCCGGGACCGCAGAGATAGCCCAGGTCGGCAGCATCGCGTCGAACGGCGACACCATCGTCGGCACCAAGATCGCCGAGGCGATGGAGAAGGTCGGCAAGGAAGGCGTCATCACCGTCGAGGAAGCCAAGGGTCTCGATTTCGAGCTCGAGGTCGTCGAGGGCATGCAGTTCGACCGTGGCTATCTCAGCCCGTACTTCATCACAAACCCCGAGAAGATGTCGGTCGAGCTCGAGAACCCCTACATCCTGATCAACGAGAAGAAGCTCTCGAACCTGCAGGCGCTCCTGCCAGTGCTCGAGGCGGTCGTGCAGTCGGCGCGTCCGCTGCTGATCATTGCCGAGGACGTCGAGGGCGAGGCTTTGGCCACGCTCGTCGTCAACAAGCTGCGCGGCGGCCTCAAGGTCGCTGCCGTCAAGGCTCCCGGCTTCGGCGATCGTCGCAAGGCGATGCTCGAGGATATCGCCACGCTGACCAAGGGCGAGACGATCTCCGAGGACCTCGGCATCAAGCTCGAGAACGTCACGCTGGCGATGCTCGGCTCGGCCAAGCG
>JBBQWN010000006.1:0-112508 GCA_038210595.1 Sphingomonadales bacterium | reverse complement strand
CGGCATCTGGTGGCTGGCCGGCCTCTACCTGATCCACTCGATCGCCGAACTGTGCATCTCGCCGGTCGGCCTCAGCATGATCACCAAGCTGTCGATCGCGCGGATCGTCGGCATGATGATGGGCGTCTGGTTCCTGTCGATCAGCTGCGCGCAATATGTCGCCGGCGTCGTCGCCCAGGTCGCCAGCGTCGAGACCGTCGGCGGTCAAGTCACCAACCTGAAGGTTAGTCTGGATACCTATGCCGGGGTGTTCACCACCATCGGCGAGGTCTCGGTCGGCATCGGCATCGCGCTGCTGCTGCTGTCCGGGCTGATCCGCAAATGGATGCACGGGGTTAATTGATGCGCAAGTCTGTCGTCGCGGCGCTGCTGTTCACCGCCGCCTGCTCTTCCACACCGCCGCCCAAGACCGCGTCCAGCAAGCCGTCGGGCCCACCGGAGATCGTGTCGATCCCCGCGGATCCCTACCCGTCGACTTACCGCCCCTTTCCGTCCGTCACGACGGTGATCCAGAACGCCAACATCTACGACGGCAAGGGCGGCAAGCTGGTCGGCGGCGCAGTCCGGCTGGAGAATGGCAAGATCGCCGAGATCGGGCAGTCCGTGGCCGTCCCCGCCGGTGCGCAGGTCATCGACGCGCGCGGCCTGTGGGTGACCCCCGGCATCATCGATATCCATAGCCACATGGGCGACTATCCCGCCCCGGGCGTCGAGGCCAATAGCGACGGCAACGAGGCGACCAGCCCGAACCGCTCCGAAGTCTGGGCCGAACATTCGGTGTGGCCGCAGGATCCGCAATTCACCCGTGCGCTGGCCGGCGGCGTGACGACCTTCCACGTCCTGCCCGGTTCGGCGAACCTGTTCGGCGGCCGCGGCGTGACGCTGCGGAACGTGCTCGGCCGTACCGCGCAGGACATGAAGTTCCCGGGCGCCCCCGCCAGCCTGAAGATGGCGTGCGGCGAGAACCCCAAGCGCGTCTATGGCAGCAAGAACCAGCCGCCCGCGACGCGGATGGGCAACATGGCGGTCAACCGCCAGGTCTGGTCCGATGCCGCGATCTACAAGCGCAAGTGGGACGACTACGGTAAACGCGCCAGGGCCGGTACCGCCAAGCCGACCGACGCACCGCGCCGCGAATTGTCGAACGACACGCTGATGGGGGTGCTGAACGGCGATATCTTGGTGCAGAACCACTGTTACCGTGCCGACGAGATGGCCAACGTCATCGCGATGTCAAAGGAGTTCGGCTACAAGGTCAGCGCCTTCCATCACGCCGTCGAGGCCTACAAGATCGCCGACCTGCTGAAGCAGAACGACATCTGTGCCGCGATCTGGGCCGACTGGTGGGGCTTCAAGATGGAGAGCTACGACGGCATCCGCGAGAACGCCGCCTTCGTCGATGCCGCGGGCGGCTGCACGGTCATTCATTCCGATGATGCCGACGGCACCCAGCGCCTCAACCAGGAAGCTGCGAAGGCGATGGCGGCGGGCCGCCGCGCCGGCCTGCCGATAACGCCCGAGCACGCCTGGACCTGGCTGTCGCTGAACCCGGCGAAGGGCCTCGGCATCGCCAGCCAGACCGGCAGCCTCGAGCCCGGCAAGCGTGCCGACGTCATCCTGTGGAACGGCGAGCCGTTCTCGGTCTACTCGCGGCCCGAAAAAGTGTGGATCGACGGCGCGGTAATGTACGACTGGGCCGACCCGGCGAAACGCCCGGTCACCGACTTCGAGCTTGGCCAGCCCGGACGGGGAGACACGAAGTGAAGGCGCTGCTCGCACTGCTGCTCGCGGCGGCAGCACCGGCCGCGGCCGAGACCATCGCGATCACCGGCGGCACTGTCGCCGGCACGCTGTCCGACGCACCGATCGAGGGCGGCACCATCGTCGTCCGCGACGGCCGCATCGTCGCGGTCGGGCGGGGCGTCGCCGTACCCGCCGGCGCGACGGTCATCGACGCCACCGGCCAGTGGGTGACGCCGGGCATCTTCGCCGGCATGGCCTATATGGGCATCTCGGAGGTCGACGGCGTCGGCGCGACCAACGACCGCGGTGCCGAGAAGTCGCCGTTCTCGGCCGCCATCGACATCGCGCCCGGGATCAACCCCGCCGCCAACAACATCGCCGTCGAGCGGCAAGGCGGGGTGACCCGCTCCGCCATCGGCCCGAACGCTACGCGCGAGATCTTCGGCGGCCAGGGCGCGGTGATCAGCCTCGCAGCGGCGGGCGACATTGTCACGCGACCGCGCGCCTTCCAGTATGTCGAGTTGGGCGAGGCGGGCGCGCGCTCGGCCGGCGGCTCGCGCCCGGTTGCTTTCCTGAACTTCCGCAATGCGCTGCAGGAGGCGCAGCGCTATGCCGCGTCGCCGGTGCGCTATACCGACGGACGTGGCCGCGACGACCTGCTGACCCGCCTCGATGCGGCAGCCCTGGTGCCGGTGGTCGAGGGCCGCCAGCAGCTGATCGTCCATGTCGAGCGCGCGCAGGACATCCGCAACGTGCTGGCGCTGCGCCGCGAGTTCCCGAAGCTGCGCCTGATCCTGCTCGGCGCCCGCGAGGGTTGGCTGGTCGCGGGCGACATCGCCGCGGCGAAGGTGCCGGTGATCACCCAGCCGATGCTGGACAACCCCAACAGCTTCGAGGCGCTGGCCTCGACCCGCAACAACGTCGGGCGGCTGGTCCGCGCCGGTGTCGTCGTCGGGCTCGGCCTGATCGAACAGGATGCCAGCTTCCAGGCGCGCAACCTGCCCAACTATGCCGGCAACATGGTGGCGCAGGCCAAGGTGCCCGGCGGCGTCGGCCTGACCTGGGCAGAGGCGCTGCGTTCGGTGACCAGCGCGCCGGCCGCGATCTTCGGCATGGGCGACACCGGCAGCCTGGCGAGCGGCCAGCGCGGCGACATCGTGGTCTGGGACGGTGACCCGCTGGAGCTCACCTCGGCCCCGACCGCGGTGCTGATCGACGGCGTCCGCCAGCCGATCACCAGCCGCCAGACCGAACTCCGCGACCGCTACCTGGGCCTGCAGAACCAGGCTGCACCTCTCCAATATCGGAGATAACGCCATGATGATGCTGGTGATCGCGCTCGCGGCCTTCGTCGGCACCCATCTGTTGTTGTCGCATCCGTTGCGGGCACCGCTGGTCCGCGCGTTCGGCGAACGCGGCTTCGGCGGGGTTTATTCGCTGGTCGCCTTCGCCACGCTCGGCTGGGCGGTCTGGGCCTTCGGTCAGACGCCGTCGGGCATCTATCTGTGGATCGCACCGTCCTGGCTGTGGGTGCTGGCGGTGCCGGCGATGCTGCTCGCCTCCATCCTGTTCGTCGGCTCGGTCACCGCCCCCAACCCGGCGCTGATGGGTGGCAACACCCGCGGCCTCGGCCCCCAGGGTGTGCAACGCATCACCCGTCACCCGATGATGTGGTCGTTCGCGATCTGGGCCGCGGTCCATGCCGCGGTCAGCGGCGATGCCCGGGCCGTCGCGCTCAGCGCCGCGATCGGCGGCCTCGCGCTGGTCGGGGCGCGTGCCCAGGACCACAAGAAGCGCGGCCAGATGGGTGCCGAATGGAATGCGCACGAAGCGCAGACCAGCTTCGTGCCGTTCGGCCGGCCCTCGGCGGCGGCGCTGAACCCGGGCGCAGTCGCATTGGTCGGCGGCATCGTCGTGTTCGCCGCCGCGACCTTCGCCCACCCCTATCTCGGCGGTCCCGCGCTGTGGAGCATGATCGCATGAGCCGCGCCGGCGAGACTGTCTGGGTCACCGGTGCCTCGTCGGGCATCGGCGAGGCGATGGCGATGGCGTTCTCGGCGGAGGGCGCGGCGGTCATCCTGTCCGGGCGCAACGTCGCCGAGCTGGAGCGCGTCGCCGCCGCCTGCCCCGGCGAGACGCTGGTGCTGCCCTTCGACACCACCGACATGGACGCCCTGCCCGCCATGGTCGCCCAGGCCGAAGGCTGGCGCGGCAAGGTCGACTGCCTCGTCAATAACGCCGGCATCTCGCAGCGCAGCCTCGCCAAGGACACCGACTTCGCGGTCTATCGCCGCATCATGGAGGTCGACTTCTTCGCCCCCGTCCGGCTGACCCAGCTGGTGCTGCCGGCGATGCTGGCGCGCGGTTCGGGGCATTTCATCAACATCAGCTCGGTCGCCGGCAAGGTCGGCAGCGTCCTGCGCACCGCCTATTGCGCCGCCAAGCACGCGCTCATCGGCTATTCCGACGCGCTGCGCGGCGAGGTCGAGCATGCCGGGGTGCGCGTGACGGTGGTCACCCCCGGCTTCGTCCGCACCGGCGTCGCCCGCAACGCGCTCAACGCCGACGGCAGCGTGCGCGGCCGCAGTGACGACGACATCGACAACGCCATCTCACCCGAGGAGGCAGTCGCCGAGATCATGGCCGCGATCGCTGCCGGCAAGCGCGAGATCCCCGTGGTCCGCGGCATGGTCGGCGACCTGCTGGCGTTGCGCGCCAGCGACCCGGAGAAAGTGTTCGACCTGATGGCCGCGCACGGCCAAGCGCTTGCGGCGCGGGATTAGGCGTAGGATGATCCACAAATCCGCCACGACTTGATACTGTGCCACGGACCGTAACACTCGGGCCGATCAAGACTTGGCAGTGGGTCACCCTCGCCTACCTGCTGGCGTGCATTGCCTCGGGTGCGTTCGTCGCCCTCAACGCAGGCAATATGTTGAAGTCGATGGTAATTTGGCAATTCGTCCTGGCCTTTCCGTTTTTTCTCCTCGTCAAGGGGTTAACGCTGGTTGTCGGGGGGTTCTGGATTCCATTCTGGAGCGCAGCCGTACTCCTGCTGGCTGCTACGGTAGCGCCTTCGGTTCGATCAGCCCGACCCTGAAGCGGGGCCGCTTAACTCTTCCAGCTTCCTTCTTGGAGAGCGCTAGCGCCGCACCATCGCCATCATCGCCGGGTTGCCGTAGCGTTCGCCCGCTGTCGCGCCGGCCGGTGACGCGGCATCCAGCTCGGCAAGGTCGGCCGCGGTCAGGACGACGTCCGCTGCTGCCATCGAATCCTCCAGCGTCGTGCGGCGCTTGGCGCCCGGAATCGGCACGATGTCGTCGCCCTGCGCCAGCAGCCAGGCCAGCGCCACCTGCGCGGCGCTGACGCCGTGCCGGTCGGCGACCGCCTTGACCGCCTCCAACGCAGCGAGGTTCGCCTCATAGTTCGCGCCCTGGTAGCGCGGATCGTTCTTGCGGTAGTCGCCGTCCGGATACTCCTCGGCGCGCTTCGCCGTCCCCGCCAAAAAGCCGCGCCCGAGCGGCGAGTAGGGCACGAAGCCGATCCCGAGTTCGCGGCAGGCGGGCAGGATGCCGGCCTCGACGCCGCGCTCCCACAGCGAATACTCGGACTGCAGCGCCGCGATCGGGTGGACCGCGGCGGCGCGGAACAGGGTCTCGGGAGCCGCCTCGCTCAACCCGATATGGCCGATCTTGCCCTCCGCGACGAGGTCGGCGAGCGCACCGACGGTGTCCTCGATCGGCACGGCGGGGTCGACGCGGTGCTGGTAGAACAGGTCGATGCGTTCGAGGCGGAGCCGCTGCAGGCTGGCGTCGCAGACCTCGCGCAGATGCGCCGGGCTCGAGTCGAGGCCGCGCAACCCGCCCTCGAACTTGAAGCCGAACTTGGTCGCGATGGTCAGGCCGTGATGCCGGCCGGCGACGGCGCGGCCGAGCAGTTCCTCGTTGGTATAGGGGCCATAGACTTCGGCGGTGTCGAAGAAGGTCACGCCCAGGTCGATGGCGCGGTGGACGGTGGCGATCGCCTCGGCCTCGTCGGTGACGCCGTACATCGCGGGCAGGCCCGCGACCCCGGTCATGCCCATGCAGCCGAGGCCGAGCGCCGAGACTTCAAGCTCGCTTCCAAGGTTGCGTCGCTGCATTGTCGCTCTCCTTCCAAGGCCCCCCGGCGCGGTATAGAAGCGTCTCATGACAATCTCCCGCAAGTATTTCGGTACCGACGGTATCCGCGGCCGCACCAACACGCCGCCGCTCACCCCTGCCATGGCGATGAAGGTCGGTCAGGCCGCCGGCGCACATTTCCTGCGCGGTGCGCACAAACACCGGGTCGTGATCGGCAAGGACACGCGCCTGTCGGGGTACATGATGGAGACCGCGATGACCGCGGGCTTCACCAGCGTCGGCATGGACGTCATCCAGATCGGCCCGATGCCGACGCCCGCCGTTGCCATGCTGACGCGTTCGCTGCGCGCCGACCTCGGCGTGATGATCTCGGCCAGCCACAATCCTTACCAGGACAACGGCATCAAGCTGTTCGGTCCCGACGGCCACAAGCTTTCCGACGCCGACGAGACCGCGATCGAGGCGCTGATCGACACCGAGCTGCCGCTCGCCGAGCCGGCGCTGATCGGTCGCGCCCGCCGCATCGACGACGCCCGCGGCCGCTACATCCACTTCGCCAAGTCGACCTTTCCTGAGGAACTGCGCCTCGACGGCCTGAAGATCGTCGTCGATTGCGCGCACGGGGCGGCCTATTCGGTCGCGCCGGCGGCACTGTGGGAACTGGGTGCCGACGTCGAGGCGATCGGCGTCGCGCCCAACGGTTTCAACGTCAACGACGGCGTCGGCTCGACCCACCCGGCGCTGCTCCAGTCCGAGGTGGTGCGGCACAAGGCGGACATCGGCATCGCCCTGGACGGCGACGCCGACCGCCTGATCGTCGTCGACGAGACCGGCGCGCTGGTCGACGGCGACCAGTTGATGGCGGTGATCGCCGCGAGCTGGCACGCGCGCGGGTTGCTCAGGGGCGGCGGCCTGGTGGCGACAGTAATGTCGAACCTTGGGCTTGAGCGTTACCTGAACGGCCTCGGCCTCGACCTGGAACGCACCGCGGTCGGCGACCGCCACGTCCTCGAACGGATGCGCAGCGGCGGCTTCAACGTCGGCGGCGAGCAGTCGGGGCACATCATCCTCGCCGACCACGCCACCACCGGCGTCGGCCTGGTCGCGGCGCTGCAGATCCTCGCCGTGCTGGTCGCCGACGGACGACCCGCGAGCGAGGTGCTGCACCGTTTCGACGCGTTGCCGCAGTTGCTCAAGAACGTCCGTTTCAAGGGCGGCGCGCCGCTCGAACAGGCCTCGGTAAAGGCCGTCATCGCCGACGTTGAGGCCCGCCTGAACGGCACCGGCCGCCTGCTGATCCGCAAGTCGGGGACGGAGCCGCTGATCCGCGTCATGGCCGAGGGCGAGGACGCAGCCCTGGTGACAAGGGTCGTCGACGAGGTCTGCGCGGCGGTCAGCGCGGCCGGCTGAACCCGAGGCTCGCTCAGGGGTTTAGCTCGCAAGGAGTAGCTGCGATGCGTCACCTCATGCTCATTCTGGCGCTGGCGGGGAGCGCCGCTACGGCGCAGGGCGTCGACGACCTGCCCGACCGGCCGATCGCGCGGCGCGAGGTCGTCGCGGTGGTCCGGCACCAGTTCGCGGCCATGGACAGCAACCGCGACGGCTTCGTCACCGAGCGCGAGTTCGTGGCCTATCGCGAACGCCAGGCCCGCGCCCCGGAGCGGCGCGGCGAGCTGGCCGTCTTCGACCATGTCGGCGCCCGCTGGTTCGAGCGCGCCGATACCGAGGGCAGCGGCCGCATCACCCTGGCGCAGGCCGAGGCGCGTCCACTGCGGCTGTTCGACACCGCCGATACCAACGGCGACGGCGTGGTCAGCGTCGAGGAGAAGCAGCTGGCGTCGCTGCTTATGGGCCTGGGCGGGCGCTGACCCGCAGGCACTCCACGATCACCCGCGCCAGCACCGCCGCCCAGCGCGCCATACCTGCGTCGTCTGCCAGTCCGTCCTGGCGCACCTCGATACCGAGATACGGCAAGCCGCGCGCCTCCGCGTGGCGGTCCATCGTGTAGTTCAGGTGCCGCCCGGAATAAGGCTGATTGTCGCCGGGGTTGAGTCCCGCGTCGGCCAGCAACGGCAACGCGATCCGGGCGGCCCGGTCGTCTTCGTTGTAGAGGATGCCGACCGGCCACGGCCGCGGCTCGTCGCGGCTGGTCAGCGCCGGGGTGAAACTGTGAACGCTGACGATCAGCGCCGGGTTGGTGGCATCGATCATGGCAGACAGCGTGTCGTGATAGGGCGCATGGTGCGCGGCGATGCGCCGGGCGCGCTCGGCATCCGGCATCGCCGCATTGCCGGGGATCAGGATGCCGTCACTCGACGCCGGTATCAGGCCGGGCGAGTCGGGCTCGCGGTTGAGGTCGATGACCAAGCGCGAGACATCGCCGAGCAACGCAGGAGCCGCGAGCGCCGCCGACAGCGCCAGGCTCAGGCGGTCGACGCCAAGGTCGACCGCGATATGCGTCGCCATGATCTCGGGATGGACGCCGAGATCGATGCCCGGCGGGACCACGTCCGACGCATGGTCGGCAACGATGATCAGCGGAGAACTGCCGGCAATGCGACGGCCACCGGAGGCCGGGACTTGGGTCATGCCGCCGGTGATGCCGGGGAGCCTGCGCAAAAGAAAGGGGCCGCCCGGCGGTTGCGCTGCCGGGCGGCCCGAGAACGGCGGGGAGGGGTCCGCCGAAGGGCTTAGTTGGAGGCGGTGGTGGCGCCGCTCAGCGAAGCCATGTCGACACCGAGCGCCTTGGCGGCGATGGCGAACTTCTTGGCGGCTTCCGGACGGGCATCGTCCTTGCACAGCGCCTCGCCGGTGCGGATCGCGGTCATCGCCTTGCGGGCGGCGTCCGGAGCGGCAGTGGCGGCAGCGGCGCGCAGGTTGCCGGAGGTGGTGGCGCAGTCGATGGTGGCGGCCGACGCCGGGGTGGCAGCGACACCGAGGAACGCAGCGCTGATGGCGACGGCGATCGGCGCGGCGACGAGGAAGCGATTGATCATTACGTCTCTCCTGGCTTGCGGACCGGCTTGTGGCCCCTGGTTGAGTGATACTCAGAACAACTGAGTGCCGCTTTAAGTGACACTCAGAACGCCGTCAAGCACAATCTGAGTGCCGGTCAGAACTTTTTCTTTAGCATGGTTTTGCTGCAGCGCAGCAAGAATTATCGAGGGCCGCCGTCGCCGCCCGGACGCCGCAGCGTCGTATAGGCCGACCACCACGGTATCGGTACCGTGCGCGCCGCCGCCGCCCCACTCGCCATGTCCCCGAACAGCGCAAAGACACTGCCGCCCGAACCCGACATCCGCGCGAACACCAAGCCCGGCTGCGACTCGAGCCAGTCGAGCATCGCCGCGATCGCCGGCACCAGCGTCACCGCCGGCGCGGTCAGGTCGTTGCGCAGCGTCCGCAGGTCCGCATCCGGGTCCAGCGGCCCCCGATCGACACCGTCCCAAGCGGCGAATACCGGCGGGGTCGACACCGGAATGCGCGGGTTCAGGATCAGCACCGGCATTCCCGCCACCCCAGGATCGACCGCGACCAGCGCGTCGCCCTTGCCCGTAGCGAAGCAGCTCTGGCTGGCCACACAGGCAGGCACATCGGCGCCCAGCCCGGCGGCGAGATCGAGCAGCTGCTGCCGCGACTGCCCGGTCGCCCACATCCGGTCGAGCAGGCGCAGCGCTGCCGCCGCATCGGCCGAGCCGCCGCCCAGTCCCGCCGCTACCGGGATGCGCTTCGTCAGGGTCAGCGCCGCGCCGGCGCGCGTGCCCGTCGCCGCGGCCAGCGCGCGCGCCGCCCGCAGCACGAGATTGTCACCCCCTGCCCCGGCGGGACCGGCGAACTCGCCCTCGACCGCCAGGCGCAGGTCGTCGGCGGGCGCCGCCCGTAGCGTATCGCCGAATGCGGTGAACGCGAACAGCGTCTCGAGATCGTGATAGCCGTCGTCGCGCCGCCGCCGGACGTGGAGCGCGAGGTTCAGCTTGGCCGGCGCGTGCTCGACGAGCCCGCCGTCCGGGGACAGAACCAGGGTCATCGTGCGGGTGGCACTGCCTCGGCACTGGCGACATCGAGCCCGAAGTCGAGCTTGCTCGCGATCTGGGCGCGCTGCTTGACGGTCGGATCTAGGTCGAGCGCGGCGCGCCAGCGGAAGCGCGCCTCGATCCGCCGCCCGGTCCGCCAATAGGCGTCGCCGAGATGCTCGTTGATCGTCGGGTCGCCGGGCTCGGATTGGACGGCACGCTCGAGCGTCTTCACCGCCGCATCATAGTCGCCAAGGCGGAACTGGGCCCAGCCGAGCGAATCGACGATGAAGCCGTCGTCGGGCTTGAGCCGCGCCGCTCGCTCGACCAGCGCCTTCGCCGCCGCGGTATCCTGACCACGGTCGAGCATCGCATAGCCGAGATAGTTGAGCACGGTCGGCTCGTCCGGTGCCAGCGCCAGCGCGGCGCGCAGGTCGGGCTCCGCCGCCACCCAGTCGCCCGCCTGCTCGAAGCTCGAACCGCGCAGGAAATACAGGATCCATGCGGGCTTGCCCGCGGCCAACCGGATCGCACGGTCATAGGACCTGGCGGCCTCGGCATAGCGCTCGGCCTTGCGCTGCCAGTCGCCGAGCCTTGCCCAGTCGTCGCTGTCTGCCGATGCAGCACTCGCGGCCGCGGCCAGCGACACCTCCGCCTCGGCGCTGCGGCCGGCCTCGCCAAGCACCTCGGCCTTGCGCGCCGCCGCCGCAGTGGCGAGCGGGTCACCGGCATCGATGCGGCCAAAGGCGGCCAGCGCGGCATCGTCATAACCGCTGTGCGACAGCACCTCGCCGGCGATCAGCCAGGTCGCGCCGTTGCCGGGCGCAAGGAAGGTCGCGACCCGCGCGAACACCAGCGCCAGCGCCACCGGCTTGTCGCGCGACAGGTCGGTCGCCAGCCGTGCGCACACCCAGGCGACACCGGTACGCGGATCGACCGCCAGCGCGCCGATGCGCTTGCCTGCTGCCAGCCGCGCCCGTCCCTGCGCGGTGACCGGGTCGTTGGAACCCTCGAGCGTCTTCGCCGCGCCTGCGGTATCGCCGGCCTGCTGGAGCGCGTCCGCTTCGCCGACCAGCAGGTAGCTGATTCCCGGTCCGCTGCCGGCGCGCAGGTCGTGATAGGCGGCGGCCGCCTCGCGCCAGCGCCCGGCGGCGGCCAGCATGTGCGCGCGCGCCTCCGCGACATAGGATTTGGCGAAGCCGGTCATCGCCGCGGGCTCGAGCCGGGCCAGCGCCGCATCGGTCTGGCCGCGGCCGTAGAGGATCCACGCCTCGACGATCGGCGCGATGACGGTGGCATAGCCGACGTTGGCGATGCCGGCGCGGACCGACTCCGCAGCCTTCCAGTCGCGGCGCTGCAGCGCATCCTGCAGGCGGATCAGCGCGACGGTCGAATCGGCCTGCGGTGTCCCCGCCAGCTTGTTCGCCAGCTGGACGCTGAGCCGCTCGTCGCCGGCAATCACCGCCAGCTCGAAGGCGCGCTGGGTCAGCGCCGGGTCGGCGGGATCGCGCTGCCGCGCCGCATCGGCATAGCGTGCCGCGTCGGGCAGCCGGTCGTTGTCAGCGGCATAGCGGCCGAGCACATAGTCGCGCGCCCCGCCGCCGGCTGGCGCGACAGCGCGCGGCACCGCCTGCACGGCGGTCGCGGCAGCGAACAGGACGAGCGCGAGGGCGGACTTCATGCGCGCGACCTTGCCCCGGCGCGGCGATGAAGGGAAGAGCGGTGCCGGTCCGCGGACCGGCATCGCGCGCAACTTACGCGGGCACCGCGCGACGGCGCCGCAGCGTTCCCCCGACCAGGCCGAAGCCGCCGATCATCAGCGCCCAGGTCGCCGGCTCCGGCACCGCGGCGATGGTGTGGTTGTCGCTCTCGAAGCCGGTGCCCGGCCCGGCGGTGAACACCACCGAATCGAACGACTGCGACCCAAACGCGAAGTTGACGAAGCTGGAGCCCGAGAAGTTGCTGCCGACGGCATAGCTGAACACCGCCGTCTCGCCACTGTAGAAGGTCAGTGCGTTGGTCGGATCGGACGAGGTGATCAGCAGGCCGAAATAGCGCTGGGCACCCTCGAACCCGAGCGTGAAGCTACCCGGCGACGCGAACCCGACCCCGACATAGGATCCGGCATAGTTGGTGCCGTTGCCGTAGCCATAGTCACCGACGTTGACGTCGGTGTAGGCGAAATCGACGCCGCCGATGGTGTCGGTGAAGCTCTGCGTGAAGTTACCGGCCGTCGCGCCGTCGAACGTCTCGGTCAGCGTCGTGCCCGCATAGTCCGAACCCGCGCCATATGTGACCGTTACCGCGGCAGCCGGCAGCGCCACGACCAGCGCCAAAGCCGCAGCAGAAAACTTGATCATCGATAGCCCCCGGAAACCCTGTCGTCCGGACGCTAGCAGCCGTGCTTTGGAAAGCAATTGTTAACTACTGACCACCGGTCACATATTCGGGTAATTCGGTCCGCCGCCGCCTTCGGGCACCACCCAGTTGATGTTCTGGGTCGGGTCCTTGATATCGCAGGTCTTGCAGTGGACGCAGTTCTGCGCGTTGATCTGGAAGCGGGGCGTGCCCTCCTCCTGCCCGACGACCTCGTAGACGCCGGCCGGGCAATAGCGCTGCGCCGGCTCGTCGTAGGTCGGCAGGTTGAACTTGATCGGCACGTCGGGGTCGCGCAGCGTCAGGTGGACCGGCTGGTCCTCCTCGTGGTTGGTGTTCGACAGGAACACGCTCGACAGCCGATCGAAGGTGATGACGCCGTCGGGCTTCGGGTATTTGATCGGGGTGGCGTCGCCCTTCTTCTTCAGCTGCTCGTTGTCCTTGTGGTGGCCGAGCGTGAACGGCAGGCGCAGCCCGAGATGCTCCAGCCACATGCTGATGCCCGCCAGCGGCGTGCCGATGGCATCGCCCAGCTTCTCGATCATCGGCAGCATGTTGCGAACGCGGCGCAGCTCGTCATAGACCCAGCTGCCCTCGTAGGCGGTCTGGTAGGCCGCCAGTTCATCGCTGGTGCGCTGCGAGACGATCGCCTCGACGGCGGCGTCGGCGGCCATCATGCCGGTCTTCATCGCGGTGTGGCTGCCCTTGATGCGGGGCACGTTGACGAAGCCGGCGCTGCACCCGATCAGCGCGCCGCCGGGGAAGGTCAGCTTGGGCACCGACTGCCAGCCGCCGTCGTTGATCGCCCGCGCACCGTAGCTGACCCGCCGCCCGCCCTCGAGCAGCGAGCGCACAGCGGGGTGCGTCTTCCAGCGCTGCATCTCCTCGAACGGCGACAGATACGGGTTCGAGTAATTGAGCCAGGTGACGAACCCGAGCGCGACCTGCCCGTTCGCCTGGTGGTAGATGAAGCTGCCGCCGTTGGCGTCGGTCAGCGGCCAGCCCTGCGAGTGGATGACGGTGCCGGGCACGTGCTTGGCCGGGTCGATGTCCCATAGTTCCTTGATGCCGAGGCCGTAGATTTGTGGCTGCGCGTCCTTGGCAAGGTCGAAGTGGCGGATCAGCTGCTTCGACAAATGGCCGCGCACGCCTTCGGCAAAGAAGGTGTACTTGGCGTGGAGTTCAAGGCCGGGCTGGTAGCTGTCCTTGCGCGTCCCGTCCTTGGCGACACCCATGTCGCCGGTGGCGACGCCCTTCACCGAGCCATCGTCGTTCCACAGGATCTCGGCGGCCGCGAAGCCGGGGAAAATCTCGACGCCGAGCGCTTCCGCCTGCGTCGCCAGCCAGCGGCAGAAATTGCCGAGGCTGACGGTGTAGCAGCCCTTGTTGTTCAGGAACGGCGGCAGCACCCAGTGCGGCACCTCGTACTGCTTCGTTTCCGTCAGGATCCAGTGGTGGTTGTGCGTGACGGGCACGGTCAGCGGGCTGTCGAGCTCCTTCCAGTCGGGCAGCAGCTCGTCCAGTGCACGCGGATCGACGACCGCGCCCGACAGGATGTGCGCGCCGATCTCGGAGCCCTTCTCCAGCACGCACACCGCCAGCTCGATGCCGGCTTTCGCCGCCGCCTGCTTGGCCCGGATCGCCGCCGACAGGCCCGCCGGGCCACCGCCGACGATGACCAGGTCGTAGGGCATCGATTCACGTTCGGACATTCAAACTCCCCGCCGCGATTCAATCCGTCGCGGCTTTGCCATCATTCGTCAGATACTAAGGCCGGTTCGCATTGACCAGAGCGCGGACCGTCGCAGAGTGGCGGTCGTGAGCGGGGGTGCCCAACAACTGTCTTCACGCGACGCGCTGGCGGCGCTTGCCTGGCTTGTCGAGGCCGGGGTCGATACGCTTGTCGACGACCAGCCGTTTGCCTGGTTGGCGGTGCCCGACGCGATCCAGATTCCGCCGCCCCCGGTCACCGAAGTCGCCGCGCCGTGCGAGGCCGATGCGGTGGTCGCGGCGGTGGCGAGCGTCACCGGTATCGACAGCCTTGCCGCGCTGGAGGCCGCGCTGACCGAATTCGACGGCTGCGCGCTGGCGACGCACGGCAACCCGCCGATGTTCGCCGCGGGGACGCCGGGCAGTCCGCTGATGCTGATCGGCGATATGCCATCGGCAGCGGGCGTGTTCGGCGGCGACGCCGGGCTGCTGCTCGACCGCATGCTGGCGGCAATCGGGCTGTCGCGCGACACCGCCTATCTCGCCAACCTGGTCTATTGGCCGACGCCGGGCGGCCGTGGGCCCGCAGCGGCCGAGATCGCCGCCTGCGCGCCGTTCCTGCGCCGCCAGATCGAACTGGCCAGGCCGCGCGCCATCCTTGCGCTCGGCGGTGCCGCGGCGGCGGCGCTGACCGGGGCGGGTGCAGGCATCAACCGGCTGCGCGGCAAGTGGCAGACCCTGAGCGGCGGTGAACTGGCCGTGCTGCCCAGCTTCCACCCGACGCAGCTGCTCGTCCAGCCGGGCCTCAAGGCGCTTGCGTGGCGCGACTTGCAGGCGCTGAAGGCCCGACTCGATGCTTAGGGCGCTGCTCATCGCGGCGCTGCTGCCCGCCGCCGCGCACGGCGCCGACGCGGCGGCAGGGTCCGTCGACATCGTCGTCACCGCGCAGGGTACGGGCATCACCGCGTCGCAGCGCCGGGTGCCGCAGCAGCTGAACGGCGGCGAGCGCGCCGCCTATACCCAGATCTTTCGCGACATCGACGCCGGGCACACGGCGCAGGCGGAGGCCGGGCTGGCGGCGCTGCCCGACGGGCCGCTGACCGGCACGGCCAAAGCGCAGTTGATGCTGGCCAAGGGACTGGGTCGCGCCAGCCTCGACGAAATGAATTTGTGGCTGCATGCCAATGCCGACCTGCCGCAGACGCCCAAGGTGCTGCAGCTGGTCGCGCGGCTGGGCGCGCCGGAGGTGGCGGCCCCGGTCCAGCATGCCTATCGCACCGTCACCTTCTCGACACCGATGGCGCCGCGCGCCGCGCAGGGCTTCGGGCTGGCGGGCGACGTGTCGCTGGCCAGCCGCCTGAAGCCGCTGCTCGCTGCCGACCGCAACGCCGAGGCCGAGGCGGCGTGGCAGCAGATGAGCGACAATGCCTCCGAGCCGGTCGCGACCGAATGGGCGCAGCGGACGGGGTGGAGCTATTATATCGGCGGCGACGATCTGTCGGCGCAGCGCATGGGGCTGTACGCGGCGCAAGGGTCGGGCGAATGGGCCGCGCTCGGTGCCTGGGTGGCGGGCCTCGCGGCTTTCCGCCAGGGCGACTGCGAGGCAGCGTCGAAGGCGTTCGACACCATCGCCACCAAGCTTGCCAGCCCCGACCTCGCCGCCGGCGGGGCGTATTGGGCCAGCCGCGCGCACCGCCAGTGCAACCGCGCCGGCGACGCGCAGACGCGGCTGACCCGCGCCGCGGCCTATGGCGACCGGTTTTACGGCATCCTGGCGCGCCGCGTGCTGGGCGAGGACCTCGGCCTCGACTGGGCCGAGCCCGACTTCATCACCGCCGACTGGAACACGCTGTCAGCGCTGCCGGGGGCGAAACGCGCCGCCGCACTGGTCGAGATCGGGCAGTTGGGCCTGGCCGACCGCGAGCTGAAATATCTGGCGTCGACCGCCGACCCGACGGCCTATGCGCCGCTGCTGCGCCTGTCGGCGCGGCTCAACCTGCCGGCGACACAATACTGGCTGGCCCAGCATCCGCCGCTTGGGCAGGAGACGCCCCTGTCGGCGCGCTTCCCGGCGCCGGACTGGCGGCCCGCCGGCGGCTGGCGTGTCGACCGCAACCTGGTGTTCGCCCACGCGCTGCAGGAATCGAACTTCCAGACCACCGCGACCAGCCGCACCGGCGCCAAGGGCATCATGCAGCTGATGCCCGGCACCGCTAAGCTGATGACTGCACGCATGGCCGACGGCACCACGGTCGAGGTCGCCGCGATGCGCGACCTGAGCGACCCCGAGTTCAACGTCGAGATCGGCCAGTCCTACCTCCAGTCACTGCGCGACATGAGCTACACCGGCGGGCTGCTGCCCAAGGTCGTCGCGGCCTACAACGCCGGGCCGGGTTCGGTGCAGAAGTGGAACACGACGCTGCGCGACAACGGCGACCCGCTGCTGTTCATCGAGTCGATCCCGTTCAAGGAGACGCGGCACTATGTCGAGGTCGTGCTGCGCAATTTCTGGATGTACCAGCTGCGCGACGGCGCGGCGACGCCCAGCCTCGACGCGCTGGCGAAGGACCTGTGGCCGAAGTTCCCGGGCCAGGCCGGGCAGGACGGCGTGAAGGTCGTGCCGACGTTCGTCGCGCCGCCGGTGCCGCGCTACCTCGGCCCCGACCTGCCGCTCGACGACATGGTGATCGCCAGTGCCGGTTGACGAGAGCCGCACCTTCATCCCCGTCCGCATCGCCGTCCTGACCGTTTCCGACACCCGCAGCGCCGCCGACGACACGTCGGGCGATACGCTGGTTGCGCGGTTGACCGCCGCGGGCCATGTGCTGGCGGCGCGCGCCATCGTCCGCGACGACGTGCCTGCGCTGGTCGCGCAGCTGAACGGCTGGATCGACGATGCAGCCGTCGATTGCATCATCACCACCGGCGGCACCGGGGTCACTGGCCGCGACGTGACGCCAGAGGCTTTCGCGGCGGTGTGGGACAAGGAAATCCCGGGCTTCGGCGAGCTGTTCCGCTGGCTCAGCTATCAGAGCATCGGCACCTCGACCGTGCAGTCTCGGGCGACCGCCGGCGTCGCGCGCGGCACCTATTTGTTCGCGCTGCCGGGTTCGACGGGGGCGGTCAAGGATGGTTGGGACGGCATCCTGTCGACCCAGCTCGACAGCCGCCACCGGCCCTGCAACTTCGTCGAGCTGATGCCGCGACTGACCGAGCGATAAGGTTGCGCGGTGCGGCGGCGCGCATAGCCTCGTCTGGCATGTTGAGGAGAGCGACGATGTCACGCGCCGTGTTGATCGCGACCACCTTGTTGATGTTGGGCACGAGCGTCGCCGAGGCGCAGGACAAGATGGCGCGCCCGGGCCGTCCCGAGGCGCCAAGTGCCGGTGGCCCCGGGGGCCCCGGGGCTGGCCCGCGCCCGCCCCGCCCCGGCAACGGCGGACCGCAAGTCCAGCCGCCGCGCCCAGGCAATGGCGGGCAGCAGATCCAGCCGCCGCGGCCTGGCCGGCCAGAGATACAGCCGCCGCGGCCGGGCAATGGCGGGCCGCAGATTCAGCCGCCACGGCCGGGCCGCCCCGAAATCCAGCCGCCCCGCCCGGGCCGGCCTGAAATCCAGCCACCGCGGCCGGGTCGGCCCGAGATCCAGCCGCCGCGTCCTGGCACCGGTGCCAACCGGCCGCGCCCGCCGCGCCCGCCCAATTACCGGCCGCCGCCGGGCTATTGGAACGGCAATCACTGGGGCCGCCCGCCGATCTACCGGCCGGGCTTCAGCTATCCGGGCGGCTATCGCTACCGTCGCTGGGACGTCGGGCTATTGCTGCCGTCGATCTTCCTCAGCAGCGCCTATTATTTCACCGACTATGGCCTGATCGGTATCTATCCGGCCCCGAAGGGCTATCGTTGGGTGCGGTATGGCCCCGACCTGCTGCTGGTGCGCAAGAAGACGCGGCAGATCGTCGACGTGCGCTATGGAGTGTTCCGCTAGCGCATCGATTTGTCGAATCCGTCCAATAAGCGGCCCCGGCACCGCGCGATAAAAGCGCCTGCAGGGGCAACGGCCGGGCGGCGGGGATTCTCCGCCGCCCGGACTGTTTCAGCGATCCCCGCCAATGCCGTAGCGCACGATCACCGGTACCGGGCAGCGCTCGACCTCGCGGTACACCGTCAGCACATGATTGGCCGGCGGCAGGTCGCCGAGCCGTCTGGCCCTGGCGTCCGCGGTGCCGCTGGCGTTGTGGAGGATCGGCTGGTCAGGACATTCGAGCCGCCGGGCTTGCGGCACGGCAAGGGTGGCGGCAGCGGCGATCAACGAAACGAACATGCCATGGCTCCAACGGTGGCGTTCGCAGCCTAGCACGAGGGGCAGGCTCGCTCAAATGTTCTTGTATTGTTCCACGTGGAACACTAGGCTGGTTCCATGCTCAACCCCGAGCTCCGGAGCGGCCGAGGTGCCCCCGCCAATGCCCGCAGCGCGCGCTTCGACGATCCGGCGCGCGAGGCGGACGGCGACTGGCTCGACGCGCGTGACGGGCTGGACGGCGCGCCGCCGCTGCGCACCGAAGTCAGCCTGGAGACGCCGCGCACGATCATCAGCCGCAACGCCTCGCCCGACATTGGCTTCGACCGCTCGATCAATGCATACCGGGGCTGCGAGCACGGCTGCATCTACTGCTTCGCGCGGCCGACCCACGCCTATCTCGGCCTGTCGCCGGGCCTCGATTTCGAATCGCGGCTGATCGCCAAGCCCAGCGCGCCCGCGCTGCTCCGCGCCGAGCTGTCGAAGCGCGGCTACACCTGCCGTCCGATCGCGATGGGCACCAACACCGACCCTTACCAGCCGATCGAGGCGACCCACCGCATCACCCGCGACTGCCTAGCGGTGCTCAGCGAGTTCGGCCACCCGGTGACGATTACCACCAAGTCCGACCGGGTGACGCGCGACATTGACATCCTGGGTCCGATGGCGGCGCGCGGCCTCGCGGCGGTGGCGGTGTCGGTGACCAGTCTCGACCGGGCGACCGCGCGGACGCTGGAGCCGCGCGCGCCGACGCCGCTGCGCCGGATCTCAGCGATCCGCGCCCTCGCCGAGGCCGGCGTGCCGGTGTTCGTCAGCGTCTCGCCGGTGGTGCCCGCGGTTACCGACCACGAGATCGAGGCGATCCTGGCGGCGGCGAAGGATGCCGGCGCACGCGGTGCCTTCTCGCTGCCGGTGCGGCTGCCGCACGAGGTCGCGCCATTGTTCCGCGCCTGGCTCGACGCCCACCACCCCGACCGCGCCGGCAAGGTCATGGCGCTGATCCAGGGCATGCGCGGCGGCCGCGATAACGACCCCGATTTCGGCACAAGGATGCGCGGGTCGGGACCCTATGCCGAGATGCTGCGCACCCGCTTCCGGCTCGCCTGCACCAAGCTCGGCCTCGGCAACGCGAAGTTCGACCTGCGCACCGACCTGTTCCGCGTGCCGGGCCCGCAGGACGACCTGTTCGACACGCGGCCGGCGACCAGTGTTGCCAGCTGGACAATCTAGGCTGTCGGCAGCTTATAGTCCTTGTACCGCGCCCGCAGCTCGGTTTTCAGCAGCTTGCCGGTGGCGGTGTGGGGCAGGTCGTCGACGATCAGCACCTCGTCCGGCGTCCACCATTTGGCGATGCGCGACTCCAGATAGTCGAGCACGCCCTGCTTGGTGACCGTCTCGCCGTCGCGGGCGCGGACCAGCAGCAGCGGCCGCTCGTCCCATTTCGGATGCGGCAGGCCGATCACCGCGGCCTCCGCGACCCCGGGCGCACCGACCGCGGCGTTCTCGAGATCGATCGAGCTGATCCACTCGCCGCCCGACTTGATGACGTCCTTGGAGCGGTCGACGATCTGCATATAGCCGAGCGCATCGAGGGTGGCGACGTCGCCGGTATCGAACCAGCCGTCGGCGTCGAGCACGTCGCCACCGTCGCCACGGAAATAGCGGCCGACGATCCACGGCCCGCGCACCAGCAGCCGCCCGAACGCGGCGCCGTCACGCGGCAGCTCGGCCCCGTCCTCGCCGACGATCTTCATCTCCACCCCGAAGGCGGCGCGGCCCTGCTTGCACTGCATGTCGATCTGCTGTTCCGGCGGCAGCGCGGCGGCGTGCGAGCACAGCACGCCCAGCGTGCCCAGCGGCGACATCTCGGTCATCCCCCACAAATGCCCGACGGTGACGCCGCGGTCGCGGAACGCCTCGATCATCGAGCGCGGCACCGCCGAACCGCCGATGGCGACGCGCTCCAGCCCGCCGAGATCGCCGCCGCTGCGGTCGAGATGCTGGAGCACCGACAGCCACACCGTCGGCACCGCCAGCGAGAAGGTGACACCCTCGTCGACGATCAGCCGGGTCAGCGTCGGCGCGTCGAAGTGCGGTCCGTTCAGCACCAGCTTCGCGCCGACCAGCGCGGCGGTATAGGGGATGCCCCAGGCGTTGGCATGGAACATCGGCGCGATCGGCAGCACCGCGGTGCGCTGCGACATGGCGTAGGTGTCGGTCATCGACGCCGCCATCGCGTGCAGGACGTTCGAGCGGTGGCTGTACAGCACGCCCTTCGGGTTGCCCGTGGTGCCGCTGGTATAGCACAGCCCGGCGGGCGCGTTCTCGTCCAGCGCCGCCCAGGCGAAGTCGCCGTCGGCGGCGGCGACCAGATCCTCATAGGCGACCAGCGGCAGCGAGGAGGCGGGCAGGTGGGCGGCGTCGGTCAGCACCACCCAGTGCTCGATGGTCTCCAGCCGCGGCGCGATCGCCTCGACCAGCGCCATGAAGCTCAGGTCGAAGAACAGCACCCGGTCGGCGGCGTGGTTGGCGATATAGACGATCTGATCGGCGAACAGCCGCGGGTTGATGGTGTGGGCGACACCGCCCATGCCGGAGATGCCGTACCAGCTCTCGACATGGCGCCAGGTGTTCCAGGCCAGCGTCGCGACCCGGTCGCCGGGGTGGATGCCGAGCCGCGCAAGGCTCTGCGCGACCTTCAGCGCGCGGTCGCGGACGGTGTGCCAGTCGGAGCGGTGGGTGCCGCCCTCGACCGCCAGGCTGACGATCTCGCGGCGGCCATGGTTGATCGCGGCATGGTCGATCAGCCGCGAGACCAATAGCGGCCAGTCCTGCATCCTGCCGTCTGCGATCACGCGATTCTCCCCTTTCGGGGGAGACTAGCCGGTGAGCCGGTCGCTGTCAGCCGGGCCGGGCGGCGCATCGTTGGCGGCTGGCCCGACCGGCAGTTCGGGCAGCGCGAAGCCGTCGAAATCGACGATGTCCATGATCCGGTCCCCCGACCGCGTTGCAGATGTACACTATAGCACCGGCGATACGGCGCGGCCAGCCGCGGATGATGCGAAATCCTTGCGTCATCCGGCGTGGTTCGTGCGTCTAGGCGCGAGCACAAGGAAACCCGACGATGAAATACAACCGCCTCGGCCAGACCGGCCTGTTCGTTTCGGAACTCTGCCTCGGCACCATGACCTTCGGCGGCGAGGCCGGCATGTGGAAGGCGATCGGGTCGCTTGACCAGGACGCGGCGGCCGCGCTGGTGCGCACGTCGCTCGATGCCGGGATCAACTTCATCGACACCGCCGATGTCTATGCGTCGGGCGCGTCGGAGGAGATCACCGGCGCGGCGCTCAGGTCGCTCGGCGTCAACCGGCAGGAGGTCGTCGTCGCGACCAAGGCGTTCGGCGAGATGGGCGCCGGCCCGAACGGCCGCGGCGCGTCGCGCTACCACCTCATCGACGCCTGCAAGGCCAGCCTGAAGCGGCTCGGCCTCGATCATATCGACCTGTACCAGATCCACGGCTTCGATCCGGCGACGCCGATGGAGGAAACGCTGCGCGCGCTCGACACGCTCGTGCAGCATGGCCACGTCCGCTATGTTGGCGTCTCGAACTGGGCGGCGTGGCAGGTTGCCAAGGCGACCGGCATGGCAGAGCGGCTCGGGCTGGCGCGGCCGGCTTCGCTGCAGGCCTTCTACACCGTCGCCAGCCGCGACCTGGAGCGCGACATCGTGCCGGCTCTGCTGAGCGAGGGCGTCGGGCTGATGGTGTGGAGCCCGCTGGCGGGCGGGTTCCTGTCGGGCAAATATGTGCGCGACGAAAAGCCGACCGAGGGCCGGCTGGCGGCGTTCGACTTCCCGCCGGGCGACAAGGGCCGCGCCTTCGACGTCATCGACGCGATGCGGCCGATGGCCGAGGCGCGGGGCTGCACGGTGGCGCAGATCGCGCTGGCGTGGCTGCTGCACCAGCCGGTGGTGACCAGCGTCATCATCGGGGCTAAGCGGCCCGAGCAGCTCGCCGACAACCTCGGCGCGGTCGACGTAGCGCTGTCGGCGGACGATCTCGCGACGCTGGACGCGGCCGGGCGGCTGAATCCGGAATATCCCGGCTGGATGTTCGAGCGGCAAGGCGAGTTCCGCCGCGGGCTGCTGGCCGCCGCCAAGCGCTAGAGCCGAGCCAGCGCGCGCAGCTGGTCGGTGCCGGGCACGGGATCGGGCAGCGGCGGGTTGGCCGCCGCCGCCAGCCCGTCGTCGCCGGCATACCAGCGCGCCTCCAGGCCCGGGTCGTGCAGTACGAGATCGACCGCGGCGGTCAGCTCATAGGTGCGCGGCGTCAGGCCGGCGGCGCGGTGCGCGGTCCATAAGGCGGTGCTGAGCCAGATGTGGATTGGCTCATGCGCGCTCGGCCAGGGGATGAGGCCGTTGCCTGCCTCGAACCGGCGCAGGCAGGCGCGCACGTCGAGCGAGGCATAGACCCGGCAGGCGAGCGGGCGAAAGGCATGGATGCCACAGCCGCCGGCGTCATCGAGAAAGGCGCAGCGCCGGGCCTGATCGAGCAGCCGTGCCGGATCGCCGACGCCGCGCGCCGGACGCGCGTCAAGGCGGGCGCGGTGCGCGGCAACATCCTTGGCGCGGCGCAGGCGGCGAGCGATGGCGAAGGCCTCGACGGCGCTGACCGCGACATACTGGTGGCAGCAGGAGGCGCAGCCGCGCGCGCAGGCCAGCGGCTGATCCGGGCGGTGCCGCGTCATGCTCGCGCCCGCCACTGCCATCAGCGTTTCGACCAGCGCGTCGCCGCTGTCCGCCGTCCGGTCCTGCAGCAGCCGGGTGAGGTAGCGGACCAGCGCGACGCTCTCGTCGGGGTTGAAGGCGTTGCCGCCGGGGCCGAAATTGGCCATGCAGCCGCGTGCCATCAGGGTGCGGACGATATGCGGCGGCGCGATCTTCGGCATGAACGGCCGTTGCGTAGCAGCGCGCATGTTACCGGCGGATGACAGTGGCTGACGGCTTGCGGCGCGCGCCCGGTTCGGCGATCAGGCGTCATGGCGACGCTGACCATCGAAACCGCGCGGCCGCTGCTGGCGGCGCTGGATTATGCCGGCGTCGCGGTTTTCGCCGCGTCGGGCGCGCTGGCGGCGGCGCGGGCCAAGCACACCATCGTCACCTTCGCGTTTTTCGCCGCCGTCACCGGCGTCGGCGGCGGCACGCTGCGCGACCTGCTGATCGGCGCGCCGGTGTTTTGGGTCTATCGCTCCGACTATCTGGGCGTCTGTATGATCGCCGCGGGACTCGTCTGGCTGCTCGAGGCGGACCGCTGGCAGGACCGCGCGCTCTTGTGGTTCGATGCGGTCGGCATGGCGGCCTATGCGGTAATCGGGTCGGCGAAGGCGCTCAGCTACGGCGTGCCGCCGCTCGCCGCGATGGCGATGGGCGTGCTTACCGCGAGCTTTGGCGGCATCGTCCGCGACGTGCTTGCCGGGCAACCGTCAATCCTCCTCCGGCGCGAGATCTACGTGTCCGCGGCGGCGCTGGCGGCGGCCGTGTTCGTCGGCCTGGCGCTGTTCGGCATCGACGAGCGGATCGCGGGGCTGGCGGGTGCAGCGGCGGGCTTTGCGCTGCGAGCGGTGGCGCTCCGCTGGAACGTCGCGCTGCCGGGTTATCGGGATTGAAGGAATGACGATGCGCTATGCCATGATGCTGCTGCTTGCTGTCGCTGCTCCAGCCGCGGCCGATGATGTCGCGAGCGCGGCGAAATTGCGCGACCGTGCGCTCGCCGGGTCGCCCGCCTATGCCATCCTCGAAAGCCTGACGACCGAGGTCGGGCCGCGGCTGGCGGCGACGCCAGCGGAGGCGCGCGCCCGCGCCTGGGGCGTCGCCCGGCTGAAGGCGCTCGGCTTCCAAAATGTCGGCGCCCAGGAATTCGACGTGCCGCACTGGGAGCGCGGGCTGGAGACCGCGGAAATCACCGGCGCATCGTCGCAGCGGCTGATGCTGACCGCTCTCGGCGGTAGCGGCGCGACGCCGCCCGAGGGGACCACCGCCGAGGTCGTGCGTTTCGCCGACGTCGATGCCCTGCGCGCCGCGCCCGACGGCAGCCTCAGGGGCAAGTTCGCGTTCATCGACCATGCGATGGCGCGCACCCAGGACGGGTCGAGCTATGGCGCGTTCGGCGGCATCCGCCGCTCCGGCCCGGCGGTGGCAGCGACCAAGGGCGCGGCAGGCTTCCTGATGCGCTCGCTTGGTACCGGCACGATGCGTTCGCCGCACACCGGCACGACGCAGTGGGGTGAGGTGACGCCGATCGCGGCGGCAGCGCTCAGCGTGCCGGACGCGCAGCAGCTGGCGCGGCTGCTCGACCGCGGGCCGGTCACGGTCCACCTGACGCTGACCCCGCGCCACCTCGGCACCGGTCGCTCGGGCAACGTCATGGGCGAAATCACCGGCAAGGCGCGGCCGAACGAGGTGATCGTCGTCGGCGGCCACCTCGACAGCTGGGACCTCGGCACCGGTGCGATCGACGACGGCGCCGGCATCGCGATCACCACCGCGGCGGCCAAGCTGATCATCGACGCGGTCAAGGCGGGCGAGCTGCCACGGCCGCGCCGCACCATCCGCGTCGTCATGTTCGGCGACGAGGAGAGCCAGGGTCCGCTGGGCGGCGCGACCTATCTCGCCAGCCATTCCGGCGACCGCCACGTGCTCGCGGCCGAGAGCGACTTCGGGGCGGATCGTGTGTGGCAGCTGCGGACCAAATTGCCCGCCACCGCGAAGCCGTTCGCCGCCGATCTGGCGCGCGTCCTCGCCCCGCTCGGCATCGCGGCGAGCACGGCCGAGGCGCACGGCGGCACCGATGTCGAGGCGCTGGCCAAGGCAGGCGTCGGGATCGTCGACCTGGCGCAGGACGGGACCCGCTATTTCGACCTGCATCACACCCCCGACGATACGCTGGACAAGGTCGACAAGGTGCAGCTCGACCAGAATGTCGCGGCCTGGGCCGCGATGCTGTGGCTGGCGGCCAACGCCCCCGACGGGACGTTCTAGGCGAGGCTCAACGCCGCTGCCATCGCCAGGTCCGTGCCGGCGGCGATGCTCGCTTGGGTCGGGCGGACGATATGGTCGGGGATCAGGCCCGCGTCGGGCTGGGGCTCACGCGGGAAGTTGCCGATCAGCGGCAGGTCGGCCTCCAGCCGTGAATGCGGCATCCGGACGAAAAAGAAGCAGCCGCCGTTGATGCCGCGGCGGTTGCCGCCGGTCGGCTCGCCGACGATCGTGCCGCGGCCGCTGGCGCGCACCGTCTGGGCGAACTGGAAGGTCGCGGAACTGCACTCGGCATCGACGAGCACGACCAGATTACCGTTAAAGCGCGGCCTTGCCGGTTCGATGCGCAGCGACGGCTCCGGGGGCAGGGTGAGCAGCCCGTCGTGCCGGTCGTCGACCGCGTCGACGCCGAGCTTGCGGAAGCTGTCGTCCCAGGTATCGAGGTGCGGGTCGAGGTCGGCGGGCGTCGTGCGGTAGCGGACGCGGCGCAGCGCCGGCGCATGGTCGAGCGGGCGGTCGACCAGCCGGCCCAGCAGCACGTCGCCGCAATCCTCGCCGCCCTCATTGCCGCGCAGGTCGACGATGATGGCGCGGGCGTTCGCGGCGATGGCGTCATCGACGGTCTGCTTGATGAACCCGCGCCAGTCCCACTTGCTGTCATAGGTCGCCCAGTCGCCCATCGTCACGACCATCGCCGCGTCATTCATGGCCGCGGTCCACAGCGCCGCGTCGCCCTTGTTGTCGGGATGGGGGCGGCTGTCCCAGTTCATCAGCGGGGCCTCGATCCGGCGGCCGTCGCCGAGCCGCAGCTGGACGGTGGTGCGCCCCGGCGGTGCGGTCAGCGAGCGGAGGATGTCGAAATCTTCGTACTTGCCGGCGCCGCGCGTCTCGAGGTCGGCGACGCGCTTGGCATCGTTGTGGCCGTCGGCGCGCGCCAGCGGCAGCAGCCGGGCCAGCAGGGCGGACGCGCGCTCCCCGTCGATGCTGACGATCTCGGTACCGGGGTCGAGGCCGGGGACCAGCCCCCTGGTGACGATCATCCGCGAACCGATCCAGCGGAACAGGAAGGGCAGGCGGTCGGTGCGCTCGACGATGCTGCCGGTCAGCGCGCGGCCCTGGTTGAACGGATTGACGAAGCTGTGGCCGCAGCGGACGCCGGCGGTGAAGCGCGTCGTCGCCAGCCACAGCGCCGCCGGGGTTTCGGCCCGTTCCGCCTCACGGCGAAAACGCTGCTCCAGCGCCGCCCGCGCCGCGGGGGTCTGGTAGCGCGCCAGCCCGGGATGCAGCTCTCCATAGGCGCGGATCAGCAGCGCGGCGTCCTCGCGGCGCAGCGCGGCTTCCGGATAGACGTACGGCCCCTTCGGCGCGGCGGCGAGCAGCGCGGTGCCGGCGAACCCCGCCAGGGCCTCGCGCCGGGTCAGCATCTCAGCGGACGATCAACGCACCGGCGCGGGCCAGCCAGGATTCGCCGCGCGCGACATCGCTGGCGAACGGCACGCCCAGCGAGGCGCAGCTGAGGCACGAGGCCTGGATCGTCGCGCCGCCCGCCACCGCCTGCGCCGAGCCGAGCGCCGCCAGCAGCCGCAGCTTCGACAGCCGCACCTGCGCGGCGAACGCATCGCGGGCCTGGCCGCCGTCGCTGCCGTCGTCGTTGCCGATACCGAGCGCCCCGGCGATCAGCTGGCCGAGCAACGGCTGGCTGCGCTCGATATCGACGGTGCGGGTGTCGGCGGGCAGGCCGGCGCGCTTCGCGGCATCGGCGATGGCGACGTCGATGCCGCCAAGCTTGTCGACCAGCCCGTTGCCGAGCGCGGCGTTGCCGGCCCAGACACGGCCTTGACCGATCGCGTCGACGCGGGCCACCGGCAGCTTGCGCGCCTTGGCGACGAGGCCGGTGAAGCGGCGGTAGATATCCTCGACCGACGCCTGGAGGATGGCGCGGGTATCGGGCGTCAGGCCGCGCAGGATGTCGGGGTCGCCGGAGTAGGGTGTCGACTTGACCCCGTCGGTGCCGATGCCGAGCGCCTTCAGCGAGCGGTTAAAGGTCGGGATGACCGCGAACACGCCGATCGACCCGGTGATGGTCGACGGCTGGGCGACGATCTCGTCCGCCGCGGTCGCGACCCAATAGCCACCCGAGGCGGCCACCGGCCCGAACGACGCGACGATCGGCATGCCCTTGGTCTTGGCCTCGGCGAGCGCCTCGCGGATGCGCTCCGACGCCAGCACCGAGCCGCCGGGCGAATCGACCCGTACAACCAGTGCCTTGATATTGTCGTCGGCGAGCGCCTTCTCGATCTGCAGCGCGATGGTGTCCCCGCCGGCCTGACCGCGCGGCGCTTCGCCGTCGACGATATTGCCCGCGACATAGACGATGCCGATCGCCGCGCCGCTGCCAGCCTTCCGGGTGGCGCCGCGATAGTCGGCGAGCTTGATGCCGTTGAACGCGCCTGGCCGGTCGTCCTTGCCGGCACCGACCTTGGCGGCGAGCATCCGGCCGAAGTCGGCGCGGCTGCCGATCTTGTCGATCAGCCCGGCCTTCAGCGCGGCCGTGGCGAAGTCGCCGCCCGCGGCTTTCACCGTGCCCGGCAGGTTGGCGAGGAACGCGTTGACGTCGGCCCCGTGGCGCGCTGCGGCGACATCGCCGGCATAGGTCTTCCACAGGCTGTCGACCAGCGCCTGCTCGGCCGCTTCGGCCTCCGGCGATGCTTCGGTCCGGGTGAACGGCTCGACCGCGGACTTGTAGGTGCCGACGCGGAAGACGTTGACGTCGATGTCGAGCTTGTCGAGCGCCGCCTTGAAATAGAGGTTGGGTCCGCCCGGTCCGGTCAGCAGCACGCCGCCGAGTGGATTGATCCAGGCCTGCGTCGCTTGCGCGGCGAGATAATAGCCGTCGTCGGTATAGGCGGTCGAATAGGCATAGACCGGCTTGCCGCTCGCCTTGAAGCTGCGCAGCGCCGCGCCGATCGACTGGAGATTGGCCTGGCCGGCGCCGGTGAAGGTATCGAGGTCGAGCACCGCCATCTTGATGCGGTCGTCGGTGCGGGCGCTGGCGAGGGCGCCGAGCACGTCGCGGACCTGCACCTCGGTCGGCTGCTGCCGCCCGCCGACCATCTCGAGCAGCGAGCCGGTCGAGGCCTGTTCGACGACGCTGCCGTCGAGGTTGAGCACCAGCGCTGCGCCGCTGGGCACGCCGAGCGGCTTGCCGGAAGGCAGACCGGCCCAGATGGCGACGAAGAACAGGACGAGAAGCAGCAGGACCAGCAGGTCCTTGATGCCGACGATGACCGCCCAGGCGCCGCGCGCGAATGCCATATGACTTCGACCCTATTGCTTGATCGAGGCTATAGGGCGTCGCGCGCGGTGGGCCAATGGGGGCAGATCAGGCGGTGGCAGACCGGCGGCGGCGCATTGTCGCCCCGGTCAGGCCGAAACCGGCGATCAGCAGCGCCCAGCTCGACGGCTCGGGTATCACCGACAGCAGGTCGAACTCCTCGCCGTTAATGCTGTAGCCGTGCACCGCGAGCAGCGTCGGCCGCGTCTGCGACAACTGGGTGCCGCCCGGGGTCGCATAGATCCGGTCGAGCGTGGCAAAGTCGCCGGCATAAGGGTGCAGGTTGTTGAGCGGCCCGTTGGTGCCCAGCAGGCCGCTGGGATCGTTGGTATAGTCCATGCAGCTGCCGACATTCGGGTCGGTGAAGACCTCGTTGATGTGGCCGAGGCCAAGCGTGTGGCCGACCTCCTGACAGGTCACGAACTGCCGGAACGCCGTGGTATTGTAGCGGCCAGAGCCGAAATAATAGTCGTTCAGCTTGACGGTTGCCTGGACGATATAACCGCCCGATAGCCAGACGCTGGCAAGACCCAGCCAGCCGGTCGCGCCGTAATTATAGCTGCACGCCTGGACGGTGCCATAGACGGCGCTGCAGCTCGACGCACGGCTGGTTCCGGCAACAGGGACGAAATCGATATTGTTGGCCGCCGACCAGTCGCTTGCGGCGATCGGCAGGTAGGGATCCCACTGGCTCGCAACGTTGTCGCCGAGCCTGATTGACAGCGGCCCGGAGCGCGCCCAGCGGTAGTTGTTCCACTGCGGCGTCGTAACCGCGGCAGCGGTTGTCGTAGCCAGCGCACTCACCGCAACCACAGCCAGCACCAGACCCCGCGCACGCACGGAAAATATCGACATATTCGGGTCCCCACCCACTCTGCAACCGCTTGGCACAACGCCCACAAGCTTCCCCGCCGAAGCGGCCGTTGCAACAATATGTTAGCAGCGGAGGCATGACCAAAGCATGAAGTATTTTGCGAATTTCCAGATTCGGCCGCTGGCTCGGGGATTTTTGTCCTGGGCTGAGTCTTTTCGGTAACGCAATGGATTGGCGACATTTTCGCAATACACAAAAGTGTCGGGAAACTTTACATTAACGTTCCGTAACGAAAAGTTAACGTCTTGATAACGCTGCGATGCAGCAAGTGGCACGATCCTTGCGTCTGATCCTGATCGAGTGGGTTGCGTAAAGGAGTTCGTTATGCGTTTGATTAACAAGGCGTTTGTTCCATCGGTTCTGATTATTTTGGGTGCCGTGCCGGCTGCTGCGGCGACGTACATGACGCAGCCGGGGTCCCCGGACACCGGCCCGGCCGCCGGCCAGACCGTGCTCGTCGATTTCAACGGCGACCTGCCGGACGGCTATTTCCTGGATGGCGACTACGCCTATGCGACCGGCACCTCGGGCGCCGCCGCTTCGCCGGCGGGGGATAACAGCCGCTATTTCTACACCTCGTCGGCGGTTGGCAGCGGCGTTGCGACGCTGTCGACCTTCGATCTGTCGAGCGTCAGCTTCTACTGGGGCTCGATCGACAGCTTTAACTCGGTCGATCTGCTCGGTGCCGACGGCGTGACGCTGCTCAGCGTCGGCGGCGGAGCCTTCTCGCCCGCCAATGGCGACCAGTCGGGGTCGATCACCAACCAGCGGATTTTCTTCACCGCTGGGACCGGCGAGGTCATCACTGGCCTGCGCTTCCACGCAACCGGCGTGGCGTTCGAGATCGATGACGTCGCGGGCCGCCTGGTCAGCGACGGCGCCGGCGCGACGGTTCCCGAGCCGGCGACTTGGGCGATGATGCTCGGCGGTTTCGGCATGGTCGGCTTTGCCGCCCGCCGCCGCCGCATGGCGAACAAGACCGTCGTCGCCTGATCCGGCACGACGGTTGACAGGGGGCGCGGGGCAGACAGCCCCGCGCCCCCTTCGCGTTCGGCGCCGGCGAGCCTAGAACCTGGGGCGCCCGCAGGAGCTGCCAATGCCCGATCTGCAACCGACCTATCCGCTCTACCTCGCGAACCGGGCGGAGCGGCCGAACACCGATCTCCCGGTGACCGACAAGTTCACTGGCGCGGTTGCGACGCGCGTGGCCCTGGCCGATGCGGCGACCATCGACCGCGGCATCGCCGCTGCGGTTGCCGCCGCTCCGGCGTGCGCGCGAATGGCTTCGTACGAGCGCCAGGCGGTGCTGTCGCACTGCGTGACGCGCTTCACCGAACGCCAGTCGGAGCTGGCGGTGGCGCTCTGTATCGAGGCCGGCAAGCCGATCAACGATGCGCGCGGCGAGGTCGGGCGCCTTATCGACACATTCCGCATCGCCGCCGAGGAAGCGGTGCGGATGACCGGGGAAGTCCAGCCGCTCGACATCAGCGCGCGGGCCAAGGGGTATCTCGGGATGTGGAAGCGGGTGCCGATCGGGCCGTGCAGCTTCATTTCGCCGTTCAATTTCCCCCTCAACCTGGCGGCCCACAAGATCGCCCCGGCGCTCGCAGTCGGCTGTCCGTTCGTGCTCAAGCCCGCCAGCCGCACGCCGCTTGGCGCGCTAATCATAGGCGAGGTGCTGGCCGAGACCGACCTGCCGCCGGGCGCCTTCTCGATCCTGCCCGCGCACCGCGACGGGGCCGAGCTGTTCACCACCGACGAAAGGCTGAAGCTGCTGTCGTTCACCGGCTCCCCCGATGTCGGCTGGGACTTGAAGGCGAAGGCCGGCAAGAAGAAGGTGATCCTCGAACTCGGCGGCAACGCGGCGGTCATCATCGACCGGGACGCCGACCTCGAAGATGCGGCGGCGCGCACGGTGTTCGGAGCCTTCTACCAGTCTGGCCAATCGTGCATCGGGGTGCAGCGGATCATCGTCCACGCGGCGGTTTACGACGCGTTCAAGGCGAAGCTGGTCGACCTGACCCGCAAGCTGGTCGCCGGCAATCCGCGCGACGAGGCCACGTTCATCGGTCCGATGATCGACGTGAAGGAAGCCGAGCGTCTCGACGGCTGGATCGGCGAAGCGCGCGCGGCGGGCGCGACCCTGCTGTGCGGCGGCGACCGCGACGGCGCGATGCTGGCGGCAACGTTGCTGGAGGGCGTGCCGCGCGATGTCCGGCTGTACCGCGAGGAGGCGTTCGGGCCGGTGGCGATGTTGTCGACGTTCACCGACTTCGACGCCGCGCTGGCCGAGGTCAACGATTCCAAGTTCGGGCTGCAGGCTGGCGTCTTCACCCGCGACCTGTTCAACATGCTGAAGGCGTGGGACGCGCTGGAGGTCGGTGGCGTCGTCATCAACGACGTGCCGAGCTACCGCGTCGACAACATGCCGTACGGCGGCGTCAAGGAATCAGGGTTGGGACGCGAGGGGATCCGCTTCGCGATGGAGGACATGACCGAGATCCGGAACCTGGTCATACGGCGGCGCGACAGCGACCTGTCGCCGCTGCCGCACCCCGCCTAGGAACCGCACCCGGCGGCCACCGTTCGACCCAGCGATGGAAACCGCCGCCAATTGGATCGCGCCGATCGCGACGACGCTCGCCGCAATCATGGTTGCGGCGAATCTGGGGTCGCGGTTTACCGGCTGGGGCTTCGTCGTGTTCTGTGTCGGTTCGGTGGCGTGGATCGTCATCGGCCTGCTGACCGACCAGCCCAGCCTGTTGTGGCAGAACGTCTTTCTGTTCGCGGTCAACGTCGTCGGCATCTGGCGCTGGCTTGGCCTGCGGGCGCGCTATGAAAAGGGTGCGGAGAAGGCAACCGGCGACACCGCCCGCATCTTTCGGCGGGTCCGGTGAGCCCATCGGGTGAAGCCGAGGTTGCGGGCGCGCAGACGACGCTGATCGCGGCGGGCGCCCTGATTGACTGTGCGGTACACGGCCGCGGCGGCGGCAAGCTCGGCAAGGTCGCCGAGGTCATGCTGGTCGCCGGCAAGGGCCGCATCGCCTACGTCGTGGTCGCCACCGGCGGCGTGCTCGGCATCGGCGAAACGCTGTACGCCGTCGACTGGTGCGACTTCACGGTCGATCCGCAGAACGGCCGCCTGTCGCTCGACGTCGAGGTGCTCGACGGTCCGGGCTTCGACAAGGACCATTGGCCGGTGAGTGCCTGAAGCCTAACGCGGCATGGTGATCGACCACCGCCCCCTTATCCTGACCGCGCAGCCCGACCCCGCCAGTGCAGCGCGGTTCGAGGCACTGCGCCGCGCGCATTATCCGCCCGAGCTGAACCGGGTCCCCGCGCACATCTCGCTGTTCCACCACCTGCCGGGCAGCGAGTTCGACGCGGTCGTCGAGCGGCTGAAGTTCACCGCCCGCCACCATGCCGCGCCGATGGCAGAGGTCGCGGGCCTGCGCTCATTGGGCAAGGGCGTCGCGCTGACACTGTACTCGGACGGGCTGGCGGCGATCCGCGCCGAACTGGCCGACGCCTGGCAGCCGCTGCTGATCCCGCAGGACCGTCAGGGGTGGCGCGGCCATGTCACCATCCAGAACAAAGTAACGCCGGAGCGGGCGCGCGCGACGCTGGCGCTGTTGTCCGCGACGTTCGAGCCCTGGAGCTTCCGCGTCGCGGGCATCGACTTGTGGCGTTACCTGGGCGGACCTTGGGAGCATCTGAAGACCGTCGCCTTGCGTTGACGGCGGCGCGAGGGCTAGACCCCGCGTCATGAAGCGTACGACCGGACAGGACCGCGAGGTCACCCGCCACTGGCGGCCCGCGACGCAGGCGGTGCGCGGCGGCACCGCGCGCTCCGAATGGGGCGAAACCAGCGAATCTATCGTCCTGACCTCCGGCTATGCCTACGACAGCGCCGGTCAGGCGGCGGCGCGCTTCGCCGGCACCGAGCCGGGGATGACCTATTCGCGGCTGCAGAACCCGACCGTGCAGATGCTGGAGGAGCGGCTGTGCCTGCTCGAAGGCGCGGAGGCGTGCCGCGCCACCGCGACCGGCATGGCGGCGATGTCGACGGCGCTGCTCAGCCACTTGTCGGCCGGCGATCACCTGGTCGCGGGCCGCGCGCTGTTCGGCTCATGCCGCGTGCTGGTCGACACCATCCTGCCGCGCTTCGGGATCGAGACGACGACAGTGGACGGTCGCGACCCCGATGCCTGGGCCCGCGCCCGCAAGCCGAACACGAAGGCGTTCTTCCTCGAAACCCCGGCCAACCCGACACTCGACATCTGCGACATCCGGGCGGTCGCCGACATCGGCCATGACGCCGGGGCGCTGGTGGTGGTCGACAACGCCTTCGCCTCGCCGGTGCTGCAGCGACCGTTCGAGCTCGGCGCCGATGTCGTCGCGCACTCCGCGACCAAGCACATGGACGGGCAGGGCCGGGTGCTGGCCGGCGCGGTGCTGGGAAGCGAGCAGTGGATGAACGACACCTACCTCGCGATGGCGCGTCACACCGGCCCGGTGCTGAGTGCCTTCAACGCCTGGGTGGTGCTGAAATCGCTCGAAACCATCGACTTGCGCGTCCGCCGTGCGGTCGAGAACGCGCAGACGGTGGCGACCTTCCTCGAGGGCCGCGTGCCGAAGCTGCTGTATCCCGGGCTCGCCAGCCACCCGCAGCACGCGCTGGCGATGCGGCAGATGTCGGGCGGCGGCACGATCATCGCTTTGTGGGTTGAGGACCGCCGCCAGGCGCATGCGCTGCTCGATGCGCTGCGATTGATCGACATTTCGAACAACCTCGGCGATTCGCGCACCTTGATGACACACTGCGCCTCGACCACCCATGCCAGCGTGTCGCCGCAGGTACGCGACGAGATGGGCGTCAGCGAGGGGCTGCTGCGCCTGTCGGTCGGGCTCGAGGACCCGCACGACCTGATCGACGACCTGGCGCAGGCGCTGGCGGCGGCGGGGCTGTGATGGAGGCGTTCTTCCCCTATTCGGCGACCACCGCGGGCGTCACTGTCCGCGTCAACCCGAGCTATCTGCCCGACCAGTCGGATCCCGAGGGCGGACGCTTCGTCTGGGCCTATCATATTCGCATCGAGAACGGCTCGAAGCGCGACGTGCAACTCATCGCGCGCCACTGGATCATCCAGGACGCGCGTGGCCGCACAGAGGAGGTCCAGGGCGAGGGCGTGGTCGGCGACCAGCCGCTGATCGCCCCGGGCGGAGCCTATGACTATGTCTCGGGCTGCCCGCTGACGACGCCGAGCGGCACGATGCGCGGCAGCTATGCAATGGCGGCGGAGGGCGAGTTGTTCGAGGTCGCGATCCCGCTGTTCTCGCTCGACAGCCCGCACGCGCGGACGTCGTTGAATTGAAGCGCACCCACCTGCCGCTGAACGCGCTGCGGGTCTTCGATGCGGCCGCGCGGCACCTGTCGTTCACCAAGGCGGCGGACGAACTCGCGGTAACCCCGGCCGCGGTCGGCCAGCAGATTCGTGCACTGGAGGACACGCTCGGTGTCGTGCTGTTCCGGCGCATGACCCGCAACCTCGAACTGACCCCCGAAGCCGAGCGCGGCCTGCCGGCGCTGCGGGCCGGGTTCCTGCAGCTGGAGGAGTCGGTCCGCATCCTCCAGGACGCGCAGGGGTCGAAGGTGCTGACCATCGCCGCGCCGCGCGACTTCACCGCGAAATATCTGGCGGCCCGGCTCGCGGCCTATGCGCAGGATCACGCCGACACCCGCTTCATCGTCGCCGCGCATGACGGCGGCGTCGACTTCACCCAGGCCAATCTCGACCTCGCCGTGGTCTATGGCGGCGAACCGACCGAGGAGGGCATCCACGGCCGCACCCTGGCCACCGAGACCCTAGTCTGCGTCGGCGCGCCCGGCACGGCGGCCGATGCGCCGCGTATCGTGCATCCCGCCGATCTCGGCGGCGGTGGACTGACCGTCGGTGACGCGGGCCTGGCGCTCGACGCGGCGGCGCTGGGGTTCGGCGTGGCGCGGGCGCCGCGGACGCTGGCAGCGGGCGATCTCGCGGCCGGGCGGGTCGTCGAGATCGGCGAAGCCGCCGCGACCACCGACGCCTATTGGCTGCTCGCCCCGACGCCGCAGTGGCGGCAGGCAAAGGTCCGCGCGCTGGTCGAATTCCTGCTGGCGGGCGCATGAGCCGCTGGTCCGCGCACTACGCGCACCCGGTGCCGTGGGACACCGCGTTCACGCCGTGCGCCGTGCCCGACCTGCTGGCGCGGTCTGCGGCGCGCACGCCCGATGCCTGCTGCCTGGAGTTTCTCGGCGCGCGCTGGACCTATGCGCAGGCGTGGGTCGCGGTGCAGCGCGCGGCGGCCGGGTTTATCGCGCTCGGCGTCGGCAAGGGCACGCACGTCGGCCTGTTCCTGCCAAACTGTCCGCACTACGTCTTCGCTTACTACGGCGCGATGCTGGCCGGGGCGACCGTGGTCAATTTCTCGCCGCTCTACACCACCGACGAGCTGCGCGCGCAGGTGGCGGACAGCGGCACGACGGTCATGGTCACCCTCGACGTCCGGCAGCTCTACGACGTCATCGCGCCGGTCGCCGGGCTGAAGCTGGTCGTCGGCGGTCTTGCGGAGGTGCTGCCGCCGATGAAATCGCTGCTGTACCGGCTGTTCAAGCGCGCCGACCGCGCCGCCCTGCCGCCGGGCACGGTGCGCTTCGCCGACCTGCTGAAGCATCCGCCGATCGCCAATCCTCCCCGCGTCCTGCCCGCCGACATCGCGCTGCTGCAGTACACCGGCGGCACCACCGGCGTGCCAAAGGGCGCGACGCTGACCCACGCCAACCTCAGCGTCAACGCCATGCAGGTCGATGCTGTCGATCCCCGCCCCGACGCGCCCGACCGCATCCTGGGCGCGCTGCCGTTCTTCCACGTCTTCGCCAACACCTGCGTGCTTAACCGCACGATGCTGCGCGGCGGCGAGATCGTCATGCTGCCGCGCTTCGAGCTGAAGGCGGTGCTGGCCGCCATTCCGCGCCACAAGATCACCGCCATCCCCGGCGTGCCGACGATGTACCGCGCGCTGCTCGACGCGCCGGGGCTGGAGGCGGTCGACCTCTCCTCCCTGCGCATCTGCATCTCCGGCGGCGCGCCGATGCCGCTGGAGTTGAAGACCGCGTTCGAGGCGCGCAGCGGTGCGACGGTGGTCGAGGGTTACGGCCTGACCGAGAGCTCGGGCGTCGTCTCGACCAATCCCTATGAGGCGCTCAACAAGCCCGGCACCATCGGCCAACCGCTGCCCGGCACCGACATCCGCCTCGTCGACAAGGATGATCCATCGCGGCCCGCCCCCGACGGCGAGCCGGGCGAGATCACCGTGTCCGGCCCGCAGATCATGGCCGGCTACCACGGCCGCCCGGAGGCCGACGCAGAGGTGTTCATCGAGCACGACGGCAAGCGCTGGCTGCGCACCGGCGACGTCGGCACCATCGATGCGGACGGCTATGTCGCGGTCGTCGACCGGCTGAAGGACATGATCGTCGTCGGCGGCTTCAAGGTCTTCCCGAGCGTGCTTGAGGACGTGCTGTACCGCGACGCCCGCATCAAGGAAGCGCTGGTCATCGGCATTCCCGACAAGCGGGTCGGTGAGCGGCCCAAGGCATTCGTGACCCTGAACGACGGTGCGACTGCGTCATCGGAGATGTTGCTGGCCGCGCTCAACGCGCATATCGGCAAGCACGAGCGGGCCGTGGCGCTGGAGATTCGCGAAAGCCTGCCCAAGACGATGATCGGCAAGCTCAGCCGCAAGGAACTGGTCGCCGAGGAACTGGCGAAGGCAGCGCGAGCGTAGCGCCAGCGGGGGGAGCATCGTGCGCAAACGGATTATCGGGCTCGGCGCGGTCGGCGTGGTGCTGCTGACGGGCGGCATCTGGTTTGCCAGCCTCGACAAGGAAACCCGCGGCGTCCTCGCCGCCATGCCGACCAACGCCGATGTCCTGTCGTGGTCGGTGCCCCAGCGCGATGCGGGCTTCCGCGCCATGGACCGGCTCCCGGTGCTGGCCGCGTCGTCGGAGATCGCGCCGTCGCCGACACCCCTGCCGCTGCCCGCCGGCAAGCCGCTCGTCATTCCCGGCATCGACCAGTATCTTGCGGGTCAACGCGCCTCGGGTATCGTCGTCCTCCAGGACGGCAAGGTCCGTTTCGAGCGCTACGGCCTGGGCTTCGACGCCGATGGCCGCTGGACCAGTTTCTCGGTTGCCAAGTCGTTCACCTCGACCCTGGTCGGCGCGGCGCTCCGCGATGGCGCGATCCGCAGCCTCGACGACAAGGTCAGCGAGTATATCCCCGACCTGCGCGGCTCCGCCTATGACGACGTTTCGGTCCGCCAGTTGCTGACCATGACCTCGGGCGTGCGCTGGAACGAGGATTATGAGGACCCGAACGCCGACGTTGCCCGCTTCAACAACGCCACGCCGGACAAGGGCGTCGATGCGACCGTCAGCTACATGCGCAAGCTGCCCCGCGCCCACCCGCCCGGCACGGTCTGGCACTACAATACGGGCGAAACCAACCTGATCGGCGTGCTGGTCTCGTCGGCGACGAAGAAGACCCTGTCGCAGTATCTGCAGGAAAAGATCTGGCAGCCCGCCGGCATGGCCGCGAAGGCAACCTGGCTCAAGGGCAAGACGGGCCATGAGATCGCGGGCTGCTGCCTCCAGGCGGCAACCCGCGACTTCGCCCGCTTCGGCCAGTTCGTGTTGTCGGGCGGGCCAGGCGTCGTGCCCGCCGGCTGGTTCGCCGAGGCGACCACCAAGAAGCAGGACATCGGCCGCCCCGGGCGCGGCTATGGCTACCAGTGGTGGACCTACGACGACGGTTCGGTGGCGGCGCAGGGCATCTTCGGCCAGGGCATCTTCATCGACCCCAAGCGCCGCCTGGTGATCGCCTCCAACGCCGACTGGAGCCGCGCGACCGAGGGCCCGGAAGGGCAGGCGCGGGAGGCGTTCTACAAGCAGGTGCAGGCGCTCATCGATGCCGGCGCATAACGATTGCAAAAGGAGGACAGCGTGATCCTGTACGGTGTGTCGATGTCGCCGTTCGTGCGAAAGGTGCTGGCGTTCGCGGCGGAAAAGGGCATTGCGATCGACCTGCAGCAGATCAGCCTCGGTTCGACCGATCTGGGTTTCCTCGCCGCCAGCCCGTTCCGCAAGATGCCCGCGCTGACCGACGGCGACTACAGCCTCGCCGATTCGAGTGCGATCATCCAGTATCTGGAGGCGCTGCACCCGTCGCCGGCGCTGATCCCGGCCGAGCCGCGGCTGCGCGGCCGCGTGATTTGGTTCGACGAATTCGCCGACACGGTGATCTTCGCGTGCGGCGCCAAGATGTTCTTCAACCGGGTTGTCAGCCCGCGCTTTCTCGGCCGCCCGGGCGACCTCGCCGTCGCCGACAAGGCGGAAGCCGAGGAACTGCCGCCGCTGCTCGACTATCTGGAGACGCAGATTCCGGACAGCGGCTTCCTCGTCGGCGACCGCCTGACGCTCGCCGACATCGCGGTTTGCAGCCCGTTCGTCAACTTTGCCCACTGCGCCGCACCGCTGGATGCCGCCAAGTATCCGCGGCTCGCGCGTTACATTGCCGCGATCCTGGCGCGCCCCAGCTTTGCCGGCTGGGTGGAGCGGGAAACCAAGGCATTGGCGGCCTGACAGCGCTCGCGCTTGACCCCCGCCGACCGTCCGTCCATCACTCCCGCGCATGGACGACACGACGAAGATCGATGATCTCAGCTTCGAGGCTGCGCTGAAGCGGCTGGAGGCGATCGTGCAGGGGCTCGAGGCGGGGGACACGCCGCTCGAAACCTCGATCGATCTGTATACGGAGGGGCAGAAACTGAAGGCACATTGCGAAACGAAGCTGGCCGGCGCGACCGCCCGCATCGAAGCCATCCAGCTGGGTGCCGACGGGCGCGCGGCGGGCCTCAGGCCGCTCGACGCAGCGTGATGGCAGCTCCGAATTTGGTCCAGACCTCGATCAGCCTGAAGCCGGCGCTCGACGCTATCGGCCGCACCATCGACCAGCGTTTCGACCGGCTGCTGCCGGTGCCGGGTGACGGTCGCGACCGGCTGTACGAGGCGATGCGTCACGCTACCATCGGCGGCGGCAAGCGCATGCGGCCGCTGCTTGTCGTCGCCGCCTGCGACCTGTTCCACGTCGACCGCGAGCGCGCGCTCAGGGTCGCGATCGCGATCGAGGCTGTGCACGTCTATTCTCTCATCCACGACGATCTGCCGTGCATGGACGACGACGACCTGCGCCGCGGCAAGCCGACGGTCCACAAGGCTTTTGACGAGGCGACCGCGGTGCTGGCCGGCGACAGCCTGCACGCCCTCGCTTTTGAGGTACTCGCCGACCCCGCAACCCACGAGGACCCGTTCGCGCGGTCCGAGCTGGTACTGGAGCTGGCCCGCGCGTCCGGCCCGACCGGCATGGCGGGCGGCCAGATGATGGATCTGGCGGCCGAGGACACGCCCTTCGACCTCGGTGAGACGACCCGGCTGCAGCAGTTGAAGACCGGCGCGCTGATCGGCTTTTGCTTGGAAGCGGGCGCGATCATGGGCCGTATTCCGGAGGCGTCGCGGACGCCGCTTCGCGGCTATGCCCGCGACCTCGGCCTCGCCTTCCAGATCGCCGACGACCTCCTCGACGTCGAGGGCGACTCGGACGCCACCGGCAAGGCAGTGGGCAAGGACGCGGGGCGCGGCAAGGCGACGTTCGTTTCGCTGCTCGGGGTCGAGCGTGCCCGGACCCAGGCGCAGATGCTGATCGACCAGGCGATCGAGCACCTGAAGGACTTCGGCCAGGAGGCCGACCTGCTTCGCGCCATCGCCCGGTTCGCAATCGAGCGAGACCGGTGACCAAACGCATCGGTGTCTATCCGGGCACGTTCGATCCGGTCACGCTTGGCCACATGGATATCATCCGGCGCGGTGCCAAGCTGGTCGACCGGCTGGTCATCGGCGTTGCCACCAACCCGTCCAAGTCGCCGATGTTCACGCTCCCCGAACGCGTTGCCCATGTCCGCCGCGAGACCGAGGGCATGCCGAATATCGAGGTCGTCGAGTTCGACGCGCTGCTGATGAAATTCGCGGAGTCGCAGGGCGCCTCGATGATCATCCGCGGGCTGCGCGCCGTCGCCGACTTCGAATACGAATACCAGATGGCCGGCATGAACCAGCAGCTCAACAGCCGCATCGAGACCGTCTTCCTGATGGCCGATGTCGCGTTGCAGCCGATCGCCAGCCGGCTGGTCAAGGAAATCGCGGTCTATGGCGGCGACGTCCGCAAGTTCGTGACGCCGCGCATCGCCGCCGATATCGTAGCCCGCGTCGCGGCGCTGGCGAAATGATGTTCAGCCCCGTGCAAGCTCTCGCGCTTCAATAGGTCGCCATGAACAGACGCATGCTTCTTCTCGCCGTCACGGCGCTCGCGGTCACCGGCCCGGCCTGGGCGCAGGGACGCAAGCCGCCCGAAGTTGCGACGACGCCGAAGTTCACGCCCAAGCCCGATCCGATTCCGGTCAAGCCGGCGCCGCCGCTGACACCCGACAACATCTTCGTCCTCGACCTGTCGAACGGCGGGCGTGTCCAGATCGCCATGCGTCCAGACATTGCACCGAAGCATGTCGAGCGAATCAAGGCACTTACCGCGCAGCATTTCTATGATGGGACGGTGTTTCACCGGGTCATCGAAGGGTTCATGGCGCAAGGTGGCGACCCGACGGGCACGGGGCAGGGCGGGTCCAAGCTGCCCGACCTGGTGCAGGAGTTTAATGACCTGCCGCACGTTCGTGGCGCGGTCGCGATGGCGCGCGCGCAATCGAACGACAGCGCCAACAGCCAGTTCTACATCGTCCTGCAGCCGGCGCTGAAGCTCGACCACAGCTACACGGTCTGGGGCCGCGTGATTTCCGGGATGGACGTCGTCGATGCGATCGAGAAGGGTGAGCCGCCGGCCAACCCGACCAAGATTGTGCATGCTTCGCTGGCCAGCGACAATGTGCCGGCGCCGGCGCCCAGCACGCCGATTCCACCGGCTGCCTTACCCGCGCCCGTCCCGCCGCAGTAGCGGCGCAGCAACCGCGGCTGACCTGTGCGCGTCGCCGACTTTGATTTTGACCTGCCGTCGGAGCGCATCGCGTTGCGCCCTGCCGTGCCCCGCGACGCGGCGCGCCTGCTGGAGGTCACGCCCGGCAACCTTGCCGATCTCGGCATCCGCGATCTGCCCGGCCGCCTGCGCGCCGGCGACGTGCTCGTGTTCAACGATACGCGGGTCATCCCGGCGCAGCTGACCGGGCGCCGCGGCGATGCCACCATCGGCGTCACGCTGCACCAGCGGCTCGGCGAGCGGGAATGGTGGAGCTTTGTCCGCAACGCCCGGCGCATCGCCCCCGGCGACAGGGTCGATTTCGGTCACGGCCTGAGCGGCGAAGTGGTGGAGAAAGCCGCGGACGGTGCCGTGCAATGGCGTTTCGCGGCCAACGACGGGTTCGACGCGGCACTCGCCCGGGCGGGCACGATGCCGCTGCCGCCGTATATCGCCTCAAAACGTGCCGTCGATGCCCGCGATGCTGCGGACTACCAGACCCTCCACGCTGCGACACCCGGCGCGGTCGCCGCGCCCACAGCTGGGCTGCACTTCACCCCCGAACTCCGCGCCGCGCTTGCCGCCGCCGGGGTTACGTCGGAAACCGTCACCCTCCACGTTGGCGCGGGCACCTTCCTGCCGGTCAAGGTGGATGACACCGAGGACCATGTCATGCATGCCGAATGGGGCAGCATCGACGCCGGTACCGCAGCCCGGCTCACCGCCGCCCGCGCCGCCGGGGGTCGGGTGATCGCGGTCGGCACTACCTCCTTGCGCGTCCTCGAAAGCGCCGGCGGCAGCGCGTGGAGCGGCGACACGCGCATCTTCATCACGCCCGGCTATGCCTTCCGCGCAGTCGACGGCCTGCTCAGCAATTTCCATTTGCCGCGCTCGACTTTGTTCATGCTGGTTTGTGCGATGATGGGGCTGGAGACGATGCGCGCCGCCTACGCCCACGCGATTGCTGCGGACTACCGTTTCTACAGCTATGGCGACGCATGCCTGCTGCTGCCCTGAACCCGCGCTTCGCCTTCGACATCGCCGCCACCGACGGCCGTGCCCGCACCGGCACCATTACCATGCGCCGCGGCACCATCCGCACGCCGGCGTTCATGCCGGTCGGTACTGCCGCCACTGTTAAGGCGATGCGGGCGTCGGAGGTGCTGGCGGCGGGTGCCGACATCATCCTGGGGAATACCTACCACCTAATGCTGCGCCCCGGCGCGGAGCGGGTGGCGCGGCTCGGCGGGTTGCATGGCTTCATGGGTTGGGAAGGGCCGATACTGACCGACAGCGGTGGCTACCAAGTGATGAGCCTCGGCGCGCTGACCAAGCGGACCGAGGAGGGGGTGTCGTTCGCCTCCCACCTCGACGGCTCGAAGCACCTGATCACGCCGGAGCGGTCCATCGAAATCCAGCGCCTGCTCGGCAGCGACATCGTCATGGCGTTCGACGAGCTGGTCGCGCTGCCCGCGACGCGCGAGGCGGTGGAGGACGCCATGGCGCGGTCGATGCGCTGGGCCGCCCGCAGCCGGGCGGCGTTCGACCTCGGCACCGAGGGCGCGCTGTTCGGCATTCAGCAGGGCGGCCTCGACGAGGGGCTGCGCACCGCCTCGGCGACCGCGCTGCGGGCTATCGGCTTTGACGGCTATGCCATCGGCGGGCTGGCGGTGGGGGAGGGCCAGGCGGCAATGTTCGGGGTGCTCGACTATGCCCCTGGGCAACTGCCGGAGGACGCGCCGCGCTACCTGATGGGGGTCGGCAAGCCGGACGACATCGTCGGCGCGGTCGTGCGCGGTGTCGACATGTTCGACTGCGTGCTGCCGACCCGCTCCGGCCGCACCGGCCAGGCGTTCACCCGCGACGGACCGCTCAACATCCGCAACGCGAGACACGCCGAGGATGGCGGCCCGCTCGACCCCGACTGCCCTTGCCCGGTGTGCGCGCAGGCCAGCCGCGCCTATCTCCACCACCTGGTCCGCAGCGATGAGATTCTCGGCAGCATGTTGATGACCGAGCATAATATCTGGTTCTACCAGACGCTGATGCACGATCTCCGCGCCGCGATCGCTGAAGGCCGGCTGACGGCCTTCGCGGACGCTTGGGTGGGGCGCTACCTCAGCGTCCCGTAAACGCCGCCGGGCGCTTTTGCAGGAAGGCGCTGACCCCCTCGACGAAGTCGGGCGAGCGGCCGGCGAGGCGCTGGTTGCGGCGCTCGACCATCAGCGCTTCGGTCAGCGTCTTGTCGAGGCTGTCGCGGATACCCTGGCGGATCAGGGCGTACGAGCGGGTCGGGCCCCTGGCGAGCTTCTGCGCCAGCGCGGTCGCGGTCGGCAGCAGTTCGGCATCGTCGACCACCTGCCAGATCATGCCCCAGTCGAGTGCCTGCTCGGCCTTGATGCGCTCGCCAAGCATCATCATCGCGGTCGCCCGCGCCTTGCCGGCGAGGCGTGGCAGCAGCCAGGTCGAGCCGACGTCGGGGACCAGTCCGATGTTGACGAAGGCCTGCAGGAAATACGCCGAGCGCGCCGCGACGACGATGTCGCCGGCCAGCGCGAACGAGCAGCCCGCGCCCGCGGCGGGGCCGTTGACGGCAGTGATGAACGGCACCGGCAGCGCGAACAACCGCTCCAGCAGCGGGTTGAAATGCGTCTCCAGCACCTTGCCGGCGTCGACCGGTCCCTTGTTGCCCATTGCCGCGCTGGCGGTGTCGCCGCCCGCCAGATCGGCCCCGCTGCAAAACGCCCGGCCGGCGCCGGTGAGCAGCAGGGCGCGCGCCGTGCCCTCGTCGCGGACGCGGTCGACGGCGTGGATCATCTCGCCGATCACGGCGGTATGCAGGGCGTTCAGCATCTGCGGCCGGTTGATGGTCAGCGTCGCGACGCCGTCCGCTTCCTCGAACAGGATATGCTCATAGCTCATGGCGCGCGCTCCCCGGTGGTTGACGTTTGCGTCAACCATAGCACGGCGAAGCGGCGGCGCTAGAGCGTAGCGCGGTGCTGAAGAAACGCGGGCACGCCTTCTTCGCCGAATCCGACGAAGACGGGGCCGAGGTCGTCGCGGCCGCGGTCGCGCGGGCCCCGGTCACGGTCGCGGTCACGACGCGGCTCGCGCGGCTCCCGGGACTCGCGTGGCTCGCGGGCCTCGCGCGGCTCGCGCCCTTCTGGTTGCGGACGCGCCTCCTGCACCGGTGCGGCGGCCTCGACGGACTCGCTGCGCTCGCCGGCGGGCTTGCGGCCCCGTCCGCCCCTGCGGCGGCGCTTCTTGCGCTCGCCCTCGGCGGTTGCCTCGCCAGCGGTTGCGACGGGGGCCGGCTCGTCGTGCTCGACCGCGTCGGCGGGCACCGCGATAACCTCGGCGACCGCCTCGATCTCGTCCGGTACCGCGGCCTCGGCGCCGTGGCGCGGCACCTTGTGGCCGATGAGCTTTTCGACCTCGCGCAGATTGTCCGCTTCCTCGGGCGTCGCGATCGTGTAGGCGATGCCGGTGCGCCCGGCGCGTCCGGTGCGGCCGATGCGGTGGACATAATCCTCGGCATGGTGCGGCACGTCGTAGTTGACGACGTGGCTGACGCCGGGAACGTCGAGCCCGCGCGCCGCCACGTCGGACGCGACCAGGATCAATATTTCGCCGGCCTTGAAGCGGTCGAGCTCGCGGATGCGGTCGCCCTGTTCCATGTCGCCGTGGATCTGCCCGGCGCTGAACCCGGCTTTCTTGAGCACGTCGGCGAGCTCACGCACGTCCTTCTTGCGGTTGCAGAAGACGATGGCGTTGCGGACTTCGGGATCTTTCAGCAAGCGGCGCAGCGTCTCGCGCTTGCCGCGCGGCGTCGATTCGACAACGAATTGCGCGATCGACGCATTGGTCGACGCCGGGCGCGCGACTTCGATGGTCTTGGGCTCGACCATGAACTTGTCGGCAAGCTTCTTGATCGGGCCGGGCATCGTGGCCGAGAACAACAAGGTCTGCCGCTCCTTGGGCAGCTTGGTGCAAATTTCCTCGATGTCCGGGATAAAGCCCATGTCGAGCATACGGTCGGCTTCATCGATGACCAGCAGGCTGCACTGATTCAGCATGATCTTGCCGCGGCCGAACAGGTCCATCAGGCGACCCGGCGTGGCGATCAGGACGTCGACGCCCTTCTCAAGCGCCGCCAGTTGGTCCCCCATCGACACGCCGCCGATCAGCAACGCCATGCTGAGCTTGTGATATTTCCCATACTTGTCGAAATTCTCGCTGACCTGCTGGGCCAGCTCGCGGGTCGGTTCGAGGATCAGCGAGCGCGGCATGCGGGCTCGCGAGCGCGAGCCGGCGAGGATGTCGATCATCGGCAGCACGAAGCTGGCGGTCTTGCCGGTGCCGGTCTGGGCGACACCGATGATGTCGCGGCCCATCAGCACCGAAGGGATCGCGCTCGCCTGGATCGGGGTCGGCTCGTTGTAGCCGCTGTCGTTGACGGCGCGGAGTAATTCCTCCGACAGGCCGAGGGCTTCGAAACTCATGCAATTCCCAGGTGAGGGCGCGCAAAGATCACGCAGCCGTGGCGCGAATGCACAAACTTCGGGACAAAAGTCAACCAAAAGCGAAGGGCGGGGATCGCTCCCCGCCCTCGCGACATGCGACCCGCGCAAGCCCTAGAAGCGCACCCCGCCCGCGATCCCGTAGCGCCGCGGCTCGAGCGTGAAGACGTTGGTGAACAGGCCCGACGACTGATCGGTGACATACAGGCCGGTGATCGGCTGCGCGTCGGCGATGTTCTGGATATAGCCGCGCACGAACCACTTATCGTCCTTGCCGTTCAGCTGGATTTGGGCGTTCTGGATCGTGTAGCTGGAGATCCGGTTCGCCGCACGCGTCTGGCCAGGACCAGGCCCGTTGAAGATGCTGCCATAGCTGGTGCCGGTCAGCGTAATGTCATAGCGCGGGACCAGCGACATGCCGTTGCCGAACTCGAACGTGTACTGGATACCGGCCGACGCCTTGTAGTTCGGCGCCTGCGGCAACTGATTGCCGCTGACGTTCACCTTCACGCCTTCGGCAAGCACACTGAATGGCAGTGCGCCGGTCGGCGTCGCGAACAGGGCGCGAAGTCCGGCAGACGGGACATTGATCGCGCCCTGGATGATGCTGCAGATGCCGAACGCGCCGGTTGCCCCGTTGATGCCGCTGCCGGCCTGGAAAGCTCGGGGTGCCTGCAGACCCAGGCTGCCATTGATCGCACCGACGAGGGTGTTCGTACCGACCGCGTTGCCCGCGACATTGGGGACGACGGCGCAGTTGGAGGCGTTCTGCAGGTCCTTCACGATGACCGCGTCGCTGCGGCCGCCCGACGGATCGCGCGGGTTGGACAGGAGCTTGTCACCCTTGACCCGCGTGTGGAGGTAGCTGAAGCCGAGGTTGATCTGCAGCGCCCGGACCGGCTCGATGATGCTGTCGATCTCGAGGCCGTAGACTTCGGCATTGATATTATCGTTGACCGAGGTCCGCGCCACGATGCGGCTCAGCTGCAGGCCCTTGTAGTCATAGTAGAACGCCGTGGCGTTCAGTCTCAGGGTGCCGTTCAGGAAGGTGTTCTTCGACCCGACCTCGAAGGAGTTGATGAACTCCGGCTTGAAGGCCGTGTCGACGGCGAAAATCGGCGACAGCGGCGGGTTGATACCGCCCGACTTGTAGCCACGCGAGTAGGAAACATAGACCAGGTTGTCATCGGTGATCTTGTAGTCGAGCACTGCCCGCCCGGTCACTTCGCTGAAGCCCACCTTGTTGGTCTGGAACGCCTGCGGCCCCGCGAGCACCGGGTCGAAATCGAGATTCGCGTAATTGAGCGCCTGGGTGATGGATGTCGAGCCATAGGGCACCAGAACATCGTTGTTGACCGTCGCCCCGGTGACGGGATTGATGACGCCTGTATTGTCTGAATACAGCGTAGTCCGGGCTGAAACGGTCTTCTTGTCGTTGTTGTAGCGCACGCCAGCCGTAAACTTCAGCTTGTCAGTGATATCGACATAGGCTTCGCCGAAAATACCGTAAGACTTGAGCGAATACTGGCTCTGATTGTTCCGGTAGAAGGGCGAAGCGCGATAGACCGCCGGGTAGGTCGGGGCCAAGCCAGCGCCTGCCTGGCCAAGCCGGTTGGCGACCGTCGCCAGCCCGCCGAGCACCGCAGCGATATAGTCGAGCCCGAACGCATTGACGTAATAGTCGACGTTCTTGACCTTGATGTCGTTGTAGATGCCGCCGAGCAGGAAGTTGAAGCGGCCGTCGAAGTGTGACGACAGGATCGCCTCACCCGTATAGGCGCGGCTGATGGCGGTCGAGCGGTCGAAATCCTGAGGGGTCGCCGAACAGAAGGAGTGACCGCCAAAGACGCCGGTTCCGGTCTCCTCCGACTGCGAAGCGCACAACGGGCCATTCGGACCTTGCGGGATCAGGGCGGCTGCCGCCGGCGCGAACGCGCTCTGCAGAAGCCCCGGGATGCCGAGGTTCGGCCCCAGGCCGGCGGCATAGGCCGCCAGTGTGTTGATGCCAGGCTGGAGAATGGCGCGGTTCTGCACCGAAAGGTTGTAGTCCTGCTGCGAGTCGACCTTGTTGCGCTGATACTCGCCCGAGACCTTCAGGCTGACCGAGCCGAAGTCGTGATCAACCTTCGCGGTCGCCTGGATCTCGTCGGTGAAGTAGGTCGGCGTGAAGTCCGTGCTGACCTTGCGCGGATCGGACGGGTTGACGCTGCCCGCATAGGCGTCCGGGCCATAGAGGCTCCCCAAGCCGAGCGGTGCGAACACCGCCGGCAGCAAGGCATTGAGCGGCGCCGGCAGGCCGGCGGCAGCGATGCCGAACAGCTCGCGCGAGCCGAACACGCCGGTTAGCGTCGAGTTCGCGTTCGTCGTCTCGTAAGGGCGCCCGCCGGGCAGGCAGCCCAGCACGCCGCCTGTGCCGCCGTTGGCGACCGTCTCGTCACGCTGGCAGAGCTGCTTCTGGATGCGCAGCCGGTTGTCCTTCTCGCGGAAATAATAGCCCATCAGGTCGACCGTCGTATTGTCGGTGGGCTTCCAGCGCAGCGAGCCGCGCACCGCATATTCGTCGCGGCCGTCGAGCTTGTCGCCGTTGTAAATGTTCTTCGTATAGCCGTCGCGGTTGAGATAGAAGGCCGCGACCCGGACCCCGAGCGTATCGGTGATCGGCACGTTCACAAAGCCCTTCGCCTTGTACTCGTTGTAGTTGCCGTACTCGCCCTCGACACCGACGTGGAACGCCTTCAGGTCGGGCTTGGCCGTGATGAAATTGATGACGCCCGAGGTGGCGTTACGGCCGAACAGCGTGCCCTGCGGACCGCGGAGCACCTCGACGCGCTCGAGGTCGAAATATTCGGTTTCGAACAGGCGGGTGCCGAACAGCGGCAGGTCGTTCGAGTGGATCGCAGTGGCACTGTCGCAGGTGCCGCCGACGCACAGATCGCCGATGCCGCGGATGGTGAAGCTCGAACCCGTGAAATTGCTCTTGGTGAAGGTGATGTTCGGCAGCGACAACTGCAGATCGGACGCGTTGTTGATCTGCTGCTTCTGAAGCGCCTCGGCGGTGAAGGCGCTGACCGCGATCGGCACGTCCTGCAGGCTCTGCGACTGGCGCTGGGCGGTGACGATGATCTCGTCGATCCCGCCTGAGCGATCCTCGACAGCGGCGGCGCTGGGCGGCGCATTGGTCGCACCGGTCGTGTTGCCGGGAGGCTGTGACTGCGCCGACGCGGCGCTGGCGATCAGTGCGGTCGCCGAAACGCCCGACACGAGCATGGTCCGCATGATATCGATGAACGGCCGCATGACGGCATCCCCCCCTGTTTGGCACCGCCCCGCTGTTTTATCGCGAGGTCGGCGGCAACGGCGGGCGACATGCCCACCGGTTCACGTATTAGTGAAGCGACTTTCTGGGTGCTTGTCCAGCGTCACGCGCGATTTTCGCGGGCTGCGCGGTCATAACGCGGCGGCGTGGCCAAAGTGCAACAAAATTGACGAGTTGTTAACGGTGTCGCCGCTGCCGCGGCCGGTTTGCCTTGCGGGTCTGGACGATGCTGGCGATGGCGCATTCACCGCCCGAGCGTGAGATGACGGCGTCGCGGCCGGCGCACAGCCGCCCCTGCTCGGCGCGGCGATAATAGAAGCCCTGGTAGAAATCGAGGGCCGGGCAGCCTTGCGCGAAATGCATCCGCCAGCGCGCACCGTTCTTGAGTGAGACTTCGACAGCAGAGTCGCCGAACAGCTGCGCGCCGGCCAGGCGGGTCACGTCGATGCAGGCGTTGCGACCGGCGAGCGGCGGCTCGGGACGCGGCTGCCGCGGTACGACCGGTGCGGGCATGACGACCACGCGTTCGACCGGCTTTTTCTTGCCGAACCACAGAAATCGCGCCGTCGCCGGCTCGGCGATCAGCACGGCGAGCGTCACCCCCACGATCGCCCGCCAGCCAGACATTTTTCGCAACGATTCCTTTTGGACCAGCACGTGGCGTTGACCGGCGCGGCTTGAACGCCAAGTGAATTATGACCCCGTAACGACATGGTGTCTCGGTTTCGTCGCGGAGGCTGGCGGGAAAGCCACAGCCGCGCTAACCCGTCCGGCGTGTCGTTGCCGCCCGCCCCGCCGTCGCCTGCCGCAATCGCCGCGCTGCAGGCCGCCGCGGGAGCCGGCAACTGGACCGATGATGCACAGGCGCTGGCCCCGCACCTGATCGACTGGCGCGGTGCGGTGCGCGGCCGTGCGGCGCTGCTGCTGCTGCCGCGTGATACCGCTGCGGTGGTGCGGATCGTCCGGGCGGCCGCTGCCCACCGGGTCACGCTGGTGCCCCAGGGCGGCAACACCGGGCTTGTCGGCGGCGGTATCCCGGATATGGCGGGCGGTGCCGTGCTGGTGTCGACGGTGCGCATGAACGCGATCCGCGCAGTCGACGCGGCCGGGCTGACCATCACCGTCGAGGCGGGTGCGATCCTGGAGACCGTGCACGCCGCCGCGCGCGCCGCGGCTTGCGAGTTTCCGCTGTCGCTCGGGGCCAAGGGCAGCGCCACCATCGGCGGCCTGATCGCGACCAACGCCGGCGGCGTGCAGGTCCTGCGGCACGGCACCATGCGGGCGCTCGTCGCCGGGCTGGAGGCGGTGCTGCCCGATGGGTCGCTGCTGCAGCAGTTGACCGGGCTCGCCAAGGACAACAGCGGCTATGACATCAAGCAGCTGCTGATCGGCAGCGAAGGCACGCTCGGGATCGTCACCGCCGCCGCGCTCCGGCTGGTGCCCGCGCCGGCGCACCGGGCGGTCGGGTGGGCCGGGGTCGCGAGCCCGCACGCCGCGCTGGCGCTGCTGGCACGGCTGCGCGCGGCGTCCGGCGGGCAGGTCGAGAGCTTCGAACTCATGCCCGGCGAGGGCGTCGCCCTGACCGCGCGGCTCGTCGAGGGCATCCGCGCGCCGCTCGCCGGGGCGCACCTCTGGCACGTACTGGTCGAGCTTGCCGGCCCGGCCAGTCTCGAGGCGCTGCTCACCGATACGTTCGCTGACGCGGCAGCAGCGGGCGAGATCGCGGACGCCACCGTTGCGGCCTCGCTCGACCAGGCCGCCGCGCTGTGGCGCATCCGCGAGGAACTGCCGGAGGCCGAGCGCCGCGACGGCCCGTCGCTCCATCACGACATCAGCGTCGCGGTCGCCGCGATGCCGGATTTCACCGATGCCGCCACCTGGGACGTCGAAGGCCGGTTCGCCGGGGCCCGCGTGCTGGCCTTTGGGCATCTCGGCGACGGCAACCTGCACTTCAACGTCCGCCCGCCGGTCGGGCAGGGTGCCGCCTGGCTGGCCGCCCATGGCCCGGCGGTGACGGCGCTGGTCTATGACCTGGTGACCGCGGCGGGCGGCTCGATCTCCGCCGAACATGGCATCGGGACGGTTAAGCGCGCCGAACTGGCAGCCCGCGCCGACCCCGGCAAACTCGCCGCGATGCGCGCCGTCAAGGCGGCGCTCGACCCGCTCGGCATCCTGAATCCGGGCAAGATCCTGTAAGTCTTGCCAGCGCCGCTCCGCGTGCCTAAACGCTCTGCCCATCGCGGACCCCGGGGGGTCCAGTCCGCAACCGACGTTTCGAAAGCCCGTTTCTCATGGCCAGTTCGCCCGCCGCCGCCGCTCAGTTGCCGCTGTTCTACAACTCGCTGGTGCCGCTGTCGTCGCAGTTGCACCCGAACCACGGCCTGAAGCTGCGCGAGAATTTTGCCTTCGCCCACGGCACCCACGCGATTCCGGTGACTGTCGACGAATTCGCGATCGTTCAGCGCCACTATCCGATCGTCTTCGGGCTTGGCGACAACCCCGCCCCGCTGGCGCTGGTCGGCCTGACCGAGGGCCAGAACCTGTACGTCGATGCCGATGGCCAGTGGGAGCGCGGCGCCTATGTCCCGGCGTTCGTGCGCCGCTATCCGTTCATGCTCGCGCGGCTGACCGAGACGTCGGAGGAGCTGTCGCTGTGCTTCGACGATCAGGACGGCCAGGTTAATCCCGACGCCGACGAGAAGCTGTTCAACGGCGTCGAGCCGACCGACACGACCAAGAACATTCTGGCGTTCTGCGAGCAGTTCGAGCAGGCGGTTGCCCGCACCCGCGGTTTCATGGAGGAGCTCGCCAAGCTCGACCTGATGATCGACGGCGAGGTCACGATCCAGCAGCCGAACATGCCCGAGCCGGCGGTGTACCGCGGCTTTCGCATGGTCTCCGAGGAGAAGCTGCAGGCGATCCGCGGCGATCAGGCCCGCAAGATGGTCCAGAACGGCATGCTCGGCTTGATCTATGCGCACCTGTTCGGTCTCGCCCAGATCGGCGGCCTGTTCGAGAAGCAGAACGGGCAAAAGGCCTAAGCGCCGCAGGGCGGCTTCCGCCGAGCGGCGCGACCGGCTAGACATCGGTCGTCCTCGCACGAAGGAGTTCCGATGCGCCGCCTGCTGACTGCTGCCGCTCTCGCCGTAACGCTCACCGCGCCCGCTTTTGCAGCGCCGATCGACGCGCCGTCGGGCAGGTACGAAGCCGACCCCAGCCACACCAGCGTGACCTGGCGGGTCAAGCATCTTGGCCTGTCCAATTATACCGCGCGCTTCGCCAAGATCGCCTCGACCGTGCAGCTCGACGCCGCCAACCCGGCCAACAGCAAGCTCAGCGTCACTATTGACGCGAACTCGGTCCGCACGGATTTTCCGTTCACCGACAAGGTGGATTTCGACAAGGAGCTCGGCGGCGGCGACAAGTGGATGAACGGCGCCAAGTTCCCGCAGATCACCTTCGTCTCGACCGGCATCGCGGTCACCGGACCCAAGACCGCCAAAATTACGGGTGACTTGACCCTGCGCGGCGTCACCAAGCCAGTGGTGCTCGACGCCGTGTTCAACGGCACGACCAAGCCCAACCCCTTGATGGGGGCCGAACGGATCGGCGTGTCGGCGCATACCTCGATCAAGCGCAGCGCCTGGGGCATGGACTACGGCGTCCAGTTCGTCGGCGACGACGTCGATATCGCCATCGAAGCCGAATATAAGTTGGTCAAGTGATGGAGCGCAGCCGCTATTCCACGGTTGCGATCGCGCTCCACTGGGCGATCGCGGTGCTGCTCATCGGTAACCTGGTCGTCGGACTTTTGTTCGATACGATCGAGGATGCCGACAAGTCGCTGTTCTTCACGCTGGTCCAGCTGCACAAATCGACCGGCATCACCATTCTCGCGCTCGCCGTGCTCCGCCTGTTGTGGCGGCTGACCCATCCGGTGCCGCCTTATCCTGCGCACATGACGACGCTCGAGCGGGCCTTGGCCAAGGTCTCGCACTGGGGCTTCTACGTGCTGATGCTGGCGCTGCCGCTGTCGGGCTGGGCGATGGTGTCGGTCTCGACGAAGAAATTCCCGATGTTCTGGTATGGCCTGTTCGAGGTGCCGATGCTGTCGGTGCCGAAGAACTGGAACTATCACGACCTCCACGGCATCCTAGGCTGGGTCGCACTGGCGATGATCGCGCTGCACGTCGCGGCGGCGCTGAAGCATCAGTATTTCGACCGCGACAATATCTTCGCGCGGATCTGGCCGGGCGCGGGCCGGGCGTGAGGCGCGCGCTGGCGCTGTTGCTGTTGCTCGCCGCGGTGCCGGCGGCGGCATCCAAATGGACGGTGGTGCCGGCGACGAGCTCGATCGGCTTCAAGGCAACGTGGCTTGGCAAGCCGGTCCTCGGGCAGTTCGGCAAATGGACCGCGGCGATCGACTTCGATCCCGCGGCACCGGCGCGCGCCCGGATCGCGGTTGACGTCGATCTTGCCTCCGCCAGCACGGGCGACCGGACCGTCGACGGAGCCTTGCCCGGGGACGACTGGTTTGCGGTGAAGGCGGCGCGGACCGCGCGGTTCGTGGCGACCCGGGTCACCGCCGCCGGACCGAACCGCTTCGTCGCCGCCGGCACGCTGACCATCCGCGGCGTTGCCGTGCCGGTCACCCTGCCGTTCGCACTGACGGTGAAGGGCAATGATGCGCTGATGACCGGGCAGGTCCAGCTCGACCGGCGGGCCTGGAAGCTCGGCATGGGATCGGATGCGACGGCCGAATATGTCGACTTCGCGGTCCCCTTGACCGTGCGGGTGACGGCAAAGCGCGCACCGTAATCGAAAATTCATGGGCTGCGGGGTTGCAGTGCAGCACGCGGCTGACCATCTTGGTCTGACCGGGCGTCCTCCCCCTTCGCCCGGTTACTTCCCTGAACCCTGGCCGCTCCGCGTATTCGCGGGGCGGCCTTTTTCATTCCGCCGCCTCGGCGAAGGGCGTGCCCAGGCCGAGCGACGGTGCCACCGCGACCAGCCGCGCGGCAAGCGTCGTCAGCACGGCCGCGACGGCCGGGAAGCCCATGTGCCGGGTCAGCCGCGCCGGATCCATGTAGAGGGCGCAGTCGATCTCGATCTGCACCGCGTGAATGCCGCGCTCGGGCCGGCCATGCTCTGCGGTGGTGTAGCCGCCGGCATAGGGCGCGTTGCGGGCAACACGCAGCCCGCCCGCGCTGAAATGCGTCGCGATCACGTCGACCAGCGCGCGCGCCGCGCTGCGCCCATGCAGGTCGCCGATGACGATCTGCGGCGCGTTGCTGCCCGCCGGCGTCGGCATCGAATGGCAATCGAGCAGGACCGCATAGCCGTGCGTTCGCCGCGCCGCCGCGGTCAGCTGCGCCAGGGTTGCGTGCCACGGCACGTGCACCGCCGCGATGCGGGCCCGCGCCTCGCCGAGGCGGAGCCGCGTCGGGTAGATATCGAGACCGTGGCCCGCCACCCGCGGCACCACGCCGAGCCCCGCCTGGACGCGCTCGCTCGACTGGTCGGCATGCGCGTCGAAGGGCTCGACGTACATCGCCGGGTCAAGCTCGGCAGGCGCGCGATTGAGGTCGAGCCAGCACCGCCCGAAGCGTGCCGCCAGCCGCGGCACCCCGGTCGTCGCCGCCCCGTCGAGCAGGCCGTCGACATAGGCATCTTCGGCGCGCCTGAGCTGGGCCAGCGTCAGCCGCGTCCGCGCCAGGAATTCGGCCGGATACTCCCGGCCCGAATGGGGCGACGCGAGCACCAGCGGCCAGCGCCCGTCGAGGTCACCGCTGACCGTGAAGCCGGAGGGGGATTCGGGAGGCACAGGAGTCATGATAGGCGGTGCACGGCGAAGGACAACAGCGGTTGCGCGGCCCGCCCGCTTTGTCTAATGACGCCCGCAGTGGACGCGTAGCTCAGTGGTAGAGCACTGTGTTGACATCGCAGGGGTCGCAAGTTCAATCCTTGCCGCGTCCACCATTCCCTTTAGTTCAATGACTTGTCCGTCAGCCAGCCGGCGATCGCGGCGTTGACGGCATCGCCCTGTTCCTGCGCCACCCAGTGCCCCGCCGCGACCGTCGCCTCGCTGAGGTCGGTGCAGGCAGCGCGCATCGGGTCGGCCAGCGGCGTGTTCACGGTGTCGCAGACGATGTCCCACGCCGCGTGGATGAACAGCACCGGCATCGCCAGCTGCCCCTCGCCCGGCGCGGCGCGCGAATAGTCATCATTTTCAGAACCGTTCAGATACCAGCTGTCGGGTCCGGTGAAGCCGGTCGCGGTGAAGGCTGCGACCAGCGCATCATAGTCGGCCTCGCTAAGCACCTGCTCGTCACGCGGCAGCAGCGGCGCACGACCGGCCGGGCCGAACCAGCCGCCCATGGCCCGCACGCTGGCCGTGATCGCCGGCTTGCCGACATCGCTCGCCTGGCCGCTGCGGTAGAGGATGGCGATCGTGGCGGGGATATCGGCCTCGAAGTCGCGTGCCGCCTGCTCCGCGTTCTCCATATACCACAGGAAATAATCCCACTGCCCGGCCGGATAGACGTCGGCGGGATAGATGTTGCGGTCGATCGCCGCCGCCGCCGCGCCCAGGCCGAAGCCTTGCGGGAAATAGGGCACGCACAGGTTGACGACGCCGCGGCAGCGTTCCGGGTGATGCGCCGCCAACGCCCACGCCACCGGGCTTCCCCAGTCGTGGCCGACCCATACCGCGGGTACGCCGCCCAGCGCGTCGTGCAGCTCGACCATGTCGGCGACGATTTCGCGCATCGAATAGGCATTGGGTGCGGCGGGGACCGAGGAGCCGCCATAGCCGCGCATGTCGGGCGCGACGCAGCGCCAGCCCGCCGCCGCGAAGTGATCGACCTGCCGCCGCCACAGCAACCCGAGTTCCGGCCAACCGTGCACGAAGATCATCAGTCGACCGTCGGCGGGACCGGCCTCCAGCCAAACCGTGCGGTGGCGGGGCGTGGTGACGACATGGCGCGTGTGGAGCATGGCGGTTGCGCTTGCATCCCGCCGCGCGCCCGTCAACAGCGCGCCCGGCGATCAGTCCTTGCCGGACATGGTCTTCATCGTCTCGCGGCCAAGATTGGCGACGATCTCGCCGATTTCCTTGACCTGCGTCATGCCGCGCTCGCTCTGCTCGCGGACATAGGCCGACTGCGCCGCCATGACCTCGGTGATCGACTTGGAGCCGGCGGCTGCCCGCATTGCGGCAAACGCCTCGCGGAGGTTGGCCTCGGCATGATCGATCATCTTGGCGTTCAGCGTCGAGCTCGTCTCGACGACCTTCTCGCCCGCGGCCTTGATCTGCTCGCCGGCGGCCTTCAGCGGCTCGATCATCTTCTCGCGAATGTCGGACATGGTCAGGCTCCTTGCATCTGCGCCGGGGCTTTGGCGCCCTTGGCTTTCGCCGGGAGCGTCGCAGGGGTTACGGAGCGGCGGTGATCGTCCGGCTCGCCGCCGCTGCATGGTCGGCGATCAGCGCCGTGATGCGCGGTACGTGCGCTGGCGGAAGATCGTGCGCCATGCCCAGGATCACCTCCAGCCGCGCCCCGGGGATGTGCGCGGCAGTGTCCTTGCCCCCGGCCAGCGGCACCAGCGGGTCGGCGGCCCCGTGGATCACCAGGGTCGGCACGCGGATGCGCCGCAACCGCGCGACGCGGCTGCCGTCGGCGATGATCGCGCCCAGCTGACGCGCCGCGCCGGCGGCATCGGAATTGCGGTCATAGGCGCGCGCCAGCAACGCACGCAGCTCGCCTGGATCGCGGCCATCAGGCCCGACGCCGCCGATCGCGGCGTACAGCGCCACCCCGGCGTCGATCGCGGCCTCGCGGTTGCCGACCGGGCGCGGGCGCATCAGCTGGTTGCGGAGCGCGGGTGACGGGCCGGGCAGGCCGCGCCGCCCGCTGGTCGACATGATCGAGGTCAGGCTGAGCGCCCGCCCGCCATGGTCGGCGGCGAGCGTCTGCGCGATCATCCCGCCCATCGATGCGCCGACGACATGCGCCCGTTCGATGTTAAGCCCGTCCATCAATCCGACCGCGTCCCTGGCCATGTCGCGCAGCCCATAGGAAAGTCCGGCGGGCAGCCCCAGCAACGCCAGTCCGTATTGCAGCCGCGACGGCCGCCCGAGATGGCTGAGGTGCGTCGACAGCCCGATATCGCGGTTGTCGAAGCGGATGACCCGGAAACCGCGCTCTACCAGCCCGGCGACCATCGCATCGGGCCAGAAGATCATCTGTGCCGCCAGCCCCATGACCAGCACGATGGCAGGCGCGGCTGGGTCGCCGGCGTCTTCATAGAACAGCTCAATGCCGTTCGCGGCGATTGTCGGCATCGGTCCCCCTGCGCTTGCTCGCTGTACCCTAGCCGCAGCGGCGCGCGGAACCAAAGCTTGGGCGACGACGCATCCATCGCGCGACCACCGCGTTAGGCCCGCAACGTTCGCGCTGTCGCGCGCCTTGGGAGAATTCGATGCTATTGCCTCATGCTGCAACTGTCGTGGTCGCCGACGGCGAGAAGCTGCTCGTCTTCCGCAACAGCGGCACCGACACCGAGCCAAAGCTGTCTGCGGTGAATCACCCCGAGCCGGGTACCGACGGCATCCCGTCCGGCGGCCGCCATCACAGCAGCGCCGCCAACCCCGACGACAGCACGCTGGTCGAGGACGCCTTCGCGGCATCAACCGCGACTTGGCTGAACGGGCAGGTGCTCGGCGGCAAGATCGAGGCGCTGGTCGTCATCGCCGCGCCGAAGACTTTGGGCGAGCTGCGGAAGCACTACCACAAGGCGCTTTCGGCGATACTGGCGGGCGAGCTTGCCAAGGACCTGACCGGTCACACCGTCGCCGACATCGAGAAGGCGATCGCGGCCGCCTAAGCGGATGCTTTGGCGGGGATGCGACGCGGCATCCCCGCCTGTTTGGCTATACTTCGACCAACGGCTCTTCGTTCGCCGCGGCGGCTGGGGCGGCGGGCACGGCCACCTTGCCCTTGCGGCCCTTTTTCGCCTTGGCAACGCCCGGTACGATCTCGAACGCGAGACCATCGTCCTTGACGTGGACCCGGACCTCGCCGCCGTGGACGAGCTTGCCGAACAACAGTTCCTCGGCCAGCGGCTGCTTGATCTTCTCCTGGATGAGGCGACCGAGCGGACGCGCACCGTACAGCCGGTCATAGCCGCGCTCGATCAGCCACGCCCTGGCATCGTCCGCCACCGAGATGTGGACATCGCGCTCCTGCAGCTGCAGCTCGAGCTGGATGACGAACTTGTCGATCACCCGGCTGACCACCGCAGGCGGCAGATAGTCGAACGCCACCGTTGCATCGAGACGGTTGCGGAACTCGGGCGAGAACATCCGCTTGATCGCCTCCTCGTCCTCGCCGGTACGCTCGATAGAGCCGAAGCCGACACCCTCGCGCGCCATGTCGGCGGCGCCGGCATTGGTCGTCATGATCAGGATGGTGTTCCTGAAATCGACGGTCTTGCCGTGGTGATCGGTCAGCTTGCCGTTATCCATCACCTGCAACAGGATGTTGAACAGGTCGGGATGCGCCTTCTCGATCTCGTCGAGCAGCAGCACCGAATGCGGCTGCTGATCGACGGCATCGGTGAGCAGCCCGCCCTGGTCGAAACCGACATAGCCCGGCGGCGCACCGATCAGCCGGCTGATCGAATGGCGCTCCATATACTCGCTCATGTCGAAGCGGGTCAGCGGAATGCCAAGGATCGATGCCAGCTGGCGCGCCACCTCGGTCTTGCCGACACCGGTCGGGCCGGAGAACAAATAGCTGCCGATCGGCTTGTTCGGCTCGCGCAGGCCGGCACGGCTCAGCTTGATCGCCGAGGCCACCCGCTCGATCGCCTTGTCCTGGCCGAACACGACGCGCTTGAGGTCGGCCTCCAGTGTCGCCAGCGCCTTGGTGTCGTCGGTGCTGACGGACTTCGGGGGGATACGCGCCATCGTGGCGATCACCGCCTCGACCTCCTTCACGCCGATCACTTTCTTGCGCTTGTTCTCCGGCAGCAGCATCTGCGACGCGCCGGTCTCGTCGATCACGTCGATCGCCTTGTCGGGCAATTTGCGGTCGTTGATGTAGCGCGCCGACAGCTCGACCGCCGCCTTGATCGCGTCGGGCGTGTACTTCAGGTGGTGATGGAGCTCATAGCTCGCTCGCAGGCCCATCAGGATCTTGACCGAATCCTCCACCGACGGCTCGTTGACGTCGATCTTCTGGAAGCGCCGCAGCAGCGCCCGGTCCTTCTCGAAGTGGTTGCGGAACTCCTTATAGGTGGTCGAGCCGATGCAGCGGATCGCGCCGCTGCTGAGCGCCGGCTTGAGCAGGTTCGACGCATCCATCGCGCCGCCGCTGGTCGCGCCCGCCCCGATCACGGTGTGGATCTCGTCGATGAACAGCACAGCGTGGGGCAGCTTCTCCAGCTCCGTGACGACGTTCTTCAGCCGCTCCTCGAAGTCGCCGCGGTAGCGGGTGCCCGCCAGCAGCGCGCCCATGTCGAGGCTATAGATCACTGCCGGCTTGAGCACGTCGGGCACCGAACCCTCGATGATCTTGCGCGCCAGGCCTTCAGCGATCGCGGTCTTGCCGACGCCGGGATCGCCGACATACAGCGGGTTGTTCTTCGACCGGCGGCACAGGATCTGGATGGTCCGGTCGACCTCGGCGTGCCGGCCGATCAGCGGGTCGACCTTGCCCTTCTTCGCCTTGTCATTGAGGTTTACCGTGAACTGCTTCAGCGCCGATTCGGCCTTGCCACCGCCCTTCGATGCCTGCTCCTTCTGCTCCGGCTCGTCCTTGTCCGGTGTCGCCGCACCCTTGATCTGGCGGGTCTCGCCCTGACCGGTCTTGGCGATGCCGTGACTGATGAAACTGACCGCATCCAGACGGGTCATGTCCTGCTGCTGCAGGAAGAACACCGCATGGCTCTCACGCTCGCTGAACAGCGCGACCAGGACGTTGGCCCCAGTCACTTCCTCGCGGCCCGATGACTGGACGTGCAGGATGGCGCGCTGGACGACGCGCTGGAAACCCGCGGTCGGCGACGGCTCGATGCTGGCGTCGGCCTTGAGCGCGCTCAACTCCGTGTCGAGATAGGTTGTCACCTTAGCGGCCAGGTCGTCGACATCGACGGTACAGGCCTTCATCACCGCGCTGGCATGGGCGTCGGCGGTGAGCGCGAGCAACAAGTGCTCGAGCGTTGCATATTCGTGGTGGCGGCGGCTCGCCTCGGCGAGCGCGTTGTGCAGACTATGTTCGAGTTCGCGCGTGAACGACGGCATGGGGTTCTCCCGGGGTCGCGCCGAGACTCCAGCGCGACCGTCCCCATGAATGTCACCCTGATGCATCGAAACTGCAAGGGGGTGCCGCGCCCACGAAAAAGGCGGCGGGGTCGCACCCCGCCGCCTTTGTCCGATCGGTCAGTTCAGGCGGTGACGGCCGTGCGGCGGCGGGCAGCAAAGCCGACCAAGCTGAAGCCGACGATCATCAGGCCCCAGGTTGCCGGCTCGGGCACTGCGGTCAGCGTGATGTCGTCGATGCCGAAGTCATTGCCGCCACCAGCGGTATTGAGATCGACGAACGACAGGACCGCCGAAGTCGCGGTGCCGCTGTAGAAAGTGAACGAAGCGGCGTTCCAGACACCGGCACCGGCAGCAATCGTGTAGCTGCCGATCGAGGTAGCCGGGCCGCCATCAAGCGATACAAGGAAGTCAATCTGGGCCGGGCTGTCAGGGTAGGCATTGGAGAAGAACCCGCCAAACGTATAGGTCTTGCCCGCGACGATCGCGATCGACGACGATGTGTAAACCGGCGTGCCCGGCGTCGTCGCGGCGTTTCCGACTAGGTACAGTCCTTCACCTGTGGTGTGGTCGCCGTAGCTGACGAAGGACGAGTGGCTGAACTGCGCATTGTTGACAACCGAATAGGTATCCTCGCCGAGCGTCGACAGGTCGTTCGCATTCGGCCCGTAGTTATAGCCTGACGTGAAGTCGGTGTTACCAGCCTCGAAATCGCCGTTCGGGACGGTGACAGCGCTCGCGCCGGAAGCGATCAGGGCGACAGCGGCGGTGATCAGGAGACGCATTATGGAGCCCTCGTTTCAATAGCTAGAAATCGTCATGCACAATTCATGCCGTTTTAGCCAGCTCGGTAACGTATTGTTAACACGGTGTCGCCGGGGCGAGTACACAAAGCGCCTGTAAAGAAATCCGACACTTTTGGTCAGGCAGCGACGCTCGCGTTGAACGGCAGGTCCTTGTCGGGCCGCAGGTCGCCCGGCAGGCCCAGCACCCGCTCGGCGATGATGTTGCGCAGGATCTCGTCGGTGCCGCCGGCGATGCGCAGGCCCGCCGACCACATATAGCTGCCCTGCAGCTTGGCGACTTCGGGGTCGGCGCCCTCGCCAGTGACGAAGCCGGCGCTCTCCTGCAGGTCGAGCGCGAACGCCGCCATGTCCTGCATGGTCTTGGCGACGACGACCTTGGCGATCGAAGATTCCGGCCCCGGCGTCTGGCCCTTCGACAGCGCCGACAAGGCGCGCATCTGGGTCAGCTTGACGCCCTCGTCGGCGATATAGGTGCTGGCAATGCGCTGGCGCACGTCCGACGCCTCGATCGCGGTGCCGAGCTCGGTTTCCAGCACCTTCGCCATGTCGAGCAGCGTCTGGTAGCCAGGGGCATGGCGCGGCTTGCCGCCGACCGCCAGCCGCTCGTTCATCAGCGTGGTCAGCGCGACCTTCCAGCCGTCGCCCTCGGCCCCGACCCGGTGCGAGTCCGGCACCCGGACGCCGGTGAAGAACACCTCGTTGAAGTCGCTGCCTCCGCTCATCTGCTTCAGCGGCCGCGCCTCGACGCCGTCGGCGTGCATGTCGACGATGAACATCGTCAGGCCCTTGTGCTTGGGCTTCGACGGATCGGTGCGGCAGACGATGATGCCGAAGTCGCTCAGGTGGGCGTTGGTGGTCCATACCTTCTGGCCGTCGATCACCCAATCGTCACCGTCGCGCACCGCCTTGGTGCGGATGCCCGCGAGGTCAGACCCGGCGACCGGCTCGGAGAACAACTGGCACCAGACTTCCTCGCCGCTCAGCGACTTGGCGACATAGCGCTCAACCATCGCGGGCGAGCCGTGGGTGAACACCGTTGGAATGCACATCCCCAGGCCGATCGAGAACAACCCGGTCGGCGCGTGGAAGCGGCCCTCCTCCTGATTATAGACGATCTGGTTCATCGGCCCGAGACCCTGGCCGCCCATCGACCTGGGCCAAGTTATGCCCGCGTAGCCGGCGTCGTATTTGCGCCTCTGCCAGATGCGTGAATGCGTCACGAAGTCTTCGCGGCCCCAACTTTCCTCAGGTACGTCGCGGTATTCGCCGATGTTGGCCTCGAGCCAGTCGCGGACCTGCGCGCGGTAGGCGGCCTCGACCGGGGTGTCGTTGAAGTCCATGCTATCGCTCCCTCAAGCCGCCGCCGCGTTCCGGCGCTCCAGCGCCCGCACCAGCCGGTCCGCCCACCAGTTCCGGCTGCCCAGCGCCGCGACGATGGCGCGGTTGCGGCGGTAATAGAACTGGCAGTCGCTTTCCCACGTGAACCCGACCCCGCCGTGCAGCTGGACGTTCTCCTCGGCACAATAAGCGAGCGCGTCGAGGCTGGCGACGCGCGCTGCTGCCGCAGCCTGGCGCAGCTCACCCGCGCCGCTCTCCATCGCCCACGCCCCGTGCAGCGCGTGAGCGCGGGCCAGCTCAAGCTTGATATACATGTCGGCGCATTTGTGTTTGACGCCCTGATAACGTCCGATCTTCTGGCCGAAGGCGGTGCGATCCTTGGCGTAGGCGACGGTCATGTCCATCGCTGCTGCCGCCGTGCCCAGCGCCTCGAACGCGGTCAGCACCGCGGCGCGGTCGAGCCAGTCCTGATAATAACCGGGCGTGCCGAGCGGCTCGGCGGGGGCGTTGGTCAGCGTCAGCCGGCCATGGCGGCGGACGAGGTCGAGCGTGTCCTCCGGCTCGCGTGTCACGCCGGGGTCTGTCAGGTCGATCAGATACAGCTGCACCCCGTCCGGGCCGTGCGCCGAAATGATCGCCACGTCGGCGGCCATCAGGTCGGCGATCGGTGTCTTGGTCGCGGTGATGCGGTCGCCATGAACCTTTGCGGTCGAGGTTGCGGGCGAGTGCGCGGTGCCCTCGCCCCAGCCGGTGCAGCCGACCAGCGAGCCGTCGGCGAAGCCGCCCAGCCATTTGCCCTGCTGCTCGTCGCTGCCCGCCAGCAACAGCGCTTCGGTCGCCAGCAATGTCGCAATGAACGGCACCGGCGCCAGGCTGCGCCCGATCTCCTCCGCCAGCACGCACGCCTCGTCAGCGCCGAGGCCAAGCCCGCCCAGCGCTTCCGGCACCCGCGCCGCGGTCCAGCCGAGCTCGACGATCGCGGTCCACAACATCGTGTCATAGGGCGCGTCGCCGTTCATCTGGGTGCGGGCCACCTTCGGCCCGGCGCGCTCGTCGAGGAAGCGCCGCGCCTGCTCGCGCAACGCCTTGGCATCGTCGGAAAAGTCGAAATTCAAGCACTCTCTCCCCAGAGGATGATCCACTTTACGTTAACGTCAGCCTCGCACAAGCCCCCGATGTGTCCTATATGGCCGACACACCGCAGCCGAAGGATCACCGATGACCGACAAGCTCGAGACGCAAGTCGCCACCGAACTGCTGGAGGGCGCCACGCCCGAGGAGCGCACCGCGCTGGCGGCGTGGGCGAACAGCCTGCTGGCCATCCGCAACAACGGCGAGGACGGGTTCAGCAAGGCCCGCGCGGCGTTCATGGCGACGGTCGACAGCACCACCGCCTGGCCGCTGATCCGCCGTATCGGCGACGCGATCAAGCGCAACGCCTGGGATGAGCGCTCGACCACTGAGCGCGCCGGTGTCGGCGCGGCAGCGGCGATGATCGCGCTGTTCGGCGGTACGTTCGCCGTGCTCGGCACGCTCGGCACCGCGGTCGGCACGCCGCTGTGGATCGTGTTCGGCAGCGGCGACGGCTTCGCCCGCCAGCTGGTCGCCGGCAACAGCGAGCTGCCGCTTGCCTAGGTCAGCCTGAACCCGGCCAGATAGTCGTAGTGCGGGCGGCACGCTTCGGCGACCGCCTGCGCCTCGGTATCCAGCGTGACCGGGCTGAGGTCCGGCGCGCCGAAGCCGGTCGACGCTTCGACCGCACCGTACCAGTGGCTGGCCCACACCCCGTCGGTGACGCGGCGGCCCGGATCCCAGCGCAGCATCGCAGTGTCCCAGCCAATGCCGAGCGCGCCGCACAGCCGTGCCAGCACGCCCGCAGGATCGGCGAGGATGTCGGCCGAATCGACCACCGTCGGCGCGTGCCCGAGCCGGTCGGCCTCGCGGTCGAAATACGCGCGCTGCCGGGCGATGCCGAGATGGTCGGGCCGGACCCTGACGCGCTTGGCGGCATAGCTGGCGATCACCCGCGCGGGATCGCGGATCAGGAAGGCGTGGACGTGGCCGGGCAGGTCGGCGATCCCGACCGGCCCTTCCATGTGGTGCGCCATGTGCTTTTGGTACCAGACCGGGGCGTCGCACGGTCCGCTCATGGTTCGCGCTACCGACTGCCAGTCGCAGTCCATCGACGCGATCACCGCTTCCTTCATCGCTTGGTCGTCGCCGGTCGCCTTCAGGTAGGCACCGTAGAACGGCTCGTCGCTGACCTGCGTGTCGGCGCGGCTGCCGAAGCTGCGCATCAGCGCCGTCGACAGGTTGCGCGGCCCTGACCACATTGCGATCCGCAGCGTCATGCGTCCTTCAGCCCTTCGTAAAGGTCGATCAGCCGCGTCGTGACCGGGCCGGGTAGGGGCGCGGGCAGGGCGCGCCCGTCGATGCTGCGCACCGGGGTCAGGCCGCCGAAGGTGCCGGTGACGAACGCCTCGGTCGCGTCCAGCAGGTCGGCGGGCGGAAAGTCGCCGCGCCGGAACGCCAGCCCGTTCACCTCCGCCAGCGCGATGACGTTCGCCCGGGTCACACCGTTGAAGCAGTAGTCGCCCGACGAGGTCCTGAGTTCGCCGTCCGTGAACCAGAAAAAGTTGGTGGCGTTGCAGCTCGATACATTGCCGGCGGGATCGAGCATCAGCGCCTCGTCCGCGCCCGCGCGGATCGCCTCGTTCAGCGCGAGGATCAGCGGCAGGCGGCTGTGCGAGTTGATCCGCATGTCGAACATGTGCGCCGGGGTGCAGCGGAGGCTGGCGGTGTGGAGGCTGAGGCCCCGTGTCCGCAGCGCCGGAGCGGGCTGCTTGTATTCCGCCAGGATCACCACCGTCGGCCGGCCCAGCGCGTTCCTCGGATCTTGGTTCGCCGCCGCCTTCTCGCCGCGGGTCACCATCAGGCGCAGGTGGGCACCGTCGGTCATGCCATTGGCCGCGCACGTCGCCGCCAGCGCCGCCGCAAACCCGCCACGGTCCATGCCGAGGTCGAGCCCGATGCTCGCTGCGCCCGCAAACAGCCGGTCGAGATGCGCAGCCAGGAACAGCAGCCTGCGCCGGTGCAGCCGCAGCCCCTCCCACACCCCGTCGCCAAGCACGAAGCCGGCGTCGAACACCGACACGACCGCAGCCTCGCGCGGTACCAGCGCGCCGTTCAGCCAGATCAGCAGGCTGTCGTTGCGCGGATCGGCGGCGAAGTCCTGGCTGCCCGCCACTAGCGCTTGAACAGCTCGTCCGCGGCGCTGCGGAACTTGGTTGCCCCGTCGCGCTTGGCCCGGGTCCGGGCGGCTTCGGCCTCCAGCGTCGCGATGCGGGTGTCGAGTTCGCTGACCGACAGCCGGTCGAGATCCTCGGCGACCAGCTGCGCCAGGGCGCTGTCCTTGCGGGGCGGCGGCAGGATGTCGTCCATGTCCATCGCGGCGAATCGTTGACCCGGCTGGCCCCTGAGTCAATATCGCCGCCATGACCCTGACCGCGACGATGACCGCCATCGATCCTGCCGCACCCGGCGGCCCCGAGGTGCTGGTGCCGGTATCTCGCCCGGTGCCCGAGCCCGGTGAGGGCGAGGTGCTGATCCGCGTCGCGGCGGCAGGCGTCAACCGCCCCGATGTGCTGCAGCGGCTCGGCCTCTACCCGATGCCGCCGGGCACCCCGTCGATCCTCGGCCTCGAAGTGGCGGGCGAGGTCGTCGTCGGCGCCGGCCGCTGGCGGGCTGGCGATAAGGTCTGCGCGCTGGTCGCGGGCGGAGGCTATGCCGAATATTGCACCGCGCCCGCCGCCCAGTGCCTGCCGATACCGGCGGGCGTCGACCTGGAGGACGCGGCCGGCCTGCCGGAGACCTATTTCACCGTCTGGTCGAACCTGTTCGACCGCGGCGGCGCGGTGGCGGGCGAGACCGTGCTGGTCCACGGCGGCACGTCGGGGATCGGCGTCACCGCGATCCTGCTGGCCAAGGCACGCGGGCTGAACGTCATCGTCACGGCCGGCAGCCTCGAAAAATGCGCTAAGGCGATCGCGCTCGGCGCCGACCACGCCATCGACTACAAGACGCAGGACTTTGCCCACGAGGTCGCGCGCATCACCGAGACCCGCGGCGTCGACGTCGTCCTCGACATGGTCGGCGGCGACTATATTCCGCGTAATATCGGCAGCCTCGCCGAGAACGGCCGCCACGTCTCGATCGCCTTCCAGCGCGGGCCGGCGGCGGAGGTGAACTTCGCCGACGTCATGCGCCGCCGCCTGACGCTGACCGGCTCGACGCTGCGCCCGCGCTCGGTCGGCTTCAAGTCGGTCATCGCCGATGCGCTTGAGCGCGAGGTGTGGCCGCTGTTCGCAACCGGCGAGCTGCGTGCCGTGACCGACAAGGTCTATCCGCTCGCCGCGGCGGCAGACGCGCACCGCCGCATGGAGGCGGGCGACCACGTCGGGAAGATCCTGCTGCGAACCGTTTGAGGGCGCGAATGTCCGCTTCCGGTGGCTACAACCGCTGACTATTGCTGCGGAAGCTTCGGCAATTCCGGATCAAACACTGCCCAAACCGGGGCTTCGTCGGCCCAAATAATCCTTTTTGGGGCCAGGCCGTGGGGCTCGTCGATCACACCCAGTCGAATAGCAGAATATCCTGGAGCAGCCGACGATAGCCCTTCTATGAAAGTGCCGCATTTCGCGCAAAAACTTTGGTTGGCGACGTTGCCACTATCGGTGGGGTATTGAGTTGTGGCAAGTTCACCTCTGATATACACGTCTTTGCTTGTAAAAATTGCATTATTCGAAGCGCCACCTCCTGACATCCGCTGGCATCTGCGGCACCAGCATTGCGCTGTGCCGACAGGATTGGCAGAGATCGTGAATGTTATCGCACCACAGACGCACCCTCCGGTGTAAATCATGGGAGCTCTCCTATAGTATGCGGGCCTAACCATAGCGCTGCTAAACGGTTTGCCTACAAGCTCGTCCGCACCTTCAGCAGCTCCGGGAAGAACGACTTGTCGAGCGCCTCGACCAGGTAGCTGACGCCACCGGTGCCGCCGGTGCCGTGCTTGTAGCCAATGATGCGCTCCACGGTCTTCATGTGGGCGAAGCGCCACTGCTGGAAGCGGAATTCGAGGTCGACCAGCTTCTCGGCGAGCTCGTAGAGGTCCCAGTGGCGCTCGGGCTCGCGGTAGACGGTCAGCCAGGCATCCTCGACCGCGCCGGCGAAACCGCGGCGGCGGAGCAGCGCGATGCATTCGTCATAGAGGCTCGGCCCGGCGTGGACTGCGAGCAGGTGCGCGTGCACCGCCGGGTCGCTCTCATGGACGCCGAGCACGTCGCCGCTCTTGTTGCCGAGCAGGAATTCGAGCTCGCGGTACTGGTAGGACTGGAAGCCCGACGATTGCCCGAGGCTGGGGCGGAAGGCGTGGTAGTCGCTCGGCGTCATCGTCGCGAGCACGTCCCACGACTGGATCAGCTGGGTCTGGATGCGGCTGACCCGCGCGATCATCTTGAATGCCGTGCCGAGGTCGTCGGCGGCGATGCGGTCGCGTGCGGCGGCGAGCTCGTGGATCGACAGCTTCATCCACAGCTCCGAAGCCTGGTGGATGACGATGAACAGCAATTCGTCGTGGCTGCCCGACAGCGGGTGCTGGGCATCGAGCAGCTTGTCGAGCCCGAGATAGTCACCGTAGCTGAGGTCGGGGCGCTGGTGCGCGCCGGTCATGTCACGGCCCGCCGCCGGCTGTGCTCGGGGGCCTGCCATTCGCCGCTCGCCATGATGTCGACGAGAATGTCGACCGCGTCCCAGACATCGACGAAGCGGACGTACAGCGCCGGGAAGCCGAAGCGCACCACGTCGGGCGTGCGGAAGTCGCCGATGACGCCGCGCGCGATCAGCGCCTGGCAGATGGCATAGGCGTCCGGGTGGCTCAGGCTGGCCTGCGCGCCGCGGTTGTCGCGCGGGCAGGCGATACCGAACTCCGGGCAGCGCGCCTCGGCGAGATCGAGGAAAAGGTCGCCGAGCGCCTGCGATTTGGCGGCGGCACGCTCCATGTCGATGCCGTCCCAGGTGGCGAGGCCCGACGCGAGTGCGGCCATCGCAATCACCGGCGGGGTGCCCGCCAGCAGCCGCTGCATGCCCATGCCGGGCCGGTAGTCCGCCTCGAACTCGAACGGCGCGGCATGGCCCATCCAGCCGGTCAGCGGCTGGTCGAGCCCTTCGTGGTGCCGCGTCGCGACGAACGCAAAGGCAGGCGCGCCGGGGCCGCCGTTCAGGTATTTATAGCCGCAGCCGACCGCCATGTCGGCGTTCGCGCCGTTCAGCTCGACCGCCAGCGCCCCCGCCGAATGGCTGAGATCCCAGCAGGCCAGTGCCCCCGCCGCATGGGCGACGGCAGTCAGCGCCGCCATGTCGTACACCGCGCCAGTCCGGTAATGCGTGTGGGTCAGCAGCAGCAGCGCCACCGACCCGTCGAGCGCGGCGGCGATCTCGGCGCGCGCCACGACCCGCAACTCGCACCCGGTCAGCGCGGCAAGGCCCTGCAGCATGTACAGGTCGGTCGGGAAGTTGCCCGCCTCTGTGACGATCACCCGTCGCCCGGGCCTGAGCGCCAGCGCGGCAGCCGCCAGCTTGAAGACATTGACCGAGGTCGAATCGGTGACGATCACCTCGTCGTGGCCCGCGCCGATCAGCCGCGCGATCCGCGCCCCCAGCTTCGCCGGTCCCTCGATCCAGCCGGCGTCGTTCCAGCTGCCGATCAGCCCCTCGCCCCATTCCTTCGCCACCATGTCGAAGACCCGCTGCGGCGTGCGGCGGGGCAGGGCGCCCAGCGAATTGCCGTCGAGGTAGATCAAGCCCGCCGGCAGCGCGAAACGCGCACGGGCAAAGGCGAGGCCGTCGTCGGCATCGCAGGCAAGGGCGTCTTCGCGGGTCAGCATGGCCACTCCATAGCGTAACAATTCGGCGAAAACCCCCGCTATTTCCTTGCTTCAAATTGTCCGGGGCCCTACATCCACGACCGTCACAGCCGTCCCGAAAGGGGCGGCTGTTCCCATATTCACGAAAGACCGCCCGATGACGCCCCTGATGCCGCACGCGACCGCCGCCTGGCTGGTCGACAACACCGCGCTCACCTTCGCCCAGATTGCCGAATTCTGCGGCATGCACATCCTCGAGGTACAGGCGATCGCCGACGACACTGCCGCCACCAAGCTGACCGGGCGCAATCCGATCAGCAGCGGCGAACTGACCCAGGCCGAGATCGACCGCGTGTCGGCCGACCCCAACGCCCGCCTGGTGCTGGAGAAGCAGCCCGACCAGCAGCGCCGCACAAAGGGCCCGCGCTACACGCCGGTGTCGAAGCGCCAGGACAAGCCCGACGGCATCGCCTGGATCGTCCGCAACCACCCGGAAATTACCGACAACCAGATTTCCAAGCTGATCGGCACCACCAAGGACACGATCGCCAAGATCCGCGACAAGAGCCACTGGAACATCGCCAACATCACGCCCAAGGACCCAGTCACGCTCGGCCTGACGACGCAGCGCGACATGGACGCGCTGGTCGCGCTCGCCGCCAAGAAGGCCGGCATCGACCTAAGCCCCGATCTCGGCAAGCTGGAGGACGACCGCAGCGCGATGATCGACCAGCTCAACGCCGAGCGCGTCCAGGCGGCGTACATCGCCGAGCACGGCCCGGTCCCGACCGAGGTCGGGACGGTTCAGGAGCAGGGTGAAGCGCTGTTCAGGCGTTAAGCTGAACTAAGCGTCGATTGCGTCCGCTTCGACCATGCTCGCGCTCGCCTGGATGAAGGCGAAGCGGTGCTCCGGGTGACGCCCCATCAGGCGGTCGACGAGGTCCTTCACTTCGGCCTTTTCCTCAAAGTCGGTGGGCAGCACGACCTTGAGCAGGGTGCGCTTGGCCGGGTCCATCGTCGTGTCTCGCAACTGCTGCGGAGCCATTTCGCCGAGGCCTTTGAAGCGACTAGTCTCGACGTGGCCGCGGCCCTTGAAGATTGTCGCCAGCAGTTCCTCGCGGTGGGCGTCGTCGCGGGCGTAGGCAACGGTGCCGCCCTGCGCCATACGGTACAGCGGCGGCTGTGCGACGAACAGATGCCCGGCTTGAACGAGCCCCGGCATTTCCTGGAAGAAATAGGTCATCAGTAGCGTCGCGATATGCGCGCCGTCGACGTCGGCATCGGTCATGATTACGACGCGCTCGTATCGCAATTGCGCCGGGTTGAACCGCTCACGGGTGCCGCAGCCGAGCGCCTGGGCCAGGTCCGCGATCTCGGTATTCGCGCTGATCTTGGCGGCGTTGGCGCTGGCGACGTTCAGGATCTTGCCGCGGATCGGCAGCACCGCTTGGGTCGCCCGATCGCGCGCCTGCTTGGCTGAGCCGCCGGCGGAATCGCCCTCGACGATGAACAATTCGGTGCCGGTCGCCTCGCTGCGGGTGCAGTCGGTCAGCTTGCCGGGCAGGCGCAGGTTGCGCTTGTTGACCGCGGTCTTGCGCTGGTTGGCCATGTCGGCGCGCCGCCGCAGCCGGTCGTCCATGCGCTCTAGCACGAAGCCGAGCAGGGCGCGGCCGCGTTCCTGGCTGTCGGCCAGCCAGTGGTCGAAACGGTCGCGGAGCGCGCTCTCGACCAGGCGTGCGGCCTCGGGCGAGGTCAGCCGGTCCTTGGTCTGGCTCTGGAACTGCGGCTCGCGGATGAACAGCGACAGCATGATCTCGGCGCCGGTCATGACGTCCTCGGGTGCCAAGTCGGCGGCGCGCTTGGTCTGGCCGACCAGTCCGGCGAAGCCCTTGATACCCTTCGACAATGCCGCGCGCAGCCCGGCCTCATGCGTGCCGCCGTCGGGCGTGGGAATGGTGTTTGCGTAATAGCTCGACGCGCCCTCGCCATAGAGCGGCCAGGCGACTGCCCATTCGACCGCGCCCATGCCCTCGGGCAGGTCGACGCGCCCCTCGAACAGTGCCGGCGTGACAAGTTCGCGGTCGCCAAGTTGCTCACGCAAATGGTCGGCAAGGCCGCCGGGAAACTGGAAACTGGCGGTGGCCGGCGTCGTGTCGGTGATCAGCGCCGGGTCGCAGCGCCAACGGATCTCGACGCCGCGAAACAGATACGCCTTGGAACGCGCCAGCCGGTAGAGGCGCGCCGGCTTGAACGCGGCGTCGTCGCCGAAAATCTGGGGGTCGGGCAGGAAGGCGATGGTGGTGCCGCGGCGGTTCGGGACCGCGCCAAGCTTTTCCAGCGCCGTCGTCGCGAACCCCCGTGCGAACGACTGGCGATACAATTCGCGGTTGCGCGCCACCTCGACGGTCAGTTGTGAACTCAGTGCGTTGACCACAGACACGCCGACACCGTGCAAGCCGCCGCTGGTCGCATAGGCTTTGCCGCTGAACTTGCCGCCCGAGTGGAGCATGGTCATGATCACCTCCAGCGCCGATTTGTCGGGGTAGCGCGGGTGCGGGTCGACCGGAATGCCGCGACCGTTGTCGCTGATGCTCAAGCTGCCGTCGCCGTTCAGCACGACCTCGATGCGGCTGGCGTGGCCCGCCACTGCCTCGTCCATCGAATTGTCGAGCACTTCGGCGGCAAGGTGGTGCAGCGCGCGCTCGTCGACACCGCCGATGTACATGCCCGGGCGGCGGCGCACCGGCTCCAGCCCCTCAAGCACCTCGATATGGCTGGCGTCATAGTCGGAAGGGGCGGCAGTCGCCGCGAACAGGTCGCTCATGCCCCGTCTTAGCGCGCTCCGCCGCCCGCGTAAAAAGTTTCGATCCCGTGCATTTTGTGCATTGCAATATTGTCTGCTGCAGTGCACAAGAATGAGGCCAATATGGCGATCCTCCCCAAGGATTTGACTTCGGGGCCGGTAGCGAAAGCCGCCGGCCCCTTTTTCGTGCTGATTTTATTCTGTTGCCAAAAATCCACATGGCGGCGCGAACGGGAGCATCGCTAATCTCCCTATTGTGCAGCGCACAACCGCGAGGCATCATGCCCGTAACAAGACTGCCGTGAACCCACGGTTGCCCTGAGCGGGTGCATGAATCAGCACGAAGTCTCCGGCGCGCTTGCGCGCAGGGACGCCAGGGAGTGGATATGACGATTTTGAACAAGGTTGCGGTCGCGGCCGCGTTGGGTTGGGCGCTGACCGGCGTTGTAGCGCAGGCTGAGGATGCGCCAGCCGCCCCGGAGGAGACGCCTTTCGTCACCTTCACCGGCAGCGCTGCGTTCGTCACCGACTATCGCTTCCGTGGTGTGTCCTTGAGCGACCGTGACATCGCCGGCCAGGCGAGCATCGCCGCGACCACCAAGATCGGGCTGTTCGCCAGCATCTGGGGTTCGACGATTGAACCGGTCGGCGCGTATTTCGACGGCAGCGGCAACTTCCACAACGGTTCGGAGCAGGAGATCGACCTGACCGCGGGCTACAGCCACGCCTTTGGCGCGGTGACTCCGACGATCGGGGCGATCTACTATGTCTATCCCGGCGGTCGCGGTGTCAGCTACATTGAACCCTTCGTCTCGGTCGCGGCGACGCTGGGGCCGGTCGGCGTCACTGTCGGTGCTAACTACGTTCCCGATCAGAGTCACACCACTGACGACAATATCTACGTCTATGGCCTGGCGAGCTATGGCATCAAGGGCACCCCTCTGACGATCAAGGGTTCGGTCGGCTATGAGGACGGGTATTTCGACTATGGCTCGAACGGTAAGGTCGATTACATGTTTGGTGTGGATGCCAAGTACAAGTTCCTGACGCTCGGTGTTCAGTATATCGGCAACGACCTCGACCGTGCCGTGACCGGCGGCAAGGGTACGACGTTGTACCACAACGCGAGGGACGGTGTGGTCGTGTCGCTGACGGCGAGCTTTTAAGTCGCAGCGCGGCCGTGGCCTAAGCGAGAATTTGCCCCTTCGGCGAATTCCTGCTTAGGCGCGGACTCGCGCCAGACCGGCCGGCGGAGCGGCGCAGCCGAGCCCGTCCGACGCCAGCGGCGGCTTTGCCGACCGCCAGTTTCCTTTGCGATCCGAGTGTCCGCTATTGGTGGTTAGCAGACATTCGTCGGCAAGGCGGTCTCCAAACGAATATATCCTAGACCCCGGTCGCATAAGAGCGTCGGCTCTTCCCCGTTGTAGATACCGCGATGAAGGGATCAACTCCGGGCGATAACTCACGTGTGCTATTAGCACTCGTCGTTACTCAGAATGAGACGTAAGCAGGGAGAAGAACAGTGCCGTTTACACTCGCAGAACAGATGCTTTTTACAACGGCGAAAGTGACCGGGTTCAATGGGGCCGCTCAAGTCGGAACTGGTACTGCATTCTTGTGGAGGATCGATGAGGGAGTCGGACATGTAGATCTGCTAGTGACGAACAAGCATGTCATAGAGGGTTGCGACCGGATTCAGGCTGTCTTCCACTCGGCGCTGGCCAGCGATACTTCGAGGCCAAGCGGTACGCACATTGTGCTGGGCATGACGATCCATCCCGATGGCGTTTTCCCTCACCCGGATCCCTCAGTCGACCTTGTCGCGTTAGGCTTTAGCAACCTGCAGGACGACGCCCTTGCCCGGGGGACACCGCTCTTTTTCCGTTCTTTGAGCGCAGATAACGTCCCGGTCGACTGGGAAAACTTCGATGCGATCGAAGATGTGACCATGGTTGGCTACCCACGGGGGCTAGCCGACACGACGAACAATAGGCCAATCGTTCGCCGCGGCATAACTGCCACCGCGCTTAGCGTGCCCTATGAAGGGCGTGACGAGTTTATGGTCGACATCGCTTGCTTCCCGGGATCCTCGGGATCGCCAGTGTTTATCAACCAGCTGGGTTACGTAGACAAATCCACCGGTAATTATATGCTCGATGCGCGGCGCTTTTTCTTCGTCGGCGTCTTGTACGCCGGACCTCAAATTACCAATCGAGGCGAGATACGACTATCGACCCAGCCAAGCGTCGAAGTCGCCGCAATGATGCACTTAGGCCAAGTAATCCGATCGACGCAGATGAAAGCGATCGATAAGATTGTACGCGCAAAGCTTGGGCTTGCCGTATAGCCAGCGGAGACACTCGCGCCTGACCGGACTTCGTGTCTGCCAAGATCGAACTGGGCGGTGGTGCCCTCCGCAGCGGCGACATTTTCCTGCCGGATAGCGGTGTTGCGTTACCTAGATCGACGCTGGCGGATATCCTCCAGAATGTCCGCAATTGGTGCGAAAGCAGTCGTTCGTCTCGAATCGAAAGAGGCGGTCGGCAAAGCCGCCGCTGGCGTCGGACGGGCTGCGCTGAAGCGCCCCCGCCGGCCGGCGGCTTCGCGAGTCCGTCGCCAACGCGGAATTCGCCGAAGAGGCAAATTCCGCGTTGGTGACCGGCCGCTCAGCTGCTGTAATACATATCAAACTCAACCGGCGCCGGCGTCATCTCCCAGCGCTGCACGTCGTGCATCTTCAGCTCGATGTAAGAGTCGATCTGGTCGTCGGTGAACACGCCGCCCTTGGTGAACACAGCGCGCGACCGGTCCAGGCACCCCAGCGCCTCGCGCAGCGATGCGCACACCGTCGGAACCTTCTTCAGTTCGCGGGGCGGCAGGTCGTAAAGGTTCTTGTCCATCGCCGGACCGGGGTGGATGCGGTTCTCGATGCCGTCGAGGCCGGCCATCAGCAGCGCGGTGTAGGCGAGGTACGGGTTCGCCATTGCGTCCGGGAAGCGGACCTCGACGCGCTTCGCCTTGGCACCGGTGCCGTACGGGATGCGGCACGACGCCGAGCGGTTGCGCGCCGAATAGGCCAGCAGCACCGGCGCCTCGAAGCCCGGCACCAGCCGCTTGTAGCTGTTGGTCGACGGGTTGGTGAAGGCGTTGCAGGCCTTGGCGTGCTTGATGATGCCGCCGATGAAGAACAGCGCCATCTCCGACAGGCCGGCATATTGGTCACCGGCGAACAGCGGCGTCTTGCCGTTCCAGATCGACAGGTGCGTGTGCATACCGCTGCCGTTGTCGTCCTTGATCGGCTTGGGCATGAACGTCGCGGTCTTGCCATAGGCGTGCGCGACCTGGTGCACGACGTACTTGTAGACCTGCATGCGGTCGGCAGTGGTGACCAGCGTGCCGAAGGTCAGGCCCAGTTCGTGCTGGGCGGCGGCGACCTCGTGGTGGTGCTTGTCGCACGGGAGCCCCATCTCGAGCATCGTCGAGACCATCTCGGCGCGCAGGTCGACGGCGCTGTCGACCGGCGCGACCGGGAAATAGCCGCCCTTGACGCGCGGGCGGTGGCCCATGTTGCCTTCGTCGTACTTGGTGCCGGTGTTGGTCGGCAGCTCGATGTCGTCGAGCTCGTAGCTGCCGACGTTGTAGCCGATCTTGAAGCGGACATCGTCGAACACGAAGAACTCGGCCTCGGGCCCGATATAGACGGTGTCGCCGATGCCGGTGGACTTGAGATAGGCCTCGCCGCGCTTGGCGGTCGAGCGCGGGTCACGGCCGTACAGCTGGCCGGTCGACGGCTCGACGATGTCGCAGACCAGGATCAGCATCGGGGTTGCAGAGAACGGGTCGACATAGACCGCGTCGAGATCCGGCTGCAGGATCATGTCGGACTCGTTGATCGCTTTCCAGCCGTCGATGGACGAGCCGTCGAACATGAAGCCGTCGGTCAGCTGGTCCTCGTCAACCACCGACGACACCATGGTCAGGTGCTGCCACTTGCCCTTGGGGTCGGTGAAACGGAGATCGACCCATTCGATCTCCTTGTCCTTGATCATCGCGAGAACGTCGGACGCCTTGTTGGCCATGTCGGTAAACCCCTCCGAGAGAAACTAGATCGCGTCGCTATCGCGCTCGCCGGTGCGGATGCGGACCGCGGCGTCGATGGTCGACACGAAAATCTTGCCGTCGCCGATGCGCCCGGTTCGAGCCGCGTTGGCAATCGCCTCTACCACCCGGTCGGCCTGGTCGTCGTCGACGACGACCTCAAGCCGAACCTTGGGCAGGAAATCGACGACATATTCGGCGCCGCGGTAAAGTTCGGTATGACCCTTCTGGCGGCCGAAGCCCTTGGCCTCGGTCACGGTAATGCCGCTGACGCCGACCTCGTGCAGCGCTTCCTTCACCTCGTCGAGCTTGAAGGGCTTGATGACGGCTTCGATCTTTTTCACGTGGGTCCCCGAAGTCCGGCTTTCTTGAAGCCTAGCACAAGCCGTGCCAGTCGGGACAAGGCCCTTTTCGCAGGTGCGAAAGGATTTTCGTCGGCATCGGCTGCCCAGCGTCGGGGCAGATGGTGAAAAATGGGGCAGCAGCCGCGAACTAGGCCGTCGTCGCGAAACCGCCGTCGACCGCAATCACGCTGCCCGTCACAAACCCGCTAGCCCGCGAGGCGAGGTAGATCGCTACGCCGGCAGCATCCTCGGGCGTGCCGCGGCTGTGCATCGGGGTGGCGGCGAGCGTCATCTGCGCCAGCTCATCCGGGATCGCGGCGGTCATCTTGGACGGGAAATAGCCGGGCGCGATGGCGTTGACCGCGATGTGCCGGGCGGCGAGGAACTTGGCCATCATCTTGGTCAGGTGGAGGACGCCGGCCTTCGACGCGGCATAGCTATAGGTCTCGATGCCCGACACGTGCAGGCCGTCGATCGAGCCGATATTGATGACGCGGGCGAAACTCTCCGCCGAACCAGCCGCGGCCAGGCGCTGCACCAGCCGCTGGGTCAGGAAGAAGATCGACTTGACGTTCAGGTCCATGATCTTGTCCCAGCCGCTTTCCGGAAAACTGTCGAACGGTGCGCCCCAGCTGGCGCCGGCGTTGTTGACGAGGATGTCGAGCTTGCCCTCGCGCGCCTCGAACTCGGCCGCGAAGCGCTCGATCTCCTCCATCTTCGAAAGGTCGGCGGGGATCGAATGGCACTCACCGATCTCGGACAGCTTGGCGGCGAGCGAATCGCAGACCGCGGCGTTGCGCGAGGTGATATAGACCCGCGCGCCGTTCTCGACGTAGCCGCGGGCGATCATCTCGCCGATGCCGCGGCTGCCGCCGGTGACGATCGCCACCTTGCCGGCGACGGAGAACAGCTGTTCGATCTTCATAACGTCTCCACTTGCTCACCCGCGGCGCGGGCGCGTTCGATACGGCTGGCTTCCGCCTTCGGCAGGCCGCGGATGGCCAGTATGAGCAGCAGCCAGACCACCGGCGCGGCGAGATAGGTCGCGAGAATGGCGATGCGCAGGTCGCCGGTAACGTCGCTGATCAAGCCGACCACATAAGGCCCGTTGCCTAGCCCGATCAGCGTCGTGCCCATGAAGAACATCGCGCCCGCCGACCCCCGCATGCGCGGCAGCACAAGGTCCTGCATGGTCGCGGTTACGCCGCCGAGCCAGAACGTGCCGACCAGCACAACCAGGAAATAGCAGAGGTAAAAGACATTCAGGTCGTGGGTCGAATAGGCGTAAAAGGCTATCGGCAGAGGCAAGGCACTGGCGATAAAGGTAAGCTTCAGCCGCCCGGTGCCGGAGCGTTTCTTCCACGCGTCGCCGACGATGCCGCCCAGCGACGTGCCGATCCAGCCGCCCAGCGCCGAGCCGAGGCCGAGCGCGATACCCGCGTCCTTGGGCGTCGCGCCGAGGTTGCGGAACGCATAGACGAAAATGAACGCTCCGACCGCGTAGCTGCCGAACGAAATGAGCGTGCCGACCCCGACCGCCTGCAGGAAGGTCGGTGTGCCCCACATCAGCGTGTGCAACGGCCGGTCACGGACGCTGAGCGACTGCGCCCAGCTGAACACGCCGTAGCCGCCCAGCGCCATGGCGGCCCACTGGATGGCATTTGGCGTGATCCGCGCACCACCGATCTGGAACATCGTCTTCAATTTCTCGGGCGGCACCAGCTGATCCGTCCACAGGGTCATGGCGACGGCCAGCACGATCACCATGACCAGCGCGATGATATTGCGCCGGATGACGTCGGCGGGCGCCCCGATGCGGCGCAGGCTGAACAGGGTGAACGGCGGCAACACGGTGCCGAGTTCGGCGAACATCTTGCGGAACGGGTGCGGCTCGCGCGGCCCTTTGGTCAGGATGCCTTCGGCGAGACCGCGCGGCGGCTCGCGCAGCGACAGCACGATAGCTGCCAGAATCAGGCCGGGTATGCCGACGACAAGGAACGCCGCCTGCCATCCCGCCAGCCCTAACGGCGCGCCGCCGTTTGCATACGCCTTGTTCCAGCCGTCGACGACGACGCCGGAGATCATGAAGCTCAGCCCTGCGCCAATGAAGATGCCGCTCGAATAGATCGACAGCGCGGTGGCGCGCTTTTCCTTCGGGAACCAGTCGGCGAGCAGGCTGTACGCGGCCGGGCTGGCGCTGGCCTCGCCGACGCCGACCCCGACGCGGGCCGCCGCCAGCGCGCCGAAGCTGGTGGCAAAGCCCGACAGTGCGGTCATCCCCGACCAGATCGAGAGACCGAGCGCGATCGTCCAGGTCCGCACCCAGGTGTCCGCCAGCCGCCCCAGCGCCAGCCCGAACAGCCCGTAGAACAGGGCGAACACGGTGCCCGACAACAGGCCGAGCTGGCCGTCGCTAAGCCCCAGATCCTTCTGGATATACGGTCCCAGAATGGTCAGGATCGAGCGGTCGATGAAGTTGAAGATATAGACGCAGACCAGGACGATCAGCACGTACCAGGCATAGGGGCCGCCGACGCGTTCGGTCCGTTCCGGTCTGGCCACGCGTCTCTCCCCGCCGATGCCCTCGTCGCGGGGCGTTAAGCAACTTGGCTAGCAGAGGGTTTGCGGGGCCGCCAGCCGGTAACGCTCGACGACGGTGTAGTCGGCCCCGTCATGGCCCAGCGTGCTCTCGTACAATGCGAAGCCCGCGACCGGCCAGGCCGCATGGCCGAGCGGGGGCGAAGCGAAACCGGCCGCCGCGCATCCGCCGTCCTTGCCGAAACGCGCGATCGTGACGTGCGGCACGAACGCCCGGCCGTCGGGCGGCACGCCGACCCGTTGCAGCGCTGCGTCGATCTTGCGGTGCAGCGCCGCCACCGGCTCGGCCGGCGCGACGCCGATCCACAGCGTGTCGACGCGGCCGCGGCGGTCGAAGGTGCCGGGCGCGCCGAGCCGGAGTTCGAAGCCCGGCGAGCGCACCCCGGCCAGCGCCGCGGCGATGTCCTGCGCGCCGTGCCGGTCGACCTCACCGATGAAGCGCAGGGTCAGGTGGAGTTGCTCGTCGCGCTGCCACCGCGCGCCGGCGACACCGCCCATCACGCCAAGCAGCGCGTCCCGCACCGCCGGCGGCGGCTCCAGCGCCACGAACAGGCGGTGCATTATTTGATCCGGTCGAGCTCGCGCGCCACCACCGGCAGAATGCCGCGCACGATCACCGCCACCCCGGCCTTGGTCGGGTGCAGCCCGTCGCCAAGCTGCAGCCCGCGCACGCCGACGACGCCGTTCAGGAAAAACGGGTACAGCGCCGCGCCGTGCGCTTTCGCCAGCGCCGGGTACATGGCGTTGAACGGCTTGGCATAGCCCGCGCCGAGGTTGGGCGCGGCCAGCATGCCGGCCAGCACCACCGGGATCTTGCGCTTGCCAAATTCACCGAGGATCGCGTCGAGGTTGGCGCGCGCCACGGCCGGTGACTGGCCGCGCAGCATGTCGTTGGCACCCAGCTCGACGATGGCGAGATCGGGCCGCGTCTTCAGCCCGGCCAGCACCCAGTTCAGCCGCGCCCGCCCCTGCGCCGTGGTGTCGCCCGAGACGCCGGCATTGTGGACGGTAACGGTGCGCCCCTGCGCCCGCAGCGCCGCCTCCAGCTGCGGCGCAAAGCCCTCCTGCGGGCCCAGCTGGTAGCCCGCGGTCAGCGAATCGCCGAAGGCGAGGATCAGGCGCGGCGGCGTCGCGGCCGCCGACGGTGTGGCCATCAGCGCGGCTGCGGCAACAACCGCGTGGCAAAACCGCCGCAACCCGCCATATCTGTGCAACTGAAATCTCCGAAAGCCGACATGCCCGACAATATCGTGATCGACTGCGCCGATGTCACCCTGCGGCTCGGCAAGGGCGACGCCGCGGTCGAGGTGTTACGCGGTATCGACCTGACCGTGCGCGCCGGCGAGCAGGTCGCCATCCTCGGTCCGTCGGGGTCGGGCAAGTCGTCGCTGATGGCGGTGCTGAGCGGCCTCGAGCAGGCGAGCGGCGGCCGCGTCACCGTCGCCGGGTCGGATTTCTCCGGCCTGAGCGAGGACGGGCTGGCGCGAGCCCGGCGCGGCCGCATCGGCATCGTGCTGCAGGCCTTCCACCTGATCCCGACGATGACCGCGCTGGAGAATGTCGCGGTGCCGCTGGAACTGGCGGGCCGCGAGCCCGCAGCGGCGCGCACCGAACTGGTCGCGGTCGGCCTCGGGCACCGGCTGACCCACTATCCGGCGCAGCTGTCGGGCGGGGAGCAGCAGCGCGTCGCCATCGCCCGCGCCACCGCGCCGCGCCCGCAGCTGCTGTTCGCCGACGAGCCGACGGGGAACCTCGACGCCGCCACCGGCCATGACATCGTCGAGCTGATCTTCGGCCGCGCCGCGGAGACGGGCGCAACGCTGGTGCTGATCACCCACGATCCCGAACTGGCGGCGCGCTGCGGACGGGTGATCGAGATGCGCGACGGGCGGATTATCCGGGACGAGGCGGCGTGATAGCCCTCCGCCTCGCGCTGCGCGAACTCCGCGGCGGTCTCGGCGCTTTGCGCTTGCTCGGCGTCTGCCTAGTGCTCGGCACGCTGGCGCTGGCCGGGGTCGGCAGCCTTTCCGCCGCCATCCGCGCCGGCATCGCGGGCAACGGCCAGGCGCTGCTGGGCGGCGACGTCGAGGTGCGGCTGACCCAGCGCGCGGCAACGGCGGAGGAGCGCGCCGCGCTGGCAAAGCTCGGCCGGGTGTCCGAAGTCACCAAACTGAACGCAATGGCCGGGCGGGCCGGCACCGACGAGCGGCTGCTGGCCGAGGTCAAGGCGGTGGACGCCGCCTATCCGCTGTACGGTGCTTTCATGCTGGCGAACGGCGCGGCGCTCACCCCCGGCACCGCGGCGCCGTCGAAGGCGCTCGCCGAACGCCTGGGCCTGAAGCCGGGCGACCGGTTGACGCTGGGCCAGGCGACATTCCGCGTTGTCGGCATCGTCGCCGGCGAGCCCGACAATTCGGGCAGCTTTGCCTTCGGTCCCGGCGTCACCATCCTCAGCCGCGATCTCGCGCGCACCGGCCTGATCCAGCCCGGCAGCCTGTTCCGGGCCTCATACCGCATCGCGCTGCCGCCCGGTACCGCGCTCGACCCGGCGGTCAGGCGCGTGCAGGCGGCGCTGCCCGGCGCGCGCGTCGTCAACCGCGACAATGCCGCCCAGGGCACGCGAGATTTCGTCGACCGGCTGGGGCAGTTCCTGACGCTCGTGTCGCTGACCGCGCTGGTGGTGGCGGGCGTCGGGGTCGGCAACGGCGTCAGCGCGTATCTCGACGCCAAGAGCGGCGCCATCGCAACGCTCAAGAGCCTGGGCGCCGACAGCCGCACGATCTTCCTCAGCTACCTGTTCCAGATCGGGCTGGTGACGCTGGCCGCCGTGCTGGTCGGCGCGGCGTTCGGCGCGGCGGTGCCGTATGTGATCGTCGCGGTGGCGGGCGACGCGCTGCCGGTGACCCCGGCGGTCGGCGTCTATGCGGCGCCGCTGCTGTCGGCCTGCGCCTACGGGCTGCTGATCGCGCTGGCGTTCGCGGTCGTGCCGCTGTCGCGCGCCGCGCGCATGCCGGCGGCACGGCTGTTCCGCGACCTGCACGAGAGCGGCCGCTGGCCGGGCGCACGCGCCGCCGGGGTCGCGGGTGTCGCTGCTGTCGCCATCGTCGGGCTGGCGCTGGCGCAGTCGGGCGACCCGCTGTTCGCCGGCGGCTTCATCGGCGGTGCGCTGGCGCTGCTGATCGCGCTGGGGGCGCTGGCGGCGGGGGTGCGGTGGGCGGCGGCGCGGCTGCCCCGGCCCGCATCCCTGCTGCCGCGGCTGGCGCTCGGCAACCTGCACCGGCCCGGCGCGCTGACCCGTCAGCTGATTGTCGCGCTCGGGCTTGGCCTCACCCTGTTCGCGACATTGAGCGTCATCCAGACCAGCCTCGACAACCAGATCACGGGCGCGCTGCCCAAGGCCGCGCCGAGCTTCTTCGTCATCGACCTGCCGACCGAGGGGCTGACGCCGTTCCGGGCGCTGGTCGGCCGCACGGCGCCGGGGGCAAAGCTGCGCACCGTCCCGTCGCTGCGCGGGCCGGTGACGGCGGTCAACGGCGTGCCCGTGGCGCAGATGAAGAACCTGCCCGACGACGCCTGGATCCTGCGCGGCGACCGCGGCCTCAGCTATGCCGCCGGCTTTCCGGAGAACAACGTGCTGACCGCCGGCAAATGGTGGCCGGCCGATTATGCCGGACCGCCGCTCATTTCCATCGACGAGGTCGCGGCCAAGGCGTTGGGGCTGAAGCTCGGCGACACGCTGACGATCGCGGTGCTGGGCGTCGACGTGACCGCGAAGATCGCCAGCTTCCGCAAGATCGACTGGCGCAGCCTGGGCTTCAACTTCGCCATCCTGTTCGCGCCCGGCACCCTGGAGGGTGCGCCGCACAGCTGGATGGCGACCGTGGCGATGCGGCCCAGCCAGGAGCGCGGCTTCTCCAATGCGATGGCGGCGGCGTTCCCGACCGCCTCGACGGTGCGCGTCGCCGACGTGCTGGGGCAGGTCTCGACGCTGCTCGGCCAGCTCGGCATGGCGATCCGGGTGGCGGGGTCGCTGACGCTGGCAGCGGGGATCGCGGTGCTGATCGGCGCGCTGGCGGCGGCACGGCGGGCGCGGACCTATGACGCGGTGCTGCTGAAGGTTCTCGGCGCGACGCGCGGGCAGGTCGCGGCCGCGACATTGGCGGAATATGCGGTGCTCAGCGGACTGGTCGCCGGCGTCGCGTTGCTGCTCGGGACACTGGGCGGCTGGTTCGTAGTGACGCAGGTGTTTGAGCTGGCGTGGCAGCCATCGTGGGGCGCGGTGGTGCTGACGGTCGTCGCGGGTGGGCTGCTGACCGTGCTGCTGGCGCTGGCCGGCAGCTGGAGCGCCCTGTCGGCCCGGCCGAACACGGTATTGCGAACCCTATAGGACATCGCTCTTGAAGCGCGGGCCGGGAACGCCGATATTATCGCTATCCCGGCATCACGCCGGATACACGGAGAGAGTGACCAAGATGGCCAACCCTCAATTCGACCCGCGCATCGCGACGCCGCGTTTCGGCGGTGCCGTCTCGGGTGACGCAACCTTCGACGCGGGCCTGCGCTCGTACATGCTGTCGGTGTACAACTATATGGCCAGCGGCGTGCTGCTGACCGGGATCGTCGCGCTGTTTTTCGCGCGGGGCGGCGTCGACAGCTATGCCGCGCAGGTGTTCATGCAGCCCGGCATCCTGAAGTGGGTGATCATGCTGTCGCCGATCGGCCTGGTGCTGGCGCTCAGCTTCGGCATCAACCGCATGTCCGAAACGACCGCGAAGGCGGTGTTCTGGGCCTATGCGGCGCTGATGGGCCTGTCGCTGTCGACGGTGCTGCTGGTCTATACCGGCGCGTCGGTGGCCAGCACGTTCTTCGCCACCGCGGCCAGCTTTGGCGCGCTCAGCCTCTACGGCTACACGACCAAGCGCGACCTGTCGGGCATGGGCAAGTTCCTGATGATGGGCCTGGTCGGCCTGATCGTCGCCCAGCTGATCAACATGTTCACCCAGTCGGGCACCATGTCGATGATCATCTCGTGCGTCGGCGTGCTGCTGTTCGCCGGCCTGACGGTCTACGACACGCAGAAGATCAAGGAGATGTACTACCAGGTCCAGGGCTCGGATATGGTCGGCAAGTCGGTGGTGATGGGCGCGCTGACGCTCTACCTCGACTTCATCAACCTGTTCCTGTTCCTGCTGCGCTTCATGGGCGACCGCCGCTAACCGCGGCGCCTGAGGCAACACGATACCGGGCCCGGCGGAGCGATCCGCCGGGCCTTTTTCGTTGGGGGGAATGTGCGATGACGGACACGCTGGTCGACCTGTATTTCTCGTACCGCAGCCCCTATTCCTACCTCGCCGTGCGCCAGGTGCGGGCGATCGAGGCGGCGTGGCAGGTTGCCTTCGCGGTGCGGGTGGTGCGGCCGCTGGCGGTGCGTGTCCCGGACTTCTTTCAGCGCGTCAATCCGCTGTGGCCGCCCTATCTGATGCGCGATACCCAGCGCATCGCCGAGCGGCTGGGGCTACCGTATCGCTGGCCGACGCCGGACCCGATCGTGCAGAACTTTGCGACCCGCGAGGTCGCCGCCGAGCAGCCCTATATCGGCCGGCTCAGCCGCCTCGGCGTGCTGGCGGCAGAACGCGGGGCGGGCCTCGCCTTCGCCGAAGCGGTGACTGCGTTGATCTGGGGCAGCGGCGAACGATGGGACGAGGGCGACCGGCTGGCAGGCGCGGCGGCGAGCGCCGGCTTCGACCTCGCCGAACTGGATGCAGCGCAGGTCGCCGAGCAGGACCGCCTCGACGGCGTGATCGCCGCCAACGAGGCGGCGCAGGCGGCGGCCGGCCATTGGGGCGTGCCGCTGTTCGTTTACGACGGCGAGCCGTTCTTCGGCCAGGACCGGCTCGAGGATCTGGTCTGGCGGCTCGAGCAGCGCGGCGTCGTCAGGCGCTGACCGCTGCCTCGACCCAGTCGAGCCGGTCCTGCCCGAAGAACATCGTGTCGCCCACGAAGAAGGTCGGGGCGCCGAACACGCCGCGCGCCACCGCAGCCTCGGTCGCCGTCTTGAGGCGGTCCTTCGCGGCCTGGTTTTCGGCCAGCGTCAGCAGCGCCGGGTCGAGCCCGGCGGCGGTCAGCGCGGCGGCGGCTTCGGCGGGGTCGCCCATGTTGCGGGGGTTCAGCCACATCGCATCGAACACCGCGTCGACATAGGCGCTGAACTCCGGCCGTCCCTGCAGCCCTGCCGCCACGCGCATCAGCTGGATCGTGTTGATCGGGAAGAACGGGTTGGGCGTCAGCCCGATGCCCTCGCGGCCCGCGAAGCGCGCCATGTCGGCGTTCATGTACGCGCCCTTGGCGGGCACCATTGCGGGGGAAGCGTTGCCCGTCGCCTTGAACACGCCGCCCAGCAGGATCGGATGGTAGTCCACCGTCGCCCCGGTCCGCGCGACCACGGCCGGCAGGCGCTTGTGCGCCAGGTAGGTCGTCGGCGACCCGAAATCGAACAGGAACTCGATGGTGGTCATGCCGCCCTCCGAACCAGTGGCCGATGCATCTCGAGCGCCTCGCTCAGCCGCATGTCGATCGTCGCGCCGTCGATGAAGCCGCTCGCCCGGTAGAAGGCGAGGGCGTTCAAGTTGGCGATGACGTGCAGGGTGGCGGCACCCATATCCTGCGCGGCCTCGACCGCCGCCGCGATCAGCGCCGCGCCGACACCCTCGCGCCAGCGTCCGGCGTCGACGAACAGCCCGTCGAGCTCGGCCGCCCCGTCGGTCCTCGGCAGCACCACCGCGAAGCCGAGCGGAACGCCCGCCCGCTCCGCGACCAGCGTATGGGCAATGTGCCAGGCGGGCAGGTCGATAAGCCCGGGATCGGCGAGCAGCGCGGCGCGGGTGTCGGTGTGCACCAGCGACGATCGCCGCTGCAGTTCCTGCAGCACAAAGCGCTCCGACGCGCGAGCCGGGCGGATCACCATGTCTCGCTCCATGGCCTGAGGTCGAGTTCGTGCGTCCAGGCATCGCGCGGTTGATGGTGGAGCATGACATAGTTCGCCGCGATATGCTCGGGGTCCAGGATGCCGTCCTCGGCCTTCAGGGCATAACGTTCGGGGAAGGTCTGGCGGATGAAGTCGGTATCGATCGCGCCGTCGATGACGACATGGCCGACGTGCAGGCCCTTCGGCCCCAGCTCGCGCGCCATCGACTGCGCCAGCGCGCGGGTGGCGTGCTTGCCGCCGGCGAACGCCGCGAAGCCGGCACCGCCGCGCATCGAGGCGGTCGCCCCGGTAAACAGGATCGTGCCGCGACCGCGGGGCACCATTCGCCGCGCCGCCTCGCGCCCGGTCAGGAAGGCGGCGAGCGCGGTCAGCTCCCAGATCTTGCGGTACTTGCGCGCCGTCTCGTCGAGGATGCTGCTCGGCACGTTCGCCCCGATGTTGAAGACGCAGACCTCGACCGGGCCCAGCTCCGCCTCGCAGCGGTCGAACAGCGCCACCATCTGATCCTCGTCGCGGGCATCGCAGCCGATCGGCACGCAGCGGCCGCCCTCGCCTTCGATCCGCGCCGCCAGCGGCGCGAGCGCGTCCGCCGTGCGCCGCACCGGCACGGCGATCAGCCCGTCGCGGGCGAAGGCGGCGGCGATGCTGCCGCCGGTGGCGTCGCCCGCGCCGATGACAATGGCGACTCCTGGCGCTACGCCCATGGCCGCACCACGATCTTGCCGAGCTGACGGCCTTCGCCAATCATCCGGTGTCCCTCTGCAATGCGGTCGAGCGGCAGTTCGGCGGCGATCGCGGGGACCACCGCGCCGCTGGCGCCGAGCGCCAGGACCGCGGCGAGATCGTCGCGGTAGAAGGCCGGGTGGGCGTCCTTCCACTGCGTGACCAGATAGCCGCGCAGCCCGTTGCCGCTCATGAACTGCGCCTGCGCGCTGCGCCGCGGTGAGGTCAGCACGGCCGCGGCGGCGCGCAGCGGGTTGAACCCGCCGGTGCCGCCGAGCGCGCCCTGGAACCCGAACAGCACCAGCGCGCCGCCGGGCCGCAGCGCCGCCTCGCCGATCCGCACGTTGGGGCCGCCGACACCGTCGAACACAGCGTCGACGCCACCGTGGGCCTGCACCTGCGCCGCGACGTCGCCGCCGCGGTCGATGGCGGTCGCACCGTGTGCCTCGACGAAAGCGCGACGTCCGCCGCTCGCCACGCCGTAGGTCGCGATGCCGAAATGCCTGCCGAGCGCCAGCAGGATGGAGCCGACGCCGCCGGCCGCGCCCCACACCAGCATCCGCTCGACCGACGGCTGCGCGACGCAGCGGGTCAGCATCTGGTAGGCGGTGATGCCGTTGAGCCCGAGCGCCGCCGCCGCCGCATCGTCGACGCCATCGGGGATCGCCACGCAATCGGCCGCCGGCACCACCGCGAAGCGCGCCGCACCGCCGGTGACGGTCAGCGCCGCGACCCGCGTGCCGGGGGCGAAGCCGTCGCCCGACACCACGGTGCCGACCACCTCATAGCCCGGCGTGAACGGCACCTTGACGCCCGGATAGACGCCCATCCGCATGACCACGTCGGCGAACGCGATGCCGGTCGCGGTGCAGCGGATCAGCAGCTCGCCGGGGCCGGGCGACGGCATCGCCGTGTCCTCGACGACGACCCGCTCCGGGCCGCCGGTGCGCCGCACGATCGCGATGCGGTTGGTCTCCATGCCGCCAGTCTAGGCCGGTTCGCCGAGCGGGAACACCAGGCATGTCGTGGTGCCGGTGGCGAGCAGCCGCCCGCGCGCATCGGTCAGCGTGCCCTTGGCGGTGGCGATGCGGCGGCCCGAGACAATGACCTCGCCGCGCGCCTGCACCGGCCCGGTTTCCGTCGTCATCGCGCGCAGGTAGGTGATGTTGAGGTCGACCGTGGTGTAGCCGGTGCCGGCCTTCAGCGTCGTGTGGATGGCGCAGCCCATGCAGCTGTCGAGCAGCGTCGCCGCATAGCCGCCGTGGACCGTGCCGATCGGATTATAGTGCTGCTCCCCCGGCGTCCCTTCGAACACCACCCAGCCCTCGCCGGCTGCGCCGCCGCGGAAGTCCATCAGCGCGCCGATGCCCGCGGGCGGCAAGTCGCCCGCGAACATCGCCTGCATCAGTTCGAGGCCCGGCCGCGACCGAAGCACTTCAGGATCGATCGCCGGCATGTCAGCGTACGTGGCGGTTGCAGCGCTTCAGCTCGGCTTCCCCGAACGCCTGCGCGCCGGCGCTGAAGCTGGCGACGGTGCCGTTGGCATTGGCCACCATCGTGCACGCCGCGACGGCGAGCGCAGTGCGCGAGTCGGCCATGCCGGTGCAGCTGGTGCCGTCGCAGCGCCAGACCCCGGCCTCGCCGGCAACGCGAGCGGTCTGCGCCGGGGCGGCCAGCGTGGCGACGCCGGGCAATGGCTCAGCCGAGGCTCCGCCGGCGAAGGTCGCTGCAATTGCAAACATCGTGATGGCAAGCTTGGTCATCGTCGTTCTCCTAGTTGAGGTGATCGAAGGCGTCGTCGAGTGTGAAGCGCAGCGCCGCCAGCCGGGCTTCGCCAAGCTGCCCGGTGACCCGTGCCTGCGCCGCCATCCAGACCGGATAGGCAGCGGCGACACGGTCGCGGCCGGCCGGCGTCAGTCGCAGGATCTTGGCGCGGCCGTCGTTGGGGTCGGGTTCGATGGCGACCAATCCGGCGCTGATCAGCGGTTTGCCGAGGCGCGACAGGGTCGAGGCGTCGATCGACAGCTGCTCGGACAGCTGGCTTATCGTCACGCCTCGTTGCCGGCCGATCCAGCTGAGGATTCCGAACTGTCCGATGGTCAGGCGCTGTTCCGCCAGTGCCTCGTCGTAAATCTGGGTCACACGCCGCGCCAGCCGGCGCACCTTGAAGGCGGCGCATTCGAGTGAGCGCAGATCGGGCAGCAGCGTCGACTCCATTGGAAGGAGCCTAAACCACATGCAATTGCATGTAACGCAGAAAATGTTTCGCGGGTGTAAACCGGCCTATTGCTTGGGCATCGCGGCGATCCAGGCGCGGATCAGGGCAACGCCCTCGGCATGGGTCACGGTGCGGCCGAACTGGGGCATCATCACGCCGGGTTCGGTCGACTCCATGCGGTGAACGATGATCGACGCGTCGGGTTCGCCGGGCGCAATTGCAAACTGCAGGCCGCCCGATCCCCGTCCCGCCGCCACCGGCCGCTTGCCGACGCCGAGCGCCGCCGGGACCGTTTCCTCGAGGTCGAGATACAGCCCCGAGTTGGAGGCGAACCCCTTGCGGCTGTGACAGTGCGCGCAATTCGAATCGAGATAGGCCCGCGCCCGGCCGTCGAGACTGGCGTGAGCGTCGTCCCAGACCGGAGTCGCTGGCACCTGCGCGGGCGCTCCGGTCAACAGCCCGGTGCGGGTCCAGTGCGCAAGCTGGTTCTCCGGCCCCGCAGCGTAAGCGAAGTCGCCGTTAAGGTTGCGTGCCTTCGGCCCGATCGGCGTCACGGTGGTCCCGGTCAGGTGGCACTGCTTGCACTGGTTGACGTTGGGCACGGCGTAATCGATGGCGCGACCCTGATAGCTCACCGCCATCCGCGCGCCGGCGCGTTTCAGCACCGCTTCGCTCTGCTCGGCGTTCCAGACATAAGTGTTCGGTACCCAGCCGTCGCCCTTGCGGATCAGCAGCCGGGTCTCGATGAAGCGCTCCCCCGACGCCGCGGGATATGCGAAGGTCTTGACCAGAACCGTGCCGACGGGAAACTCGACGACGCCGGTCGCAGTATAAGCGGCCGCCCGGCCCTTCGGCATGAACACGAAACGGTACTTGGTCGCATAGTCGCTGAACAGCGGGGTGTTGAGCGCGTAGGGGGTGAGGCCGGCCGCCGGTTGCCGGGCGCCGGCATCGGCAAATAGGTGATAGGCCGCGAGCGTCGGCGCGGGGTCGGCGGCGAGCAGCAGCGCCTCGTCGACGGGCTGCGGCGGCGCGAGGCCCGCCAGCGTCAGCAGCGCCAGGGCAGCGAGCCGCCTCACCGCGCCGCGGCGCGCGCCAGCTGCGCAGCGGGCAGGACGACGGCAGCGGGTTCGGGCAAGGTCACCGCCGCCGCTACCCGGACAAGTTGCGGCTTGGCCGCGCTGACCGGCGTGCCCTGCATCTTCAGCCCGAGGTCGAGCATCGGGAGATCGTTGACCGCCAGCCGCGCCTCGCCGCCCGCCGCCGCGCCGCCGGGCACGGTATAGCCGGTCACCCCGTCCCACATCACCGGCGGCAGCGTGCCGCCGACCGCGCCCGCCAGTTCCTTGCCGCCCGGGAACGCCGGGGCGAAACCGTTGCGGCCGAAGCGGTTGCCCCGCACCGCGACCTCGCGCGGCAAGGGGTTGTACGTCGCGTCGGTGAAGCTCGCCTGATAGGACACCAGCATCACTCCCGCGCCACCGTTTCCGTCGATGTCGTTGTCGAACACATGCACGTCGCGGTTGGCCATCACCATGATGCCGGTGCCGGTCGGCACCTGCGCGACGATGTTGCCCGCGGCGGCGAAGTTCGGGGTGTCGTTGGCGATCACCTTGTTCTTGAATACCCGCACCGAATGGCCGCCCATCTGCGGCAGGCCGGGCAGGTCGAACACCAGGATGCCGCCGGTGTTGTGCGTGGCGGTATTGCCGAAGACGTCGGCGTTGTAGCTGTTCTCGATCTCGATGCCTGCGACATTGCCCTCGGCATGACTGTCGCGGAGAACGATGTTTTTCGACTGGCCGACGTAGATGCCGGCGTCGGACGCGCCGCGAACCTCGACTCGGTCGATCAGCACATTCGTCGAGCTTACCGGATAAACACCATAGGCCCCGTTGGTTGCCTTGGGCCCACCGGTCCACACCACCCGCAGGCGGACGAAGCTGATGCCGTCCGACGCCTTGCCCTTGATGCCGTTGCCGCGCGCGTTCTCGACCGCGAAGTCGCGCAGCGTCACGTCCCTGGACGTCACGAGCAGCCCCTCGCCCTCGCCCTTCTGGCCATCGAACGACAATATCGTCTGATCAGCCCCGGCACCGGCAATGGTAACGCCCGCCACGTCGAGCGACAGGCCCTCCGTCAGCGCGTACCGGCCGGCGGCCAGCTTGACCGTATCACCGGGCTGCGCGTCGATCAGCGCGGTCTGCAACCTCTCCTGCGCCTCGGCACCGGCGGCGACCGCGATTGTGCGCGCTCCGGCGGGTACGATAGCAACAGCGGCTACGATCAACAGGCGGATCATCATGGTCTCCCCAGCGCGCAATTTTATGCTATTCATATCGGCGCGTAAGGGCTGGGTCGACCCCGCGCGAAGGGGAACTGAGTAACCACAAGCTTTGTTAACGAATTGCGCGCATGCAGCGTGCACAGGCGTCCGCGGTGCGGGGGCACGGTCGGCGCAGGGCGAGCGCGAAACGGCCGTTACCGCGGTTTGGACGGGAGGGGCTGAAAGCGATGGCGACGCGGGCGGCGGGCGACCGGACTGGAGGGGTGGCTGTGCCAGCGCCGCCACCCGCCGTGCCGTCGGCTGCCAAAGCCCGCGCGATACCCGGGGGCGGCGTGACCGACCTCCTGTTGCAACGCATGGCAAGCGTCGTACTGGGCAGCGGTGTCGGGGTGGTGCGCGGACGCATCGACGGCGGGCCGCGCTGGGCGAACGATGCGTTTCTGGCGATGTCGGGCTACCGGCAAACCGACCTCGCGGCGCTCGATTGGGGTATCCTCACCTTGGGCGACACGTTACCGCCGACGGCCCGTGCCGGCGCGATCGCGCCGACGGTCGAGCTGGAGTTCGCGCGCAAGGATGGCAGCCGCTGGCCAGTGATCGTCAGCCGCGGCACCGATCCGACCGATGCCTCGCAGTTGATTTTGTTCGTTGTCGACCTGACCGCATCGCGGGTCGCGGAGGCGGCGCGACGCGCGGCCGACCAGCGCTATGCGCGTTTCTTCGAGATCTCGAACGTCGCCTTCTGGACTGCCGATGCCATGGGGCGCGCGACGCTGACCAGCGTCACCACCGCGGATCGTCTCGGCAGCGACGTCGAACTGCTGGACTTTGAAGCGCAGGCGCAGCTGATTCATCCCGACGACCAGGCGCGGGCGATCGCGACCTGGGAGGCGTCCATTGCGTCCGGCCAAGCCTATGACATGGAAATTCGTGCCCGCGGTCTCGATGGCGGCGAATTCCGCTGGACCCGCCTGCAGGCATTTCCCGATGTCGTCGGGGATGCTGTTGTCGGTTGGTATGGCACCACCGAGGACATTCATGAACGCCGCCTCGCTGCCGACGCGCTGGTCGAGAGCGAAGCGCGCTTCAAGCGGCTGGCGGACGACATCCCGGTCATGGTCTGGCTGACCGACGTCGACGGTAATGCGACCTATTTGTCGAAGACGTGGTACGATTTTACCGGTCAGACCGAGGCGGAGGCTTTGGGTCGCGGCTGGACGGGTGCGGTCGTCGCTGCGGACCAAAGCACCATGTCGCCGACGCTGCGCGCGATGGCGCAGGGCGAGCCGTTCGATCTGGACTTCCGGCTGCGGGCCGCTGATGGTTCGACGCGCTGGATGCTCAGTGCCGGGCGGCCGCGTCGCGATACCGCCGGGGCGGTGATCGGCTATGCTGGCGCACTGACCGACATTCACGCCCGCAAGGTCGCGGAGCGCGAACTCGCCGATACTAAGATGCGGCTGTCGCGCGCCCTCGACGGCACTGGCGTCGGCGTGTGGGAATGGGACGCCGCGACAGACTCGGTATCGGTCAGCGGCAGCGCGTTGGGGATTAGTGGCATCCACAGCCCGAACGAGCAATATAGCCAGGTCGACTACCGAAGTGCGGTTCACAAGGATGATCGGGCGCAGCTGCTCGAGGCGATGAACGCCTACGTCGAGGGTCGCAGCCAGGAGTTCACCTGCGAAGTGCGGATCCGCCGCAACGATGGCGGGTGGGTCTGGGTGCTCGACCGGGGTACCGCGACACAGCGCGACGCCAGCGGGCGTGCGACCCATATGGTCGGCACGCTGACGAATATTGATGACAGCAAATGTGCCGCCGAGCGCCTGCGCTGGACCGTCGATCACGACGCGCTGACCGGCTTGGCCAGCCGCACCTTGTTCCACGCCCGGCTCGACGAGGCATTGGCGAGCGGAGAACGGGTCGCGCTGGCTCTGCTCGACATCGACGATTTCAAGGGCGTCAACGACGTTCTGGGGCACGCCGCCGGGGATGCACTGCTCGGTGAACTAGCGCGGCGGCTGGGCGAGTTCGGCCGCCCGGGCGAAACCGTGGCGCGACTTGGTGGTGACGAATTTACGTTGATCATCCCGGGCGGGGCCGATGATCGACGTCTGGTTGCGCGCCTGGAGCGGCTGCGCGTTCGCCTTGCCGAGCCCTTCGTCCATGACGGTCAGGCGCTGACGTGCCGGTCGAGCATCGGTGTGGCGATCGCGCCGGATCACGGCAACGATGCTCAAACATTGCTCAAAAGTGCTGATATCGCGATGTACAGCGCAAAGGCGGGCGGGCGGGGCGCCGTAGCACTGTACGAGACTTCGCTCGGTGCCCGCATCCGCAGCGAGGCGGCGGCGCTGGCAATGGTCAGGACGGCACTCGATGACGATCGCATTGTGCCGTTTTACGAACCGATTGTGCGGCTCCTGGACGGCAAGCCAGTGGGTTACGAGGTCACACCGCACATCACCGGTGATGCTGGCTGCGCGATCGACATTCACGAGTTCGACGCGGCATTCGGCGAAGCCGAGCTGAGTTGCCGTCTCGGCGACCGCGTCATGGACCGCGTCATTGCCGATTATGCCGCGTGGCGCGCACGCGGCGGCGCGCCGGAGTTCGTCGCCGTCAACGTCGCCGCCGCCGAGTTGCGACGCAGCGACTATGCAGCGCGACTGCTGGAGCGCCTCAGTGTCTACGGCATTCCAACCGACTGCCTGCGGATCGAGATCGTTGAGACCCGGCCTCAGCGTGGCCCCAATGGGGCGTCGGGCGAAGCGACACTGGCCGCGCTGCGTGACGGTGGCTTGCTCGCCGGACTCGACAAGTTCGGGGTCGGCTCGGCATCGCTCGTGCATCTGTCGCAGCTGCCGCTTGCCGCGGTGAAGATCGATCAGCAACTCGTCCGCGATGTCGCGGCTGGCGGCAAGGATCGTCTGATCGTCCAGGCGATTGCCGGGCTTGGCAAGAATTTCGATCTCCGGATCGTCGCGCTGGGGGTCGAGACCGCGGAACAGGCCGCGGCACTGAAGGCGATGGGCTGCGACTATGGCCAGGGACCGTGGTTCGGTGTGCCGCTCGACGCTGCCGCAGCGGGGGCCGTGGTCGCCTAAAGCTTCGCGTTCTCCGCCTGCGCCCAGGCGAAATCGGCGAGCAGTTCGACGCCTTCAGCGGTTTTCCGAGCGTGCGCGCTGGCGGCGGTACCCCTCACCACGCGGCCGCGAATGCCGTGGATGATCGCGGCGAGGCGGAACATGTTGTAGGCGACATAGAAGTCCAGGTTGGGGATCCCCTCGGGCCGACCGGTGCGGGCGCAATAGGCCGCGACATACTCGTCCTCGCCCGGAATGTTCAGCGCCTCGAGATCGTTGCCGAGCAACCCGGCGGTGGCTGCGGGTGGCATCCGGTACATCATCAGGTGATAGCTGAAATCCGCGAGCGGATGGCCGAGCGTCGACAGTTCCCAGTCGAGCACCGCCAGCACCTTCGGCTCGGTCGGATGGAAGATCATGTTGTCGCAACGGTAGTCACCGTGGACGACGCGGGTCTCGTCACCCTCCGGGATGTGCGCGGGCAGCCATTCGACCAGCTTGTCCATCGACTCGACGCGGCCGGCATCTTCGTCGGCGAGATACTGCTGCGACCAGCGACCGATCTGGCGGGCGAAGTAATTTCCGGGCTTGCCGAAATCGCCCAGCCCGATGGCGACGGGGTCGAAGTTGTGGAGTTGCGCGATGGTCGCGTTCATCGCGTCGAAATAGGCGGGTCGTGCCTCGCGGGTGACGTCGGGGAAGGTATTGTCCCAGATGATCCGCCCCTCCACGCAGTCCATTACGTAGAACCATGTCCCGATCACGGCATCGTCGGTGCACAGGCCGAACGTCTTCGGCGCCGGAAAGCCCGCCGCATGAAGTGCGGTAATCACCTTGTATTCGCGGTCCACGGCATGGGCAGACTTCAAGAGCAGACCCGGCGGTTTGCGGCGCAGCACATAGTGCTGGCGCGGCGTCTCCAGCTTGTAGGTCGGGTTCGACTGGCCGCCGTTGAATTGGCGGACGGTCAATGGCCCCGCGTAGTCGGCGACATTGGCTTCCATCCATGCGGCCAGCGCGGCCTCGTCGAAGCCGAGACCCTCGCGGACCGCGCCCGCCCCGGACATCTGTTCCTGCCGGCTCGCCATCAAACCTCCCCGCCGATATCGCGCCGGCAGAAGCCGCCCGGCCAATCGATCTTGTCCACCGCAGCATAGGCGCGGCTCCGGGCCACGCCAACCTTGCTGCCCAGCGCGCTAACGGCCAGCACGCGACCGCCCGCCGCAACGAGTTGACCGTCCGCCAGTGCCGTGCCGGCCTGGAAGACGATCGCTCCTGCGGCCTCGGCGGCTTCGAGCCCGGCGATCGGCGTTCCTGTTTGTGGCGTTCCCGGATAGCCGTCAGCCGCCATTACTACTGTCACCGCTACTTCGTCGCGCCACACCGGCTTCGCAGCTGCCAGCGTACCGTCGCAGGTCGCCAGCAATAGTTCGAGGAGGTCGCTGTCCATCCGCAGCATCAGGACCTGGCATTCGGGATCGCCGAAGCGGACGTTGTACTCGATCAGCTGCGGCCCTGTCGGCGTCAGCATCAACCCGGCATAGAGCACACCCTGGAACGGCGTCCCCATCGCAGCCATCGCGGCGATCGTCGGCTCGACGATCTCGGTCATCGCGCGCGCCTGCAGCGCCGCGGTCAGTGCCGGGGCGGGCGATACAGCGCCCATGCCGCCGGTGTTGGGGCCGGTATCGCCGTCGCCGACACGCTTATAGTCCTGGGCGCTGGCAAGGGGAAGCGCGGTCCGCCCATCCGACAGCACGAACAGGCTGGCCTCTGGACCGGTCAGGAAATCCTCGACCACGATCGGACCCGGCATGACGTCTAGCGCGGCGTCGGCCTCGGCGCGGGTCCCGGCGATGATCACACCCTTGCCCGCCGCAAGGCCGTCCGCCTTGATGACCACAGGAAGGGCGTGGGCGGCAACATAGTCCCGTGCTGCCGCGCCGCTGTCGAAGCGCGCAAAGGCCGCGGTCGGGATGTTGGCGCGTGCGCATAGCGCTTTGGTGAAGCCTTTCGATGCCTCCAATCGCGCCGCCGCCGCGCTTGGGCCGAACGCGCGGATGCCCGCTGCCCGCAGCGCATCGACAAGACCGGCGACCAGTGGCACCTCTGGCCCGATCACGACCAGTCCGATGTCAGTGGCGCGCGCAAAGGCAACGACCGCGGCGTGGTCAGTGGTGTCGAGCGCCACGCATTCGGCCTCGCGCGCGATCCCCGGGTTGCCGGGCGCGCAGAACAGCCGCCCGCACAGCGGTGACTGCCGCAGCTTCCAGCACAGCGCATGTTCGCGGCCGCCGCCGCCGATAACGAGGATATCCATTGCCGACGTCTTTCGCGGCTCTGCACCCGGCTTGGCAAGCGGGTTGCCGTGGACCTATGTGCAGCGGGTGACCGCGCCCGCCATCAACACGCCCGAATATTCGGTGTCCGAGCTTGCCGGCTCGCTGAAGAAAACCGTCGAGGCGGCCTTCGGATATGTCCGGGTCCGCGGCGAGATCAGCGGCTACAAGCGCGCCGCGTCGGGACATGCGTATCTCTGCCTGAAGGACGACGCCGCCGTCATCGACGCGGTGATGTGGAAGGCGACCGTCGCCGGCCTTCCGTTCCGGCCCGAGGACGGGCTGGAGGTCATCGTCACCGGCAAGCTGACCACCTATCCGGGCCGTTCCAAATACCAGATCGTCGTCGAGAAGATGGAGCCCGCCGGCGTCGGCGCGCTGCTCGCCCAGCTTGAGGAACGCAAGCGCAAGCTTGGCGCCGAGGGGCTGTTCGACGCGTCGCGCAAGCGGCCGCTGCCCGACATCCCGCAGATCATCGGCGTCGTAACCTCGCCAACCGGGGCGGTGATCCGCGATATTCTCCACCGCCTCGCCGAGCGCTTTCCGCGCCGCGTGCTGGTATGGCCGGTGGCGGTGCAAGGCGACACCGCAGTGGCGCAGGTCGTTGCGGCACTCGCGGGCTTCAATGCCCTTGACGGATCCGGCGGGATTCCGCGCCCCGACCTGCTGATCCTGGCGCGCGGCGGCGGCTCGATCGAGGATCTGGAGGCGTTCAACGAGGAGGCAGTGGTCCGCGCCGTTGCCGGTTCCGCCATCCCGATCATCACCGCGGTTGGGCACGAGACCGACACGACCCTGGTCGATTTCGCTTCCGACCATCGCGCCCCGACCCCGACCGCGGCGGCCGAGCGTGCCGTGCCGGTGCTCGCCGAGCTGCGCGCCGGCCTTGGTGTGCTGGCCTTGCGTCAGGACCGGGCCGTCGCGCGCGGTGTCGAACTGCGTCGCGAGCGGTCCCTGGCCGTGGCGCGGCGTCTTCCGGCACCGCGCGCGCTGCTGGCGCTCAAACAACAGCGTTTCGACGAACTGGCGGACCGCCTCCCGCGCTCGCTGAGCGCCGGGGCGGGGCGCTGGCAGGCGCGCTACGACGGCCTTTGCGCGCGGTTGAGTCCGGCGATGCGCGGGCTGATTGCCAGCGATACACAGAAGCTGATCCGTGCCGCCGCCCCGCTCCGGCCCGCAACCCTTGCCAATCGGCGCGACAGGGCCGAGGCGCGACTGACGCAAGCTGCCCGGCTGCTCGGCTCGCTCGGGCCGATGCAGGTAATGAAGCGTGGCTATGCCCTGGTGACGACCCCCGACGGCAAGCCCGTCACTTCCGCCGCTGCGGCGCGCGCGGAGGCCGTCCTGTCGCTTGGTTTCCACGATGGCGCGGTGCCGGTGTCGACGGCGCTGCCGCGGCAAGGTAGGTTGTTCTGATGCTCGATTTCAACGGCGGCCGCCCGGCGCGGCTGCGCTATCTCTCAGGCTCTTTCGACGTGCTGACGCCAGGCGATTATGTCACCTGCGCGGTGTCTGGCCGGCGGGTGCCGCTCCAGTCGTTGCGTTACTGGTCGTCGGAGCTGCAGGAGGCCTATGCCACCGCTGACATCGCTGTGAAGCGCTATGGCGAGCTGCGGGCGAAGGGCAAGCTTTGACGCGCACGCTTGCGGTCGCTGTGGCCGTGCTGCTCGCCGGATGCGCCAAGCCGGCACCGGCCGGGGTGATTGCCCTGACCGGCCATGCCGGACAAGGTGGCCTGCTGTTCGGCACAGCACCCGGCGGTACCGTCACCCTCAGGCTTGGCGACAAGCCGGTGCGGCTCACCGGCGACGGCCGCTTCGTCATCGGTTTCGGCCGCGACGCCCCGGCGGCGGCGATGTTGACGGCGACACTGGCCGATGGCCGTCAGGTTGTCCGCACGGTGCCGGTCGAGCAACGCACCTACCAGGTGGAATCGATCCCGGGCCTGCATCGCGGCACGACCGGGCCCAGCGCCGAATATGAAGCGATCCGGGCGCCGGAACTGGCGAAGATTGCTGCTGCCCGCGCCGGTGAGACGACCGAGACTGGCTGGACCCAGGCGTTCGCGTGGCCGGCGCTGGGCCGTGTGAGCGGCGTTTATGGTTCTCAGCGCATCCTCGGTGGCGTGCCCGGCAGCCCGCACTACGGCGTCGATATCGCGGCGCCGGCCGGAACCCCGGTCGTCGCGCCCGCCGACGGCGTTGTGCGCCAGGCCGGCGACTTGTTCAGTCTTGAGGGCAACCTCGTCATGCTCGACCACGGGCATGGCGTGGTTTCGGCGTTCCTCCATCTGTCCCGTACCGTCGTCGTCGTCGGTGAACGGGTCCGTCGCGGCCAGCCGATCGGCGCGATCGGCACCACCGGCCGGTCGACCGGCCCGCACCTGCACTGGTCCGTGACGTGGGACGATGTAAAGATCGACCCCGCAACGCTGGTGCCGCCGATGCCGGCGAAACCGTGAAGGGAACCTCCCGTTGAGCGCATCGCGCATCGCGCAACTCTATGCCGCCGCCGACAAGGCGCGTGCCGCCAATCGAGCTGACAAGGCGGCCGAACATCTCGAGGCGGTGCTGGCGCTCGACCCGCGCCAGCCGAAGGCGCTGAACACGCTCGGCTTGCGGGCGTTGACGTCGGGGAATGCTGCCGCCGCCGTCAAGTTGCTGACGCGGGCGACCGACGCCGAGCCGCGCGCCATCGAGCTGTGGCTCAACCGCGCCAACGCAGAGCGCGTCTCGGGGGATAGCGAGGCTGAACTGCGGAGTCTTGACGCAGCGCTCGCGCTGGATCCGTATGCGGTCGTGGCATTGCTGCAGAAGGCGATGAACCTCGAGCGGCAAGGTCAGCGGGCCGCCGCCGCCCGCGACTACCAGGCGGTCGTCAGCATAGTCGGGACGGCCCAGCCGCCGCTCGCGCTCGCGGCAGCGATTGCCCATGGCCGCGAAGTAATCGAGGCGGAGCGTCGCGCGCTGGGCGAGGCGCTCGATCATCATCTTGCCGAGTCTCGTGCGACCGTCAGCGATAACGCGGCGCGGCGCTTCGATCTTTGCGTCGATATGGTTCTGGGCCGCGCTCGAGTCTATCCCTCGACGCCGACAGGACTCCTCTATCCGGGGCTGCCGCTGATCGAGTTTTTCGAGCGCGATGCGTTTCCCTGGCTCGTGCAACTGGAGGCGGCAACGCCGATCATTCAGCGGGAATTCGCCGCGCTTGCGTCGGGCTTCGTGCCTTACGTGGACATGCCGCCGGGCGCGCCGGTCAACCAGTGGGCGGTGCTTAACGGCTCGCACGACTGGAGTGCGCTGTTCCTTTGGCGGGACGGTGTCCGCGACGACGCCAATTGCGCGCGATGCCCCGAGACGGCAGCGCTGCTGGCTTCTTTGCCGATGCTCGATATTCCAGACCGTGGACCCGCCGCGTTCTTTTCACTGCTGAAGCCCGGCGCGCACATCCCGCCGCATGTCGGCGTAACCAATATCCGCTCGGTTATTCACCTGCCGTTGGTGGTGCCGGAGAACTGCGGCATCCGTGTCGGCAACCAGGCGCGGGAATGGCGGATCGGCGAAGCGCTCGCGTTCGACGACACTATCGAGCACGAGGCCTGGAACCGGAGCACGCAGCCGCGCGCGGTGCTGATCATCGATGCCTGGAATCCGGCGCTCGACGAGGACGAGCGGACACTGCTGCGTGCCCTGACGCGCGGCATGGATGCCCACATGGCCTCGCGTTAAGGGCCGCCGATGACCGCGCCGAAGCCGTTGTTCGATCTCAACCCGCAGCTCGATCCGGCGCGGCTGGCCGCACTCTATGAGAGGGAGTTGCGCGTCCAGGTCGCTGACGTCCTGACGCCTGCAAGCGCCGCGACGCTGCATGAAGTTCTGGAACGCTACACCGATTGGGGCTTGGGCTGGCAAGCGGGCGGTGCGGCCCCCGGTGCGGCCCGCGGCGCGGAACTGCGTGCCATGCCCGCGGCCCGCCGCGACGAGCTCGGCATCACGGCCGCTGCGGCGGCGAAGGCAGGCGATTTTGCTTTCCTTTACGCGCGCTATCCGATGCTCGATGCCTATCTCGGCAAGTGGCACCCCGATCATCCGCTCGACCTGGTGCTCGAGCATATCAATTCGCCGCCGCTGCTGGAACTGGTGCGTGCCGTCACGGGCGACGCCAGCCTGATTAAGGCGGATGCCCAGGCGACGCTGTTCGCGCCCGGCCATTTTCTCACCAGTCATGACGACAGTGTCGCGGGGGAGGGACGGCGGGTTGCTTATGTCCTCAACCTGACCCGTGACTGGCGACCGGACTGGGGCGGCTATTTGCTATTCTATAACGACGACGGAGAAGTCGTGGCCGGGTTCCGGCCGCGCTTCAATGCGCTCAACCTGTTCCGCGTGCCACAGCGTCACAGCGTCACCTATGTGCCGCCGTTTGCGCCGGTAGGTCGCTATGCAATCACTGGCTGGTTTCGCGACCGGTGATCCACCTTGCGCTGCACCCGCAGATCGACGGCGCCCGGCTCGCCGAGACGTTCGCCGCGCACCGGCGCGTCCGGATACGCCCGTTTCTGGCCGAGGCCAGTGCGGCAGCCCTCCACGACGCGTTGAGCCGGCGAGCGGACTGGCGCCAGATCATCAACAGCGGCGACAAAGTTTTCGAACTCGATCGGCCGACCCGCGCCGCGATGACTCCCGAACAGCGCGAGGCCTTGGACGCAGCGGTCGTCGCCGGCGCGCGCAGCGGTTTCCAGCATCGCTATGAGGCGCTGCGCCTTCCCGACGGCGATCACGCCGCGGCGCCCGGCGAAGATTTGCTCGGCGGCTTTACCCGCTGGCTCTCCGCGGGCCCGGCCCGCGACCTCCTGCGCCGTATCGCGGGACCGGACATCGCCTTCGCGGACGGCCAGGCGACGGCGTATGCACCGCATGACTTCCTGACCGGGCATGACGACGCGGTGGCGGGCAAGGGCCGCCTCGCCGCCTATGTCCTTGGCCTGACGCCGGTGTGGCGACTGGAGTGGGGCGGCCTGCTGCTGTTTCACGGCGACGGGGATGCGGTCACCGGCGTGTCACCCGGATACAACACTCTCGATCTCTTCGCGGTGCCGCAGTTGCACAGCGTTTCGTGCGTGACGGCGTCTGCGGCCTATCGCCGTTACGCCGTCACTGGCTGGCTCCGCCGCGCGCGCTAGTTTTCGCGGTGCACGCGGACCGCGGTCTGCCCCCCAATATTCGCCAGATAGCTGCCCATCGCCGCGCGCTTGATCAGGATCGGCATGCCGGGACGCGGATCGCGGACGAAGTCATGGGCATCCGTCTGCACCCATTTCGCATTGCCCTCCAGGATCAGGATCCAGTTGCGGTCGCCGCGTTGGCGGGCCTGCACGATGGTCGATTTGATCTCCGAGAACTCCTCCCGGTCCTTCTTGTCGTCGCCGCTGCCGAACAGGTTGAAGTCCGGCAGCGCCAGGCCGAACAACGAGCGCTTGGCCGCCCTGATCTGGGCGCGATCGGCGACGACGACCTCCTTGCTGTCGATCGCCGCGCTCAAGCCGCCAACCTGGGCGTCATAGCAAGCGAGGCGGGCCGCATTGTCGGCCTTGGCGCGGCAATCAAGCAGCTGCTGCATGACGGCGGGGGGTGCCTGCGGCGGCTCGGCAGCGCCCGCGGCGCCTCCGGCGATGACGGCTACGACGACAAGGATGGCTGTTGCATGACGCATCTTGGTTGGGTCTCCACTTGAAAAGGCGCTTCGGCGCACACCGACCTGTTGCATTTCGGCGACATGCGCGCAGTGTTCGTCGTCGAACGAGTGACGGCCGCTTTACAGCAGGAAGCGCAATCATGCATCTCCCCTCCATGCCTATGGGGGACACGGTGGCGGCAAGCCATCGAACACTCAACGGTAGGGACGTATCAAGCCAGTTCGGCTCTCGAACGAGGGGACACCAAGTGATCGACAAGAAGAATTTTCTGGGCCGTACGGCTTTGAGCACCGGAGCCGCGTCGCTCGCGCTCGGGTTCGCCATCGCCGCCACGTCGGCGGCGGCGCAGACCGCGCCGAACTCGGTTGGCGTTACCCCGGCTGCGACTGCTGCCGCCGCGACGGCTGACTCCAGCGACGTCATCGTCGTTACCGGTTCGCGCATCGCGCGCCGCGACCTCGAGTCGGCCAGCCCGATCGCCGTCGTCAAGGCGGAGGAGTTCAAGCTCTCCGGTGCGGTCAACGTCGAGCAGGTGCTGAACCAGCTGCCGCAGGTTTACCCCGCGACGACCGGCGCTTCGAACAACCCCGGCGGCGGTGTCGCCACGCTCGATCTGCGCGGCCTCGGGCCGACGCGCTCGCTCGTTCTCGTGAACGGCCGCCGCTGGATGTTCTACGACACCTCACAGGTGGTCGATCTGAACACGATCCCGAGCTTCCTGATCGACAGCGTTGATGTCGTCAGCGGTGGCGCTTCGGCGGTTTATGGTTCGGACGCCGTCGCGGGCGTCGTCAACTTCCGCCTGAAGAAGCTCAACGGCCTCGAGGCTGGCGGTCAGTACGGCATCACCGAGAAGGGTGATGGCCGTCGTTACGAAGGGCATCTCGCGATCGGCGCAGAATCCGCCGACGGCCGCGGCCACGTCGTTGCCTACGGTGAATATTACAAGCGGAAGGAAGTCTTCGCCGGCGCGCGCGACTTCTCGCGCTTCTCGACCAGCCAGGCTTCGGGCGTCGATGTCTGCGTCGATCCGGCCACGACCAACCGCTATGGCGTCAGCACCGTGCTCGGCACCATCAACCAAACCGGTGCTAATGCCGGCGGTTGCGATGCTGGCGTCCCCGGTTTCGGCGCAGCAGGTTCGGGCACCAACCAGTTCGGTCGCTTCCGTTACACCGGCACGGGCGGTCCGCGCGGCTTCTTCAACCCCACCGGCGCCCAGTTCGACACGCCCGGCGCACCCGCCCGCCAGTTCAACAGCACCTTGGACTCGTACAACTTCGCGCCGGAGAACTATCTCCAGGTTCCGCAGGAGCGCTGGCTGCTCGGCGGCTACGGCGAATACGAAGTCGTCGACGGCGTGACCGGCTATGCCGAGGTCAGCTTCGTCAACAACCGCGTCACTACGTCGCTCGCCGCGACGCCGGTCACGGGCACTTTCAACTACAACATCGCCCAGACCTGCGGCTTCATCAACGCCGCCAACTGCGCCCAGCTGCAGTCGATCGACGCTGCTGAGACGGGTGCTGCCAAGAACGACGGTATCGTCCGGCTCAACACCAACCGCCGTACGCTCGAGGCCGGTCAGCGTCTTAACAACGACGAACGCAACGCTTTCCGCGTTCTCGTCGGGGTCAAGGGCGACATCACCAGCTGGCTGAACTACGACGCCTATTACTCGTTTGCGCGCACTCGCAACTCGCAGACCCAGACCGGCGGTATCTCGAAATCGGCTTTCCAGGCTGGCCTCGACGGCACCGGCACCCCGATCAACATCTTCGGCCCTGGCACGTTGACCCCGGCGTCGGTGGCGCAGATCACGGCGTCGGCATCGAACACGGACGTGTCGGAGCTTCAGGTTGCGTCGGGCGCGCTGACCGGCCGCATCGGCAACCTCGGCCTTGGCGGTGACGACATCGGCCTCGCGGTCGGCGTCGAATATCGTTCGGTCAACAGCCGCTACTCGCCCGACCCCGTGTCGGCGAGCGGTGACATCATCGGGCCGAACTTCGGCCAGGCGACCGCCGGCCGGTACAACGTCCTCGAGGGCTTTGCGGAACTTCGCGTGCCGATCGTCGCCGACCGGCCGTTCTTCCACCGGCTCGAAGCAACGGCTGCCGCGCGCTATTCGGACTACTCGCTCGGTGCCGTCGGCGGTGTGTGGACTTACGCCGGTGGCGTCGAGTGGGCACCGATCAAGGACATCACGTTCCGTGGTCAATATCAGCGCTCGATCCGTGCGCCGAACGTCGGTGACTTGTTCGGCGGTATCTCGAACGGCTTCCCGGCTGCGACCGATCCCTGCGCTCAGGCTTCTGCCGCAACCAACGCCACGATCCGCACCCTCTGCATCCAGACGGGTGTTCCGGCCGGCCTCGTCGGCAACGACCTCGTTCAGACGCAGTCGCAGATCGAAGCTCTGTTCGGTGGCAACCCCGACCTGCAGGAAGAGAAGAGCGACACCTACACGCTGGGTGTTGTGCTTCGTCCGAGCTTCATTCCGCGGCTCAACATCACGGTCGATGCCTATAAGATCAAGATCCGGGGTGCGATCACCAACTTCGGCGGCGGTCTGAACAATGTCCTCGATATCTGCTATAATCGCGTCCAGGATATTGCCAGCCCGTATTGCCAGACCTTCGTTGGTGCTCGCGATCCGGAGTCGGGTGAAATCGCGTCGCCGTTCGTGCCGAACATCCTTCAGGCCAACTCGGGCCAGATTGAAACACGCGGTATCGATCTTGGCGTCGACTACACGCAGCCGCTGGACTTCAACATCTTCGGCAGCGATGGTTCGAAGCTCAACTTCTCGTTCCTGCTGACCTACCTCGATCGGTACAATTATCAGCCGGCACCGGAGCTTCCGGACTTGATCATCAAGTGCAAGGGCCAGTTTGGTATTGGCTTCTGCGGTAACCCGTACGCCGAGTTCAAGTGGACGAGCCGCCTGACCTATGTCGACGGTCCGATGTCGCTGAGCGCTCGCTGGCGCCATGTCAGCTCGGTGCGCGACGATCAGCCCGAGGCGTACTACACCGTCGAGAAGATCAAGGCGTACAACCTGGTCGACCTGACCGTGTCGTATGACATCGGCGATCACTTCAACATGTCGGTGGGCGTCAACAACCTGCTCGCCAAGAACCCGCCGCAGCTCGGCACGAACGCCGAGCAGTCGAACACGTATCCGGGCACCTACGACACGCTCGGCCGCGACTTCTTCGTTTCGTTCGGCGTCCGCTTCTAAGCGACGGCGTTCAAAATCATCGGGGCGGCGGACATTGTCCGCCGCCCCTTTTTTGTGCCTGGGCGGAGCGGCTCGAGCCGCCGAAGCGATCAGCCCGCGATGACGTCGAAGGCAACCGAAAGCCGCTCGCCCTTCGGGAAGCGGCGCGTGCCGTGGTAGCAAAAGCTCGGAAATAGCACGATCCGGCCCGGTACGGGCTCGACCTCGCGCAAAGGCTCCAGCGGCAGGTCGAGCTGATCGGGTGCGCCGCCGATCTGCAACCAGCCGTCGCCGGGCGCGGCGGGCGGCGGCACCGCGATGTAGCAGGCGGAGGAAATTATGCCGTCAGGATGCATGTGCGACACGTGGAAGCCGCCGTCGGTGAGGCGAACCGACCATGAGCCCGACAGACGCGGTTGAACACCCCGGTGCCGCAGCAAGGGATGCGCCGGATCAACGGGCGGCAGCGCCTGCCAGTAGCGCTGTACACCCGCCTCGATCAGTTGCCTCAACGCGACGATCTCGGCGTCGTCGCGCTCGAACAGCCGGCCGCGGGTCTGTGTGCCACCCCGCAGCGACTGCCCGATCGGATGGGTCTGGCTCCGGTGCAGGCCGCGCAGGCAGGCCGCCAGCGACCGCAGATCGTCCTCATCCAGCGGCAATTCCTGAACCGCGATAAGGCCTGGCTGCGCGAGCAGCCAATCGGCGCGGGGGTCGTCGAGCAAGCGCCAGACGATCCCGGTCATAGCCCATAGTCCGGTGTCCCAGGGTGCCGCCTGTCGCGCCTGGTCGATCAGGCGGCCAGCCCCCGCAAAGTCGCCGATCCGCAGGCGGTGGCGGCTCTCATGGATGCCGCGGCCCGGCATGTCGGGCGGCAGGCTGTCATAGAGCCGCTCGGCGCGCTCGATCTGGCCGGCCTCCGACGCATGCAGCGCTTCCAGCAACGTGAGCAGCGGGTCGTCGCCCGCTGCGGCCCGTCCAGCCGCGGCAGCGTCAGCAGCGGCGGCGGATTGATCGGCCGCGGCGAGTGCGGACGCATAGGCCAGCCAGCCGTCGCGCGTCGCCGGCGACTGCGCCAGGGCGGCCTCAAAACCCGCGGTAAACGCCGCGCCGTCGCCCGCCTCCCAGCGCATCCTGGCGAGAATGCTCTGCCCAGCCCACCACTCGGGGCTGTCCGCGACCAGCGCCGCCATCACCGCCAGCCCCTCGCGGTCTCCTTCCGCCTCGAGCGCTTCGGCAAGGCCAAGACCGATCTCGCGGTCGCCCGGCGCGAGAGCCAGCGCCTGACGGTAACGCGCCGAAGCGTCGCTTTCGCCACGCTCCCTGGCCACGACCGCGCGGCCGTGAACCGCGACGACCCGCCGCGCGTCTAGCCCGACGGCACGGTCGTAGGCCGCCGCGGCCTCCCCGAATCGCCGCAGGGCAAGCAGGGAGGCACCGCGCGCAGCGTGGATCTTGGCCTGGTCCGGCTGGGCCGCCGCGGCGATGTCCAGATCCGTCAGCGCGGCGTCGTGGCGCGCCATGGTTTGCAGCAGCAGCGCCTGGTTATACCGTGCCGCATGAAACTGCGGCGCGGCGGCCAGCGCGCGATCGTAAATCCGCAGTGCGGCCTCCGGCTCGCCTATGGATGACAGCCAGTTGGCGTAATTGTTGGCGATCTGGACATCCGAAGGTGCGAGCGCCGCCGCACGCTCGAACGCCATACGAGTGGCGCCGCCATCGCCACGCTGCTTTTCCACAAGCGCAAGCAGGTGGTGGACCGCCGGATGGTCGCCGACAACGCGCAGGACGCGGTGCAGCTGGTCGCGCGCATCATCGAACTCGCCGCGGGTATAGTGGCCCTCTGCCTGGGCGAACCACGATTGCACATCTTCGGCCGGGGGTGCGCTGGGTTTGGTCATCGCCCGCTAGGTCATATCAAACCGCGGTGAGTTGCAACCGGCCTTCGCCCTCGTCGACGCGAACCGTCGAGCCGTCCGGCACCTCGCCGCCAAGGATCAGGTCGGCGAGCGGGTCCTGTACGAACTTCTGCACCGCGCGTTTCAGCGGCCGGGCGCCATAGACCGGGTCATAGCCGACCCGCGCCAGCCAGCGGCGGGCCGCGTCGCTGGTCTCCAGCACGATCTTGCGCTCCTTGAGCAGCGCCTCGACACGGGTGATCTGCAGGTCGACGATGCCCCCCATGTCCGCCATCGCCAGGCGGCTGAACAGTACGATCTCGTCGAGCCGGTTCAGGAACTCGGGCCGGAAGTGGCCGCGCACGATCTCCATCACCTGCGGCTCGACATCGGTTACCGGCTGGCCGTCCGGCAGCGCCGCGATGAACTGCGAACCGAGGTTGGAAGTCAGCACGATGATCGTGTTGGCGAAATCGACAGTCCGTCCCTGTCCGTCGGTCAGGCGGCCGTCATCGAGTACCTGCAGCAGGATGTTGAAGACGTCCGGGTGCGCCTTCTCGACCTCGTCGAATAGGATGACCTGGTAGGGCCGGCGCCGTACCGCCTCGGTCAGCACGCCGCCCTCGTCATAGCCGACATAGCCGGGAGGCGCGCCGATCAGGCGACTGACCGCGTGCTTCTCCATATACTCCGACATGTCGATGCGGACCATCGCGGCCGCGTCGTCGAACAGGAACCGCGCCAGCGCCTTGGTCAGCTCGGTCTTGCCGACACCGGTCGGGCCGAGAAACAGGAACGACCCGAGCGGGCGGCCCGGGTCCTGCAGCCCGGCGCGGGCGCGGCGGACGGCGGCGGAGACGGCCTTGACCGCGGCCGGCTGGCCGATGACCTGCTTTGACAGCGCGGCCTCCATGCCGAGCAGCTTCTCGCGCTCACCGGCCATCATGCGGTCGACCGGGATGCCGGTGGCGCGCGACACCACTGCGGCGATGTCGTCGCTGGTGACCTCCTCGCGGACCATGGCGGACGCGGTGGCGCTCTCGGCCTCGGTCAGCTGACGCTCCAGCGCTGGGATGCGGCCATAGGTCAGCTCGCCTGCCTTGGCATAGTCGCCGCCACGCTGCGCCTGCTCCACCTCGAGCCGCGCCGCGTCCAGCTGGGCCTTGATCTCGGTTGCGCCCGCCAGCTTGTCCTTCTCGGCGGTCCAGCGCGCGGTCAGTTCACCCGACTGTTCCTCGAGGTTGACGAGTTCGCCTTCCAGCGTCTTCAGCCGGTCCTTCGACGCGGCGTCGGTCTCGCGCTTCAGCGCCTCGCGTTCGATGCGCAGCTGCATGATGCGGCGGTCGAGGTTCTCGATCTCCTCGGGCTTGCTCTCGACCTCCATGCGCAGGCGGCTGGCGGCCTCGTCCATCAGGTCGATCGCCTTGTCGGGCAGGAAGCGGTCGGCGATGTAGCGGTTGCTCAGCGTCGCCGCCGCCACGATCGCACCGTCAGTGATGCGGACGCCGTGGTGGAGCTCGTACTTTTCCTTCAGCCCGCGCAGGATCGAGATGGTGTCCTCGACAGTCGGCTCGCCGACGAACACCGGCTGAAAGCGGCGCTCCAGCGCGGCGTCCTTCTCGACGTACTTGCGATACTCGTTGAGCGTCGTCGCGCCGATGCAGTGGAGTTCACCCCGCGCCAGCGCCGGCTTCAACAGGTTGGACGCGTCCATGGAGCCTTCGCTGGCGCCGGCACCGACCAGCGTGTGCATCTCGTCGATGAACAGCACGACGTCGCTGCCCTCGGCCCGCACCTCGTCGAGCACGCCCTTCAGCCGCTCCTCGAACTCGCCGCGGTACTTCGCGCCGGCGATCAGCGCGCCCATGTCGAGCGACATCAGGCGGCGGTCTTTCAGGCCGTCGGGCACGTCGCCATTGGCGATGCGCAGCGCCAGCCCCTCGACGATCGCAGTCTTGCCGACGCCGGGCTCGCCGATCAGCACGGGGTTGTTCTTGGTGCGGCGGGCCAGCACCTGGACGGTGCGGCGAATCTCCTCGTCACGACCGATCACAGGATCGAGCTTGCCGTCGCGCGCCGCCTGGGTCAGGTCGCGGGCGTATTTGTTGAGCGCGTCGAACTGGTTCTCGGCACCGGCGGTGTCGGCGGAGCGGCCCTTGCGGACCTTGTCGATGGCGGCATTCAAACCCTGCGGGGTCATGCCGGACGCGGCCAGCGCCTTGCCGGCGTCGGTGGTGGTCGCCAGCGCCAGCGCCATCAACAGCCGCTCGACGGTGACGAAGCTGTCGCCGGCCTTGGTCGCCACCTGCTCGGCCTGGTCGAGGATACGAGCGGTGTCGGTGTCCCACTGCAGATTCTGCGCGCCGCTACCGGTGACCTTGGCCTGCTTGGCCAGCGCCAGGTCGACCGCCTGCGCCGCCGTCTCGGGCGTGCCACCGGCGGCGCGGATCAGGCCCGATGCCATGCCCTGCTCGTCCTCCAACAGCGCCTTCAGCAGGTGCGCGGGCGTGATGCGCTGGTGATCCATGCGGATCGCCACGGTCTGCGCCGACTGGAGAAAGCCCTTGGCGCGGTCGGAGAATTTCTCGATGTTCATCGGGCGAATATGGTGTGGTATCCGGGTAACACAAGCTGTGTCGCTAGGCCGCCCTCGCAAAATAATGCGCGTAGGCGGGCAGCGTCAGGAAAGGCTCGAGCTGGTCCGCCAGCACCAGCGTGCGGAAGATGTCGGCGGCTTCCGCGAATTTCCCGGCCGCGAAGAAATTGTCGCCGACCGCGGCTTTCCAGACGTCGAGCTGCTCCGCGGTAACGCGCTCGATGAGGGCGGCGTCGACCGCCTCGCCGCTGTCGAGGACGGCGTTCGTCATCCGCCACTGCCACAGCTGCGTGCGGCTGATCTCGGCGGTGGCGGCGTCCTCCATCATGTTGTGCAAGGGGGCAGCGCCGACGCCGCGCAGCCAGCTGGCGATGTAACCGATGCCGACGTTGACGTTGTTGGTCAGGCCGGCGAGCGACTTCGGGCCCGCGGGTGCGGCGGTGAGTTGCTCGGCGGTCACCGACCCTTCCGGGATTTTCGCCAGCTGGTTCGGGCCGGGCATGGCGCGGTCGAAGACCTCCAGCGCGACCGGCACCAGGCCGGGGTGGGCCACCCAAGTGCCGTCGTGGCCGATGCTGGCCTCGCGCTCCTTGTCGGCGCGCACCGCGGCAAAGGCCTTGTCGTTCGCCGCCTCGTCACCCTTGACCGGGATGAAGGCGCTCATGCCGCCCATCGCGTGCGCGCCGCGCCTGTGGCAGGTGCGGATGACGTGGAGCGCATAGTCGCGCATGAAGGGGACGGTCATGTTGACCGCCGCGCGGTCCGGCAGCACATGGTCAGGATCCGCGCCGAAGGTCTTGATGTAGCTGAAGATATAGTCCCAGCGGCCGCAGTTGAGCGCGGCGATATGGTCGCGCAGCTCGTACAGGATCTCGTCCGCCATGAACGCGCCGGGCAAAGTCTCGATCAGCACCGTCGCCTTGATCGTGCCAATGGGCAGGCCGAGCACCGACTGGGCATAGACGAAGACGTTGTTCCAGAGGCGCGCCTCCAGATAATGCTCGAGCTTGGGCAGATAGAAATACGGGCCCGAGCCCTTGGCGACCAGCGCGCGGGCGTTGTGGAAGAAGAACAGGCCGAAATCGAACAGCGCGCCCGCCACCGGCTCGCCGTCGACGACCATGTGCGCCTCGGGCAGGTGCCAGCCGCGCGGGCGGGCGAGCAGGGTCGCGGTGGTGTCGCCCAGCTTGTAGCTCTTGCCCTTGTCTTCGAGGCTGATCGTGCCGGCGACCGCGTCGCGCAGGTTGACCTGGCCATCGACCATGATCTCCCAGGCCGGGGTGCTCGCGTCCTCGAAGCAGGCCATGTAGCATTTCGCGCCGGAGTTGAGCGCGTTGATGACCATCTTGCGGTCGACGGGCCCGGTGATCTCGACACGGCGGTCCTGCAGGTCGGGCGGGCTGCCCGCGACCTTCCAGTCGCCATCGCGGACGCTCGACGTCTCAGGCGCGAAGTCGATGGCGTTGCCGGCCTGCCACCAGCGCGTGCGCTCGTGGCGGGCGCGTAGCAGCGCCTGGCGGGTCGGCTCGTACTGGCGGTGCAGGTTGGCGACGAACAGCAGCGCCGCATCGGTCAGGATGGTCTCGAAACCGGGGCGCATCTCGCCTGTGATTTTAACGCCCTGGACAGCCATGCTCAGTCTCCGGATGAAGCGAATCGGAACGGTGTGATGCCGCGCGTACGTTCGTCGACGACCAGCCTGGACCCGCGCGGCGGCAGGCTGCGCTGGCGACATGCCGCGCGGCGGCACGATGCGCAACCCAGTCCGA